>DASPLL010000017.1:0-266280 GCA_035627615.1 Clostridia bacterium
ATTGATTTCAGATCAAGGTCACTCATTGCTCCAAGCAATCCGACGTCAACCACAAACAGCTTGAACGCATTAAAATCCTGATATGCCATTAAGGGCATATCGGGTTTTGATATCCGGCTGACCTTATAGACCAGACCACAGTCAATAAGCCATGTCATTGCAAGCTCGTACTCCCTTGCCCGTGCTCCCTGCCTGATCAGACCATATATAAATTTGCGGCTTTCCTTAGCCAGCTGCGATGGAATGGATGACCAAAGCATTCTGATCCGTGGCACGGTTTCATTCGGGGCATGCTTTGAAAAATCCTGCTCATAAGCCGTTAAAATTCTCTTCTGAATGTCACGTACTACGGTATAATCGGATGATGCCGCATAATTTGCCACAGCTTCCGGCATTCCTCCTATATAATAATATTGTTTCAGAAGATCAATATATTTGTTTTTAAAAGTGGTAATCAGTTCAAAATCATGAGTATGCAAAAGTTCGGAAAGATTAGTATTACCGGTGGCACTTAAAAATTCCAAAAAATCCATAGGATACAAATCCAGAAAATCCACTTTGCCGACAGGAAAGGAAGTGCCCGGATGAAGTGCCACCCCTAATAAACTTCCGGCTGCAATAATATGATATTCCGATGCATTTTCGCAAAAATACTTGAGTGATGTGAGCGCTTTTGGAACCTCCTGTACCTCATCAAAAACAATCAATGTATTTTCCGCATCGATAGCAACACCTGTCTCGATCTGCAAGGCAGTAATAATTCTTTTTATATCCAGATTCCCATTGAATAAGCTCTTCATACGCTCATTATTTTCATAATTAACATATGCGCATTTCTGATATTGTGTACGGCCAAATTCTTTCATAAGCCATGTCTTTCCGACTTGTCTTGCACCTCTTATAATCAAGGGCTTCCTGCTTTTGCTATTCTTCCAATTGATTAAATCATTCATAGCATTCCTGATCATGTGCAACACCTCCGTATTGGTATTGTCGTAAGCATAGCATTTGCTATCACAAAAGTCAATCGACTTTTGTGATAATATTGCATTTTTTCGATCGACTTTTTGCGACTTATAGTCTGTCAATATTTATATTTATATGGTACAATAAGGAAATCATGGTAAACAATATTCAGAGGTATATTTATGATAGAACTGAAAAACATCAACAAAACCTTTAAGATTGCCAAACGAAATGCAGGCCTTTCAGAAGCTCTTAAGGCTCTTTTCAAAAAAGAATATACTTGCGTTCACGCGTTAAGGGATGTGTCCTTTTCCATCGGAAACGGTGAAATGGTCGGATATATCGGTCCCAATGGAGCCGGAAAGAGCAGCACTGTCAAAATAATGAGCGGCATTTTACATCCAGACAGCGGTGAATGCATTATAGATGGATTGATCCCCTGGGAAGACCGCCGGGAGCATGTCAGGCATATAGGGGTCGTGTTCGGACAGCGTTCCCAGTTATGGTGGGATGTGCCTGTTATAGATTCATTCGAACTTATCCGGGATATTTATAGGATTAACAGTACCTCCTACAGAAATAATTTTGAGGAACTTGTTTCTACTCTTGAGCTTGCCGACATCGTCAGGACCCCCGCAAGGCAACTCAGTCTAGGGCAGAGAATGCGCTGCGAGATTGCAGCATCACTGCTGCACAGCCCGTCAATACTCTTTCTCGATGAACCAACCATAGGGCTTGATGCAGTATCGAAAATTGCCGTGCGTGAATTTATAAAGAGAATAAACCACGAGCATAAAACAACAGTTATCCTGACGACACACGATATGCAGGATATTGAAGCATTAACAGAGAGGATACTGCTCATTGGGAAAGGACAGATTCTGCTGGACGGCTCCTTGTCGGAGCTGAAAAAACGTAACTCATCATACAGAACAATAACACTTGAGTTCAACACAGGCAATTTTGCAGAGATTCCGGGTATCACCCTGAATAATATAATTGACGGCCATGCGGTATTCCATATAGATACCGGCATGATATCTGTATCAAGTGCCATTTCAGAGCTTTCAAGGTCAGCTGATATTACCGATATATCAGTAACGGGAGCAACTGCAGAAGAAATGGTCGTTTCACTTTACGAGGAATTCAAAATATGAAAAAATATCTTTCTTTTTTCAGAATACGGTTCGTTAACGGACTGCAATATCGTACAGCTGCTTATGCCGGAATTGCAACGCAGTTCGCATGGGGCTTCATGGAAATACTCATATTCAAGGCATTCTATAATGCGGATGCAGCCGCTTTTCCAATGGAATTTTCACAGCTGTCCTCCTACATATGGCTGCAGCAAGCCTTTCTTGCCCTGTTTATGCTATGGTTTCTTGACAATGAGATTTTCTCGGCTATTTCAAGCGGAAATATTGCTTACGAGCTTTCGCGTCCGATAGATTTATATTTTATGTGGTTTACAAAGAATCTGGCAATCAGGCTTTCAAAGGCAGTCCTACGCTGCATGCCGATCCTGATAGTGGCGGCATTTCTGCCCAGCCCGTATGGAATTGTATTACCCTTCAGCTTTCTGGGATTTCTGGCGTTTCTTGCAGCAATGCTGCTTGCCCTGTTTACTGTGGTTGCATTTTCCATGTTGATTTACATTGCTACCTTTTATACTCTTTCCCCTCTGGGTATCCGTATTGTAGCGCTGTCGCTCACGGAATTTTTGTCCGGTGCCGTCATACCACTGCCCTTTTTACCTGATAATGTACGGAAAATAGTTGAAGCTACACCCTTTGCCTCGATGCAGAACCTTCCCTTAAGGATTTACAGCGGCAACATTGCAGGAAGTGAAATGTTACGGGGTATTTCATTACAGGTCTTCTGGCTCACAGTGCTTGTTCTGGCTGGAAGGCTGTGGATAAAAAAAGCGCTCAAAAATGTTGTGGTTCAGGGAGGCTAAGGAAATGAGGCTGTATTTAAAATATTTGTCTATTCATATAAAAAGCCAGATGCAATATAAAGTATCATTTTTCCTAACTGTAACCGGGCAATTCCTGACCTCGTTTTCTGCTTTTCTCGGTATCTATTTCATGATGACACGTTTTAATAAGGTTGATGATTTTTCTTTTAGTGAAGTGCTTTTGTGCTTTGCAACCGTTCTTATTGCGTTTTCCCTTGCAGAATGCTTTGCCCGGAGCTTTGATACATTTTCCGGCATGATCGGAAATGGAGAATTTGACCGTATTATGGTAAGGCCTCGCAATGAAATGTTCCAGGTTTTAGCATCCAAGCTTGAGCTTTCAAGGATGGGGCGTCTGATACAGGCTGTTATTGTCTTTGCGTACGCCATTCCCGCAAGCGGTGTAGCGTGGAGCGCAGACAAGGTAATAACACTGGTGCTAATGATCATATCCGGTATAGCTATCTTCTCGGGGTTGTTCGTTATATATGCGGCCTTCTGCTTTTTCACAACAGAGGGACTTGAATTCATGAATATATTTACCGATGGCGGCAGGGAATTCGGCCGTTATCCTCTCTCAATATATGGCGAGGGGATCTTAAGGTTCTTTACCTTTGTGATACCCCTCGCCTTATTTCAGTATTATCCTTTCTTATATCTGACAGGCAGAAGCGCGAATGTCCTGTATATACTATTTCCGCTGGTTGGATTCATGTTTCTTATACCTTGCCATATTATCTGGAAAATAGGAGTAAGGCATTACAAATCAACAGGCTCGTAAGGTTAGTATAATGATATTATCCACTTAACCATTGTGCTGAGCAAAATCGCATACTTTCCTTATAAAAAAGGCTTCCATTGAAGCATTATAACAACCAAGGAAACCTTTTTTGAAACTCGTTGACGGAAAGCGACACATTAAGGAAATTTATACTTTCCTACTCGTTATAAAAACTAAGAAGGCGATTTCTCGCCTTCCCAACTATTCCTCTGCGTTTACAATTACCTTTACTATCGCATTGTTAGCTATTGCATGCTTAATGATATCCGGGCTTATCACCGTTCCTTTTTCGTAGAATACATCTTCGATATCTATGCCCTCCAGCAGCTGCTTTCCGCACAGATATGCATATTTGGCATCCACATCCGGTACATCCTCCACAGCCTCAGTCTGGTGAGTTGCTCTTACCACACTGAGCTCAGAGCTTTCAGGATCCTTTTCCTCTTCATGACCGTTTTCATCATTCCATTTGATTTCCGGCTCGATCTCCATGGATATAGCAGTTTCCTCCTCAGCTGCACTGCCTTCCTCCACACTGCATGCCTCTGCATCCATATTCTCAAGCTCGGCCTCTTCCATGTCTGCTATAATAACGCTCTCATAGCTTACTATCTTCGACATTTCAATTTTGTAGTCGTCAGCGTATATGTATCGGACAACCAGCTCATCGTCCACCTCAATCCCATGCAAGCACCCCAGATGCCTGCCGCTGATGCTGTAAACATCAAGCAATGATTTAAGGGACTTTGAGCTCTGTGAAGTAAAGGTCATGGCCGTCATATCCTGTATCATGACAGCATCACTGCCTATTATTGTGTTTTCAACAGGAATGGCAAAATGGTTTTCCATATTCCTATGATAGATACAGCTGACCTTGTTGTTTTTGATTATAACCCCGTCCACAGTTCCTGCGATCTCTGCTTCATGTATTGCTATGATTGGTTGTTCCAACAGCTTGATAATCAAAAGTCAGCACCTACCCTTCAACGCTTGTTTTCACATCCCTGTACATTCTATAGTACATGCTTCCTACTACATTGTCATACTCTCCGATGTTGCTCTTCACACAGATAAAGTCATTGCTCAGATACTTGCTAAGATAATCAAAGAGTATCTTGCTTCCGCCGCCGGCGAATATTATGCTGTCACAGGCGCCCATAAACTTAATTTTTGCAAATTCTCTTATATCCTTACTAAGCTCATATGCGAAGACATCAAATACGTTTTTGACTATGCTGCCGGCATCTATGTCTTCTCCCTTTTTGCCCTTAAGTACACTTTCATGGAATCTTATCATGTTGTCAACTTCATAGCTGTGTGGCTTTCTGTCAAGCTTGTCCCTGAAGTTATTATATAGAATCAATGATATCTTCTCGTAGCAATCAAACATACCTTTTTCAAAGGTGTTTACCCCTGCTACCTTAAAGCCGTCGAAAGCGGCTACATTGATCTGGCCTGAGCCTATATCCCATACTATAGTCTTCATGTCTTCCTTAAACTCTTCCTTTACGCTGCCGTCTTCATTGACTGCATACTGGAAGAATGCGGCTATACCCTCAGGGCATAATACAACCTTCTCAATATCAAATACTATTTCGTATATAACCTGTGACGGGTTGTATATGTTGAAGAACATTACTTTCATATTCCCCATAAGATATTCGGTATATTTGTTTGCAGAATCTTCCTTGTTTCTTGCATATTCTATAAGAGGCTGGTTAACAGTCAGGTCTATCTTCTGGTAGTTCTTGTTGTACTTGGCAAGATTGTAAGCTATGCCTGCTATCATGCAGAACATAATAACTTCGTCTGCTGCCTTCTCCTGATATCTGTTCCTGTCTCTTATCAGAAGCCCTTTCTCTTCAGCAGCTTTTCCTACCAGCATTTTACCCTTGGATTCACCATCCTTGATGATTTCAACAAACATATTGTTAATATCGAGCTTCGCAGCATCGTTATTCCAATCCGAAAGGTCAAAGTCAAAGTTCAGACCATAGTTCAAATCCTTCTCCGGCTCAGATATGATTGTTGGGAAATCGAAAGGCTTTCTGGACTCCTCCATTATTTTAGTCAATCTGTTTCCACCATCTGCGTAAATTTTAACCCGAGACTCCATTAAAAAACCTCCTTGTAATATTATTTAAATGAAAATGAATACAACTACTCTATAGTATACGATACTCCATATCCTCCCAGTATCATATAGGACTTTAGGCCTAATTTGTCCCAATTTGTTGAAAAATCAGCCATTTTGTGTTAATTTCAAGATGTATGTAGTCTTTCTAAGGAGGGTATGAGTTGGAAAATGTAAGTAATAAAAATGCCTCCAAAATGCAACATTGCATTATCTCTACAGGTTCATCCTCTGCTGCATATATTGACCACTATACCTCAAATAAAGACGAAGAAAGCACATTCATCTGCAATTGTTCGGATAAGGACGAAATATGCAAGATAATTCCTGCTAAACACTATGATATTATTATAAATTATTCTGATGAATCAGTAAATGATATTATATACGACTTGTTCAGTTTTCTTATTCCCCATGACGTACCTATCAGAGTTCTATTTATAATGGATAAAAGCATGCCGGGCGGCAACACGCCGAAACATGTCGCATTTCTTGAAAAGCTTGAGAAGCACAAATTCATTACTCTTGAGTTCATTGACAACAGCCCCGCAGAACCAGTCCTGCAGGAAGATAATATAATTTATTTTGTCGGTCCCGGCAATACGGGTAAGACCTCAATAATAGCCTCATTAAGCGAAAGCTTCCGGCAGAATAGTCAGAAACTCGCACTGATAGACATAACCAGGAAAAACAAGCTTATAAACTATTTCCCAAAGCACAGCTTTTTAAACACCAGTAACCTGAAGGATTTTTCAATATCCAGGGATTTTTACCGGTCGGTAAATATTTACACTGACGGTCTTGTAGATTTGTACGTTTATGACTATGAATATGATAACAAGGGGCCTGAGGTTATTTATTTCTGCGAGATACTGAGAAAACTCAGCGAATTATATGACTATATTATTGTAAACGCTGATGAAAGCTCTTTGATATGTACTCCATACATATATAAGACAGCCAGTAAGATTTTTATAGTACACGACTTCATGCCCAACAAGATAAAAACCACCAAAAAGCTTCTTCTGAAAATGATATCCGCAGGCATTGATACCCAGAAGACCGTATCACTGATCTATAACAAGACGCTCAGGGACACCATAGATATAGCCCGGATAGAAGAGAAACTGCTCTTCATAAGGCTGCCCGGCAAAAAGATCATGCCTACTGTAAATCTTAACTGCAGCACCTTCGAGATACCTTATGAGCAGAAAACCATGGCTGCAATAATAAAGAACCTGTCGGAAAGCACAACCGGTATAGAGAATACCTCAAAGAAATACAGGACTAATATTTGTAATATTTATAAGTATATTAACGACATACCCTATACCGACAACGACGAAATGGAGATATCCCAGTTCGTTAAGGAAAAACTTCAAAAGCTTACCGATAGGAAGCATATTGCAGAAGGAATGAGGAATCTGAAGGACAGCCGGATAGCAGTGAAAAGCGCCAGCTTGCTGAATGCAGGAAAAGCAAAGCTTACAGGCGCAGGTATAAAGGATCTGCAGCCGAGAATCATAAAGTGCTGCAACACCCTGTGCAGCTCAATAGTAAAAAACAAATATTTTAAGTTAAAAAGCAAAAAGCAGCAATAATGCTGCTTTTTTAATTTCTTCTAAAACCCAAACAGTATCTTTATGCTCTTATACCTGCTTTTGCCGGATGCCACCTCCAGGGCCTGCTTATAGTCCTTTATATCAAATACATGGGTGACCAGGGGCTTTGTGTTGAGCTTGCCCTCCCGGATCAGGTCCAGGGTATGGGTATATGTAGAAGCTGTCTTCCCACTTATGCTTTCCGTGCTGCACCAGTATGCTCCGCGCATCGTGATTTCCTTAAGCCATATCGGAGTCCAGTCTACGCTCTTCGGAGCTGAAGCAAGGCCGATAAGCACCATTGTCCCCCCTTGTCTTGTGAATCTCAGGGATTCGTCAATGCTTACATCAGAGCCTACACATTCAAAAACCCTGTCAAAGCCTCCTGTCATGACCCTCTTGCCTATGATCGGTTTATACAGCGTCCCTCCAGTAATATTCGCAAAGGTTGAAAAATAATCTTCATCGCGGGTATACACAACATTGTCTGCACCGTATTGTTCCGCCAGAGCTCCCTGGAACTTGTGCCTGGCGAGCATTGTGATACTGCACTTTGAGCCCAGAGCCCTAAGGCATGCTACTACCATGAGGCCTATTATTCCGCTCCCCACTACCAGTACCTTTTCGCTGTCATCAGGAAAATTCCGTGCAACAGGGTGCAGAGCTGAGGCTATTGCATCAACCAGGACCGCATCCTCGCTTTTCATATCATCCTCAAGCTTAATGAGCTGCGACTTGTGTGCTATATAATATTCTCCCCAGCTCCCTCCCGTATCCCTGCAGGAGCCAATGGACATACCCGGAGCAAGCAGGCCTTTTGTAAAGTTGCTGCACAGGGCTGCGTTACCGCTTTTACAGCTGGGGCATTCATCTTCAATGCCTCTGACCCTGCAGGAAAGGATAGGGTCTGCGATTACCCTGTCTCCTACCTCAAATCCCTCTACCATACTTCCTTTCTCAGCTATTACTCCCATATTCTCATGGCCTATTACAAAGGGAAAGGATACAAAGGGCGATGCGGAAGGACTGTCGTGAAGGTATACCAGATTAAGGTCACTGCCGCAGATCCCTCCATATTTCGTTCTGATCTTCACCCATTCCTGTCCGGGAAGCTCAGGTTCCTTAATACCGTTTTTGTAGTTTGTGCAGGTAATTCCTCCGTAGCTGAGCCTTTTATCAAGCTTGCCCAGCATCAGTGTCCCTATGTATTTTTTAACATCCCCGTCAAATACTATGCCTCTCAATTAACTTTTCCCCCTCGTGTAATAATTTCATATGACCTCATATTCCCTGCCCACAGTTTCCAGAGCGTCAAGGGCTTTATCCAGCTGCTCCCTGGTATGAGAGGACATAAGGCTCATTCTTATTCTTGCCAGTCTCTTGGGCACTGCAGGATACATCACCGGATTCACATATATATCCAGTTCATGGAGCCTCCTGCACATTTCCCTTACCTTCAGATCATCCCCTATTATGACTGGAAAAATCGCTGTTTCCGAGTTTCCAAGATTAAACCCCAAAGCTTTGAGGCTGGATCTGAAATAGCTTATATTCTCCCAGAGCTTTTTCAGATGCTCCGGTTCATCCTCTATTATATCCAGTGCAGCTAGAAGTGAGCCTGTAACCTGCGGAGTCATTGCAGTAGAAAATATATACGGCCTTGAATAAAACCGGAGCAGTTCAATGAGTTCCTCACTTGCTGCAATGAAGCCTCCTACCCCTCCCAGACCTTTTGATAAGGTGCCTGCAACAATATCGACCTTTCCCTCAATTTTGTGATGCTGTGGAGTCCCCCTTCCCGTGTCTCCAATAACTCCGGTAGCATGGGCTTCATCCACCATGACATAGGCTCCATGGGCCTTTGCCAACTCTACTATCCTGTCCAACGGCGCAATATCCCCATCCATTGAATATACTCCATCGACCACGATCAGCTTTGTCTTATACTTATCCTTTACCCTCATAAGAACCTTCTCAAGGGAATCCATGTCGTTATGCTTGAAAAATTTGGTATTTGTTAATTTACAGCCGTCAATTATGCTGGCGTGTACATACATGTCAAGTATCGCGATATCCTCCTCCTGCAGGATGGAAAGCAAAGTACCGCAGTTGGAACCGAAACCTGAGGTATAAATGATTGAATCCTCACAACCCTTGAACTTTGCAATCTTCTTTTCCAGTTCTATATGTATGTCCAGGGTCCCCCCCAACAGGGGAACACTGCCAGCTCCCGAGCCGTATTTCTCCAGTGCCTCCCTGCCTGCTGCAATGGTCCTTGGATGCTTTGTCAGGTTCAGGTAATCATTGGATGCCAGATAGACCATTTCTTTAATTTTGCCCGTATAACGGTCTCTTATCTTCATTGTGGGGCCTGAACCATCAGTTGATACTCTCCTGTACTGCATATGCCGTCTTTCCTCGACATCCCTCCTGTACTCCCCGAATGCCTTTGCCCTGCCCATGATGTCAGTGTCGTGCACCTTGAAAAAATCTGCAAGACTGTAGTTCCTTGAATCCATTACTGTAACCTCCTGTTATAATTCTTGATAAGTTACCACCATCTCACAATCTAGTGATTATTAACACAACAACTTTCTTGTTCATAAAAGTGTTAATAATCACAACATTGATTCAGTGCCTCGCATTCTCAAGAAGGGATATACGTTACGAGGCACTTATGTGTACATTTTTGTGCACACAGATTTGTTATATATTATACCACCATTTCAAATATCTAGAAGCATTTACATATATTTAGCAATATTTTTTGCCCAGAAAGTGAATTTCCTTCCATTCCTTGACATTCATCCAATTGATGTAGATAATTGAAAGAGAGATGAATTTTAATAAACTAAGGCTGTGGAGGTAACTTTCTTGAAAAAATTAGTTCTGATAATACTTGCCGTAATAACACTCGCTATAGCTGCAAATTGTTCTGTCCCCCCCGTTTCTGAAGAAAAGAAGAATCCTCTGGCACCAGGACAGGATAGCAGCATGGCCGGCGAAAAAAAAGATGAGCTGGAGACCAGAGCAGAAGCTATACTCAGTACTCTGACCCTTGAGGAAAAGGTTGGCCAGCTTTTGATTGTCGGGTTCATTGGTGATGGTAAAAAGGCAATCGTACAGGATTATATAGATAAATACAAGGTATCCGGCTTTATTCTATTCAAAAGGAACTACAAGGATTTTGATTCGCAATATGAACTGGTCAGAAGCCTGAAGGAAAGAAACTCAGCCGTAAATCCCCTGCCCCTCTTTATTGCTGTAGATGAAGAAGGCGGCACTGTTTCAAGGCTCCCGGAAGGAGGAACACTTTTTCCCGACGCCAGTCTGGTAAGCAAGGCCGGTGACCCCACACTTACCCGCAAAACAGGAGAGGTCATAGGCCGGGAACTTAAAGCTTCAGGTATAAATCTCAATTTTGCTCCTCTTCTGGATATCTTAAGCAGCCGTAACAACCAGCTGCTTGCAAAAAGATCCTACGGCAGCAGTGCAGAAAAGGTATCTCTCCACGGGGCTTCCTTTATAGACGGCCTGCAGTCAACTGGTGTTATAGCTTCACCAAAGCATTTTCCCGGTCATGGAGGCACAAATGCCGATTCTCATGTTAAACTGCCGGTAGTAAATATTGATAAAAACATGCTGCAGGAAAGGGAGTTGATCCCTTTCAAAGCTGCCGTAAAACAAGGGATTGATGCTGTAATGGTCGGACATATTGCCTTCCCCAAGCTGGATCCCTCAGGGATTCCTGCTACGATGTCCAGTTATTTTCTCACCGGCATCCTCAGGAGGGAAATGGGGTATAACGGTATTTCAATATCAGATGATATTGAAATGCAAGGCTATATGGATAGTAATGCTTCTCTTGAGGAGTGTGTGATTGCTTCCTTCAACGCCGGCCTTGATGTTTTCGTGGTAGCCCATACAAAAACACTGCAGGACATGGTGCTGGATGCTTTGATGAAGGCATGCAGCGAGGGCAGGATATCAGAAGAAAGGCTCAATGAGTCAGTACACAGAATAATCAAGGTAAAACTAAAGCATAAGCTCAGTGATACAATGGAGTACAGTCTGGAAGAAGCGAGAGAGATCTTCGGCAGCAAGGAGCATAAAGCAGTGCTGGAGGAGCTGAACAGCAAAATAGAAAGGGCTGCTGTAAAATGGTAAACTCTGCAGCAGTCCCTTTTATCTCTATTTATCTTACTTTATTTTGTCTTCTTCCCTAAGTATCTGCTCCATCTGATCTACAAGGTCTCCGAACAGCTTCAGCAGGTCATCCACAGGCTTGGTGGAATTCATGTCAACGCCTGCTTTCTTAAGGATCTCAACAGGGTTGTCGGAGTTGCCCGACTTAAGGAAGCCTATATATTTGTCAACTGCACCTCTTTCACCTTTAAGTATAGCTTGGCTCAGAGGATAAGCAGCCGCCATTCCTGTCGCATAGTTATATACATAGAAATTCATGTAGAAGTGAGGAATATATGACCACCACATTGTAGCGTATTCATCAACTACAAAATCTTCCCCAAAGTACTTTTCCATCAGTTCTTTCCACATGGTCTTAAGAGTATCGGCAGATAAAGCTTCCCCCTTTTCCACCCGCTCATGTATTGCCTTTTCGAATTCAGCATACATAATCTGAGTATATACAGTAGACCTTATGTTTTCAGCAAGCAGGTTGATGAGGAACAGCTTCTCCTTATTATCCCTGGCATGATCTATCAGATATTGAGTCATAATGAACTCATTTGTGGTTGATGCAACCTCTGCCGTAAAAGTCGGATATTCTGAGTTCAAGTACTTCTGATTTGCATTTGTATAATAAGTGTGCATCGCATGGCCCAGCTCATGAGCTACAGTCAGCATTTCCTCAGGCGAATCGTCATAGTTGAGCAGGATATATGGATGAGTATTGTATGAACCCCACTGATATCCTCCCGTGTATTTGTTTTCTGTTTCATATACATCGATCCAGTTGCTGTTGAAGGCTGTCTGCAGATTCTTTATGTACTCCTGTCCCATAGGCTTCAAGCCTTCCAGAATCATTTTCTTTCCATCTTCATAAGGTATTTTCATCTCATAGTCATCTACAAGCTTTGGATAAAGGTCATGATAATGTACCTTGTCAATGCCTAGTACGTTCTTCTTTAATGTAATATACTTATGCAATTGCCCGACATTGCCGTTTACCGCCTTTACCAAGTTGTCATATACACTTACCGGGATATTGTTATTACCTGTAACTGCTGCTTCCAATGCTGAGTTATACTTCCTCGCCCTGGCAAAGAATATATCATTCTTTACCTGTGCATTGAGGGTAGCCGCAAATGTATTCTGCACACTCAGATATGCACCCATATGCTTTTCGCATGCTTCTTTTCTTATATCTCTATTGGCATTGGCTCTTAATCTGGAAAACTGACCATAGGTCAATTGCACTTCATTTCCATCTTCACCCTTCATGGAGGGGTACTGTAGATCCACATCGATGAGCTGTCCATAAATGGCCTCGGGAGAACCGGACATATCTCCTGCCTGTGCCAGGATCTGCTCCTCAGCATCCGAAAGTATATGAGCTTTCTTGTTAAGCAGTACTGTTAAATAGTACTTGTAGTCCTTTAGTATAGGGCTGTTGATATAATCCTTCCTGAGCAATTCCTCCGATTTTGCAAGAAGCTCCGGCTCTATAAAGGAAGCTGCCTCATCGGCATTACTCTGCAGGGTCTCCGTTCTGGACGACATTTCAGACACTTCATTATCAGCCTTATTCACATCCAGCTTCATATGAGCATATACATAAAGCTTCTCCATAGTCATACCCATTTCCTCACAAAGCTTCAGGCATTCAAGGAGCACCGCAGCGCTGTTAAGCTTCCCCTTATATTGGGTCACCTTAGGTATATACTCTTTCTGAACCTTTGCAAAATCCTTTTCAAAGGCGTCTTTATCCGCATACATATCCTCCAGCTTCCACTTATACTGCTCTGCTATGTCACTTCTTTTCGGTATGCCAGTATCCTCTGCGAATACAAGGCCTACAGACATTACCATTACTATAGTCATTATAACAGCGACGGTTCTGAAAAAATTATTTTTCATCATGTTAACCTGACCTCCTAAAATATAATTTTTAAGCTGATTGCTACCCTCCCTTATTGAGCTATATTCTATTCAGATAAAATTATATGTATTTGCAATGTTCTAAATTATTCCATATATATTAAAAAAATCCTGCACCCTCTGTACTTACGCAATGTAAAATTATTGCAGGAAAGCCTTCAAATAATAATAAAAGCTCTTGCATCTGCGTATAATAAAAATACGAACATATGTTTGCATTTTTGTTTTGAGTATGCTATGATTTGTATAGAAAACCAATACCTGGAGATGATGCTATGGATATAAAAAAACTTTCAATACTTGGAGAAGCAGCCAAATATGACATCTGCTCCTCCAGTGCCTCCACAGGGCATAAAATATCCAAGGCCGCTGTGGGGAACACCCTTCCCTCCGGAATCTGCCACTCCTTTACTCCCGATGGAAGATGCGTTTCTCTTCTAAAGGTGCTTATGACCAATGAATGCGAAAAGGACTGCAGCTATTGCCCCAACATGGCACAAAGAGATGTGCCGAGGACCGCCTTTGCTCCCGAAGAATTATCAAGGCTGTTTATAGATATGTATGAGAGAAATTATGTAGAAGGGCTTTTTCTAAGCTCAGGAGTAAGACACGGTATGGCAGCCTCTATCGAGAACATGATAAAAACTGTAGAAATACTAAGGCTTCGTTACCGCTTCGGAGGATATATACACCTGAAAATGCTTCCCGGCGTATCCGAGCAGTATATTCATCAGGCAGCACACCTTGCGGACAGGATCTCCCTCAACCTGGAGGCTCCTAACAGCGACAGGCTTAAGCTGCTCAGCAGCAAAAACTTCGAGAGGGACCTGCTCTTTCCTATTGAGAAGATTGCCCGGGTAGTAGAGCAGAATCCCGGTACGACACATACAACACAGTTCATTGTCGGGGCAGCCCGGGAAAGTGATAAGGAAATATTGACGACAGTCAACGATCTCTACTCTTCCTACAATCTGAAAAGGGCTTATTTCAGCGCCTTCAATCCCGTATCCGGTACTCCCCTTGAAAATATTGCCCCTGCACCCCGGGTAAGGGAGAACAGGCTTTATCAATCGGATTTTTTAATGAGATTCTATGACTTCAAATTCAAGGACTTCTTTTTCGACGGAACCGGCAACCTAGACCTGGAGCTGGACCCAAAGCTCATGTATGCAGTCAGGAATCCCCAGCTTTTCCCTGTGGAGATCAACAGAGCCTCTTATGAGCAGCTTCTCAGGGTACCGGGGATAGGTCCCAAATCCGCCCGCAAGATACTGCAGGTCCGCAGGCAGTATAGGATCAGGACCCCTTTGGAGCTTAAAAATATGGGGATAAGCCTGAAACGCAGCCAGAAGTTTATCACGATATCCGGCAAATGCTATGACAGCAGCAGATGGCTTATGGATCCGCCCAAATATAAATATGAACAGTTGAACATGTTTAAGGAGATGAGTTTATGATAATGTTCTCGGACAATCCTCAGTCGATAATAAAAGCCTTCATACTCTCCCGGCTTACCGGAGACACCGTTATTACCGAAAGCAGCGACAGCCTGCTGCTTTTCAGCGGTAATGCGGTGATAAGTTCAGATAGCTATGAGCTTGCGGAATTAGCACAGCAGTATAAGGAGCATTTCAGCAGGAGCGCTGATTGGCTTCATACCTACAAAGGCAATGAATTGATGATGATTTTATATAAAGCTCTCAGGCACTGTTCCGAGAGTAAATACTCCATTATCTTCAAAGCAATTGAAGACGCCTTCACAAAGGGAATCGACTACTGCCTGCAAGGAGCCTCGGTATACAGCAAGAAGCTCCGCTCCCTCTGCAGCGACGTCAACCATGAGGTCTACAGAATGATGGGCTTCATCCGCTTCAGGACTGCGGGCGAAAGATGCCTGGTCGCCAGACCTCTCCTCTTTCACGATACAACTGATCTGATACTCAGGGAGTTCCAGAACAGATACCCCAATCACCGGATTGTCATAATCAACAGCTCCTGCTCTAAAGCAATAGAAAACGGTATTATTTTCGATGTGCCCGGTGAAGCTTATGAAAAATATTTTAAGGAAGATATTTATGACTCTGTCTGGGAAGAATACTATAAGTCCCAATATATTGAGCCCCGCAGGAATATGCGGCTTGCCGCCGCCAAAATACCCAAAAGGTACTGGGATTGGATGCAGGAAGGTAAAATATTGAAAAGTGAAGAGTGAAAAATTGATTAAGAGGTGATTTATGTTTACACTAATAAAAAACATTGATGTTTATGATCCAAAATTCGTAGGCAGGAAAGATATTCTTATCTGTAATGATAGAATTATAAAAATTGCCACCTCTATCGATTCCCCTGCCGGTTTTGAAATGGATACCGTTGATGGAACCAATCTGAAAGCAGTTCCGGGTTTTATCGACCAGCATGTGCATCTATCCGGCGGAGGTGGTGAAGGAGGACCTGCTACCAGAACCCCCGATATCAGATTATCAGACTTGACTACTGCCGGTATTACTACCGCTGTAGGCCTTCTTGGAACCGACGGAGTTACCAGAAGCATGGAGGCTCTGCTTTCAAAAGCAAAGGCTCTTGAAGATGAAGGCATAACCACTTATATATATAGCGGTTGCTATACATTGCCCTTCAAGACGCTGACCGGCTCGGTACAATCTGATCTTATCCTGATAGATAAAGTCATTGGAGTTGGCGAAGTGGCAATATCGGATCACCGTTCTTCCCAGCCCGGTCTGGATGATCTGAAAAAGCTGGCGGCACATACCAGGGTAGGCGGCTTGCTTTCTAAAAAGGCAGGCATTGTTCATCTTCACCTGGGAGAAGGTCCGTATGGTATCAGATTCCTTATGGAAATTGCAAAGACCACTGAAATTCCGATAAAACAGTTCATGCCTACTCACATTAACAGAGTCAAGCATCTTGTGGAGCAGAGCCTGGAGTATATAAAAATGGGCGGTTTCGTTGACTTGACTTCTGATTTTTATAGGACTGAAGAATTTCCGGACTGTATGAGCATAGGCGATACATTGAAGCTTTATATAGAGAACGGCATCCCTCTGGATCATGTATGCGCCAGCTCTGACGCCAACGGAAGCATTCCGGTCTTTAACGAAAACGAAGATCTCATAAGCATCGACGTAGGGCGTGCTTCAATTTTGTTCAAGGATATAAGAAATGCTATACAAGAAGGTATCGTGACTTTGGAGCAAGGCCTTAGCCTGATTACGGAGAACCCGGCCAAAGCTCTCAAGCTGTATCCCCGGAAGGGTACGATCCGTGAGAAATCCGATGCAGATATAGTGCTGCTCGACAGCGACCTCAACATACATACCGTCATAGCAAAAGGACAGCTCATGGTAAAGGATTATGAGATTATAGTAAAAGGATATTTCGAGAAATAATGGATAAAAATGCGGATAGGTCAATACCCATCCGCATTTTTCATATGCCTCTATTTTTCAAGAAATTCTATCAGCTCACCGACCAAATCATTCTCCATTACCAGATCCGAATATTCAAGGTGCTTTGCCGCAAGCTCCTTATCCTTTTCCAGCTTTTCTGCAGGATATCTTTCTCCCGTCTCCACATCATATGCAATACCTTCAGCTGTAAGACTGATATACTTATCAGTTATGAAATTTCCATGTCTTAATACCGCCATGCCTTCAGAGGAATTCAGCAGATCTTTCCCGAACACCGGCATAGTACTGCTGTCAATACCCATTATGTTCAATATTGTCGGCATGAAATCAACTCCACCTCCGGTTATATGCCTTACACCCTTTTGATCCCCCCCTACATGAATGATAAGGGGTACCTTCTGCTGCTTCACCCAGTTGTAATCATCCATTTCCCCCAGACCGAGGTATTCCGCCAGATATTCCTTTTTATCCTTTGGTATGCCAAAATGATCTCCATATACTGCCAGTACCGAACGGTCCATAAGCCCCTTTGCTTCCAGCTCATCAAGAAACCCTCCCAGGGCTTCGTCAGCATAGTGTATGGATTCCAGATAATTGCCGAAGAAAGTGTTCTCATACTTCCCAACATCAAAGCTGCTGTAATACTTCTTGTCATTGTCATAGGGATAATGACTTGTAAGGGTTATCAGAAACGAATAATAAGGCTCCTTGTATTTCTCCAGCCGTTCAAGGGACTGTCTGAAGAAGGACCTGTCACTAAGTCCCATTCCAACTGTCTCATCCTGTATGTAATCGCTTTTGCTTATAAACTCATCAAAGCCCAGGACCTTGTACATTACACTCCTATTCCAGAAGCCGGCCTTGTGCGCATGCATTGCCGAAGCATAGTAGCCCTCCTGCTTCAGCCTCTTAGCCAGAGAATAGTATTCGTTCCCGGAGAATCTTATATAGGCAGAACCATCCTTCGCCGGGAACATTGATACATTGGACAGCAGCTCGGCATCGGAAGTTCCGCCTCCCGCTGTCTGTGTATAGTAATTGTCAAAATACAGGCTGTTTTTCACCAGTTTATTCAGATTGGGGGTTATTTCCTGACCATTTATGCTTCTATTGATAACAAACTCCTGAAGTGCTTCCACCTGGATCACAATGAGATTTTTACCTTTACCTGTTCCGAATAACTCAGGAGATTGACGTTGTTCTGCCTTCTTTGCCTTCAGGAAATCCTGGATTTCTTGCTTCTTTCCTCCGTCAACAGGCATCGCTTCTTTACCTCTGGATTCTATAAACTTAAAGGCATCTATGCTGTGAAAGCTCAGAAGCCCTATATTCTGTACAATATACACCCTGTCATAAAAAGAGTTCAGAATAAATGGCTGGGTCTTCAGAAGATTGGATAATCCATAGCTGCAAAGGCCAAAACCTATGGCAAAAACAAATACCGAACCCATGATCCTTTTCCCGTAGCCTGAATTATGCTCCATATTTATCTTTTTATTGATATAAAGTACAACAGGTATTATAAGAAGATCCAGCGCAAATACCAGGTCGGAAATATGTATTAGGCTTATTATACTGCTTTTTATTGAAGTGACAACTGAAGCCTGAGTCAGAACAGGCATTGACAGTACATCACTGAAATACCTGTAGAACAGTATATCTGCTATTATGAGAAAGGTAACGCCAAAATCAATCAGATACAACAGCGGCAGCCTCACAGTTCCCGGTACTATACCGGCCCAGCAGATAAGGATCAGCACCGTACCTGCTACAGAAGCAACCAGTGAAATATTCCATAGACTGTTCATTTCCATTATCCCATTGAATATCAAAAGCTTTCCCACTATAAGAATAAAAAACAGCATGATTTCATAATTCAAGCTTTTTCTGATTCTCTTTATCATCACGTTCATATGGTCATCTCCGAATACACCGTAATAATGAGCTGTGATTTTCTATCACAGCCCATTTTATTTTACATCAGTATTGCTTTTTTCACAAGTCTCTGCCCTCCATAGGGGTATATCTCATTTTGGGATTCACATTCATATACGCCGGACGAATTATCTTATTATCACCGACAATCGTTTCGATCCTGTGCGCACACCAGCCTGCTATCCGCGCTACCGCAAAAAGCGGCGTGTAAAGCTCGCAGGGGATATCAAGCTTATCATATACGAAGCCCGAATAAAGATCCACATTGGCAGGAATAACAGCGTCATCCCCTTTCAGCTCTTTAATAAGCTCAACTGTCAATTCCTCTATATTCTTATACAGTTCAAATTCCTGCAGTGCATTTTTTTCCACCGCCAGTTCATAGGCCTTCTCCTTCAGAAGCACCGCCCTCGGATCCGATAAGGTATAAACCGCATGCCCCATTCCGTATATCAAGCCCTTTCCGTCATATGCCTCTTTTTTTATTATCCTGTACAAATAGTCCCTGAGCTTTCCACGGTTGCTCCAATCCATAACATTTCCACGGATGTTATTTACCATGCCCCTTACCATTATATTGGCGCCGCCGTGCTTCGGCCCTTTCAGGCAGCCTACGGCGGCTGCTATGGCAGAGTAGGTATCTGTTCCGTTGGAAGATACAACATGGGTTGCAAAGGATGAATTGTCCCCGCCTCCATGATCGGCATGTATCGTCAGACATAGATCAAGGGTTTCGGCTTCCACCCTGGTATAGGAATTGTCCGCCCTGATCATATGCAGTACATTTTCAGCCGTACCTATTCCCGGCTTCGGCGAATGGATATACAGACTCCTGCTGTCAAAATTGTAGGCTTTTGCCTGGTATCCATAGGATATTATTGTCGGGAATCTGGCAATCAGCTCAAGGCTCTGCCTCAGAACATTATCTATAGTAGTCTCATCAGGATTGTCATCATGGGAATAGAGCACCAGAATACTCCTTTGCAGCTTATTCATTATATCCTTACTTGGTATCTTCAGTATCATGTTTTCCGTGAACCCTTTAGGCAGATCCCTGCAGCAGTCCAGCAGTTCATTAAATTTCTGCAGCTGCTGCCTTGCGGGAAGCTCACCGAATATGAGCAGATATGCTGTCTCTTCAAAGCCTCGTCTGTTTTCCCTCTGGAAGCCCGCCACCAGCTCCTTGATATTGATGCCTCTGAAAAATAATTCTCCTTCAGCAGGAAGCTTTTCACCGTTTTCCATGCGATAACCTTCAACCGATCCGATGCGGGTCAGCCCGACCATGACGCCGGTACCATTCTCATTTCTCAGTCCCCTTTTTACCTTGTACCTGTCATAGTATACCGGCTCAATATAATCATTCACAGCTATCTTTTCCGTTAATCCGTTAAAAAACGCATTATTCTCAAAAATCTCCTTCATGCTTCATACCTCCCAATCGGGAATCCTCAACATATTATTAATGATTTCATCTGTAAATTCTTCTGTCGATGCAGTCCCACCCATGTCCGCGGTCAGCATACTGCGGCTTTCCATAGTTTTTGACACGGCTGCCCTGACCTTTTTCGCTGCTCGCTTCTCTCCGATATGCTCCAGCAGCATTGCCCCCGAAAGTATCAATGCTGTAGGATTTGCAATGTTCCTGCCGGCTATGTCCGGCGCGCTCCCGTGGACCGCTTCAAAAATCGCCATGCTGCTGCCTATATTTGCTCCCGGTACCACCCCAAGACCCCCGACCAGACCAGCACACAGATCAGATAAAATATCTCCATACAGATTCATTGTCAGTATGACATCATAATCCTCCGGTTTCTTTACCAGCTGCATGCACATATTGTCTATTATCCTTTCCTGGAATTCTATCATGGGATAAGCTTCCGAAACCTGCCTTGCCGTTTCAAGAAAAAGGCCGTCAGTCAGCTTGAGTATGTTTGCCTTGTGTACAACGGTTACTTTCTTTCTTCCGTTTCTTACAGCGTATTCAAAAGCACTTTTGGCGATACGCTTTGATGCATATTCCGTAATGATTTTGACAGCTTCAGCTTTACCGGGTTCCTTTGTACTTTCAGCACCGCAGTATAGGTCCTCGGTATTCTCCCTGAATATGACCAGGTCTACTCCATCAAAGGGTGTCTTCACTCCGGGTATGGACATGACCGGCCTTAAATTAGTGAATAAATCGTATTTGTTCCTCAGCATGACATTGATGCTTCTGAAGCCTTTACCCACAGGAGTGGTGATTGGCCCTTTAAGGGCAACCCTGTTCTCCTCCAGGCTCCTGTATACCTCATTGGGAACCAGGCTCCCCGTAGCTTTCCATACTGCCTCTCCTGCATTAACAATCTCCCATGTGATGTCCACACCTGCCGCGGCAATGACTTTCCTGGCCGCCCAGGAAACCTCCGGGCCTATTCCGTCCCCGGGGATCAATGTAATCCGGTACATTAGGAACACCTGCCTTCCCGTAATGATTTCATATAGTTCATATAGCCCCCTGCAACAAGGATTTCCACATCCCTGTCAGAGCCTTCGAACCTGCACAGAATTTCAAAGTTTTTCGTATTGTTGATTACCTTCACAGCCTTTTCAGCTTTCAAGCCGGTTATAACCTCAGCCATTTCAATATCATCATTTTCATCAAAACGTTCATAGTCCTCTTTGTCTATAAAAACCAGGGGAAGTATTCCCGAATTAACAAGATTGTCCTTATGTATCCTGGCAAAGGATTTTGCAAGGATGGCCCTGATTCCGAGATATAAAGGCACTAATGCCGCATGCTCACGGCTGGAGCCCTGTCCGTAGTTCTCTCCTCCCATGACAAAGCCGCCTCCGTTTTGGAGAGCCTTATCCCTGAAGTCATTTACTATAGTGCCGAAACAATATTTTGACAGCTCCGGAATATTGGAACGGTATGGAAGCAGCCTGGCATTGGAGGGCATAATATCATCTGTTGTAATATTATCCGGCACCTTCAGAAGAAGCTTGCCCTGAAGCCTATGAAGGAGCGGCCTGCTTACAGGAAAAGGCTTGATATTAGGTCCCATAACAAGCTCGATACCATGTCTTTCAGTTAGTGGGAATATAAAACAACTATCGTTCACGTCAAAGCTCTCCGGAGACTCTATAGCAGGGCTTTCGAAGCCTGCAGTCTCCGGACTGGTCAGATATCCCGCAACAGCAGAAACCGCAGCGGTCTCCGGGCTCACAATATATACCCCCGCCGTATCAGTTCCACAGCGGCCCTTAAAGTTGCGGTTGAAGGTTCTCAGGGAAACACCACCTGTAGCCGGAGCCTGACCCATTCCAATACACGGTCCGCAGGCAGCTTCAATTATTCTTGCCCCTGCGGAAATCAAGCTAACGATCGCCCCATTTTCCGCCATCATCTTCAATATATTGCTGGAGCCGGGTGCAATAACCAGACTGACGTCCGGGTGTACCCGTTTTCCCTTGAGAATAGCCGCCGCCTTCATCAGATCCGTATAGGAAGAATTTGTGCAGGAGCCGATGATCACTTGATCCACCTTTATTCCTTTCAGGCTGTGGACTACTTCTACATTGTCTGGACTGTGGGGCTTAGCTGCCATCGGCCTGATATCACAGAGATCGATCCGGAGCTTCTTGTCATAATGTGCATCAGGATCAGTGGCCAGCGGGACAAAATCCTTTTCCCTGCCCTGCCGCCTGAGAAAATCAAGCACAGCCTCATCGCTCGGGAATATTGAGGTGGTAGCTCCCATTTCAGCACCCATATTGGTTATAGTTGCGCGGTCTGTTACCGAAAGAGTCTTTATACCCTCTCCCGAATATTCTATGACATAACCCACACCACCCTTTACCGTCAGGAGTTCCATTATGAACAGGGCTGCATCCTTTGCCGAGACCCAGGGGCCAAGCCTTCCTACCAGTTCAATATTCATAACCTTCGGCAGCCTGAAGGTATAAGTACCATTTGCCATGGCTGCAGCCACATCCAGCCCGCCGGCACCAATTGCCAGCATTCCAATACCGCCCCCGGTGGGCGTATGGCTGTCGGAGCCCAAAAGAATACTGCCAGGCTTGCCGAAGCGCTCAAGATGAAGCTGATGACATATTCCGTTTCCCGGCTTTGAATAAATGATGCCGTACTTGGCTGCCGCACTTTTGATAAATGCATGATCGTCTGCATTTTCATAACCGGTCTGCAGGGTATTATGGTCAACATACGCAACTGATAGCTCAGTTTTTATATTCCTGATATTCATTGCTTCCAATTGCAGGTACACCATTGTTCCGGTCGAATCCTGGGTCAAGGTCTGGTTGACCTTGACAGTGACCTCACTGCCAGGTTCGAGCACTCCTGCCGCTAAATTCTCTTCGATTATTTTGTAGGTTAATGCTTTTTCCATAGAGACCTCCCTGCTTTTATTTACAAATGCTTTTTCAGTAATTATATTAAACAATTGCATGATTGTCAATTGTAAATTGCATTTTATAAGTTCGTTAATGTATATTTATTTATACATAATTATACGCAATAGTGCATTATTGTTCATTTTGCGACCTTATACTCACGCATAAAATATTTAATAATGTGTATTTATGCTGTAATTATTTTGTATTATGAAATCTCTAAATTTATTTCTTGCATTCACGAAATTTGTTAGGGGCAAAAAAATACTGCGGAACTAACTTCATTCCGCAGTACGTTTTTAATTGCTTAAAGCTCGTGAATAAACAACCCGCTTCTGAGCTTTGGTTCAAACCATGTGGATTTGGGCGGCATAACCTTACCCGCATCAGCTATGGACATCAGATCATCAATAGTAGTGGGGCACATGGAGAAGGCGACCTTCATACCTGCATTCACCCTTTTCTCAAGCTCCTTCAGGCCTCTGATACCGCCAACGAAATCTATCCTTTTGTCAGTTCTGGGGTCCTTTATGCCCAATATGGGGTTAAGCAGGTTGTTCTGCATTATGGATACATCCAGCCTGTCTACAGGGTCGCTTTCATTGAAGGTCCCGGTTTTGGCCGTAAGCTTATACCATTTGCCGTCAAGGTACATTCCGAAGGTATGTTTGACAGTAGGCTTAAACGGGCCTTCACCCTTATACTCCTCTATATCGAACTTCTCTCCGACCTTACCTATAAACTCATCGCTGCTTTTACCATTCAAGTCCTTCACTACTCTGTTGTAATCCATTATGTAGAGCTGCTCGTCAGGAAAGAGCACCGAAAGGAAGAAGTTGAACTCCTCATCGCCCTTGTAATCCGGGAACTCCTCCCTTCGTTTAAGCCCTACCTTAACAGCAGATGCCGAACGATGATGCCCGTCTGCAATATATAAATAGTCAATAGCACCGAACTCCGTTTCAAGCTTTTTTATTACTGCGATCTCGTCAATTACCCATACAGTATGGCCAATGCCGTCTTCCGATACAAAGTCATATACCGGCTTGTGATCTGCCATCCAGCCGTCCACCATGTCATTGATTGCCTTCGAAGACCTGTAGGTAAGGAATATAGGTCCTGTATTGGCATTACAGTAATCAACATGGTTTATCCTGTCCTGCTCCTTGTCGGCCCTGGTAAACTCATGCTTCTTTATAATATTGTTGATATAGTCGTCAATCGAGGTGCAGCCCACAAGTCCAATCTGTGCACGTCCGTTCATCACCTGCTTGTATATGTACAGGCAATTATTCTTATCCTGGAGGAAAACACCGTCCTTAATCATTCCCCTCATGTTGTCCCTAGCTTTTTCATATACACGCTTATCATACAGGTCAATTGAAGGATCCAGGTCTATTTCCGCCTTGTCAACATGGAGGAAGGAGTATGGGTTACCCTTTACCATTTCCCTTGCTTCATTACTGTCCATTACATCATAGGGAAGAGCAGCCACCTTATCCGCCAGCTCCGGCACAGGCCTAATCGCTCTAAACGCTTTTACTACTGCCATTATTTTCTCTCCTATTCAAAGTGGTTTTGAATAATCTGAACTATTTCCTCACCGATTCTTTCCTGGGCTTCCATTGTAGAAGCTCCTATGTGAGGTGTCAGAGAAATCTTTTCATGGGTATATATTCTTTCATTTTTGGTTGGTTCCTCTGCAAAAACATCCAATGCGGCTGCAGCAACCTTTCCTGAGTCGAGGGCAGCAATGAGTGCATCTTCACAAACCACGCCGCCTCTTGCAGTATTTACAATAAATACGCCATCCTTCATCTTTGCAATCTGTGCTTCTCCTATTACCGGCTTCTTGTCCTTTGAGCCGGGGATATGAACAGATATGAAATCAGCAGCTCCAAGAAGCTCATCCATTGTCATATACTTGTAATCGTTAAAGCCTTCCTTGGCACCGCTTGTGTTGGTATAAACAACCTTCATACCCAGAGCATGAGCTCTTTTTGCCGTTTCTCTGGCTATTCTTCCGAAGCCTATCAGACCCAGGGTTTTACCGGCAAGCTCTATTCCTTCATACTGTTTCTTGTTCCACTTTCCTTCTCTCATTGTGTGGTTGGCAATATGTATGTATCTTGCAAGACAGAACATATGGCCTATTGCAAGCTCCGCCACTGATGCACTGCTTGCATTGGGCGTATTGGCAACTGTTATCCCATTAAGCTTCGCATATTCCACATCTATGTTGTCAACCCCAACACCGCCGCGGATAATAAGCTTCAGTCTTCCAGTCTCGAGAGCAGCATCAATAATAGGCTGTCTTATTTTTGTAGCTGAACGTACTACAACTGTATCAAAGTTCTTTATCTGTTCCTTTAGCTCTTCCGGCTCATAGAATTGCTCCACCAGCTCATAGCCGCTGCTTCTAAGCTTATCAACAGCTGACTTTTCCATACCGTCAGTAACTAATATCCTTTTCATCATCTTCTCCCCTCTTACAGTCCTAATATTTCATCTATGTTCTTAATCAATTCCTTTACTTCATCCAGCGTGTAATCTCCCATATGGGATATTCTGAAGGTCACATCCTTCAAATCGCCATAACCGTTGGAAATTTCAAAGCCTCTTTCACCCAGCTGCTTGTTGAGGTCGCTTACACTTATGCCTCTTGTATTTTTAATGGTTGTAAGGGTATTTGAGAGATATTTCGGATCTTCCACAAAAATTGCAAAGTTCTTTTTAGCCCATCCGCGGACATATTCAGACATCTCGATATGCCTTGCAAAACGTTTGTCAAGCCCTTCGGCAAGTATTTTATCCAGCTGATAATCCATAGCAAACATATGTGACAGTGATGGGGTCGATGGGTACTGGTGATCCTTCTTCTGTATGAAATCATAGAGTTCTACCAGGTCAAAGTACAGACCCCTGTTTTCTACCTGTCTTGCAGCTTCAATAGCTCTTACTGTAACCGAGCATATGGCCATTCCTGCGGGAAGACCCAGGCACTTCTGTGTGGAAGTTATGCACACATCCACTCCCCACTCGTCAACCCTTATATCCGCTCCGCCCATTGAGCTCACTGTATCAATAAGATAAAGCACATCCGGATACTTCTTTTTAAGAAGCTCGCCGATTTCAGCACAGGGGTTCATTATACCTGCTGAGGTTTCGTTGTGAGTAACTGTGATTACATCATATTTACCTGTAGCTAAGGCTTCATCCACCATTGCAGCAGTGGTTGGCTGGCCAGGTACTGATGATATCTTGTCTGCCGGAACTCCATTAGCTTTAGCCATTTTGTACCATCTGTCTCCAAAGGCTCCTACAGAGAATACAGCTGCCCTTTTTCTGGTGCAGCAGCGGATGGCAGCTTCCATAAGGCCGCTTCCCGATGAAGTCGAAAGTATTATCTGGTTTTTGGTCTGAAATACCTTCTGCAGCTTTTCAGATATTCCTCTCTGTAATGCAGAAGCTGCCTTTGAACGGTGACCTATCTGAGGTGTGGCCATTTTTTGCAGTACATCCTCCCGGACATCGATGGGACCTGGGATAAATAGTTTCTTGTGCATTTTAATTCCTCCCTTTGAATAATATTTTTCAACTACTATTTGAATGATTGTGTATTTTTTGTTATATGCTCATGTTAATAATACCATTTGTGGTAATAACCCTCAACAGGTAATTTAAAAATCTACCAAGGTTGATATGATTCTGATATACTGAAATTGTGGGCAATTAAGACATAATATATACATGCCTTTGCAATAACTTATAGTAATGAGGTATGCAAAATGAAAGCCGATTTAAATAAGTTTAAAAATAGGAATGTTAATGTATGCGGATGGAATCTGTATAAAGGATTTTCTGTATTTGTTCCCATTGTTGAGAGGACCGAAGGTCATTCTCTCCTTTTCGAAGTCAGGTCTGAAAACCTTAATCAGCAGCCCAGGGAAATATGCTTCCCAGGCGGCAAAATAGAAAACCAGGAGGAGAATGCAAAAGCTGCTGTCAGAGAAACCTCCGAGGAGCTTCTGATCCCCGAATACAAAATTGAGGTTATCGGTGAGCTGGATACTCTGGTTACACCTTTCAATACGGTGATATACCCGTTTACCGGTATTTTGTATGATTATAAGGATACCTACAACACCGATGAAGTGAAAGAGATTTTTTATGTTCCTGTAGCCCACCTTATGGAAGCAAAGCCTTTGTGCCATTATATAGACATTGAAATGAAACCGCGGGAAGGCTTCCCTTATGATATGATACAGTCAGGCAGGAACTACCCCTGGGCAAAGGGCAGGTATCCCGTATACTTTTATACCTTCGAAGAAAGGATAATCTGGGGGATAACAGCCAGAATCATGCACAATTTCATTGAGGTGCTTAAACACCTATAGGATACCCTAATTACTTCCTAGTGCAGCTTGATGCTTTGTTACCTGGTTTATATTTTACAAAAAGACCTGCCAACTTTCAGTCTATTCCTGCGACTGTGAAAACAAGCCAAGTGTTCAGCACATCCCGTAGAGCCAGGCTTGCACTCTATTAGACTTTCAACGTAACCGCTGATTATTTTTTTGCTCGCAGCAAAGACTTCATCGATGACTTTTCTTACTTCATTTTCATTCCCTTCGACCAAAACAACTGTCGAACCTTCAGCGCCATCTATACCGCCACGGCCAATAACATTAGCAGTAACATCTGCAATAATTCCCAATGCTTCCACTTCAGTAATGACATCCCCATATACCGGAATAAGCCCAAAAGCCATACCCATGGCAAACTCACAATCCTTCCTTGAGGCTTGAACAATGGCCTTTGAAATCTTTCCTGGAATTAGTTTCTCAAGACCGGCAGCGACAATGACCTTTGCTCCTTCTGTTGCCCACGTCGTTATTGACATGCCTGGAGCATTTCCCCCGGGACTTCCCGCCATAATCGCAGCGTTTCCTTCCGTATCTATTGCATTTGCCCCTGTAATGGCCACGTCTTTTGGGCCAAGCTGCAATGATTTCTCTAAAAAACAATCATCAATACTCTGCCATTTTCCATCTTCAATCAATACATTCGAGGGTGCTCCTTCATAATTGTTACTGGCAACCGTACCCCTTTTTGTAATTCTGCCGCATATTCTAAGCTTGATTCCCAATAATTCCTCTGCGATACAGGAAACAGTTGTGCCTCCTTTTAGAATTACCTTGCCTTTCTTCAAGGCTTCCTGCACTTCAGGCATTAATGCAATTGCCCTGGCTATTAACCACTTACCCGTGTTAACAGTTATAGTAAGCTGTGCTTTCATTTTTTACATCCCCTTATATTTACTTATATAAATGGCAACGCACAAAATGCTCTTCCGAAACCTCATTCATCATAGGATCCTCAATACAGCAGATATCCATCTTCTGATTGCAGCGCGTATGGAAGCTGCAGCCTTTAGGTATATCCACAGGCGATGGTATTTCTCCGGTTGAAACAACCTTTTTGGGCTTTAGCGCCTCTTCCTCTTCAGAAATTACCGGAATTGAAGAAAGCAGCATTTGCGTATAAGGGTGCATAGGTGATTTGTAAAACGCTTCTGTTGGTGCAACTTCACACATTTTTCCCAGATACATGATAGCAACCTTTGTAGAAATATTTCTCATTAAACTCAGGTCATGTGTTATAAACATATATGTCAGCTTTTTTTCTTTGTGAAGCTTTAACAGCATATTTATTATCTTTGCCTGTATTGATACATCCAAGGAAGATGTCGGTTCATCCAGTATTATAAATTTTGGATTACTGCATAGTGCTCTGGCAACCGATACCAACTGCTTTTCCCCTCCGCCGATTGAGTTTGGGGATTTATACATAAAGCTTGCCGGCAATTCAACCATGTCCAGTATTTCTAATATCTTTTCATCAATCTTGTCGGGAGATACTATTTTATGCACTTTTAGAGGCAGGCTAAGTATCTGTCTTACATCCTGGTATGGATTCAATGATGAGCCGGGATCCTGAAATACAATCTGAGCATCTTTCTTAAACAGCATATCACGCTTATTATCTTTTGCTGTAATGGTCTTCCCATTAAAAACAATCTCTCCGCCGCTTTGTTTATACATGCCCATAAATGTGTATGCGATTGTGCTCTTACCTGACCCAGACTCGCCAACCAGGCCCATAATTTCCCCTTCTTTTATATTAAAGCTAACCCCATCAACCGCTCTTACAAATCTGGTTTTATCTATTGGAAAATAAGTTTTCAGATCTTTTATAGTTACTATCTCTTTATTCATATTTTTCTACCGGGACTAAATAAGGATAATCCCGATAAGCGCCTCCCTTCATAAATACTATTCACAAACAACGCATCAACAGTTCGTGTACTTAAAGCATGCTACCTTATGTCCATCGCTTATTTCAACAGCTTGTGGCTTCTCTTTCGAACATATGTCCATTGCGTCAGGGCAGCGGGGGCAGAATCTGCATCCAGGCGCTGGGTTAATGTAATTTGGAATATATCCATATATTCCCGTAGTCACACCTCCACCCGAAAGCCTCGGCACACACTCCATCAATCCCTTTGTATAAGGATGCAGCGGTTCGCTGAACAAATCTTTCGTTTTTGCCACCTCTACAATATTACCGGCATACATGACATAAATCCTGTCTACTAGTTCACGGGCTACACCTAATGAATGAGTTATCATAATTAAAGACCTTCCCTTTTCCTCTACCAACGCTCTCAGGAGTCTATGTATCTGGTCTTGAATAGTAACATCAAGAGCAGTTCCCGGCTCATCTGCTATAAGCAGTTCCCTGGGGGTTACCAGCGACATTGCTATACATATGCGCTGCTTCATACCTCCGCTTAATTGGTGTGGATATGACTTTAGAATTCTTTCCGGGTCTGAAATCATTACATCCTTTATAGCACTGATTGCCATATCCATAAGATCCTTTTTACTTGATTTTTTATTATATTGTTCAGAGTACCTGATAACGTCAAGAAGCTGCTCTCCGACAGTAAATACTGGATTCAATGCAGCTGATGGTGCCTGGGATATCATTGATATGCTTTTCTTTCTTATCTGCTGCAGATCATTATAATTCATTTTCAAAATGTCTTTATCTCTATAAAGAATTTCACCTTCAGGTATATGGTTTATACTGCTGTCAATAACTCTAAGTACAGATTTCATAGTAGTAGTTTTCCCGCAGCCGGATTCCCCTACCAGTCCTACCTTTTCACCTGTGCCTACATGAAAATTTACTCCATCTACTACCTTTGCATAGCCTTTGTACGTGTTATACCATACTTTCAGATTCTTTATGTTCAATATAGCATCATTCATATTTACTGCCTCCCCCTGTCAAACATGTCTCGAATGCCATCCCCCAAAAAGTTGAATCCCAAAATTATAAATGCAATACCAAGTGCTGGGAATATTGTCATCCACCATAAGTCAGGCATATATTTTGAACCGTCGGAAATCATTTGCCCAAATGCAGGAGTAGGCGGTTGCTCACCAAGACCAATATAGCTTAACGATGCTCCTATCAATATAACCCAGCCCACATCCAGTGCAATCTTTGTAAATATTGGCGACAGGCAGTTCGGTAAGATTTCTCGAAATAATATATGCATTCTGGATGCACCGATCAATTCAGCATTTTTTACGAAGTATTCCTTCCTTAGTGCCGTTGCCATGCCATATACAAGCCTGGTATACCATGGCCACCACATAACAGTAACAGCAATCATGGAGCTTGTTAGATTCGGTTCTAAAACTGATGCAATAGATAATGCCAATATTAACGGAGGAAGGGCCAGGAAAATATCCGTTGTTCTCATTACAGCTATTTCCAGCCAGCTGCCGTTGTAGTAGCCGGCAACGAGACCCAAAAATACCCCAACTGGTACCGATATAGCCAATACAATAATCGCCATTAAAAGTGCACCACGAAAAGAGAATATTACTCTGCTCAATATATCTCGTCCAAAAATATCTGTTCCAAATAAATAAGAGGCATTTGGAGCAACGCTGGCGTTGTTGTAGTCTGCAAATTCCTTTACATGCTGCGGATACGGTGCAATCACAGGCGCAAACACAGCTAGTAAAATTGATATGATAACAATTGTCAATCCCACAATTGAAAGCTTGTTACAACCAAATTTGTACCAATATATACGCAAATTTTCTTTAGTAGATTCCTTCAAGAACGAATGGACTTTTTTTTGTTCATTTACCGCCGAATTACTCATTATTCATCTCCTCCCAACCTGATACGAGGATCAAGATAAGCTATTATTAGGTCAACACCTATATTGACTATCAGAAATATTATACCGATTATTATAATAACTGCGGATATGGCATTTAAATCTTTATTGAGCATTGCATTTATTCCATACTTTGATAAACCAGGCCAATTAAATACCCTTTCAACCAGAAATGCATTTCCCATCAAAGATGCAAAATCCAAGCCCATTACTGTAATTACTGGTATAAATGACGGCTTCAGAAGATACTTTCTCAGAATTTTTCCTTTAGGTATACCGTATCCTGTAACTACTGAAATATATTCTTTACCAGAGTTATCTGTTAAAGAGGACCTTAATAGCCTCGCTTCCTGAAACATGGGACCCATAGCCAAAGCTATCGCTGGAAGCAACATGTGCTTTATAGCATCAACCGCAGCTCCAAAGTTGCCGGCAATCAAGCTGTCGATAACCATCATACCTGTAACTCTTTCCGGTGCAACAATTCCTGAGCTTAACCTTCCAATAACAGGCACTATTGGCCATATGTACCCAAATAGCAGCAGTAATAGCACCGCAAGGACAAAGGATGGAATTGCAATACCTGTATATGACATAATACGTATTGCTCCATCTACCCATGTATCGCGGTATCTGGTGGCAAGTAAACCAAACAATATCGAAAAAACCACAAGCAATAATCCAGAAAATAAGGCAAGCTCAAGTGTTGCAGGCAAGAACTCCTTAACATCTGTAGCTACAGGCCGTTTTGTATTAATCGACTTACCAAAATCGCCTTTAATTACACCCGAAAACCAATAATAATATTGAACAGGCAAAGACTTGTCCAAATACATTTCTCTTCTTAACTCATCTACAGCAAACTGTGGTGCTCGTGGCCCCAATGACATACGTGCCGGATCCCCCGGGACTATACGTGATAAAACAAATATCAGAATTGAAATACCAATTATAACAAAAAGTCCTTGAAACAGTCTTTTGGTGATAAATTTCAGCATACAGCGCACCCCCCTATAGTGTTATTTGTTTAATCCAACCCCCATTCAATCATTTCAGAAATTGGCGGTGATTGAAATCCATACTTTTTACTATGTGTCCATCCAAACCTATTTTTAAGTTCAACTAAAAACTCTGTATATTTAAATGGAGCAATAATTGCATCAATAACTGGAACTTTTATAAAATCCTGAATTTCCTTATAGAAGCCGAACTGTATTGTGCATCCAAGTATAACTACTTCAGCCAGGTCATTTTCCACAGCTTCTTTTGCTTTTTCTTTAATTTTTTGTATTGTTAGTCTCTCATCCTTATGAAGGTCATGAACTCCCATTTTTAGCGACTTGAAGGATGCTACTTTATCCTTCAGCCCATATGATGTAAAATTATCTGCCATCTGTGGAATGCATAGATCTTCTGTTACAACAACTGAAAACTTATACCCCATTGTAGCAGCGATGTGACCACATGCTTCGGCAGGGGCCGTTACTACCATATTTTCAACTATTTCTCTTGCATCATGAAGTCCCAGATCATAAAAGCACCCAATTACCGCACCATCATATCCGTCTTTTTCAGCTTGTCTTATTATTTGCAATAGCTCAGGGATAACTAGAGCCTCATAATACCTATATTCCAAGTGTTTTGGACCTTTCTTCAATGAGACTACTTCTACTTCTGTACCGTCCTGTTTAATTTGCATTAAACCATCTTTTATTACTTTGTCAAAGGCATCAGTTCCAATAGGATTAATCCATAATATTTTTGACATACTCGGGATACCCCCTTATATTTCACAGCGTATATATGGTATTAGTAAAGGTAAGCCTTTGATACCGTAAGTGATATATTGTTGGGATAATACGGTACAAAGGCTATACCTGCTTTATTACTTAGTTTTCTTATAGTGCAAACTTAGAGTACGCTTAATATAAAGTGTTATTAACTACATCTTTTCCGGATATAACTTAAAGTCATGGAAATAGAAGTGATATCCCATCAGTATGTTAATATACTTACCCTCTTTTGCAGATTCAGCAGCTGGCCAGTATACATAGTCGCTCTGGTATGCACTTCTTTCATTCAGTTCTACAAGCCATACCGTAGGTACTATTTCGTTAACAATCTTATCCTGCAGCCTCTTATATTTTTCGTATCTTTCTTCCTGGTCTACCGTTGCAATTGCATCCTCTATCTCTGCATCCAATACTTTATCCTGCACCCATTCAGCTTGTTCCCATGTTCCGACAGCTTTTGAATGATATCGGGTCTCCAGCATTGAGCCTACTTCGTTGTAATGAACCGGAACATTTATACAAACAATATTGGGAGTTGTATCAACCTTTGATACCTGGTCAGTGATGGATATCCAAGGAGCTTTTGAAATATTGACCTTTATTCCGGCTTGACTGGCAGCAGCCTGGAATGCAAGTGCAACCTTTTCATGGTCGGCAACATCTGTATTCACAAGTAATTCAACCGGATACTGTTCCAGACTGCCTGCATACTTGGATTTTTGCAAGTACTCCTTTGCCTTCTCCAAATCAAAGCTGTATGTAAATATATCCTCCTTGTGTCCAGGTGTTGTAGTACAAGCTAATCCCTTTGCTACCGGGGATTCAGGGAATATTTTATCCGCAATCATTTTATAGTCGAACAAATAGCTTAAGGCCTTTCGGAAATTCACATCATCTGTCGGTGCCTTTTTAGTATTCAGCATCATATTTTGTATAGAGCCTGTAGAGTATACTGCAATTGATACTCCAGGTATCTTGGACATAGCCTGTAGGTTTTCAGTTGACTGCCACATATCTGTTATTTCCAGCTCTTTGTTACCAAGCATTGTACGTATGGTAGCCCCTTCAGTATTGTCTATAAGCCTAATCGCATCCGGAGCGTCCTTATCCCAACCCTTGTAATATTCATCATATTTTGTGGCGTATAAGTAACCCTGCTGCTGTAATTCTTTTGCAACATAGGGTCCGCTGCCTGCATCATGAGTAATCATCCATTCTCTTCCGTAATCACCGAACTCTCCATAGGAACCCTCTTTATTAATGTTTTGCATAACCTCATCCTTATTCAGCACATAAAGCCTTGCAAGAGTACTGACAAACGGTCCGAATGTTTTTTCCAGAGTAAACTTTACTGTATAGTCATCAACTGCAGATGCATCCTTAACAACACCGCTAAAGAGGTATGCAAAGCCTTCTCCGATTGTCATAAGCCTATTAATTGAAAAAACTACATCATCGGCTTTTATCTCATCGCCGTTATGGAATTTTATGCCCTTCTGCAAGTAGAAAGTATAGTTCAAACCACTTTCATCCACTTCCCACTTTTCTGCCAACGCAGGTTCCATTGAACCATCATTAGCTGGGAAAACCAAGGAATCATACAGATTTACAAAAGCTATGCAACTACTATAGTCCATCCCTACTGCAGGGTCTATCTTGGGAGTACCTGATACGCTAACACGCATCACCTTCTCTTGTGCTACCGGTGTTGGTGCATTCTGTTCTCCGGAGCTTGCAGCCGGTTCTTTGCTGCCACAGCCTGACAATGTCAAGGTAATAAGTACAAAAACCAGAAAGAATGATGCTGTTCTCTTGAATGTCGATTTACTCATTATACTACCTCCTCAATATTATTCACGATTTATCTTATTTCCAAGACTCCAACTCCTATAAGAGGTGGAGTAGGGCCTTCATCTGAATCCCTGATGTTTAGCTATGACTGAACTGTTTCACCGCATTTCTTACTATTCTGAAAATTAGCATTAAAAAAATTATACCTCTAAATAATTATGTTAACAATATGTATAGGGTATTATAGCACATTTAATTGTAACAAACCGTCTACATATTTTAGTGCCAGTGAATATATGCAGTTATCAAGGACTATTGCTGCAAAATTTATATGTCTCATAATATACTTTCGAATATGCCGCATATATTATTTAAAATAATGCGGCATATCCGTTTACTGTTTACTCACTGCCTGTTTTTTTATTTTCCTAGCTTTCTTGCAGCTTGTACAACCTCTTCGGTTGGTCCTACTACCTTGCCTTTATCGAGGAATAATTTGCCGTCAAGGTATACAGTTGAATCCAAGCATATTCCATCTGAATGAGATGATGCAGGAATACCGCCAGGTATGTCAGAAGTCAATACCCCTCCAACATTTCCAAATCCCCATTCTGTGCATCCCCAAACTCTTTCGTCTTCAACAATGTCCCCACTCAATTTTGCACCAGGTCCAAAGCCATATGAAATATGAGCAGTTGTGTACATATTTTCATCATTAAAGCTTCCTAGCCAGCTTTCAAACTCTTTTGCGGATGCACCGCCCTCAACCTTTGTTACTTTTCCTTCCTTAACAGTTAGCTTAACCGGTCCGTCAACTTTTCCACAAGGAGGAGTCAATGTACCATCTATTACTATTGTCCCATTTATTGATTTAAACTCCGGAGCCCACGCTATCTGTCCCGGAAGCATTTTTATTTCTCCCTTTCTTACAACTCCGTCTGCTGTGTAAAACTCACGGCCTGGCATATTGTCAAACTCGACATCTGTTCCTGCCGGAGTAGTAACCCTAATATGCTTGGCCTGCTTAGTAACTGTTTCTGCTTTAAATATGAAATCTGTCAGCGTAGGCATATCAACCCGGCCAATGTTTCTCATCACCAAATCAGGATTTGCTCCAACCAAATTCATGTATCTGATCTTTTTGTTGTTTGCTACAACGTTGTCATATACTGCGGAATAGAATATCCATTCATTGTTATATTCAACCCATACATCCGCTGCGCAAAGTGCTGCAGTCAGTGGATCCGTCGGGAAGTCCACATCTGCTGCTTTACCGACTCCTCTTGGTGCTGCAATCTTAACTACCATAGGCTTTGCACCAAGTATGAAGGCTGCCTGTGCTGTTGCAGTAACTACATCATCATTTGACTCTGTATCGCATGTTATTACAACAGATTCACCCTCCTGAACCCTAAACATGTCACGCAAAAGCTTCAGGCATGCATTGGTAAGTTCATATTCATACATATGAAACCCCTCCTATAATTTAATTTGTGGCAATTCATCCACTAATTTTATTTTACTTGACTCACACTTTTACTCAATGTACATGAAAGACAAATAAATTATTTAGTTTTGTTTAATAAAGACAACTGGTTTTATGGGTATTACATATACTTTAACACCGTGGATATAAATACTTGAGTATCTCTGATCAGGTTGTCAATAACCGCATATTCGTTAGGCTGATGCGCCAGTTCATCGAGAGTGGACCAAACAACTGCCGGTATTCCAATATCTCTTAGAAGTGCCGCACATGTACCCCCACCTATGCCTCCGACTCTAGGCTTTATACCAAGCTCAGAAATTGACTCATAAATTCTTGATACTATCTTGGAATCCTTTGGCGTAGGTTTTGGAGCGACAACTTTTTGAGTAAATTCATAGGCTATCTTAACTTTATACTTATACTCATATTTACCTGCCAATTTATCAATTTCCGTAACGATATCATCAAATTTAAACTGCGGTAATACACGCATATCCATTACAAATACATCTTTTCCCGGAAGTACATTAGGGCTCTCTACATTTGCATATTTTTGAGTAATCTCAAAAGTAGAGTAAGGAGGATCAAATAGGTCATCCTTCAAAGAAAACATAGACTTAAGCAGGTCTTCCAACTCGACTGCAAAATGGGATGCTATGGAGCTTGCATTGATCCCCAGGTGTGGCATTGATGCATGCGCTTCCTTACCTGATACAGTAAACTTAACCCAATACATTGATTTTTCGGCTATCTCTATAAATGACCCATCATGGCAGCCTGCGTCCGGAACTATTGCTTCATCATTAGGCTTGAAAATGCCTTTCTTAATTAATGCTTTTAATCCGAATTCGCTTCCAGTCTCTTCATCACTTGCGAATACAAACCCTACATTACACTTGGGTCTTATGTTGTTTTCCCTCATTGCCAGACAAGTGTACAAACTGCATATTACTGCTTGCCCATTGTCTTCAACCCCTCTGCCATAAATCTTGCCACTCTTTATTATTGGGTTGAACGGATCTGAATTCCACGCACCTATGTCACCGGCTGCAACAGTATCCATGTGTGATACAAACCACAAGGTGTCATCAGTTTTTTCAGAGCCTTCCAATCGGACAACTATATTCAACCTTTTTTGTTCTTTTACACTTTCATCTTCTACCTCATATACTTCATAGGCTATTGAATAATCATCCAAAACTCCCATTAACCATTTCATACGTTCATATTCACCAGTTCCATTAAACTTAGGATTTATAGAGGGTATGGAGGACATTTTGACAATATCCTCTACCATCCTACTTCTCTTTTTTTCTATACTGTCCATAATATTTTGAATATCCATTTCGCACCTGCTTTCATATTTTTATTAGCTCCACTAACTTAATTGTACTATTCGGACAATTCAAAACAATGTTTGTAAGGAACAATTATGAGCAAGTAATTTTGTTCAATACCCATTAAAGTGAAGAAAATAGCAGCATATATATTCATTAATAAATATGCTATACTATTATTTAACCTGGAGGTGATTTTATTATGAGTTGCATTGTTGATCTGCTGAAGCTTCCTTCACTGGAGCAAAGCTATATAGTGTCAGGATATAATGGAGCATTTAATTCGGTTAAGCGAATAGACATACTGGAAACCCCCTACCCTGAAGTTGAAAGATTCCTTGAGCCCTATGAGTTCATGTTTACTTCTTTTTGGAATTCCAAAGATGACAAGGCTAGCAGAGTAAATTTAGTGAAGGCCATGATAGAACGCAAATGCTCCGGTATTGGCATAATGCCAGGTCCGAATCTAAACGATGATATAGATCCGGAGATTATTGAATTAGGTAATGCACACTCTTTCCCTATAATATACATACCATCCAGTGTCCGATGGAGTGATATACTTTCAGAGTTTTCCCTGCTGAACAGCTCAGCTGTCCATTCAGAATTAGATGCTAATCTGGTTGATATATTGTTTGCCTTTAGTGATTTGCACATTGAGAAAAATATAAAAAAATTCTGCGACCAGCTTAACCGTTTTTTATCTTTGCCCTTGATCATCAATGCAAACAATACCTACTATTGTGGCCTCGAGAACAATACTGCATCAACAATTATTTCAAAAATATACTCAATAAAAATGCAGAACCCCCAGAAGTTAAATGTGCCTATATCTCTTAGAATAGACAATCAGAATCTGGCAGTGGTGTATTATGGGAAGAATTCAATATTGGCCACATATATAGTAAACCAAAATATTACCAGTTCAAATCTCAGTATATTTCATAAAATAGCTCCCATTATCATTAAAGAACTGGATGATCTATGTGGAGTCAAGACAGTAAAAAAGCCAAACAGTACAATAAACCTGTCTGAAGATTCATCGTATTATTTGGTATTGATAAGAAAAGAAAATATAGGCTCAATTGTCGATCATATAAATGAAAAATACCTTATGTATGAGGAAAATGATTTCTATAATTATATAATTTTCTTAATGCCCAAAAATCAAAAAGATGAAAATAAAATATATGATGAGTACTATAAAGTAATTGAAAAAGTTGACCCAATACTTTTCATTTTTTCAAGGCCTTGCTCATCTCAAAAAGAGCTTTTTGATCAGATCAAAATTTTAAAATACACAATCAGTTCATTATTGTTTCTTGATGGCATTTTTTCTATAGATGAATTGCCTGTGTTATACACACTACTTTACTCGCCATATGAATATAAAGAGACCATTTTTAAAGTAAACAGCGCGGATTTGAATTTAGAAACAGAGACATCCTTTTTTGATACACTCCGTTTGTATCTTGTATTGAGAAATATAAACAATGTATCCAATCTTCTGGGGATACATTCAAATTCGGTAAAATACAGGATATCCAAGTGCTTGAAAGCATTTGAGAACGACACGGTAAATGCTCTGGGAGATCTGCCTTATATCAAGCTTTTAATTTTGTTGGAAATATTGAAAGTTGAGAAAACATTTGTCTAGGTCATTTTCATGATGAGTTGTTAAAAAAATGACAGGAGCAATATCGAAGACTGGCTCCTGTTATTTTTATGGATGTTATTTTTTATAAGGCCTCGAGAATCCGATTTGCCGCTTTATCCAACAGCACGACCACGTCCTGGTGGAGCTGGGGTATTGATGCGGGGACATCGGGTGTTATACGGCCTTTCAGCGCCCTGTATACTGTTTCAGCCTTTTCACTTATCTCCCGGTAATCCCTTCCTATAATCACTTTCATAGAATCACCCCTTATAACATAAACAGCCTTTTATAAATGTGTACCGGATATTAAGCTTCTCATCAAAAACCGTAATATCTGCATCCAATCCTTTTTCTATACTGCCCAGCCTATCTTCCAGGCCAAGCATTGCTGCAGGATTTGCCGTGACTGTTCCGACCGCCTCCCATACATTTGTCCCTGTATTCCTGATAAAATTATAAAGTGCTCTGTCCATCGTCAATACGCTCCCGGCAAGAGTACCATTCTCCAGTCTTGCACTGTTGTCTCTTACATACACCGTCTGTCCTCCCAGCTCATAGCAGCCTTCAGTCATTCCTGCAGCTCTCATTGAATCGGTGATCAGTATTAATCTTCCGGTACCTTTTGATTTAAGCAGGACTCTCTGCATTACCGGATGGACATGAATATTATCAGCTATCAGTTCACAGAACACATCCCTGTCATCCATTGCTGCGCCGATTATACCAGGCTCCCTATGATGCAGGGCAGGCATTGCATTAAAGGTATGGGTAACACTTCCGGCCCCCAGTCTGAATGCGCCCGCTGCTTCTTCATAGGTTGCGCTGCTGTGACCTATGGATACGGCAATATTCTCATCGATACACTGTCTTATGAATACTCCGGAGCCTTCAATCTCCGGAGCTACTGTAACCAGTTTTATCACATCGCCGTAATCCTTTATCAGAGAAAACTCCGCAGCCTTAGTATGCACCGCAGCCTGTGCCCCTGGATATTTCCTGCTGATGAACGGCCCCTCCAGGTGGCATCCCAGCACCCTAGCGCCTCTATTATCCTGCATTGCTTCCCTGATGCTATCCAGCGCCTTCCTTATGGAACCGGTGTCCATTGTCATAGTTGTGGCCAGGAATCCCGTAACTCCAAAAGATGCGAATTTCTCACTTATCAGCCTTATACCTTCTGCACTGCCATCCATAATATCATGTCCTACCGCCCCATGAGTGTGTATGTCAATAAAACCCGGAGATACAAAGCAGCCTTCAACATCAAGCTTCTCAGCTATATCAAAATGTCCGGTCTCCGACTCCGGTACAACTGCCAGAACTCTATCATCAAATATAACGGCACTGCCGGTCAATATGCCTTTCGGTGTTATTATCCTTCCATTTATTATTGCTCTGCACTTATTCATTATTGAATATCACTCTTCCCCGAAGCGGCTGTTTATCAGCTCGCATAGTGCAGTTACCGCAGTCTCCTCATCAAGCCCTTCTGCAGTTATAGTGATACTGCTGCCCTTTGACGCCCCTAGAGAAAGAATATACATTATTGACTTCGCATTGGCTTTTTTAGAATCCTTGGTCACGGTAATGTCCGATTTGAATTTCAGTGCCGTTGTTACGAAGGCTGATGCAGGCCTTGCATGCAGCCCCGTCTTGTTTTGGATTACTATATCTCTTGTATACATTTTTACCCTCCTATTCTGTATCTGTTTCATCATGTACCTTCAGTGCATATTCGCGGATTTCTATACTTCGAACCGGCAATACCCCGGAGAATCATATTTTTCACGCTCACCCTCATACAAATAGTATTTTGTAGCAAAAAACAGGCAGACTATAGAATTCCGCCTGTTTTTATCATTTTTCCTATTTGTCCATTTCATCTTATATCGTAATATTGTTCTTCTTTATCACTTCTGTGTATTTCGCATACACGTTATCATTATTTTCCTGCGGAACCTCAACTACATTAGGTGAAACGAATATTGAAAGCTCAAAGCCCTTTTTCTGCAGAAGCTTTGCCGTCTCAGAGGCAAAGGCCTGAGATATATATATTACTGAAAGAGTGGAGCCTGCGCCTACCTTCTGGTGATAGCCTTCTACAGGAACCAGGGAGTCCTCCAGTGGTACGCAGTTGTCTATAAATACATCCGCAAAATCTCCAAGCTTTTTACCGCTGGAGTGTGTTGCCTTTGCTTTTCTGAAGTTTTCACCTGATGCAATAACTACTACCTTCATTCCGATAGCTTTTGCGTACATTGCTGCTTCTACCGGTGCTGCATTAAGTCCCCCATGGGAATAGACCACCATTGTATCATCCTTTTTCAGGTCATAGCTCTGAAGATAATTCTTTATATAACCTTCCTGCCTTTCTATCCATAAAAGCTCACGTGCTCCGCCCGCCCCAATTACATTAAACCACATAAGCCTTGGGTCCATCAGGGGATGGAAGCCCACGACGCCGCCATATCTCGGAAACACGTCGAGCACCGGAATCACGGAGTGGCCGCTTCCGAAAAGATGCACCAGGTTTCCCCTGGAAATTGACTCAGCCATTATTTCCGCTGCTTTTTTAATATTTTCTTCCTGAGAGGCCGCAATTTTTGCCAATACCTCATTTGCTTTTACAAAATAATCTACAGACATTTAGTATATCTCCTTTTCATCTAATATTTTATTATTTCACTAACACATGCCTTTACCTTTTCAACAGAGGCTGTTTTTTCTATTTCCTTACTATAGCCGGGTAAAGTTAATATTACTATATTATCATCTGTACCGAATTTGCTTTCATTGATCTTTACTAACGGCTGACCCTTATGTACACGATCACCCTGCTTTATGTACTTCTTGACCAAATCCTTTTCCCTGAAAGAATCTATACCTATATGAATCAGGAGATCAACTCCTTCTGCTGATTTAATACCAATTGCATGCCCTGTTGGAAATAGCACTGTAACTTCGCCTTCTGTCGGAGAATAGATATTATAATCGGAACCATCCAATATGATTGCTAACCCGGAACCCATCATCCCGCTAGAATACACCTCGTCATCAATTTCCTGCAGATCCTTTATGTACCCTGTTGCGGGTGATAATAACGTGCCATTGTATGTAAGCATACTGTTCATGTTTTGTTAACCTCCTGCAGGACAAAGTTGCTTCCCGGTTTTATATACTTTACCAAATATGTATCTTCGGGTATTACATAACCCGCAACATTTACTTTTTCATCTCCAGGCAAATCCTCCGTGACTATCTGCAATTCGCCCGAATACCTTAGGTAAAGTCTGTTATCTATTGTTATACAATACTTATCTCTGCTTTTTACAGGACGGCAGGGTATATCCCTGCCATATTGCGCCATTTCACGGGTTGCTTGTGATCTGATTGAATATGCTGCTTTATCAGGCCTGGCATGATGTATGCTTCCAATAACTATAGCTTTCTCCTGTTCTGATATGTTCTCTTCAAGCTTTACTCTGATTTTCAATAATTTTGATTCTACAATATCATGTATTGCCTTTAATTCTTCATCAGATGCAAAAGAATCTCCAACCAATATTGCATCTACATATCCAGATGCAATCAGTTCCATCGCAGACCTATCCGGTGCAATATATCTATGGCTTTCAACAGTAGGCAGTCCCTTAAACAGCGGTCCTCTCTGACTGGCTAAAGACGGCACACATGCTATTACAGGAATATTCAACTCTTTATATAGCAATGATTTATCAATCATAAACTGCATAGATAATCCCGTTTCCGGACGAGGATAAAAATTGTGACAAGCCTTTAGTTTAGAGTCATTACCCTCAGATAATACTTTTTCTAGCATATCGACTATTTCATTTTCAGAAAGCACAGATGCATTTAATACGAATCCGTTAATGCCCAATTTGTTTCTGATATCACTGATATCCTGGGCAGTAAATCCAAAATCCAAGCGCAGATAATCTAATTCCGCTTCTTTGATAATCCTGGTATATTCATTACTCTGCAATATCTTTCTCAGCTCATGTGATGATAAATCAACAGTTAGCTCCATGCCGGCCTTCTTTACAATATCAGATAATGCTTTTGCATATTTAATCTGGTACTCCAGATCAACTTCCGGGAGGTGCAGGGAGGAAAACACACCCCCATAGCCTAGTTTTCCTCCCCTGGCAATATAATCAGTAATTTTTTCGGATATTCCGTTGGTATTATCAGGATAAACTGATAATTCTAAGTCTTTTCTTCTAACCATCTGCTCCACCACTTTATGCTTTTGACGATAATTTAGGCACATTACCCAAAGAGTTAATAAGGTCTTCCGGCACCTTCAAACTATAGGTAAATATGAACCCGAAAATAACAGCTAAAAGATAAGCCATGATATAGTGTATCGGATTGGTTGCAATTACAACACCCAGTATTCCGGAAACATATACTCCTCGCGCACCTAAACCTACTGCTCCGACAAATGCTCCACCTATACCTGCTCCCAAACATGCTGTAATAAATGGCTTTCCTAAAGGCAAGGTTACACCATATATTAAAGGTTCTCCTATTCCCAAAATTCCTACAGGTAAAGAACCCTTGATTGTATCTTTCAGATTCATACTATTTCTATATTTCAGGAATAAGGCAATAGCAGCTCCTACTTGTCCGGCGCCTGCCATGCTGTTCATGGTTTGTAACTGCGAATACCCAACCTGTTTTATCAATTCAAGGTGAACCGGAGTAAGGCCATGATGCAATCCGGTCATAACAAGAGGAAGAAATAGTGCGGAAATACATGCTCCTGCAACAGCACCTCCTACCTTAAGCAGTGCTAAAACTGCATTTACCAATAAATCTGCGAGATATCCGGTGACGGGCTGTAAAAGATAGACAATAATCAGACCTGCAACCAAAACGGAAATGGTAGGTGGAAAATGTACTTTAAGAGCCTTAGGTGATATTTTTCTTGTATACTTTTCTATTATTGCCATTAGTACACCTGCCAACATAGCACCTATGACCCCACCGCGTCCCGGTACAATACCCATTCCTGATAATGCGGGATTTATAAGAATAGACCCGGCTACTGCACCAAGTATTGGAGATCCACCGCATACTTTAGCTGTATTCATTGCTACTATGATAATAATAAACCCAAAGAACGCAAACCCAACAACGTTAAATGCCTTCATGATTCCTAAGTTAGCATCTACGCCAAGACTTTGTAGAAACTTTCCAAATCCGGCAACCAACCCTGATCCGATGAGAGCCGGTATAATAGGTGTGAAAATTTCATTAAATGCATGTAACAGGTTTTTCTTTACAGTAGGTTTTTCAGTATCGTTTTCTTCCACTATTTTCAGGTTAATTCCCTGTAATTCCGATACACAATTTGCAACTCCTTGTGCAGTACCTGGTCCTAAAACGACTTGGATAGATTGTCCATCTGAAAGCACTCCTATAACGCCGCTAATACTCTTTATTCCGTTGGTATTAACCTTGCTCGCTTCCCTTATTACGACTCTCAATCTGGTCATACAATATTCTATACTATTGATATTATCAGATCCGCCAAGTCCTTCAATAATCTGCTGAGCTATTTGCTTTTCATTCATTAAAAATCTCCTCCTCAATTACATGATAGTATTGAAAACGACTAGATATTATTTAACAAGCATATTAATGTTAGTACTCAGGATTGCAAATATGCATTTTAAAATCGAATTGATTTATTAAAACTTTAGGGATCATAAGAGCTTTAGCATATTGCACACCTGATTCGATGCCCCTGCTTATCGAGTTTGATGAATAGAATTCCTTATATGGATATTTATTGACCTTATTCCTGAATAGTTCATAACACTCAAGACTATTCATCCAATTGCCATAATAATTGGAAATATCATAATATACATTAGGTGCGAAACCATCCAGATCCTCCATGTTTTCTCCAAAATACACACCGGTAACTGAATGTGTATCATACTGAGTTATAACAGATGGGTCATTCGCCATTTTTATACTGTTAATGACTATATCATGTGTTTCTACGTGTCTTGGATGATAACTTCCTTTCCAATGTGTAATGATTATATCAATATTTAATCTCCTGATAGTATTGCATAAGTCAATTACACTCTTTTCTTTGGGAATGCAACCTGCTTTATAACCTAACCATATAGACTCAGAATTCAGTTTCTCAGCACATTTACGCATTTCTCCTTCAATTTGTGCGCCAAATATATCTGGATCCTTATCAGAAGCTCCTCTTTCACCTCTTGTCATGTGTATCAAATATGTCTTCCAACCTTTGGAATTCATATCCAATGCAATAGCCCCACCCATCAATTCCGCATCTAATGCATGTGCACCTATAGCAGCGAATACAGGCATTAAATCACTTCCCTTACTAAACATTTACACAGATAGTATTAGTAAATTATCACTCCCCCCTTTCATCAATAACACTTTTTACTACTTCAGATGATTGTACAATATGATTGGTGGGCTAAAAGATCCCTAACCTTAAAAAACACTTAACTTAAAACTGGCTCTTCAACTGAACCTCTATAGAGTATCTGTCCCATATAAGAATGGATTCTGCATACTCGAAAACAACTCCATCTTTGTTATAGGTTGTTCTCTTTACATAAAAAGCAGGTGTACCTTTCTTTTTACCGAATAGTGAGCATATCGCCTTTTCTTCCAGGATTGTTATATTATAAATCTCTTTAGCTCCATATGGGGCAATTCCTTTTATACTGAGTATTTTATACAAAGACTCCTCTTGTTCAAGTAGTTTCGCATCACTACTTGATAGAATACTCTCAGGCAAAAATGAAGTCTGTAAAGCAATAGGCACACCATCTGCCAGCCTAAGCCTTTTAACAACGGTAATTCCGCTTTCTTTATTAATAAGCAGCTTCTTTGCAATACTTTCATCGACAATCGTTTTTACCTCAATTATCCTTGTTCCCGGCTCTATACCCTTTTCCTTCAGCTCGTCGGTAAAGCTCATTAAGTTGAGCAATCTATTGATTTTTGGTTTTGCTACATAAGAACCTTTCCCTTGAATCCTGTACAAATACCCTTCATTGACTAAATCAGAAAGAGCCTTTCTTACTGTAATAGAGCTTACATTATAAATCTTCTGCAGCTCATTTTCTCCAGGGACTTTTTCTTCAATTTTGTAAGTGCCATCTTTAATCTTATTGATAATATCTTCTTTAACCCTGTAATAAAGCGGTATTGGAATACTGCTCCTCATTTTAACCCTCCCTTAATAAGGTCTAGTATAATAGTATAATAGTATGTTGGTATGTTGGTATACTAAGTTGTAATATAAATATACCATACTATTTAAAGGTTGTATATACTTTTTTATTATTTCTAAACATTGAATGTAATAAAAAATACTGCTAATTTAGCAGTATCTAAATAAAATCAGCTTATCTTCCCGGGATTCAGGATATTCTTCGGATCAAATGCAAGCTTGATGCTTCTTATCAGACCAATGACCTGTGTACCCTCCGACTCTTCAAGGAAAGGCTTCTTGATGTAGCCGATGCCGTGCTCTCCGGATACCTTGCCGCCCAACTGCACAGCTTTATCATACAAAAGCTTGAAAGCCTCGTCCAGCTTCTTCTTCCATTCTTCATCCGGAAGCCCGTCACGCAAAACATATATATGCAGATTTCCGTCTCCTGCATGTCCGAAGCCCTTTATCCTTATATCCTGCTTTCTCTGAAGCTCATCAGCGAACTTCACAAATTCTGCAATTCTGTTACGGGGTACCACCACATCACATTCATCCAATTCTGTGGTCGAGGCCTTTATTGCTTCAAGGAAAGCTCCCCTTGCCTTCCATATGGCTTCCTGCCTTTCCTGGGTATTTGATATCAGAACATCCAGGGCTCCGGCTTCAAGGCAGATATGAGCAACCTTCTCATAAGCCTGCTCTACCTCTTCAGTGCTATTCCCGTCAAAAGTAAGCAGCAGATAAGCATCCGCAGAGCTATCGGGGAATTTCTTTCCCAGGAATTCTTCAGCGGCTAATATGACATCCCTTACTATGTATTCTATCGCAGTAGGGATAATCTTTGATTTGATTATTTGGGGGACTGTTTCTATAGCTTTTTCCAGTTCCGGGAAAGGTACAAGCAAACTGACGGCTTTCTTAGGAAGGGGCAGCAGCTTAAGGATGGCTTTGGTCACAATGGCCAATGTACCCTCAGAGCCTATGATCAGATCCTTCAGACTATATCCCGAGCTGTTCTTTACTATTTTGCCCCCTGCCGTTATTATCTCTCCATTGGGCAGAACCATCTCCAGGCCTCTTATATAGTCCCTTGTGACTCCATATTTTACAGCCCTCATACCGCCTGCATTGGTATTAATATTGCCGCCTATGGTAGCACTCTTTTCTCCGGGATCGGGAGGATAGAAAAGCTCCCGCTCCTCTACATACTTTGATATATCCATAAGCAGCACACCAGGTTCAACAGTCAGGGTCAGATTGTCCTCATCCAGCTCCAGGATCCTGTTCATCCTGCAGAGACTTATCATAATACCCCCGCAGATCGCCACAGAAGCTCCAACCAAGCCAGTTCCCTGCCCCCTGGGCGTCACGGGGATATTGTTATCATAGGCGTATTTCATAATTTTCGATACTTCTTCCGCACTCTCCGCTTCTACTAGCACTTCAGGGTATTTCTTGTCTCCGGCCAGCTCATCGTGGCTGAAATCCTCACTTATGGCTTCACCTGTATAAACCCTGTCCCTTCCACAGACAGAGTACAAAAACTTCACATCTCTATCATCAATTTTTTTATAAATCATATGACTCCCTCCCGATTTGTTGTGACTGCTTCACACATCTGCCAACCGTTACCCCCGATTCTTGTATTCGCGTATATCCTTTATCAGCTCCGGAATGATCTCATAAACATCGCCCACGATTCCATAATGGGCAACATTGAATATGGGAGCATGAGGGTCGTTATTGATAGCTATTATGCATTCCGAGTTGTTCATCCCTGCTGCAAACTGCACAGAGCCGGAAACACCGCAGGTAATGATCAGCTTCGGCTTCACCGTCCTGCCGCTTAATCCTATCTGTTTCCTGGCATCAGCCCAGCCGGCTTCAATTACCGGTCTTGTGGCCGCCACCCGGGCGCCGAGCAAGTCCGCTAGTTGATGAACCATTTGCAGATCCTCCTGCTTCTTAAAAGCTCTCCCGGCAACTACAATCACCTCTGCATCCTCAATTGCCTCCACTTTTTCCTTTTCCCTGATATCCAGCACCTTGATCCGTGAGTCCAGCCTGCTTTTCTCAATAGCACAAAGTATGACTTTTCCTTTTGCCTCCCCGGTTATCTCGGGAGCAGAAAATATCTTATACCTGACTGTGGCAAACTGCGGCCTGTGGTTCGGGGTAAAAATGTGGGCCATAATGTTTCCCCCAAAAGCCGGTCTGATCTGATCCATATCGGTATTCTCCTGTATATCCAGAACGGTACAATCTGCAGTAAGCCCCGTTCTGAAACGGGCTGCCGCTCTCGGCGCCAGTGACCTTCCTGTAGTAGTTCCTCCTACAAGCACAACAGAAGGCTTCACTTTGTTGATAAAATCCTCGATGACCGCAGTATACGGCTCTATCCTGAAATGCTCCAGCTCTTTATTATCATAGACGAATACATTATCTACACCATATTCAAGTATCTTATATGCTTTGCCTTTTATATCATGACCTAGAAATACGCAGTATACCGGATGATTTATTTTACCCGCCATTTCTTTTGCTTTGCCGATCAGCTCATAAGTAACGGGGTGTATTTCTCCCGACCGGTGTTCAACATATACTGCAATACCTTTCCACTGGGCTTTATCAATAGCTTTGACGGTTTCTTCCTTTAGCTCGAATACTCCGGCAGGCCCGCTCTTCACACATATTTTACACATTTTACAGGCTGCGTTTATCTGAAGCTGCCCCTCCAGGTACTCTATGGCGGAAAAAGGACACAGCTCTACCAGTTCTTCAGGGTTGGCAGCCTTATTCTGATTTATAATGATCTTCACCATTCCTAACCCCCCTATACAAACTTCAGCTTCTTCAATTTGTCGAATATCCTGCCGGCCAGCTCACATCCGGTGCCTTCCCAGGTTTCATGCCTGGTGTTTGCCTGCGGCGGGAATACCCGTTTTACCTGGGTTGGCGAACCGTTCAGCCCGTAGTTGCATTCATTTTTGTCCTCAAGATCCTTCAGGCCGATACAGGGTATATCCTGGTCCTTTGTGGCAAGCTTCAGTCTGAAGGAGGGCAGCCTTGGCTGGAAAATGCCCTTATCAACGGATATGAGACATGGATATTGGACCTCCATGACCTCCACCGCATCCCCCATGTCACATTCTACAGTAATGGAGCTTTCCCTGATATTATCGATCCTCAGGACATTTGATGCATGAGGTATGCCCAGAAATTCCGCCAGCTCCGGGCCGACCTGTGCCGTATCCCCATCCGTAGTCATTTTCCCGCAGATGATAAGGTCCGGGCTTCCCAGCTTTTTCACCCCCTGGGACAAGGTATAGGAGGTTGCAAGAACATCTGCACCGGCAAATTTCCGGTCGGTCAGCAGCGCTCCTCCGTCCGCCCCCATCATAAAAGCTTCCTTTATTATTTCTACCGCCTGGGGAGGGCCCATGCTGATGACATTGACCTTAGCACCTGTGCTCTCCTTTATTTTCAGTGCCGTTTCAACAGCATATAGATCATAGGGATTCATTTTTGATTCAACACCGTCTCTTATAAGCACCCCTGTCTCCTCATCCAGCTTAACCTCTGTTGTACCGGGGACTTGTTTTATACATACCAATACTTCCACCTGAATACCTCCTCCTGATAGAACTGGTACTATGGTCATACCAGTATATTAATTATAGAATACAGCATATATTAAGATTATGCAATAATGATGTTTATTCCCGTTCCATTTCCTTTATCACTGAATTAATATAATCAAGATGCTCTCTCATATGCTTTCCGGCATCCGGTGAGTTACCGGCGATCAACGAATCACATATTTTCTGGTGCTGTTCTATGAGTAAGCTCCTGGACTCCTTATTCCTGAGGATCAATTTTCTGGCACTGTGAATGAAATTATCAAGAATTGAGGATACTCCGTGCAGCAGGCTGATGATCAGATAGTTCTCCGTGACTTCAGCAATTTTAAAGTGCAGCTGCTTGTCGTATTCAGCGCTTTCCTCTTCAGTATCAGAATCTTTCAGCTTCTGCATAAGCTCCTGTATTTCCAGCTTCTGGCCTTCCTTGATCCTTGCAGCGGCCAGAGAAGCGGTTTCTACCTCCAGTATCTTGCGCAGTTCAAGTATATCCGCAGACTTGCCGTGATTCAAAGCAAACAGTACAGACAGCGGTTGAAAGAAGCCGTCTTCCACATTTCCGCTTATGAAATTTCCCTCTCCCTGCCTGCTTTCAACAAGGCCTATGATCTCCAGTGATCTTATGGCTTCCCTCACAGAGGTCCTGCTGACCTGAAGCTGCTCAGCCAGCTCCCTCTCCGAAACCAGCCTGTCGCCTTTATTCAGCTTGCCCTTAAGGACCATATCCTGGATCTGCTCAATTACCTGCTCATATACCCTTTTATTCTTTATTGGAGTAAACATGCCGTCAACCTCTTTTCACTAGTCACTTTTCATCACAACTTGATAAAATTATAGCACATGCCCGGACAAACAACAAAATAATAATTGACAGACAAAATAACCCTGAAGCAGTATAATCCGGAGGTTTGAATATCGATCCAGGGAATTGACTTGCTTGAGCCATCCCGTAATAAAGCTTACATTACAAATTCCGACCAGTATTTTATACATTCCAAGGGGCGTGCTTCCGGTTGCAAGACCCAGGACGCTGTCAGGCTTGGACATTATCTGCCCTGACACCAATTCTGCAGCTCTTTCATTAATCTCTTCATAATCTCTGAAACAATTATCTTCATGAAATCACTCTTCCCCGAATTTGCTGTTTATCAGATCGCAAAGTGCCATTACGGCGGCCTCCTCATCAGGACCCTCTGCTGTTATTGTGATTTTACTGCCCTTTGATGCGCCGAGGGATAGAATATTCATTATCGATTTAGCGCTGACTTTTTTTGAATCCTTGTTTACACAGATTTCAGATTTGTATTTCAAGGCTGCTGCTACAAAGCTTGAAGCAGGTCTTGCATGCAGCCCTGTTTTGTTTTCAATTATCATATCTCTTGAATACATGGTATTCCTCCTATCTTATAATTGGTTATTGCAGGGTTCCCCATAATGTCTGTTCTTTCAAAATCAAACATTGTCCGCCCCTCAACAAAGGTATACCTAACATTAAAATCATCATCAACTATTAATAAATCCGCATCCTTTCCCACCTCGACAGTTCCCTTTGTTCTCTCGAAGCCTGAAACCCGGGCGGGATTATATGAAGCCATCCGAGAAACGTTTTCCATTGAATAACCTAATATTTTTACCATATTTTTAAAGCCGAACATAAGGTTCTTGGTACTTCCCGCGATTGTTCCGTCCGGAAGCCTGCACCAACCTTCTTTATCTATATTGACTATCATATTAGAAAAATTATATTTCCCTGGTTCTATACACGATGAAAACCCCGAATCCGAGATCATACATATTCTATTAACCGATTTGTTTTTTACAATCAACTTGATCATGGCAGGATGCACATGGAAAAAATCGCAAATAACCTCACAATCTGCTCTGTCATCTAATAAATAAGCAGCTATCGCGCCAGGTTCACGGTGGTGGATTGCTCTTTGTGCATTGCATGTATGGTTTGAAAGCCTTACACCCTGGTCGATAGCCTCAATCGTTTCATGAAATGCAGCGTCTGTATGTCCTCCCGCAACTAATATATTCCTGTTATACAGATAAGCTATAAGCTCCTTTGCTCCTTCCAGCTCCGGAGCCAGGGTCACGTGAATAATATTATTGTCACTGGCTTCAATGAATTCTCTCATTAAATCGACCGAGGGCATAAGAAGGCGGCTTTCTTCATAAGCACCCTTTCTGTTTTTATTAAGAAAAGGACCCTCCATATGTACTCCAAGAATTCGTGCACCCGGGCAGCCTCTCTTGATTATTCCGGAGATATCTCTTAAGCTGTTCTTTAAACCCTCTTTAGTCCCTGTCCCTATGGTAGGTTGAAATGCGGTAATGCCCTGACTGGGAAGATATTTTACCAATCCCAGTATATCGCCGATGTCTTTCCCTTCAGTTGTCCATCCTCCGCATCCATGGATATGTATATCTATTAATCCTGGAAGAACTATATTTTCTTCTGCGGCTATGGTTTTTCCACTGAACCGGGATATTTCATCATCTGATGTCAATATTCTCCTGATCTTCCGGCCTGAAACAACAATGCCTCCTTTTAAAAACCCTTCAGGAGTGAGAATCCTGTTACTTTTTATAAGGAAATTACCTTCCAAACTCCAGCACCACCTTTCGTTGTTTTTACAAAGCAGTAATCGGGAAACGGCCATATTCACAGATGCAGCAAGCCGCAAAGCGAACAGTAATGCCATGTTAATGTGGTACGGATAGGACAGATATTGTACATCAATACAATATCTGTCCTTCCCCACACACCGGTTAATCAAAGCTCATATTATACTGCCGGTTATCTGCTCAGCTCTTTCATGTGAGATACCAATGGATCGGCCACTGTTCCTACCACTATCTGGTAGCTCTTGGAACCAAGCTTCATTATGCCTGTTGCTCCAAGCTTTTTAATCCTTTCCTCATCTACTTTCGTTTCATCCTTCACCGTTAGCCTTATCCTCGTAATGCAGGCATCCAGGTCGCCGATATTTTCTTTCCGGCCGATAGCCTCAAGCATTTCCTTTGCTTTTTCAGCCAATTGCAACGCATTAAGGCCTGTCAATGTGGTAGATTCTTCTTCATCAAGCCTTCCCGGAGTCGGTATATTGAATTTCTTTATCGCAAAGTAGAATATGAAATAGTACAGCAGTGCGGCAGCTATTCCTAGCAGGACTATCAGGAGCGGTTTTGTTCCAGCCTGGAAGGTCAATACATAATCAATCAATCCGTTTGAAAAACCTACCCCCATTCTTATTCCAAGGCCGGCAGCAACAGCGTCAAACAAGCCCATCAATACTGCATGAACGAATAATAACACTGGTGAAATAAACATAAACACAAATTCTATCGGTTCTGTGATACCGGTTAAAAAGCTGGTTAATGCCGCGCTTAAGAGTATGCCCGTGACAGCCTTTCTATTCTGCTTTTTTGCAGCCATTACCATAGCAAGGCAAACTGCAGGCAAACCGAACATGCAGACAACATAACCACCTGCCATAAACATCCCGCCATTGGGATCACCGGCAAAGAATCTTGTAAGGTCACCTGTGACTGTTTTGCCTGCAGCATCTATGAAGGTGCCGAACTGGAAGCAAACCAGAGTGTTTAGGACATGGTGCAGACCAAAAGGCAATAGCAGTCTATTCAAGAACCCGTAGAAAAATACTCCGATTGTTCCTGATGCAACTATTGCATTCCCTAGTTTATCAATACCGCTTTGCAGTAACGGCCAGACAAATCCTGCCATTATACCGATTAACAGAGAATAAAAGGATGTTATAATCGGAACAAATCGTTTGCCTCCGAAAAATCCCAGTATATCAGGAACCTTGATATTTTTATATTTATTATAGAGAAAAGCTGCTAACAGACCTGAAATAATACCTGATAGTATACCCATGTTAATACTTGAATCAAAGGAGGCTGCAACTGTAGTCAGTACAAAATAGCCTACAGCTGCCGCTATGGCAGCTACACCATGATTGTCTTTTGCCAAGCCTATTGCAATACCTATTGCAAATATTATCGAAAGGTTAGAAAATATAGCTCCACCTGCTGCCGCCATCCATGGAATATTAAATGCATCAGCTGAACCTAATCGGAGGAGTATAGCCGCTGCCGGTAAAACAGCCACTGGAGTCATTAATGCTTTACCAAACTTTTGCATACCGGACATAAATTTCTCTTTGGACATATCTTCACCTCATTCTCTTGTATTTATATTAATCTGATGCCGTACGCTCATCAAAATATATATCCGGGAGAAGAAAATAAAAAAGAGCAGAAAAGGATATACCCTTTCAGCTCTTGCCTTTATCAGTCGCACGCTGACATACTAATTATGTTTGATTCACTTTTATCTTTATTATACCCTTACATAAAATCTTGTCAATAGTAATATTTATAATTATACTCTTCAACATATTAGCTGTAATTGACAATGCTTATGATTAGTTTTATAATATAAATTATAAAAAAGTAACGTGTTACTGTCAGTTAAGCAGGCATGAGTTGCATTACTCGTGTTTTTTTTGTGTTTAAAATTACCATAGGAGGAATTTGAAATGTTTAGTATATTTAAAAAGTCTTTTAGTATATTTGCACCTGCTAATGGACGGGTTATAGATTTGGCAAGCGTTCCGGATCAAGTGTTCGCCCAGAAGATGGCCGGTGACGGTGTTGCAATTGAAATTACTGGTGATATTATCGCAGCTCCTGCCGACGGTGTATTAACTCTTATATTTAAGACAAATCACGCATTTGGCATAACTACAGATAATGGAGTAGAAATACTGACCCATATAGGACTGGATACCATAGAACTAGAAGGTGAAGGCTTCGAGCGCATAGCACAGGAAGGTATACACGTCAAGGCAGGTGATCCCCTGATTAAGTTAAACAGGCCTCTTATTGAAGGAAAGGGATATTCCCTGCTTACTTCTGTCCTGATAACAAATGTCAGTTTTGTTGATATTATTGAATATAGAGTCAATACCATTGTTGAAGCAGGTAAGGGCCTGGTAATGAAATACAAAATAAAATAGCATATTATCAACCATAGGATAATATTTGCAATTTACATTCAAGATAACAGGCCAATTCGGCCGGTTTGGATTAAGAGCTGCATCCCGGGCAAAATAAATACCCGGGCATCAGTATATAACGGAAGCATTTTTTAATTTTTCAATATGCATTGCTATATAACCGATTTCATCTTGTACAATCCTGATATTGAACAATTTTTCTATTAACTCCCCGGCTTTAATGGCTATTTTATAGGAACTCAAATATTTCCGCTTTATTGTACCCAATAATTCATTTCTTATGGTATTATTCTTGATCACTCTTTCAATGGCAAAACGCAAATGTATTACAAATCTGGCATAGTCCAGAGAGTTCTTGTCAATTCTTATGTCTAGCTCATGTTCTATAAGCTCAACTATTGAAGTAGCCAGCGATGCATATCTGATTGTGTTGGATAGCCTTGATTTATTTCTTGCTGTATGAATATGAAGTGCTATGAATCCAATCTCACCGTCCGGTATCTTGATTCCTGTATGTGCCTCAAGTATATTCATAGCTTTTTGGGCAACCTTGAACTCATCTTTGTACAGAGTTTCCGTTTCTATAAGAAACGGATTTGTAATCTCTTCATTTTTCTTCAATCTCTCAATTGTGAATGTAATATGGTCAGTAAGAGCAACATGAATTCTTTCATCAAGTTCTTCTTCAAACTGACTGCCTATCATACAAATTATCTCTTCACAAACACCTATGAACTCGCTATCAACAGTAGTGAGGATTTGGTTGAACTTACTTAGGTTCTCCTTGTCTTCTAAAGAAAAAACCTTGTCTATCCCCATATTACTGTCTATAATACTACCGGAACTTTTTTTAAAACCAATCCCTTTGCCAAAAAGTATCTTTTCAATATCACCCTGTAAAGCCAAAATCACATTATTATTGAGTACCTTAACAACTTTATACGGCTGAGAAGACATGATGCTACCTCCCTTTATCGCATTCGAATAAGCTGCATGATATTACAACGTTATATCCATTATATCTCAATTATAAGAAGGTTGTCTAACTTATACAATATTTACTTTATACGCATCTACAAGGCCTTCTCCAGTTCGCATCATAAAAGCCCAATAACCTGTACATCCTCAGATTCTTCCGCGAAAAGCACAGGCAGGCATAAAAAACCTCTTGAACAGTTCAGGGCAGAAGCCCTGAGCTAGTGATTATTAACACAACAACTTTCTTGTCTTTCATAGTGTTAATAATCACAACATTGATTTAGTGCCTCGCATGCTCAAGAAGGGATATACGTTACGAGGCACTAGATTCAATTGGTTTAGCTCGCCACTATCATATCCAAACAGCTTATTGACCGGTAACCATTCCTTCAAACTCCTTCAGATCCGTCACAGGTGCCCTGCATGCGAAGTTCTCGCACACATAGGCCGTTGCTTTGTCTTCTATCATTATCTGGCCTTCCGTATACGGAACGATGCTTGTTATATCAGCCGCCACCGCTTCTGCATCCTTGAATACGACCACGGTAAAGGGAAGAAAACTTTTGTTGGCCATGGAAAGCATCCTCCTGGCGCTTTCATCCTCCCGGTTACCTACTATGACTATTTCACTTGCTTTGCTGTTTACGAAAAGCAATGCCATAAGCATGTGTGTGTATCCCATTGGATACTCTTCTATCAATCCACCAAAAGCATTGAGCTGCTCATAGGCTTTATCCTCCAGTCCGGAATCTCCTGTAAGCCTGCCAAGTCTCAGAAAGTTCATAGCTGCTACTGAGTTTCCGGAGGGGGTTGCACCGTCGTACACGTCCTTGGGCCTTACTATGAGCCTCTCGCTGTCGGAGGCATAAAGGTAGAACCCTCCATTATCCTCGTCATGGAAATATTTCAGCATATCCTTGCTTAAGCTTAATGCAAACTTCAGATACTCAGCCTTGAAGGTGGCTTCATACAGCTCGATAAGCCCCCAGGTCAGAAAGGCATAATCATCCAGGTAGCCGGGATATGCCGCCTCCCCGTCCCTATATCTTGCAAGCAGCCTTCCATCCCCCCACATAAGCTTTGACGTTATAAAGGCTACGGCCTTTTCCGCAGCTTCTGCATATCTTCTGTCATCCAGCACTCTTGCGCCTATTGACAGTGCAGCTATCATCAGGCCGTTCCATGAGGTCAGTATTTTATCATCCTTATGAGGATGTATCCGTTTTTCTCTGGCTTCAAACACCTTCTTCCTATAGTCCTCTACAGGATTTGCTGTAATTTTATCGAAGGCCTCCTCATTATGCAGCAGGTTTGGTATGCTCTTTTCCTCAAAGTTACCCTTCTCGTTTATACCATAATAGCCGTTGAATTCTACTGCAGCATCTTCTCCCAATATTTCGGTTATTTCCTTTGGGCTCCAGACATAGAACTTGCCCTCCACCCCCTCGGAGTCAGCGTCCTCTGCTGAGTAAAAGCCTCCTTCAGGTGAGGTCATGTCTCTCAATACATACTCGAATATCTGTCTGGCTACCTCACCATACTGTTTCTTTCCGGTGGCCTGGTACGCCTCCAGATAAGCGACGGCAAGCCCGGCATTATCATACAGCATTTTTTCAAAATGAGGCACCAGCCATTTCCGGTCTGTTGAGTACCTTGAAAATCCAAAGCCCACATGGTCATATATGCCTCCCCTGTACATCGAAATCAGGGTTTTTTCCACCATTTTCAGCGCATCGGGATCGTTTGAGAGCTTCCAGTATCTCAGCAAAAATTGCAAATTATGCGGGGTGGGGAACTTGGGCATCCTCCCGAAGCCGCCGTATTCACCGTCAAAGCTGTTCTTAAAACCAGCAAAGGCCTTGCCTGCAGCTTCAATATCAAGCTCCCCGGCCAGATCCTCTCCCGAGTCTGACTTTATATGTTCCAATATATCCTCTGAAGCCTCAAGAAGGCTGTCCTTCTGTACATTCCATGAGTCCATGGTTTTCTCCAGTATTTCAAGCAACCCAGGATAGCCCATCCTTGATTTTTTCGGGAAATATGTACCTGCAAAGAAAGGCTTCTTATCCGGCATCATAATGATGGTCAGAGGCCATCCGCCGCTTCCGGTCAGCGCCTGGCATACATTCATATATATGTGGTCTATGTCAGGCCTCTCTTCTCTATCGACCTTTATTGCTATGAAATCATCATTCAATACCTTAGCCACTTCCTCGTCCTCAAAGGATTCCCTCTCCATGACGTGGCACCAATGACATGTGCATTAAACACATAATTCAGCTATACCCAATCGAAAGGAAAATTGGTTTATCTTCCTCCTTGGCTTTGTCAAAAGCCTCATTACCCCAAGGAAACCACTTAACAGGATTATATGCATGTTGCAAGAGGTATGGCGATTTTTCCTGGGCTAATCGATTGGGTACTCTTAAATTTTGTGTCATAATATCACCTTCTTTCATCATAAACTTCATATTATTTTTTGTTTATACACAAAGACTTCAAATCTAATCTTAGTACTATATGGTAGTAGTTTCCCTTATCTATATAAAATTGAATCTACGCATTAACTAATTCCCTATGCTCTATTACTTGAGGAGGCTGCTCCATCCATTTGTTTTCGATTAAAATATCCAGGGCATCTTCAGTATATTTGGCGGTTTCCATCATGGAACCAGAGAAATATGCCTGAAGGTCATGCCTCAATGAATTGGCGAAACTATTGCCCTCTTGTATCAAGCCTATTTGTAAAACTACTAATATATGATACAGCATGAGTTTATCAGAAAACGGTGCAATGGTTGAGTCTGTAACAAATGAATCAGAAGTGGCGGGAATAGGTATATGTTCATCTATCAAAAATTGGCTTAAAGTTTTAACCTTCTTCCACGCAAGATCTCTTCCCCTAAATAAATAATCACTGAGTTTCTTTGAGTGTGCGACTTGACTAAAACCAGTAGCAAGTGCTCCGCTGATAATATTCAATCTTAAATTTGCAAAAACTCCAGTTATCTCTCTCGCCAATATATTCCTTTCCTTTCCAAACCAACCAGCAGAGAAGAAGTCCTGCTTATCAATAAAGTCGATGTCTTTCACAATATCAACTCTTGGAGACTTTATATAAAGACCTTGCTGTTGTAATGCATCTACTGTCAGATTAAATAATTCAATATATTCTTGTATGCATGTTGAAAAGAAATCACGAATATCAGCACGTGAAATATGGTTTAATATCACTGAATAGTTGTTCATACCTATCTGTGTAATACTTATCAAGTAAAATAGGAAAAACGGGTCTGTAAATAATTTAGGGGCTTTCATATCAATATCATCTTCGCCAAAGCCTTTAGGTATCGGAAGCCCTTCCTGGTTAAATTTCTCCGTAATTGCTTGTATATGCCCATTGGATATATCAAGAGCACGTTGAAGGATATGACGTATCTCTTCATCATGAAGTGTATTCAAAAAATGTTTTAAAGTACATGTTGCTAAAGAATCGTTCATGTAAGTATCCCAAAGTCCTGCAACTTCTGTTGACACTAAGTTCAGATTTCGTTTGTCCTGCATATTAATATACTCCTTCCTTTTATTTTACTCTGATTAGTTATATCCAAAGCTGATAGTAAGTTGTAGGCATGTTGCAGTAAGTATGGAGATTTTTCAGTAATCAATCTATTGGCTTTGTTATTAGTTGACATGTGGGCATCACCTTCCTTTCATTTGTAAAATATTTACTCATAAATTATATAGTCCTTTACTATTTGTTATTTACTACTAAAGTATTATTTGAAATAAAACAATTATGTATTCAAAATAAAAAAGGGCATAAAGTGTTTAACCCATGCCGCAATATGCTATTGTTTTTATAAGCATTAGTAGACAACACTACCTTTGCTTGCTATCTGTCTATTTTGTTCATATTGATATTCCTCTACTCATAATTCACCAACTATTCAATAGTACGACGATACAACGCACTATGGTTGGCAGAGGGAAGACCCGATAATACTATAGACTTAAATTTCTTACTTGCGTATAATCCTAAAATCGTTAACCCCAATTTTATTTATCCGGAAATGACAATTGCTCTGTCAGAAATTATGTAACTTTCAAGCTTATACTTTGCATTACAGAAGTGCCCATTTTTACTAATAGTAATCAGCCAGTGCACTTTATTAATCGAAGCTTTCTTTTCTCATTCGTTAAAGCCCTGATCTTGAAACGACTTCTTTATATTATAGTCATATGTAATGCCAACTACCTTGCCGCTTTTGTCAATATCAAGAACTAGCCTCTTGCTGCCAAAAACATAAACATACTGAAGAGGTACAGCTTCTCCTTTTACCTTATCATCTGGCTTACCATATGCGCTGATAACTTTATCGGAAGGGTCACCAGCTTTGATGCCTCTGGAGGTGGCTATATCTGATAGTGCAGCACTTGCAATACAGTCTCCTTCTGATGGGCTGAGGCCATATCCCATGATAACCAACCGCAGTTGTGGTTTATCTGATTCTGGATAGCTTAGTCTCCAACGTTTATAGCCATTCTTAGGCCCTTCGCTGACAAGCCCGCTATTGTTTTCGAGGTCACCTTTACTTATGCCCGAAGTATTAACTAAATCATTTATAGGATAAGTGTCATCAAACTCAAATCCATTATAATTTATAACAAAATCTTCTGCTGACAGTGGCTTTGCCTCTTCTGCTGCGTTATTTACCGCAGAACAACCAATCGGTATCAATAATAAGCAAATTACCATAATTAAAATAGCTTTCTTCATTTAAACTGCTCCATTTACAATAAATTTTTAGTAACCTTTGTAGTAGTACAAGTTATCGTTTATCTTCTCTAAAACTTCTACAGTACCCCAGTCAGGTTTATTCATATATTTTGAGTAAACAATGCCGTGTACGAATTGCAAAGAAGTTTGCCTTGCAAAATATATCCCGTTATCACCGAGTTCATCAATATATTTATACTTTAAAGTATTAAGAATATATGAAATATCATCCTTTACCTTTTCATCGTCTATATTAGTTTCAACGCTTACGTTATCTACGCTCATTTTTACAAGGAACTTATTTTTGTCCGTCTTTTCAATGCGTAAGTTTCCTTATTAGTATTTTTTATATATTCAGCAATTCGTTCAAATCGCTCAGCGTTGCTGCTGTATTCCTTTATTATTCTATCTTTATCTATTCTAATCGGAAATGCGCCTTCTTCCCTATTCCATATACTATTAGCAAAAGCTACTAAACAGAGTAAAGCAACTATAGCAACCCCGGTAAGTATTGAAAAATATTTTTTTGACCTTAGCACAAATTCAACTCTCCAATAGTATCCAGAATCATTTATATTTTTCGCTATATCAATTTACTGTTTTATTTCATAGTCAAATGCAACAGGGTCAAAGTAATACCACCATCTGGCCGTTGTATCTTTAGTCCTTCTGACTCCTATGATGTACTTTCCATCATCGCTTTTTCCATCAAAGCTAATATATAAATTTTCACCATCGTGGTAATCAGTTGCATTTAATGTTCTCCAATCCTTAATGCCTAATATACTTGCAGCTATATCCTTACACTTGTTAATGCTGTTAACTTCATCAATATCTTTTTCTGAAGCGGGGCTATCAGGATTGTTCTCTTTTTGCTGGCTTTTATAAATCATAGAGATTTCATCAATAAATTTTTCTTCACCCATACCAAAGCTTATAGTGCTTCCATTGTATTCATAAACAGAATAGGTTCTGCCGTCTCTTTGATCACTGTAAGCAGGCGCTCCATAGACCAACAGCAACATTCTATAAGTGCTGCCAATCTTAGTACCTCTTTTTGTCGGGATACTATTCAGGTTTATCTGGCCAATGACCGATGCTCCATCTATAACATTTACCTTTGTATGAATAGAGACACCGTCGTACTCATGGTAATAATACTTGTATTGATTATCATCGCTCCATCCGACGAACCCATAATTGTTTTCTTCACTAGCTGAACCGTTTCCGATTTTATCAAGTACATACTTTGTTGACATGCCCAACTTTATGACCGAATCCATGTAAACAACTTCAAGGTCATTTTCCTGTAATGGTTCTCCAATTCTATCGCCTATTTCCCACTTATCGTCCTTGCCTCTGACGGCTCGATAAACCGACTTGTCCCTGCTGTTTATAAATGCGCTTGTTACAGCGTCAGCTTCGAGCTTGGGACTTTTGATCATGTTTAACCCGTAGAGAATATCAAAATAATAATACTTTACACCATTTAGTACAATATCGGATTGCTCATCATCAAATACACTAACCCCAATATCAGGTCTTCTGAATATATATTCGATAATGCCTTCTGCCTCCTGAACGGATATCACATTTTCTTTTACCGCTGCAGTGTTCTTATCTATCAAGTCTGTATTTTCTATTGGCTTTGCTTTTTCAATAGTTATTTGTTTGTTAGTAGTTACCTCAATAACTTGCTTAGTATTATCTATTTCCTTAATTTCTTTTGGTGCAGTGCATCCTGCGGTTAACCCAATACATGCAACAGCCAAAACAGTGATTACTGATTTTATCAACGAATATCGCCTCCCACAAGAACATGTTAACATAATATTCGCAAATTCCCAAGAAAATATGTAGCGTTGTCTACCCCTCCTCTTTGTTACATCAATTTTTTCTTTTTAATTTTATAACTCTATACCGTACATAGGATAATACAATAATCTTTGCTGCATATTATTTGATAAGATATTGTATCTTAGGTTTAAGATTATTTAACAAGGATTTTGGAGGTGCTTATGAAAAAGTCAAAGATCTTTATTTATTTGATCGCAGCTGCCATTATTGCACTATTCGCGTTATGCCTTAGTAACGCCGGTATAAAAGAATTCGCTGGCGGGTATTTGATCGGTAGATCATTTATCAATGAGCCTGAAATTGATAAGGTAAAATTCCAGCAAACTAAAGCTCAGGTATATTTATTTGAGCAAGCTCTTAAAGAATTTAATGCCGCCTCATTCATGTTTGGACTTATAGATTATCTGCTTGAACCAGGCCAGGCTTCCCATAACAACTGTATTCAAGCCAAGGCTCATGAAATAATTATAATGGATATGGACAAATAAACCGAATTTAACTAAAACGAACTCGAAAAGCACAAAACCACAAGAAAACACAATTATATGCATAAGCTGCAATATATTTTTACCTGGCAGGTACTGCATGAATAATACCCCCATGGTGAATGCGATTCAAACGACAAGTATGTTGAAGCTTTCTGAAAAAAGCAAAGCAGCTGGAAAAGATGTAGATGTTACATTATACCTCCAGAATCTCGAATAGGACCCAATCAGGTTTATAGATAGCTTAAATACGGCTGCGATTATCCCACCACAGACAAAGATATGTATTTTTTTACTGTCAATCAATAATAAAAATAAAACCAAGCTTATAGAAAATACATATTAACAAAAGATCATATGACTCTCCCTCTGCAATTACATCAACTTATTGTGCTTACCAATTTCATTTATTATCCACAATCATATAACTATGTATTCATGTTCCAAAGAATTTTTAAACTTACACAAAGGTTCTATATTCTAAAAGGTACCAACCCTGCAATTAAACTTTTATGTCATTCAACCTTTACTTCGGCAGTATACACAGCATTGTAACCATAGCCTTTCCTGTTCCATTCCGCTTTTGATGGCTGCATGCTGCCGGCAGAATCCCTGGCTCTTGACATGATTGTATACTCCCCGCTTTGTTTAATATCCCACCGGTATTTCCAGAATACCCACGAGTAGGGCTCCCTCTTATCCCTGTAAAGCTCTGCATTCACCCAGGTTAAGCCCTTGTCAAAGCTTAGCTCTACCTCCTCGATTACTCCTTTTCCCGCCCAGGCTATACCATATATCTCGTGAAGCCCTTTATCCAGTATGGAATACTCTGTCGGCTTTTGTATGATGGAATCTACATTAATTGTGGTTACAGGTTTCTTCCCCGAATCATCATCCTTGTTGGGGTAATATACATAATCCACTGTCTGGAAGGGTCCTTTAAACTCATGATCAATAACAGTAATCCGATTCAGCCATTTCACCGAGGCCATTGCATACCACTGCGGGACAACCAGCCTTAAAGGAAATCCATGTCTGTAGGGTATCGGCTTATTGTTCAGCTGATAAGCAATAATCGTGTCGGGGTGCATGGCCTTCTCCACAGGAAGGCTTCTTGCATAACGAAAAACTCCGTTGAAATCCGTCCTTTCTCCATAATCCAGTCCCTCAAACACCACCTCTACGGCAGTGCTTTTTAATCCCGCAGCTTCAAGCAGCTTATGTAAAGGGACCCCTTTCCATATACCCTGGGAAACAGCGCCGTCCTCCCACTGTTCACCGTAGACTTCAGGTTCAAACCTGCTTCTTTTGTTTCCCGAGCATTCAAGTACCATTGTAACCTCTTTTGCAGGCAGGCTTTTGATATAACGATAGGGAAAAACCATTTCATCCTTTATCTCACCATTGATTTGCAGCAAAAATGAATTAGAAGTCAAATCGGGATAAGGGAAATGGTTTCTTCTGTAAAAGTATTCAGTTGGCGTAATCCAGCTTCTGATAAAGTGAATCGGGGTCTCCTGATTCTCCGGATGTAATGAGTGTGTTTTGTAATATGGTTTTGTACGGTTTTCAAAGGGATCCTTCATGGCTTATACCTCCGCAATACCTATTTACAGTGTAATGGAGAGCCTTGGGCATACTGCATCAACAGCTTATGACTCTATTAAATAAATGTATGATTTAGCAGGAATTAATATGCTGGGCAGTACAAGCAATACGTGTGCGGATCCAGGCGGGCGGCAGTTGGGGCAACCCCGTGGACACTTTGAAATGCACGGTTGAATGATTTTGGTGAAGCATAACCATACTTTGAACCGATATCCATTATTTTTGTTTCACTCACCTGTAGTTCAAAAGCTGCTATTGTCATCCTCCGCCGGCGAATATACCCATATAACGGAATACCTGCCACATAGTAAAACATCTATATTTCCAAAAAACAATACCGTGTACAGATAATAATCTCTTGTATCTGTACACGGTATTGAGCAAAAGAGCCGATCCCTTGTGATATGCTGCTAGTCAGGCTTTCCAGCCTCAATCAGAACTTTGCTGCCCAGCATGACAAGGCTTTGAACGAACATCAGCAAGCCGGTTCCAATAAATAAGTGCTCTATTCTGATCAAGTCGGCTGCCGGTCCATAGATAAGCATTACAAGAGGCAATATGGAGCTTGATATCATACTTAGAACGCCAAACACCCTGCCGAGAAAATTCTCTTCAACCTTCTGCTGTAATAGCACCATAAATGGAGTATTGAAAATTGGCAGAGCAAGTCCGATCAATGCCATAAAAAGCAGATATATCCGGAAGACAGGAACAATTCCAAGAACAAAGGTACTGATTCCTATGACAAGAATTGAAAGCACCATTGTGTGAGCCTTATTTTTAAAACCGCTCCAATAAGACATAACGATACCACCTGCCATCATACCAACAGAGTAGGTGATCTGGACAGCGGTCAAACGCCAGACATCATCACCGAAGCTGCGTGTAACCTGCAGGGAGTTCAAGAATGTTAAAGGTGCTATCAGTATAAAGTAGCTTGCACAGAATATAAAAAGTGTCTTTACAAATCCATGATTATTTATATAGCTCAAGCCTTCCAGCATATCTTCAAAATAATCGGATGTCTGTTCTTTTAAGGCCTTTTCATGAGCGGGGATATGTAGGAATAAGAGTAGTATCAATACTGCTATGGCAGCAGTAATAACATCGATAAAGAATATTGATTCGATCGTCGCCATGGTCAGCAGTGCGCCGCTAAGCATCGGAGACACAAGTATGACCAATGACTGTATGCTGCTGTTTGTTGCATTTACCCTGGTCAGCTTATCCTCCGGCACAAGCCGTGGGAGAAAGGAGCTTACTGCCGGCGTCTGAATCCCTGAACCAAGGGCACGTATGGCTGATACAGCAAATAGCAGCCATATCGAAGCATAGCCCATAAAAAACAGTATGCCCAGAATAAGCGTTGCTGCTGCTATCAAAGAATCTGACAGAACAATGAGCAGCTTCCGGTCATACCGGTCAGCCCATACCCCTGCGAAAGGGGAAATAAAAAAAGCAGGCAGGAAACCACAGATAATTGATATAGTCATCATAACGCCTGAGTGTGTTTTCAGTGTTATATACCAGGTAATAGCGTACTGGACCAGCATCGACCCGAAAAGTGATATGTTCTGGCTGGCCAGAAAAAGTATTATGTTCTTTTTCCAATTCTTATGCATATCTGAGATATAACCCCTTTCTACTTCAGCCAATATTGATCAATGTTTATCCTTATGTAAGATCAGAGCTTGATCATATAGAATCTTGTATCCACTTTCATAATAGAAAATGTATCCGGCAATGTCTCTTTAGCTATACGGGTAAATCCCTTTTTCTCATAAAACCTATGGGCAGCTAAAAATTTATCGGTAGTTCCCAAATAAATTTCATAGATGCTATGTTCCCTTGCCCATAATATTAACATAGATAACAAGAGCTCTGCAGTATTATAAACCCTTCCCCTGTAGGCGGCCTTTACGAACATTTTTCTCAGCACCCCCTGATTATTTCCAATATCAATCAGTGCAATCGTTCCAACAACCTGTCCATTGCACATTGCCGCCCAGAAGTTTCCGCCTCCTGTTTGATAAAAGCTGGGGATATCGCTTAAAATTGCAAAAAAATAATTAAAAGTAATTTTCACTTATTTTCATCATAAATAAGAGCATAATATGAATTATTACTTTATTGGAAAACATTCATGCAGAGGATTGATACAATATGGCATACATAATCATACTTTTTTCTTTTCTTATCTGGATGATAATACTGATCCGCAAAAGGAAATATTCCTGGCATACCCTTGTGACTGCATACGTAATCGGCTTTTACCTCGTGGATTTGCTCGAGATTTTTTTCAACCAACTGTTAGGAGTTTATAAATTCCCTATGTATCTTTTGCAAGATCCTCTTGATGATAATCAATTGGGGATCATATTTGTCGATGGATTTATCCTCCCTATCGGATTCATAATTTTCAGCCATTATATCAAGAAGGGCAATCACTGGAAGATGTCATACATTTTTGCAATGTTTCTTTCTATCCTGGAATGGATCATATATAAATTGAAGTATTTGATTTACATTAATTGGGAGCTTGCACATTCAATTGCAATATATGCATTGGGTTTCCGAGCCGGAGCCCATATGGCAGACCGTATAGTAAGCTATGATCCACCTATTCCATATCCTGTGCGTCTTTATTGTTTTTCTTATGCTGCTATTGCATGGGTCGGCGCTTTATTTGGATGGCCTGTATTAAAGTTGTTACAATTCAGAATAGGACTGTTTAATAGCATCATGGCTGATGACCGTTTTGTAGACCTTTACAGTGGAATGGCACTGTCACTGATTTGTGCTTTGATGGTTCCAAGAGCATCCCGCCGCATGAAGCCTGTTATGCTCGCTATTGTTGCCTGTATAGGTACGGCTTTTGCGGTATATTTTAATTTCAGAGGCTGGTTGATATACCACCATTGGAATAATTTGCTGACAGCAATACGGTATATTATCTCCTTTGCACTGATAATGTGGTATGACCGTTGGGAATCGTCCTACATGCCAAAACGATTTTTGTTTGAACTTTAACCTTTGTGCAAAAAATACTTTATGAGGGGTTTTCACAATGAAGGTTGCAATAATCGGAGCAGGAATCTCCGGACTGTCCTGTGCATTTGAATTTAAAAAGCATGGCATAATTCCGGCAGTTTTTGAGAAAAAGAGCCGTATAGGTGAAGATGTGAATTTTGTTGCTTCAACAATCAAGCTGTATGATACTACATTTAAAGATCCGCTGAAGCATTTGAAGGATGAGTATAACATTGAGCTAAAGCCATTGAATGTTTTAAGGCAAACCGTTATGTATGCACCAAATAGTAAAACGATTGTAAATGGAACAAGTGGATATATTTTTAGCCGGGGAGAGCATGAACAATCATTAGAGTATCAAATGGCGTCCATTGCCGATGTCCCGATCATATTCAACAAACATATAAATATTGAAGAAATAAGAAATGAGTATGACTATGTAATAGATGCAACAGGTACACTTGATATGCCAAAGAAATTGGTTATGGTAACTCCATATCTTAACGCCTATTCACGGATTGCTGAAATAAACGGGAGTTTTGATGTAAGCTCTGTTTCAGTATGGTTTAATACAGAGTATGCAAAAAACTGTTATTGTTTTCTCCTGCCTTACAGTAATAAAAACGCTTGTTTGATACTTACTGTGAATGATATTTCACATAGTGAGCTTGATTTCTACTGGGATAAATTTCTAACCATGGAAAACATGAAGGACGCAGTAATCTGGACATCAGATGTAAGCCATGAACTGGGAGCCATATATCCTCATAAGGCAGGCAATATATATTTTACAGGAAATTCAGCCGCTGTCATCGAGTCCACCCTGGGGATCGGAATGTTTAATTGCATTGAGACCGGCAATCTCGCAGCCCGTTCTATTATAGAAAAGCTGGATTATGAAGCACAGACCAGACATATTTTCAAGTATTCCAGAAAGATGTCTGAGCTCAGGAAGCTGTTGAATACCTTTGATAATGAGGATTATGACAGGCTAATTACTCTTTTGGGGATGCCGGTCATAAAACAGCTGATATACAAAAATCCTTTTGCAAAAGTAATACAGGGAGCCGTTTTTATCAAGGCATACAATAAGCTTACAGGTATTAAATGAGATATAACCCTAGATTAGTATCCGGACCACAATATCATAATATTTCACGTCCAGTGGTTCTTTAATTATGCTGCTTTTTATGTCAGAATATAACTATATAGAACATTCATATAGCATAAGGAATTTTTCCATAATGCTCCATGAAATATTCACGCCCCTTTGGAATTGTGAATATAAAACGCTTTAAGTGAAGTATACAGGTGGTGGGATTGATGTTTACAGATATTAATTTGTCAAAGGAACGGCCGGCTTATCTCCAGATAAAAGAATATATAAAGCATATGATTTCCAAAGGGATGCTCCAGGAAGGGCAAAAGCTCCCGTCAACCAGAGAATTGAGTGTGATCCTGCATGTAAGCAGGAATACAGTCATTGAGGCATATAACTGCCTTAAGGACGAAGGATTTATAGACATAGTTAATGGTAAAGGTACATTTGTAATGTTTAAAGCGGTAAACTGCATGGAAGCATGCAATATCAAATGGCAAAAGCGAATAAGCTCTGAAGCCCGGCTGGCTGATCAACTGGATATTATGAAGCATGGGATAACTTATAAAAAGGGGATGATTTCTTTTACAAGTATTGCTCCTGATGAAAAATATTTTGATCTGGATAATCTTAAAAGAGCATTCCTGGATAGGATCCCTCTTGAAGGCAAAAAAATCCTGAACTACGGGTATGCAAAAGGCTATAGGCCTCTCATGCGATATTTGTTGAAATACATGGAAAGCAAAGGGCTTGATACTGATGGAAAGGATATACTTGTTACCAATGGATTTACTGAAGGTTTTGATCTGGTATTATCCGCTCTATGTGACAAAGGTCAGAAGGTAGTATGTGAAAATCCTACACACAATACCGCTATAAAAATATTCAAATTACATGGACTGGATACTATCGGAGTAAGACTGGACAGTGACGGCATGAATCTCGATGAGCTCTCCAAAGCTCTTTCAGAAAATGATGTCCGTTTAGCATATCTCATACCCTCCTATCATAATCCTACGGGTATAGTCATGCCGCCGGAAAAAAGGGCTGAAATCCTTACGGTCTTTGGTAAATATAATCTGCCTGTCATTGAAGACGGGTTTAATGAGGAACTAAGGTACTCCGGCTCACATGTTGCTCCTTTAATAGCATGCAATGGTAAAGGTAACAATGTTATCTACATCGGGAGTTTTTCCAAGATCCTTTTTCCAGGCTTAAGAGTGGGATGGGTTATAGGAGATAAAAGCTTGATCAGCTACATGGAAAGCTTGAAAAGAAGCCGCAACATCCATACTTCTGCTTTTGACCAGGCGCTGCTGTACCAGTATCTCAATGAAGGGAACTTTGAAAGATACATTAAAAAAGTAAGGAAAATATACAAGGAAAAATACCAATTGGCCATAAGCTGTACAAAGGAATCCATACCCTGCAAGAATATCTCCGGTGAAGGTGGCCTGCATATTTTTATTGAGCTTGACCGCAATATTGACTCGCGGATTGTGCTGGAGCAGTGTTATAAAAAAGGTGTAGTATTCACTCCGGGTGATATTTTCTATACGGACAATACGGGCAAAAACACCCTGCGGATAGGATTTTCCAGGGTAGAGAATGAGGATATCATAAAAGGTATAAAGATCATTGGAGAGGTAATCAGAAAATTATTAGTGCAAGGTGTCTATTCTCAGTAATATTTAATAATTGGAGGATTTTATGAAGCTTGGAGTTATAATGGGGGGAGTATCTTCGGAATATGAAGTTTCCCTTAATACGGGTAAAGAAATAATTGCAAACTTGGATGATAAAAAGTATGATATATATCCCATAGAAATAAAAAGCAAAAGAGAGCTTATAGATAAAGCTCAGGGCCTGGATTTTGCAATAATAGCCCTTCATGGAAAATTCGGAGAGGATGGGACGGTTCAGGGCACGCTTGATACTATGGGTATACCATATGCCGGCAGCGGCCTTACCTCAAGTGCCCTTTGCATGAATAAAGACCTGACAAAAAAACTACTGAGATATGAGGGCGTACAAACCCCGGACTGGTTAATTGTCCGGAATGCCGATGAGATAGAATATCACAAACTTGAACAACTGGGATACCCTGTAGTTATTAAGCCTAATTCCGGAGGATCCAGTGTCGGGACCTCCATCGTTCATAGTCCGGAAGGAATATACTCCGCAGTAAAAGAAGCCCTGAGATTTGATAATGAGGTGATGCTCGAACAGTACATCAGAGGCGACGAAATAACATGCCCCATACTGGATGGCAAATTATTACCGGTCCTTTCAATTAAACCAAAAGCAGAATTTTTCAGTTACAGTTCAAAGTATGATGATGGGGGAGCGCAGGAAAATATTATTGAGCTTGAAAAGTGCCTTCACCGACAAGTTGAGCAGTGTGCCAAAAAAAGCTACGAGGTCTTGAAATGCAGCGTATATGCCAGGGTTGACATGATATTAAGGAACGGCGCTGTTTATGTGCTTGAAGTCAATACCCTTCCGGGAATGACAAAAAACAGTCTGTTTCCCAAATCTGCAAAGGCAGCCGGGATATCATTCAAAAAGCTTATGGAATTGCTGATCGAATATTCGCTGGATGCCAGAAAAAAAGAAGTCACCGGTTCCTGATACAGGAACCGGCGGCTTTTATATTTTGCAAGTATCTACTCTTTCATATGATTATCAAGCACTTTATCAATAATGGGCTGCCTATCTATATTCCGTTTTATCAGTATTTCTTCAACCAGATTCGCCCTGGCGCCGCTTTCTGCATCACCGGTCCTATCATTACATGCTTTTGTCAGTAGTTTTTCAAACTCATTTATCAGCGCTTCATTTTCAAATGTATTATAATGCATATCTGCCCCTTCACTTTTTAATCTTCTGGTTACGATTTCAATGTTCTCCGATAGTATCTGTGCCTTTTTTTCAACTTTCACTTTGGCTATTTTGATATAAATAAATATTGCCAGACCAAAGGCCACAATTACAAACAAACTCAGATAAGGACCGGTCATATGTCTCATACCTCCAATCAAGCTGCCGGTAGTATATTCTTAGTACTTTTTACCCTCAACAGTTTATCATACAACTCTTATTCAAGTCTTGTTATAAAGAGTCAGGCATTCTGCGCTGCATGCGGTACTTATGCTATAATATTTGTGTATCCTATAAAAATATTCCGGCGGAGGCATTATCACGGGCATTTTCTTTATACGTTTGAGGTAATATAAGGTACAGAACAGGCTCTCAACTACCATTCCTGCTGTTGGGTTTTTTTGTACTGTACCTTTTTCATTCCCATAATAAGAATAAACGAGGTGCATTATATGTCCAGAATTGATATTAAAGAAAGTATTGATATATTCCTTTGCCCTATCTGCGGCAAAAAAATGAAAGCTTATGGCTCAGGCAGAATTACCTGTAAAAACAAGCACAGTTTTGATCTGTCCAGGAATGGCTATGTTAATCTGTTATTAAGCCCAGCAAAGCTGGACTATGATAAAAATATGCTAAAATCAAGAAGCCTGATTTGCAGGAGCAATTTTTTCAGGCCGATGATAGACCAATTAAGCACACTGATATTAAAGGAAAAGCAGAAGGAAAACACGGATATGCTTAAAATACTGGATGCCGGATGTGGTGAAGGCTCCCACCTGGCACAAATAACAGCTTCTATTTCCTCCAATTCGTCTATTAAAGCAAAAAGCTTTGGTATTGACATTTCCAAAGACGGTATACAGCTTGCTTCCAGAGATTATCCTGAGATCGTCTGGTGTGTTGCGGATCTTGCAAGGCTTCCTTTTACCGGCAAGCGATTTGATGTCATTTTGAGTATCTTATCCCCGTCCAATTATAAAGAGTTCAACAGGGTTATTTCCCATGATGGAATTCTTGTGAAAGTTATTCCCGGAAACAGCTACTTGAAAGAATTACGAATTCTTTTCTACGACAGGACAGATAAGGAAACATATTCAAACGATAGAGTTATAGAGCATTTCAAAAGTAATTTTAATATTTTCAACATACAGCAGCTTCAGTACAACATGCCCATAGATAAAGGCAATCTTGTGCATCTTGTGAAAATGACCCCTCTGTCCTGGAGGGCGCCAAGTGAAAAGATTGAGAATATACTTAGTTCCGGTATTGATAATATAACTGTCGACTTGTCAATTATTGCCGGATCTAAGAAAAAATATCAATAACCACTTCTGTTGAAAATGCATATAATAATATACATAGTTATTTGAGCAGATTATACCGGGCTTACCCAAAAAACTCACTGAACTGCGGGCGGACCCGCAGTTCAGTTCTTTTGCTATTGTACCTCTATGCGGTTTTTCCTGTTTTCTCCCGATTCCTTCTTCGGAAGCACCATTGACAGTACACCATTCTCGAACTTGGCAGAAATCTTATCCTCCACTACATTTTCAACATAGAAGCTTCTGCAGTAGCTGCCGCTTCTTCTCTCTTTTCTTATATAGTTTTCCTTTTCTTCGTTGATCTCTTCATTCCTTGCTACGGATATTGTTAATCTGTCATTGTTAAGCTCGATATTTATTTCTTCCTTCTTTACTCCGGGCAGATCTGCTTCAACGATGTATTCCTTTTCGTTTTCCTTTATATCCACCTTTATCTGTGAGTCACCTGTAAACAACGCCGGCATGAATGAATCATCAAAGAAATTTTCAATAAAGCTGTCTATGTTGAAAACATCCTGGGATCTGTTCGCTAAACCCCTGCCTTTTCTGTTATATGGTACTAAGAACATATAGAACACCTCCATTAAAATTCTAATATCAGGTCTTTTGACTTTGACTTTCTTTGACCTTTGATTATATTATTTATCTTTTTTTATTATATTTCAATCTTACAAAATTATTATTATTGACAATATTAGTTCGTTATGGCTTAATATTTACATTTATATCCGTATACCTTAAAATATCTCTGCCTGACCATCCCCTATGCCCTCTGTCCATATGTGAGGGGGATCAATTCAAATACAAAGCCGCATCATAATCTGCCCCCGCAGATCATCTCCCACGTTTTCCTTTTCAAATTCCGAGAGCATATAGAAAAGCGCATCTTCGCCGCCATATTTTATAATATTTTCATAAGCGTTCCCGTTTGCTTTTATATAGTCAATTGTAGACTAGTCTTGTAAAGGGAGAAAATCTATTTCAAGATGGTTGTTGTTAATGATTGGATTCAAAAAACTACAGCCGAAATGGAATTCATATCCCGGCTGTTATAATTAAAGGTGAAGGTACCTTCTTATGTAAATAGGGGGCGAAACGTGAGGTTTCAGGACCTGCAGCACTCACTTATTATTCAGCGATATCTATTACATTGTCCTGAATCAGCTCCACTGTAACTTTAACAATACCGGGATCAAATTGCGTACCTGAGCAATTTTTTAGTTCTTCTATAGTTTCAGATAGGTTTCTTTTTTTTGTGTATACTCTATCGGTAGTCATCGCATCAAGTGCATCAGCAACTGACAGAACTCTTGCCAACAGCGGTATTTCATTACCTTGCAAACCTTTTGGATAGCCCTTTCCATCATACCTTTCATGGTGATGCAAAACCACTGGGACAATGTCTTTAAACATGGATACTGCTGATAAAATCTGTGCTCCACGTTCAGGATGCTTTTTAATCTCTTCATACTGTTCTTTGCTGAGCTTTCCGTTTTTTTTCAATATTCCATCCTCTATGCCAATTTTGCCAACATCATGAAAAATACCACTATCCTTTATCAAATCAATTTGTATATCCGAAAGATTTAAAGCTTCAGCAATCTTTACAGCATACTCCGAGACCCTGTCCGAATGGCCTCCGGTATAATGGTCTTTGGCATCAATTGCCAGCCTGATTGTTTTCACAGTACACAAATACCATGCATCCATTTCTTCTTTTGTATGCTGCAATTCTCTATCTTTCATTTTAATAGTATTTTGCATTAAACCATTGGTAATTGCACTGGCAGCAATAGCTGTATATATTGTAAGCTGCTGAATGCTGTCTTCATCGATAACCATATCCTTGAACTTTACATACAATACACCCAAAGTACCATATATCTCGCTGGAAATAGGTATAAAAACACTATTCCCCATAATATCGATTTTTTTCTTCAGGCGTGCGTAACCAATATGTTCCAGGAAGTCATCACTGATTGTATTAATACCATCCTCGTATATACCTATACCACTAAAAATAGTACCACCAACAATTTTATTTTCATAGTTGGCAATATTATCAACAATTACAAAAGCATCTGAAGAGTTTATGATCTGAACCAACTTAATAAGAACATCTTTTATAGTTAGCTGCAAAGGCTGAATTCTATATATCCTGGGAACTGCATGTAAAATTTTGTTTAATCCATCTCTGGTCTTCTTTACTTTTTTCATCATATCTACTGCTTTTAGTGAGGATTTTATCAGAATCACCAGTTGATTATTGTCGCTGGATTTTTCACAATAAGCTGTTATATCCAATGTATCCATTATTTCCAATGCCGGAGCCTCTGCATATCCTGTTAATAATAAAATATATAAGTTCTTATCAAATTTCCTTACTTCTTCAACTACCCTATCTCCCCTCATTTCATCCATAAGATAGTCAAGAATCAATAAATCGTAATTATTCGCCTGCAGTTTTATTAACGCATTTTCTACAATTGTTTCACCTTCGACATTGTATCCGTATTTTCTCAAAACCTCTACTTTTTTGTCAACATATTTGGCATCATCATCAAGAAGTAATATTTTATAGTCATAGTGGCTATTGTTTATATTACTAATTCTCATAATTCGTCTCCCTGTTAGCTGGTAAAGTAATACAAAATTCTGTTCCTTTTCCTTCCTCTGATACAAAACTCAGACTTCCATTAAATTTGGTTTTTATAATGGAATTGGAAATATAAAGACCAATGCCTGTACCTTTATTTCCTTTTGTAGTAACCATTCTGTTGAATATTTTATCTTTGATATCCGGAGGGATGCCCATACCGAAATCTTGTACAACAATTTCTATACTTTGACCGTATTTCATGATAAAAAGATAAATTTGGCCATTTCCAGTTGCATATGCCTGAATCGCATTAGATATAAGAACATTCATAACCTGTATCAGGTATTCAATATCACCATTAATCTCATCGCAGTCAGACATATTTGTATGAATATCAAGCTTACAACCATTCCTTTTCAATTCGTTAGACATCAGAATGTTTATACCCTTAGTCAAATTCTTGATTGTAAATTTTCCATCTGTAGGTCTGTCCAAATTAATGGAATGATTCTTCACCATACTGATAGTTGTATTTATATACTCCAGAGCATCTTTTAAATCTTTAACATTAACTTTTATTTCTCCCGCAATACTATGGTGATCTTCTCCAGTTACAGTATCAATATCAATTGATTGATCATATTCATTTGCAAGATTCTCTATACAAAAAGCAGCATCAGAGGCAGTTGATATAGGAGTCTTCAAACTATGAGCTATTCCGCCGATCAGTTGTCCAAGTGATACCATCCTTTCTTGTTGAATGAGCACCTCATGATTCTCTTTTATTTGCTTGATATGATTTTGAACTAACGCCTGTATTTTATTAAAAGCAAAAACTAAATCGGCTATTTCATCATTGGATGAAACAGGAAGCTTTCTGTCAAAAGTAATGTATTCACCAGATGCTATTTCATTCAAATTATTTGCTACAGTTAATATATCCTCCGACATTTCTTTTGATAAAAAATAAAGCACCGTCGAACAAAGCAATAAAATAAATGTAAAACTAATAGCATAAAAACCAACTAACTCTGTAGATGTAACATCGAACCTAATACCTACAATATAATTTCCGTCTGAGCCGCGTATATTCGATATAACCCCACGTATTTCTTTCGTAACATCATAAACATACCCACCGTTCTGTAATGACAGCTCCCATAAATATTCCAGGAAATAGCCTCCTAATTCCTCATTATCACTTGTAATAATACTTTTATCCGGGGCTATGATAAATCTCATATCTTGCGAGCTGCCAACATGCCTTACATTATATAGCAGTTCCCTGATCCTGTCAGGGGATAGTTCCTCTGCCTTAAAATCTGAAAATGTTTCGTTTAGCGCTGCCATATATCCTTCACTAATAAGATCGCCTTTATCTTCAATATTATTTGCATATCCGCTTAATGATGTAATGGATATAGCCACTATAAATACCGGCAGTATCTGAAGAAATAATTTGAATACCAATGGTAATCTTATTCCCTCAATATTCACATCCGGTTCAAACTTCAGCAATAATCTTTTAAGGGAGCTCCGGGATATTACCAATGTTATAATAGATACCAATGTGGCAAATGAAATCACTAAAATAAACAGTCTGAAAAAAACAAGGAAGGAGGCTTTTTGAATGATAAATATAGGTAAAACAACTAATATTATAATAACTGCCGGAACAGCAACCTGTAAAATATAAAGCTGATAAGGCAGGTTTAATAATTTACGCTTCATTACTAATAAGTGTTCCGGTATATCACTCTTTGAATTACTTAAGGAAGCTTCAATCTCTTTTACTCCTCTAAGGCAAAAGAATATGATTAAATATCCAATCAACAAAGCTAATAATACTATAGTGACAAATTGCCCTGTATAACCTAATCCATGCAGTTCATCAATGTAAGAGTAACCTGGGGCATAGCTTAATAAATAGGGTACTAATTTATAGAAAGCAGCAGCCCCAAATAAACAAGCTGTAGAATAAGAAATAAAAATTTTAGCCATGATTTTGTCACGAAAATATTTTACAAAGAATGATATCATATTACATATCCCCTATACGTTATGTAAAAACTGTTCAGCATTACTGTAAAATCACATTTTTGTAAGACCTTTATGCACTTTCATTTCTTCACCTTTTAATACATTATTCGATAGATTATCCCATATTCCTCCATAAACTATAAAATTCTCTCTAGTATTCTTGTTATATGTTTTGCACTAAACATCTTACATTGAATTCAGATGTGCAAAACATTTTCCTTGATTCATATTTTGCAAAAAATCCATATTTGATATTGCATAAGTAGATGCTTCTACTGCTTATGTAAATGATAATCTTTTTTGCAACATAAATAGTAAATATTGAATGTATACTTCAACAAAATATTATATAATACTTATAAGTATAATTCTGCATAATTTGACGAAGCTGGTTGAATAGAGTCATATATAACAGAAATCAGCAAGCACTAATATATACAATTTGGAATTTGAACAGGTATGTGAGACAATGCAGTAGTACAAATTGCAAATTTACCGGTATTGCTGTAATAATATACTCAAAATATTAGGGGGCATTTATATGATAGGGTTTCTTTCCGGGGTGTTATTCATATTTGGAATATCCTTTTTCCTGCTCTTCTTATATTCGTTATCCAAGCAGAGAAATAGTCTCTCTGCTCCTTTTTCTATCATGTGCCTGGCAATTGCCGTTTACATTACAGGTTATGGATTTGAGCTTCAGGCTGATAATGTTGAACAGATAAAATTCTTTCTGAAAATGGAGTACTTTGGTGCGCCATTTATGTCTGCTTTTTGGATGATATTCTCTTACAAGTTCCATTTTAAAAAGAAAGCTTCATTAAATATTACCATATTAATCATGGTTTTACCCTTAGTGACACTTTTTCTCAGCGTCACTAATGAATTCCATCATTTAATTTATACTGATGTTTCTGCGTTTGAAATTGACGGCTACCTGGTAGCCAAGCTATCGAGGGGACCTTGGTATTTTGTGAATATTGTTTATGCATATTCAGTGCAGTTGTTCGGGGCAACCGCTTTTTTCAGTGCTTGGCGCAAAACCGGATACAAAACCGGAACTCAGCCTTATTGGATGTTTTTAGGCTCAATATGGCCGGGTCTGGTAAATATATTGTATATCGCAGGCTTATCACCTTTGGGTTTGGATCTTACACCTTTTGGACTCAGCCTGTCAGCCATATTTTTTTATATTGCCTTATTCCATTATGATTTTCTTGAACTGAAGGAAATAGTAAAGGATGTTGCTTTCTTGGAAATCAATGAAGGTATTATTGTAATTGATGATAAAAACAGATTAATTGATTTTAACAAGGCCGGTAAGAAAATATTCGACTGGCTGGACTTGAAGCATATTGGAATTGAATTTTCCACTTTCAAGGAAGGTAAAGCGATTTTGGCGCAAAAAAGTGACCTGTTTGAAATGAAGCTTTCAAATAAAACCTCACATAAGTATTTCGAATTCCGCAAAACTGCACTGAATGAAAATAATAAAACTGTTGGTTATGTTTACTTCATACAGGATGTTTCAAAGCAGAAGGAAATGATCCAGGTGCTGAATGACATGGCCGACTATGATTCTCTCACCCAGATATATAACAGGAGAAGACTTATGGAAGAAGCAGAAAAAGAACTTTTGAAGTCCGGAAGAAATAGTCACTTTATTTCAATTCTCATGATTGATATTGATCACTTTAAGATGATTAATGATAGGTATGGTCATCTGGCAGGGGATAAAGTATTGAAAACATTGGCAAAAGTATGCAAGGCGAGGATAAGACGTACAGATATTATTGGAAGATTTGGCGGTGAGGAGTTTCTGATCATATTGCCCGAGGCTAATAGGGATATTGCTTTTAAGGTTGCTACAAGCATCAAAGAATCCATCGCTAATATGAAAATTCCATTCCAGGCTGAGATTATAAGGACTACTATAAGCATAGGCATTGAAACAGCCATAATTGCTGAAAAAAACCATAGTGTTGATAAATTGATAAATAATGCAGATATGGCTTTATATATGGCCAAAAATAATGGAAGAAACCGAGTAATCAGTTATGATGAGGATGGAGAGCTTTTTAATTTTAAAAAATAAGCATGCCACATAAAAAGGCCTCCGGTATGGAAAGTTAATCCGTATCGGAGGCCTTCTTAATTATGCAGTCACTTGTGCAAAGTTTAATGAAGCCAATTAGAGATTATTGAAGCCGCTTCTTCTCTGGTTAAATTGTTGTTCGGCTTAAAGGTATTATCCGGATTGCCCTTGATTATCTTTTTATTAACGAGCGCTCCTATATAGTCTTTGGCCCATGAGGGCATCTGATTTTTGTCTGCAAAACTGATCTTTGTATCTCCCAGTTCCTCAAGAGTCCTGCCTATGATTGTTGCTGCTTCAGCTTTAGTTATCGGTGCATCCCCATCAAAGACATATCCATTCTTCGTACCTTTTCCTTTAACAATATCGTGTTTAAAAGCTAAAGCTGCATATTTCCTGCCCCAGGCCGGAATTTTTGCCTTATCTGCAAAGGGCAGCTCACTATTATCTTGTACACTGCTGATTCCGCCGGTATTCAGCATTGCTTCCACTACAAGCTTGGTAAACTCCAGTCTTGATATGTTTCTTGCAGGCTCATACTTATACCCTTTCCCATACTCTATTCCGCTTACTACTCCAAGGGAATACAGGCCTTTGATATAATTTTCCGACCATCTTCCTTTTATATCGGTGAAATTAAGCATACCGGCATCTTCCATCAAGGTATATTTGCTGAAATGATCAATATTAACGCTTATCTCCCCTGTGCTTATGTCGGCCTTTCCACCCAGGTACTGCCACTTTCCGAAGCTTTCATTGAAATAATATATTCCAACCTTGCTAATGTCGTTAATCTTGCTCTTGTCATATTTGAAGGTTAACCGGAGAGGTTCCCTGAAGCTGTTATTTGATCTGACAAACTGCAGTTCGTAAATAGGACTGAGAAGCTTTCTGTCCCTGTCATTCTCATTGATGTAGTTCCTGTTATCCTCCACAATTCCCACCAGCAGCTTATCCTTTTGCCCTACCGAATTGCCAGGTATGCTTATGCGGGCATCGTTGCTTATAAAAACTGTATTTGGTTGACCTGCATCAACATCAAAAGTATTGACTATCTCAATGTCCTGCTCACTTCCGATAATATTTGCCAATATCTTCTCCAGTTCCCTGTCGACATATTTATCATTGCTGCTGTTATTGTTTCTTCTGCCGCTATTAATGTTATCATTCCTGTCTGCGTCAGGAGCTCCGCCGTTATCATCTCCATCGTCCGGAGCTCCACTGCCATCCCCGTCATCCGGAGCTCCACTGCCATCCCCATCATCCGGAGTTCCGCCGTCATCCCCGTCATCCGGAGTTCCGCCGTCATCAATAATATCTGTCTTTGGAAGCACCCTGATACTGATGGCATCATCAAAGGAATAATCTTCGGAAATATAGTATGCCGCCTTTAATATCAGGTCTCCGTTGCTTATGGTCTGCAGCCGCCCGTCAGCATTAACCTCAGCCAGGGACTGGCCCTCAAGCAGGGACCATTCCACACCGTCACTGATGGATATCTCTCTACCTTTGTCATCTACGGCTATGGCTTCAAAATCCTGTGAATCACCTGCATTAAGTTCCTTTACAACAGGTCTGACATAAATTCTATCTATTGCTTTTACTGTATCATTTACTACCTCAGTCTCGTATCTGGTAATGTTATTTGCCTTATCTGTGGCCTCAATAGTGATTTTCTGCTTCAGGCTGTCACCAAAGGAAAGGCTTTTTTCAAAGTTACCATTACTGTCAATAACTGCGCTCAGCCCATTTACCGTAATGGTAGCACTCTTCTCTCCTATTCCCTTAACTAGAATTTCACCTTCTTCACTAAGCTGTCCCTGTACCGGGCTGCTTATCATTAACAGGGGAGCAGTCCGGTCAATAGTAAAATTGACTGTTTTTGAAGAAGTATCTCCACTGCCGTTTACTGTGACAAATTCCACATTGTAGCTTCCGTCTTCTGCAGGAATCACAGCTTCAAAGGCATTTCCCTCAGCCTCTTTCAAAAATACCCCGTTGACAAGCACTTCTGTGGAAACATTGCTTTGATCCGCTGAGAAAGTCAGCGTTACCTTATCTTTGTTGGATATTTTGGTCATTATTCCTTCGTTATTGTATCCATCAACAAAGCTTTCATCCAGCTGTATATCGATTACTGCCGGATCAGGCTCGGGCAGATACACTGTCCCGGAATATGCTGTATCGCTGTAATGCATGGTGTAGCTTTCGTCAGTACCCACCTTTCTGCTGGTGACTATGCCTACCCTGTATTCTGCACGGGGCTTCAGCCCGCCCTTTTCATCGGAGCCCTGCAGCTGATACTGTCCTCCAAGCAAAATGCTCCTATCGTCAGCATCGGTAAATTGATGTCCGATGCTTTCAATAATATTACCATCTTTGTCATAGACTGTAATGATATATCCGTTTATGCCCTCTTCGCCGGCTGCTTCCCAGTCAACCTTAAGCAATCCGTCACCATAAGGCTCCATATTTACACCGGTCACTTCCCCGGGCTTATGCGGATCAACTACATGAACCATTGTGTCAGTATATATGCTGTCATATCCAAAATCGCTCTTCTCGATGGTTGCCCTGATATAATAATCTCCTTCCTCCACACCTGCAGGCACCGATACCTCCTGGTGCCCAAGGGCGCCGTCTATGCCTTGGACCAGCTGCAAACCCGCTTCATCCGGACCCTTTGCAAGATATATATCTACAGTAGAACCTTCTGCATACTCTGCATTCCATTCAACATTATATTTGTTTTCTTCAATTCCATTCACACTTATACTGTTAAAACCCGGAGCAGGCTTTACATCCATCAGGCCGGATATTACAGGCTTGTCCGATACAATCCTCCACTGTCCGTTCTCAGGTTCGACAATGGAGATATATACATATTGCTCCAATTCTCCCGTACTGCTGGACTCAGCCTGTATCTCCTGGTATAGCATGTTCGGATCTCCGGAGCTGCTGTCCAAACCTATTAACTGGTATTCGTCCCCATCAGGTCTGAAAACCTGGATGTTAGGCTTATCTCCGGTATATTTGAATTCCATCAAGGCAATTTTTTGGTCTAATATATTCATGAAGTGCTCCTGATCTCCGGCAGCAGCTAAAACCAGGCCTTCCCGATATTCCTTCCCCAATGCCGCGTAGTAGGTTTTGGAAGTACCCAGCCTTTTTATATTGCTGCCCACCACCATGAGCATATCATCCCCGTCTTCCTCTCTCAGAGTCGTGGAATATATCCCGCTTCCCATGACAGTCGGCATGTAATTACCGGCAGAGGCTACATCGAAGTCTACTCCCTTACCCCAGTAATAGGTTAAACCCACAGGAATACGTATTATTTTTACAGTACCCCATATTTTCTTGTTGTTTGCACCGAATTCAGCACCTAGAAGCTCCTGCCCTCCGACTAAAAATACATCATCAGGTACGCTGACTGTGGCACTTACTATGCCTTCCCACTTGTCTTCCCCGATATGAAGGCTGACCTCCCCCTCGATTATCTCAAAAAGGGAAAGCTTGGCTGCCAGGTCAAGGGAAATGGGGCGCGCCCATCTTAACCCTACTCTTACCTCTTCCAGGGCTTTTATTTTAGCAATTTCACCTTCCCCTTCGAGAAGAAAGCCCTCTTTGCTTATACTTAGCTTTGCATCAAGCTTTATTACCTTTGCAAAATCTATTGCTGTCATCAGTATGACCTGCAGGGGAGGCAGGCTGCTGTCTCCGGTCAGTGTTCCATACAGGTCCTCTACTCCGCCGCCTACCTTGGTAATGAAGATTCCGGTAGGCCCTACAGGTACCCCCGGCTCGTAGCCTCCAGCCAGAACAATATCGTCAGGCAGGTAATTTCCTGTACTTTGATTTTTCATGAAGGTAAGGTTTATATAGGCCTCGACTATCTTGATATTTACCTGGCCTTCTATTCCATATATGTCGTCAATCGTATTAATGGTCAGCTTTGCTTCAAATCCATCCTGAATCCACGATATCGGGATCAGGTCCTTAGGCATTTTCAATTCTGTTTCCGAGTCAATGCCAATAAAACCGAATTCTTCATCCTCCATTCCGAACAGTACCTTGGATATATCCGCTTTGAAGCCCGATTCGTCCTCTTCTTCTTCATCTCCACCTGATTCTGAGGAATCTGATTCTTTATCCTTTTCTTTATCCTTGCCAAAAGGGATCGGAAGCTCAATGCTTCCCCCAAAGGACACTCCGCTTTCCAGGATAACTGCATTTTCTATCTCTATTGCAAAGCCTGCCACCCATTTCAGAACTTTTCCTATACCGGTAAACTCCACTTCTACATTTGACTCTTCATTTTCCTCATCAGCAAATTCCTTAACATAGTTTTCTTCATCGGTTATATTTATCTCAAAATCCCACCACCAGAAGGAAAACCCGTTTTCGAGAGTAAGTGTGCCGTCTCCGGTTATGGATACGGTATCAATACCGTCCACTGCTGCGGTATCATCCACCTTCTGTATGACCAGAGGCTGTCCGCTGTATTGAAGAACAGAGTTAATCACTGTCTTTTCAGCTTCGGAATAAGCCCTGTAAACAGTGTTTCCCCCTTCCTCGGTAGTTCTTATATCCCCTTTGATTTTCATTATTATATCTTCGCCCGCCGCCAGTCCGTCTTCTATCTGCTTCAGGCGTTCTTCGTCCTCTGCTGTTTCTATGGTATACTGCCACTCACCTTCAACCTTTGCCTTCTTGATATACAATATCCCGTAGGACCTGGACTTAAACCTCCCATCATCAGTCATTTCAAGCTTGTGAGGCAGAAGCTTGTCCCCAATATCGGCATAGTCATGCTGCAGCCTTATTGAGTATTTTCCCTTTTCCAGGTTATTGTCAAGGCTTGCAGTTATTGAGTCCTCTTTAACTATGATATTATCTCTCAATATCTGCACAGTTTCCTTGGTCTGATCATTAATAAGCAGCATTTTCCACAAGCCTGTGCTCTCATATACGTCATATCCCTTACCTTTTATAGTAAAGGTTTTCATGCCCTGATAGTACAGCTTGCCGGGGGTCACATTCTGGAACTGTATCACCGGAGGCTCCCCTGCCGTTCCGGGAATGATTATGTATTTGCCCTTGGATACTGGCTCAGTGCTATTGTCGCTGCTTATATCGACCCTGAACTGTCTTGATACGTAGCTGCTGCTGTTTTGGGCACGTACTTCCCACTTGAAGGTATGCAGCTCGTTCCTCTTGATTACATCTTTTGATATATAGGGCACCTGGCCTTCTGTCAGCTCAAGCCCCTCACCCAGTATCAAAGAAGCTGTTACATTGGTCAGATTGCTTGCATCACTAAGTGTATTGTCTATTTCTGCAATAATTTCAAAGGTATCCTCAACATAACCGGTTTTTCTTTCATTTAATACCAGCTTTTCGGGAGCATTGAGATTTATGCTGAATTTTGCACCGTCGTTGACATTCTGGAAATTTCCGATACCATAATAGGTTTCAAATACCTTTTTTTCTCCGGGTCCTATGCTTATGGGCTTCCAGTATAAAGCCACCGCACTGTCCGCAGAGCCGTACCTGTTGTCTGTTTTGGTGAAGTCCATGGCTGCATCGGCCGAATAGTCCCATTTTGTCTCTGACAGACCGTTCCAATGGCCGATCAACATTTCATCAGGACTCAGATTCCCCCAGCCCTGGGTAAACCCGTAGGATATTACGGCAGGTGCGAACAGATTGTCTATACTTCTCCAGTACTGCGGTATATCCTTGCCCTCAAGCTTTATTTCTTTGGTTATGGGAGACTGGGAGCCGGCAATGGTAATCGGCGCTCCGTCATTGGAGCCCAGCATGGTATCCAGAAGCATTCTGACGCCTATGCTTTTGTTGCTGCTGTCCTTGTTCTCTACCTCATAGGTTATCCTGACATTTCCTACACTGGGGTTATCCGCATCCTCCAGAAGCTCAAGCCTCTGGGTAATATGCACAGTACCGATTGCCCATGTGGAAGTATTCACCTTACCAAGAATCCGGGGTGTACTCGTAAAGACTCCCCCCAGATTCAGAAATCCATAGTTGTTTCCGTATATGTAATCCTCTCCGTCTATCCTGAAGGTAGCGAAGGATGTCTCCGGCTTGTTTTCCTCAAACAGCAGCCTGCTTTTTTCATCCTCCTTGAAGGGCACCCCTTCATCGGTTTTGATGCTGAAACGCCCGTTTTCTGCTGCAACAGAATATTGGACGAAGCTGTTGGTCACTCTCAGAACACCATCTTCGTTGCTTTCTGCGTAGACCGCTATATTTGCAGCATTAAGAAGCAGCAGAAATGACAATAGTATGCTTATTGAACTTTTGAACAAATTGTTTTTACGCTTTACCATACTACTGCACCCCCTTATTTCCAATTGACTTTATGAAAATCCTTATCAGCTCTGCATTTCTTTCCTGGTCCTGTATATAGAAGGTATAGTATCCCGTAGCCGGTGCATTGAAGACATAGCCTTCTGTCTTACCAAGAATATTCGCCATGGACTTCATATCCCCCTGGCTCAGGTACCCCTGCTTCCACCTGACCTCTACCTCACCCTGGCTGTTCATGACAGATATATTCAGCTGAGGTGTATCGAAAGCCATAGAGTCCAATTGTGTATCAAGACCGTTAATAAATACCCTATATGCATCTGGCGAAATAACTGCGACGTTCCTGTTCACTGCAGTTGTATTTCCCGCCCTGTCGGTGACACTGTAACTGACCTGGTACTGTCCTGCCCTGGTTATATCAAGACCTCTTTTATCTATCAAAACCTTCTCTGTCATATCGGTTCTTTCTCCGTCAACCGGGTCATATGCGGTAAAATCATTTAATTCATGCTTCTCATTAATCTTTAATACAAGTCTGTTTTCCAAGTTGAACGTGATTACCGGGGACACCTTATCGATATTGTTAACAGTGGCATATGCAGTTGTTTCATTTCCCAGCATATCCGACACCCTGAATTTGAAGGTTCCGTTTTCCTTGAACTCAAAGGTTCTGCTTCCGTTATTATTAAGGACTATTATATCTTCATTTGATGTAACAGTGGCTGTTACATTTTTATTTGTGTAATCCACAGTACTATATGTCACCGATACCACCGGAGGAATATTATCTATATTACCTACCTCCGCCTTTACTTCGCTCCAGTTGCCGGCTGTATCCATCAGCTGGAATGTGAAAGCTCCGTTTCCAAAGAATACTCTTTCCTTCAGGTTGAAGTTGTTCATCACTGTGAATTCCTCATCGGCCTGCACTGTTGCAATCACAGGGTCCCGTGTAATTTCAAGGGTACTATAGCTAACCCTTCCTGCAGGGGCAAGCCTGTCGATATTATAAACACTGGCTGTCACTGTGTTTTCATTCTGTGCCGGGTCCGTGAGGATGAAGATGTAATCTCCGTTATCCGGGGCTTCATACAGTATAAAACCGTCCTTTTCCTTTACCAGTATTTTTTCAGGCGCAGTAACCTCAGCCTCTTCAGACAATGTCAGACGTATCTCCACATTTTCATTGGTTATTTCCGTGGTGGAATAGCCCACTTCTGCCGTAGGAGGCAGCTTGTCTATATTATTTACTGCCGCTGTCAATGTTCCTTCGTTTCCTGCGGCATCCACCAGCTTGAAGGTGTAATTCCCGTTATCGGCTGCAATATAACTCGTATTCGGTACTTTAACAGCCATGCCCTCCGGGTGGATGACCTGCACGGCTGCGTTACTGTTATCCGAAGCCCCGACAATGATCTCAACACCCTTATTCGTCTTATTGGCAGCATCATACCTCAATACTCCCGTGGGAGAGGTTTTGTCTATCCAGTCGACCTCTGCGGTGACTTCACTGGTATTGCCGGCAGTATCCCTCAATGTAAAGGTGAAGCTTCCGTTCTGATAGAAGGTATACTCCCTGTTCCCGTCATTGTTCATTACCTGTATTTCTTCATTTGCACTTACCGTGGCAGTAACGGTGTCCTTTGTCCATGCATCAGGGGTATAGACTATTGCGCCCTGTGGTGCATCCCTGTCAATGTTGCCGATGACTGCAGTCAAAACTGCTTCATTCCCTGATACATCCCTCAGAATAAAATCGTACTCTCCATTTTGAGAAACTATATAGGTATTTCCATTGGCCTCCTTTAGTACAGCACCTTCAGGAGATATGACCTCCACACCCTGGTTCGTATTGTCACTGGTCAGGATGGTCACTTCAATGTTGTCACGGGTTTTCTGGGTCTTGCTGTATATTGCTTCTCCCTGTGGAGGTATCTTGTCAATGTTATTAACTACTATATTCACAGTATCGTAATTACCTGTGACGCAGTCCCTGACGACAAAGCTGAAAGAACCGTTTTCCCTCAGTTCATATACTGCTTTTACTACGGTGCCGTCACTTTCAAAATCACTGAACAGGAATTCATAATCCAGATCCTCCGGCAGGTTAAAGTCCTTAAGTTCCCTCCTGGGCTCACCATATACTGCCATTGTTACGGTCACATTGTCTTTGGTCCAATCGGTAGCAGAATATATAACAGCTGCATGTGGAAGGTTTTTATCTATCCAATTCACGGAAGCCTCCGCTGCGCCTGTATTCCCTGATCTGTCTTCATACATGAAGGTGAAGCTTCCATTATCGCTAAAGGTATAATAGCTGCTGCCGCCGGGAGTATTTGTGACCGCTGCGGGCTCGTCAAATTCAATGTATGCAGTTACAGGATTTGCCGTTCTGTTGGTATTGCTGTAGCTTATGGTCGGATTAGGCGGCGTATTGTCCAGAACGTATTTGTTGCTCCGTAGGATCGTTGTATTTCCCAGGCTGTCGGAAGCTTTTACATGGAGATACCATTCTCCGTCTGTATCACTGATATTTATCTGTTCTCCCCTGACGGCCGGCTGCCATCCGGTGTCATAAAGTCCCGGACTGACAGTGTTTTTGCTCCATTGATAATAGTAGCTGTCGGGAAGCTCAGTTTTCAGCGCTGCTCCTTCAAATTGCACCGTGTCAGTTATATTCACTGATGTGCCTGCAGTCATGGAAGCATTGCTGTTCCCATTAGCTGCAAACGAAATCTCCGGTCCGGACTTGTCTATCCAGTTCACCAGTGCGCTTATTACAGTCTTGTTCCCTGCTTTGTCCATTATGGTAAAATCCAGTCTTCCATTGTTCCTGAACAAATAGGAATACTCATTATTTGCCTGGTCATGGACGATTCCTTCATTTGCACTCAATAAGCTTACTTCCAGGGGATCCCTGTAGATTACGGCATCCCCTTCCATATAAGAATCCTTTATGTTTCCAAGTACCGCAGCCACATCACCGGAAACCCACCGGTCCATTATTGAATACTGCATCTCCGCAGTCGGCGGTGTTTTATCCAGAATTACGGTATCCTCATATACAATACCGGTATTGCTGAATTTATCCCTGTACTGTACCTGAACCTTCCTGCTTCCGGAGACATCAGGTATGGAGAAATTTTCAAGCCTTGACACAAAATTGCCCCACAGGCTCCAGGTCACCCCGTTATCCGTTGAAAGCCTGTACTGCAGCTCGTCGGTATAATTTGTATCACTGGCTGACAGACTAATATCCACAGTATTGGTACTTGTGATTTCCTCTATTATGTCGATTGTTCCGGTGGGAGGCATATTGTCAAGCCTGAACCTCTTGCTCGTGGCAGTACCCTCATTCCCTGAATTATCTACCGCTTTTATCGACAGGTACCAATCCCCGTCCGCATTTGACAGCGGCAGGCTGTAGGAGGCCGTCGGTTTCCAGTTCTCCTGTACGATTACTCCATCCTGGGACCATTGATAATACCATCCGCTGATCCCTGAGAACTCATCACTCAGTGATATGCTTGCGGTTACGGAGCCCCGGACTATTTCCAAGCCGTTTGTAACAAAAACTATGGATGGAGCTTGATTATCAAACTTGAACAACTGATGCTTGGCGGATTTATTCCCTGAATTATCCTGAGCCTTTACATGAAGCCACTTCAGGCCGTTGAAGCTCCCCTGGGAGAATGCCCCGTAGTACGGCAGCCATCCACTGCCGTTCAGATCCGGTGTTATCTCATTATCCGTCCATTGATACCATATTCCGGAAACTATTCCATTGACATAATCCTGAATATAATAATTAGGGTCCATTGCATTAATAGATCCGGTATGATTCTTTCTGAAATCACCTGAATTGTAATCTGATGTGATCTCTATAACAGGCGCTGCCTTGTCAATAAAGAACTCTCCGCTGGAAATAGTGTTTACATTGCCCACACTGTCTCTTCCCCTGATTGCCAGCTTCCATTTTCCATGCCCGTCAATATTGTTGTTTACACCTTTCCCGACGGCATTTATATATGCAATGCCCCCTGAAACAGTCAAGGGATTCCACCTGTTAACATCCAGGGCACCCTTATACCATTGATATTCTATTGAACCGGTGTCAATGGCTGACAGCGCATCAGACACTATTACCTTTACATTATAATCGGCCTTGGGAGAGGTGGAGCTCGCAGGTGAAAAGCTTACAGCCGGTCCTTGATTATCCAGATAAAAAACTCCCGATGTATTATAGCCGATATTTCCTGCAACATCCTCCGACCTGACATGCAGGTAATATTTGCCCGTGACTCCTTCCAGCGCTATAGTTTTGATATCGACACACTGGTTTTGGTTCCCGCTTGGGACACTGCTCCAGGTTACACTGCTTATGCTGCTGTTTTGCGACCAGTAATACTTATATATTTGTCCGGATAATCCCGAACCGCTGTCCGATATGGTAACAACTGCATCCTGCCGTTTTGAATATGCAGTGTTCTGATTCTCGCTGAAGCCTGCTGCAGGAGCTGTCTTGTCAATCCTTATCCCGGCAGTGGCTATGCTTTTTACAGTCCTGACCAGGTCGTTTCCCGCCAGGTCCCTTACCGTTCCGCCGAGGAATTCGGTTACATCCAGAACGGCCACATCATTATCGGCACTTGTCACATTGTATTTGAAGACCAGACTGGATATGTTGCTGCCTGTACTTTGTGCTATGGCATAGCTTCCATTGTTCAGCTTCAACTGTATGCTGCCTGCCGTCCCTGTTACATTTACCGGTTCATCAAAATTAACCGTCAATGTAACACTGTCTCCTCCGTTTAGCTGCTTTATGGGCTGACTGCTGCTATCCAGCTTATTATTTGTTATGGCAGTTGATATTGAGGAAATAACCGGCTTTTTACCATCTATCTTTATATTCTTATTCACAAGGTTATTTGTTTTATTAACAAAGGACAGCAATGCATTATTAGGTCCCCTGTCCCTTATGGTTCCGCCGCTCAATTCAATAAGCGCCGGGCTGGTGCTGTAATTCAGCCGGTCCACCTGTTGACCTTCGGCTACCGTGTATTTGAAGGTGAGGGTACTTGTGCCGGAACCTGAATAATAATAGGCATATCCCCCGGTACTCATCTTGATCCTGGGCGTTCCTGCCACATTAACAGCCTCGTTGAATTTTACCTGAAAATAGGTTATATCTCCGATTTTCTTCGTACCTGTATCACTTGATACTATTTCCGTGATGTCAGGCTGACCGCCGTCATAAAAATACACATTGACATTTGTAAACTCAACAGAGTTGTCCAGATTATCCTCAGAAAAGAATTTAAGCTCAAGAATTGTAGTTCCTGCCGGAATGGCTTTATTAAAAGACCAGGTAGTGCTTGAGGTCTCGGCATGCTTATGGTCAATAAGCTGCCAGGCTCCGTTTGTGTAGGCATACAAGTCGAACTTGGCAGTATCATTGCTTCCGGACGTGGTATCAGCAACATCCATTATTACTTTTACACTCACATCCCCTTTGTTTATTCTTACTATATCTTCAGGGGAAAAATTCATATGGTATTTCACCATAAAGTTTTCGCTTTCATCCTCAGGGTCTATCAGACCGTCATAGTAGCCGTAGGCGTCTATATTCCCTATTCCGCCGTTTGAAACCCCGACGGTTCCTCCCTCAGCGTTATCATCCAGTTTGATCACAAAATTATCCTTGTGGAAATTGTCCTTGCCTTCCCCATAGTCCCTGATATCCGCAAAGGAGGTGGCCGGGAACATTAATACGAACAGAAATGTAAGGAAAAAAAGAATACGCATTTTCTTTTTCACAATATAAGCCCCCTTTAACAATAATATTAATTACATATGCTACATTTTTTGAATATTCTGTTATCTGAAATTTGAAGAAAAGTCATTATTATTTTTCATTATTATCGAATTATATCATGTTCTGTCGAATTTGCACCTAAACACAACCTAAAGAAATCCTAAAATTTTCTTAAGGTTGCGCCACATAAGAAGAATGCGCACTAGCGTGCGCAGATGCGAGATACGAGATGCGAGATACGAGGAAAGCCAGGCTATTCCTTAAGGGTTAAGGTTCCCCAATACTCCAGAGCCCTGCTTGCAGCCTCGCGTCTCGAGTCTCGTATCTCGAGTCTGAAAAATGCTTCGCAATCTTCTACATATGTTACCTGTCAATACATTATCATGATTAAATACTCATACGTCCATTAATTAAGCTCTTTTATCCACAAATATCCCTACCGGTATATTCATCCCGGCTGCAATATCAAGGAGCTTCTCCGACGGAATTTCCCTGATTATCTCATGATTTTCCGAGTTGATGACCGTAACACTGATCCTGCCGGTCTTTTCATGTACGGAAAACCGCAGCTCCGTCATGGGCTTTTCAAGTGCTGCGCCCTGCCCTGTTACCCTTTTGCCCAAGTGCTTTCCAATCTCCCTGTTTTCAACAGTGTCCTGTCCTTGAAACCTTTTATTCTTTGCATCTGATGGTTCTGAAAATATATCACTGCGGGACTGAACCGGAATCCGAACCTGATTATTATGTATATTGTACTTTGCCATGGAAATCTCCACCTTCCATACCTCCTTATCCTGCATGTACTGCTTATAAATTTGAGAATATTCATTAAAATATCGAATTTTCGACAGAGTTCTGCTATAATAAAGAAGACATAATATCATTACTTTCTACTACTTATATATAATTTTATCATCATTTGCTGATCCGCTGTCTTAATTCAATCTAAAGATAACCCAAAGCTTTCTTAAGGCTTAATATGCTGTTTGGGGGTCACACATGCTAAAGCATCCTGCAAAAACACTTGCCATACTCTCGATCTTTTTTATAATTCTGGCAGCAACATTTACAATCAGTCATGCTGAATCAACAGGAAGCCCGGAAGCGACCGGCGGTGTGCTGGACCTTACATGCAGGAATTGGGAACAGGATGGTATTGTTGCTTTGAACGGCCAGTGGGAATTTTACTGGCAGAAGCTTTTGGCTCCCGGAGACTTTCAAAAAGCGGAGCCGGTATCGGAAAGGGAACTGATAGTCCTCCCCAGGGCCTGGAATAAATATGTGCTTGACGGCGAAGAGCTTCCGGGCGATGGCTATGCTACCTACAGACTGCTAATCCGCCATTCGGCCGATGAAGTACTGGCTATAAAGATTCCAAGGATTTTTACCTCCTACAGGCTCTGGGCCAATGGTGAACTGATTGCATCTGCCGGTAATGTAGGCACAACTTACGGGCAAACGGTTCCCCAGTACCTGCCCCAGGTAAAATATATCAGACCGGAAGCCGGTACCCTTGAGCTGATAATACAGGTAACCAATTTCCGCCATCGAAGCGGCGGTATACTGGAAAGCATCCAGTTGGGCCCTGCAGAGCAGATTATTGAAGCCCGTACAAGGAATCTTGCCCTGGAACTGTTCCTGTTCGGCAGCCTGTTTATTATAGGCTTTTACCATATTGCCCTCTATATATTCAGAACAAAGGACAGGTCTACCCTATACTTCGGCATTTACTCCCTTTTGATCAGTGCAAGGACGCTGCTGGTCGGTGAAATATATTTCATTCATTTATTTCCGGGCTTCAGCTGGGAAGCAGCTCACAAAATACAAACCCTGGCATTTTATATAGGTGTGCCCCTGGTTATTTTATTCCTGAAATCAACCTTTCCTGAAGACATTTCAAGGCAAGTGAATACTTTCATACAAATAACCGCATCAGGCTTCGGAGTCCTGGTTTTGTTCACACCTGCCAGAATATTCAGCCGGATTAACACCCTGTATCAGGTATTCTCATTTGCTGTTATCGTATATGCCTTATATATTGCTGTTATTACCTGCCTAAGAAAAAGGGAAGGCTCATACCTTATAGGTATTGGCCTGTCGATTCTTATATTATTTACCATAAATGACATGATATTCCTCAGTATTATGTTAGCCGATTCTGACAACCATTTTTTGCGGAGCTTTGTCACCAGGGGCAATCTTTCCTCCTGGGGCCTGCTGTTATTCGTATTTACCCAATCCCTGGTTCTGGCCAGGCGATTTTCCAAAAGCTTTTCAGAGGTAGAGCTTCTGACAGAGCAGCTTTGGGAGCTCAATGCGAACCTTGAAGAAAAGGTCAATGAAAGGACCCTGGCACTGGAGACCTCAAAAGAGGAATTGAAAAAGGCCTACCAGGCTGTTTCCAGATCGGAAAAATCCCTCAAGGACCTGATGCAGAATATATCCCATGACCTGCGCACACCTTTGTCTGCCGTTAAAGGCTTTGCAAACGCCATTTTGGATGGGATCGTAGAAGAGCCTCAGGAGCAGAAAAAATACCTGAAAAGAATCATAGAGAAGGTCAATCATTTAAATCATATGGTACAGGAATTATTGGATCTGTCGCAGCTGCAGTCCCGGCAGCTGAAGTTTGAGTTCAGCCGGCTCCCGGTAGATTCGTTCATTGAATATTTCTCGGAAAAATACAGCTTTGATATGGAGAATGAGAACATAAGGTTCAGGACCATTATTTCTAATTGGCAAAGCAAGCATCCGGATATGGCAGCTTTATATGTGATGGTTGATCATCAAAGGCTGGAACGTGTCTTTTCAAACCTGCTGAACAATGCACTCAAATATACCCCTGCAGGAGGAAGCATCGAGCTCCGGTTCAGCTTCAGCGATGATGACAGGAATCTTATTGCCGAGGTATCTGATACCGGAATTGGGATTCCGGAGGAAGACCTGCCTCATGTTTTCGAACGCTTCTATATGGTTTCAAAAGCACGCCAGGGCGATAGCAGCAGCCGCGGCCTGGGCCTCGCTATTGTAAAGGAAATAATAGAATATCACAACGGCCGTATATGGGTTATAAGCAAGCTTGGTCAGGGCAGTCATTTTTTCTTCACACTGCCCGTCTATAATATTAATGAATCAGACCCGGACTTCCGGTCCGGTCAAGCTTAAGGAGGTATAAATATTGGCGGGAGAGAAAATTTTAGTAGTTGATGATGATGCAGATATCAGAGAAATCATAACAATGTACTTGAAAAAAGAAGGTTATCACATAGTTACAGCTGTTGATGGAAATCAGGCGCTGACTTATGCATATTCCTTCAATCCCGATCTGATTATTCTTGACATGATGCTTCCTGGCCTGGATGGAATCGAAGTATGCCAGGAATTACGTAAAAAGCTTACAGCACCAATAATCTTCCTCAGTTGCAAATCTACGCCAAGTGACAAATCAATAGGCCTGATGGCAGGCGGTGACGATTATATGAGCAAGCCCTTCGATACAATCGAACTGCTGGCAAGGGTTAAGGCCCATCTGCGCAGAAACCGGATACTGGAAAGCTCAAATGGCATGAATGCCACAAGTAACCTGATCTGTTACCCCGGTATGACGATCGATCTGAACAGCTATACGGTCATGTCTAACGGGCAGGTGACTACCTTGTCCCCTAAAGAATTTCAGCTGCTGGTGTTATTGGCTCAGAACCCCAACATTTTGTTCAGCAATGAGCAGCTGTTCCAATCCCTGTGGGGTGTGGAGAGTTTTGGAGATCACCGGACGATTATGGTCCATATAAGCAATATACGTAAAAAAATAGAACCTGATCCAAAGAATCCGGCATTTATACAGACCATAAAAGGAGTCGGGTATAAGTTCTGTACTCCTTGAAGCTCTTGGATACTTCACTACGTTCAGGATGACATCACAGCATATTTCCGTCAAGCACAATTCAGTGACAGCTGAAAGGAGTCACTTTTTTGATTTGAAAATCTCCACCTTTTCTATCCTTTCAAAGGCTTCTTTGAGCTTGTCAATACCTACAGTACAGGCTATTCTTATGTAGCCTTCGCCGCATTCGCCAAAAGCTATGCCTGGTATTGTAAGCACCTGAGCTTCCTTCAGGAGTATATCGCTCACTGTTATGGAATCAAGCCCTGTATCCTTTACATTAATGAATAAATAGAATGTACCGGTGGGACGGAGTACCGACATGTTCGGTATCCTGTTTATCCTCTCTGCGGCATAGAAGGTTCTGTTCCTGTATTCTTCAATCATGGGAGGCTGAATAGTCCTTCTGTTCCTTAAAGCATGTATTGCGCCTCTCTGAGATATCGAAGGTGCTGTAAAAACAACATTTTCATTTATCTGCTGAATGGTTTTTATTATTAAATCAGGGGCTATGATATTTCCTATGCGCCAACCGGTCATGGTGAAGTTTTTTGAGAAACTGTTTATTACTATTGTCCTTTCTTTCATCCCATTTATAGATATTATGGGGATAAAAGGTTCAGAAAAGCTGAATGCCGTATAGATATCATCGGCTATCACAATAAGATCATGCTTTATCGCAACCAATGCCAGCTTTTCCATAGTGGCTTTTGTAAGACAGCAGCCTGTTGGATTACTCGGACTATTGATTATTATTGCCTTTGTCCTCTCATTAATAAGACCTTCCAATCTTTCAATGTCAATCTGAAAATCATCTTTCTCGCAGGTATCCAGGCTTACCGGTATACCTCTGGCCAGTTGTACCTGCTGGGGATAGGGAGTAAAATACGGGGCTTGCAGAATCACCTCATCACCATCATCCAGTATTGCTTCAAGTGCCAGATACATTGCCAGACAGCCGCTCGTCGCAACAAATACTTCCTCATCTTCAATATTTACATCATATTCTTCCTTATAAAATTTCCTTATCTCATCCCTCAGTTCAGGATCTCCTCTGAAATCTGTATATTTTGTATGTCCGGCCTTCGCATCCTCCATAGAATTTTCAATTATCAATTCATGGGTAACAATATCTGGATCTCCTAAGCTCAGGTTTATCAGATTATCATATTGCTTTGACAGCTCATCAACCTTTCCCATTGGTGTAGACTGATCCTTCCAGTATCTTTTGGAAATGAATCTATGCTTCAAATCATTCAACCCCTTCCATCAGCCATGGCACTTATTCTTCCGTGATCGTTTTTATATTATTAGAAAAATATACTCTGAGGCCGGATAGTTAGAAGAAATTTTTTAAAACCGCATTAATGTCATTGTTGATTTTCCTGACATCAACCGAACTTATTACACTATCGGCCAGGTTGTACTTACGTTTTAGTCTCAAAATCCTGTATACACTTTCATCTATTCTTTCTCTGGATATAGTGCCGTTTTCTGCAGCTCTCTGCAAAGCCTCCAGCACTTTTACCTCATTGTCATAACCACGGCATACCAGGATTATATCTGCCCCTGCTTTTGCAGCCTTGACAGCTGCAGCACTTATATCGTAGTATTTTATGATGGCGCCCATGGTCATATCGTCTGTGACCACCACACCGTTGAAATTCATCTGTTTTCTTAAGATATCATTAATTACAATCGTTGATATAGAAGCAGGATTATTGGGATCTATTTTATTCAAAAGGATATGGGCAACCATTACAGCATCTGCCCCGTTTTTTATTGCTTCAGCAAAAGGAATGAGTTCAAAGCTCCTAAGCCTGTTCAGGCTGTGATTGACAGCAGGCAGCCCTACATGAGAATCAACAGAGGTATCTCCATGTCCCGGGAAATGTTTGACAACCGGGATCACTCCTCCATCCTGTATACCTTTCATGGTCTGTACCCCTAACCTGCTCACAACCTCAGCATTGGAACCGAAAGACCTGTCCCCAATGACAGGATTATCCGGATTGCTGTTGATATCCAGTACGGGCGCATTATCCATGTTAAAGCCAAAGGCTTTCACTTCTTCAGCAATTACTCTTCCAATCCTGTAAGACAGCTCACTGCTGTTTATTCTGCCAATTGCCCCATTTGAAGGAAGGTTAACAAATTCGGCAGGCATTCTGCTGACCCTTCCACCCTCTTCATCAACAGAAATAAATAATGGTATCCTGTTTCTTTTATTAGTGATTTTCAACCAGTTTATTAATGCCAGAAGCTGGCTTGTGCTTTCCACATTATAGCCGAATAGTATAAAACCGCCGACCTTAAAGGTATTCATCATAGTCCTGGTATTTTCATCAATTGAATAGCCGTCAAGTCCGACTATAACCATTTGTCCGATTTTTTCTTTCAGGGTCATTCCGCTGATTTGCTCTATTATAGGGTCAGCCTTCTCCGGTACGCATAGCCTCTCTCCTGCAGCTATCATATTCGGGCTTATAATCTGAGGATTGGCAGCCATTAATGCCTGGACAGTAACAGAGTATTTTACGGCAATCCTTGATAATGTATCTCCGCTCATGACAGTATAGTAGGAATAACCGGCAGGGCAACCGAAGGGTACGCATATACGCTGGCCGACCATAAGCCTATCTGGATAAACACCTGGGTTTGCGTTTAAAATACTTGTGATGCTTACATGATATGTCTGTGCTATTTTATATAATGTATCTCCCGCTTGAATTATCCTGACTGTATGGTCCGGCTGACAGGCCGGTATGCATAAGGTCTGGCCGATCCTCAGAGTATAAGGGTCTACCCCGGGGTTTTACGAGAGTATCCTTGATACGCTTACCCCCAGTTTTTGCGAGATTTTATACAGGGTATCGCCGGATTGTATGGTGTAAGGATAATGATTCCCGGAGCACTGCCTGAAAAAATTACAGCACGGCATAAAGGATCCCTTCTTTTTAAATGTATTTAACTTATATATGCTATGCATTGAAGAGGTCCTTTGTTACTGAAAAGTACAAAGCAATTTAACTCAGACTAAAACTCGATTTCAGAGCTGCTCTGCTTTACTATGAACCGTCGGGACTGCCCTCCGAAACGCTTCACAATCAGCTCTTCCAATGAGTCTAAGGCTTTAATCAGCTGGCTGCCGACCTGGTCTCCAAAGCCTACAAGCTGAAAGAAGACATCCTGAGTATCCAAGGTCATCTTGCCTAATTCACTCTGGCGCCATATCCATTTTCTGGTCTGGACAATATCTCCGCTGGTAAAAACCAGTTCCTCGGCTTCTACTGCTTCATACTCCTCAGCACCGAAGGGCAAAAACCTTTCCGTACCCTCGGTGAAACGGACAGCCAGATCCTCATGTACGTCTCTTAGGTCGTGACCTCCCAGGGAAATCTGATTCTCTATCGAAACTGCATTGCACAAATCTACCAGTGCGTTGATCTCAGGCAGTGAAGCACCTTTAAGCACCCTTTTCAGCATGGCTTCGGTGGACGGAGGGTATTTGTTGGGATTGATGCCCGCCTTTTCCATAGTATCCCGGTAGCCCTTTACAATCGGGTGGCTCCTTAAGTCTTCCGCCTTAATGATCTGACGTACATGCTCCTCTGCACTCCGGAGCCTGCCGCTATCTTCAGGTGTTGATCCAGAATTCTTAAGACCTCTCCCTATCAGAATCCCGAAATGCAGCTGCGGATTGAGAGCGAATACTTCCTGCTCGACTGTGTAACGCATGATTAAGCCTCCTTCAGATTCAACATCATTCATACTTATTATTACTATTATACTGTATTATTCCATATTATCAAGTTAATTAAGGGAAGCTCGTCCATAAGCGCGACAAGAGCTATTTGTCTTTCCGTGTCCTGAATATAATGAATTCCTCATTATCACAGTCGGTGCACTTGAACTGGATCCCCTCCCCGTATATTGGGCAGTCTCCGGCCCAATCCAGCTTATTTTCAGCGCTTTTCTTAACTACATTGATAGATCCGCATTGACAGCAGGTCAACTTGAATTTGCCCAAAATCAATTACCCCCCTTGTTCTCTGCCTTAACTATTTCCAGCCCTGCCGACAGGAGCTTAACGATATCGATTCTGGTTCTGTATACCATTGTCCTGAGCCCGGGAGATTTCATAACTGTCAGCAGACGGTCAAAATCCTGGTTGGTGGCAGCATTCAACAACGACCTCAGATTGTTAAGCTCCTGACTCTTTTTCCGCAAATCCCCGAGCAGCACATCAATGTCCAGGCCATGAGCAATGCTCCTGCCTACCATTACCCCGGTGATTACGGCATTGAACTGTCCGAAGCCCAGGAAAGGCTCGATGCCGCCCCCTGCGCCGCCTGCAAAATAGACATTTCCTACCCTATTGGTAGTGACTGTGCCGGCATGGTGGGGCAATTCCCATGTCTCCAGTAAATCGTACTTTTTCAGTATATCGCGGGATTCCAGAAATTTACTCCAATAGCTGTTCAGATCCTCATGATCGATATTCTGTACGACATGAGCAATGACCGCCTTATTCCTGCTGTAAGGGGCCAGATATATATATACTCCGTTTGTCAGCTCGTTGTCCAGCCACATATGCAGTGTATCATCTTCAAAATCTCCTGCAAAAATACCTCCCCGCAGCCATGTCCGCATAACTTCCTGCCAGATGCCGTAGCGTGTAGGAGCCGACCAGTGTCCGTCCGCCACGACAACATAATCAAATTCCTTTTCCAGATCTTCAGGATGAACATACCTGTTGAAATTGACCTGGGATTTGATCTGGCTGTAAAGCTGCCCCTGAACGGAGTTTTCCGTTTTGTCGCGGATCATGAAATGACCCAAAGGACCGGTAACGTTAATCTGGTTATTGGGCGAGTAATGTATGACCTTCCTGAACTGGTTCAGCGGCTTAAGCCTTATTCCCAGCTTTTTGTCCATATATTTTACAGGATCTGCAACTGGCCTGGTAATAAGGCCTAAAAAGGCCGATACATGGGACTGGTACTCGCCTATGAAGCCATTCCGCTCAAAAATAACCGGGAATATTCCATTCCTTTCCAGCTCAATTGCACAGGACAACCCGGAGGTTCCCGCTCCTATTATTGCAACCTTCATATATACTCCTTTATCATTTAATTCACTTACACTATTATTGCCCACTTTGGTAAAAAAAATTATAGAATGGCTTTAGACCTTCTTCTCGAATAATAACAAATCCAAGTAGAGAATATATCATATATATTTGTTTCACAATAAATCTATTGTATAGTAATTTTAAATTGTAAAATGTTATCATTGATGTTAAAAAGCGCATTGGAGGTTCATATGACAAGTTTATACTGGTATGCTGGTCTGGCTGTCATCGGTTTTGGAATCACCGCCTATGCAATATATACGAAAAGACACAATTATAAAATATCAACACTTGTTGTATTCTGTTTATTTGCAACAAGCATTACCTGGATTGGCGAATTTACCGTACTTGGTATTTTTGATTCCTATGCATACAAGCCCGGTATATCTACAGACCCTTGGGCCGAAAACCTTGCAGGGCACCTTTTCCTAAATGCATCTATGTTTCCTGCCGCTGCAATTCTGATGGTTACTAACTCTTTGGGCTATTTGGGAGTCTCCTTGATTGTAACTGTCTTCATCCTTGCAGAGTATTTGTTTGAAGAACTTGGAATATATGAGCATCATTGGTGGAAATACTATATGTCGGTCATTAATACCGTTCTCTTTCTGGTAATAGTCAAGAAATGGTTTGCTAAAGTAAAACATGCCCGCCGTACATTATCACGTGTGATAACGTTCTACTTTGTCGGATTTGTTATTATTCATACTCCGATACCCCTGCTCTTTCTTTCCGGAAAACAATATTACAGCCTGGGTTTGATTGAGAACATGGTTGGAAATACGTGCCGGGCCAGCATAATTTTTATTTTTGCTTATCATCTTCTTGAACTTTCCATTTTTGTTCTTTTCATATGTATTCTGGATAAATGGTATTGGAAAATTGTGCCATATGTTATCGCTGTCCTTGTTCAAAGCATATTCGCCAAAATGAATATCCTGGTTTTCTTGAATGGGTGGAAGCTGATTTATTCGATTATCATCTATTGTATTTGCCTAACGGTTTTTATCCTGATCGAAAAATATACCTTGAGACCGGATGAGCAAAACTAAAAAAACGACAAGGGTTTAGCTAATTCTGAATCCTTGTCGTTTATATTATTGTGATATTTGATCAGTCAGACTGCTTACTGCTTCGTTAACCTTTACCGATGCCTGGACCTGAAGCTCTGACAGGTCACTCAGATTCTTTGCTACAGCTTCCACGTCCTTAATCTCATCTGCAAGCTTGGTCAGTATTTTGGTAATTTCCTTAGCAAAGCTTTCACTGCTGCCGGCCATCTTCTGCACCTCATTTGCCACAACAGAGAATCCTCTGCCCTGTTCTCCCGCCCTGGCGGCTTCTATTGTTGCGTTAATGCCCAAAATCTTCGTTTGTTTTGATATATTGTTGACATACTGGATGATTTTGTCGGTCTCTTCTATATATTCAATAGACTTCTTTGTTATTTCGTTAAGCTTTTTATTTATCATATAAGTGCTGTCAATGGAAACAGATATTGACTTAAGATGATCCTGTACCTGTGCAGAAGTATTCTTAATGGCTTCAATCTGTTTATTAAGCTTCTCCAGTACTTCAATATCCCTTCTTACAAGGCTCATTATAAGGAGTGCTCCTGATGAATCGATTATCGTACATATATTTCCATATTTCAGAGAGAGCTCCTGCTTAACCTTCTCATTGCCTGTCGCCTCCAAAATCAAATCGAGGCCTGCGGTGCTAATATCTCCTATGGACTTGAAGCATTTGATGCCCAGCTTCTTTGCGAGTAATACTCCCGGTGCATCATCCCTGTTGTCGATAACCTGAACAATCCGAATTTCATCATTCTTTGAAAAAGACTCAATAATATTCTTTCCACCGTTGCCTGCCCCTACTATTGCTATGTTCATAGGTTTATCCCCCCGCAATGATTTTTATGTTATTACTAATTACTTAAATATAATAACAATATTTATTCATTAAGTAAATCAATTTATTTGAAAGCCGCTGATTCAGAAACGGATATAACAGCAGATATTATTCAAAATATGCCGATATCCGGGAGTGTATTTAATATTATATTTCAAATAATATTAATGGACAATATAACTCTTCTGCTGTAAACGGAGGTGATTTTGTGAATAAGGATAAGCATGTCATACCCGGTGATGATATTTCGACTTTTGCCGAGCGTGTAAAAAGGGAAGACCGGCATGAGAATAGGAGCACCAGTAAAATAATCTATGGTTCTGACAACGAACCTTTGTCCAGGGTATTCGTATCGAACAGAGAAATAGACGATGACGGCAAATTAGTTTGAAGGTGTCCCTTTGTAAAACCGCACCAGGACTGTATAATGTCTCCCTGGTGTGGCTTTTTTTTATTGTAAGCCCCAATTATAACATAAACTATAAAAAAATGTTTACACTATTATAGTCTGAACCAATATTCCATATAAATCATATAAGCATAGGACGTGAGCATATGCCGGCAGAGGGACAGGATAATACATCCGGATCAGGATTCAGCGTTGAGGATAGTCTTTATAATACATCAACCGAGGTCACAAGCGATAATTTGCGATCACTGCTTGGCAGTAATGCCGACTTCAAAAGCCGGGCACTCTTAATAAGGGATAATCCCAAAATCCCTGCAACTCTGGCTTATATTGACGGGTTGATAGACAGCACGATAATAAATGAAAACATTTTGAAGCCCCTTGCCCAGGAGGAACAATTCGACTCCTGCAAGACAGAAACAGATGCAGCAAGGCTTATCAGCATGGGTAAAGTATATTATGCTTCTATGAATATAAGGACAAATCTTAAGGACCTGACTGATGATATACTGTCAGGAAATACAGCATTAATATTCAATACTATAAAAACAGCCTTCACTTTTGAATCCAAAAATGCCCTGGCCCGTGCAATCAGTGAGCCTACCGGAGAGAGTGTCATCAAAGGCGCAAAGGATTCCTTCATAGAAGATTTAAGAACAAATACCGCTATATGCCGCAAAAAAATCAGATCCCCATACCTAGCCATAGAGGAGATCAAAGTAGGAAAACAATCAAGGACCGGCATCGCAATAGTATACATGAAAAACATTGCAAATGGCAAGCTGGTAGGCGAAGTGAGGCAAAGGCTTGAAGCTGTTGACATAGATAAGGCTCTTACGCCGGGTGATGTGGAGGAGTATATTATTGATGCAAAGTATTCCACATTTCCGCAGGTCATATTTACCGAGAGACCGGACAGATTTTGCGTGAGCATTAACGATGGCCGTGTTGGAATCATAATTGACGGCTTGCCAATAACTTATATTGTCCCTGGTACTTTGCTGCAATTTATTCAGACGCCGGATGACTACTCGTATCAGTTCATAGTCGGATCTCTAATCCGCTTTTTAAGATTTTTGTCCATGTTCATCACATTGGTGCTTCCCGGTTTCTATATATGCATCACAACCTTCCATCCGGAAATGATTCCTACAGAGCTGACCTTCTCGATTATAGCAGCCAAGGGAGGTGTACCTTTCCCAATGTTTGTGGAAGTCATAATAATGCTGATTGCTTTTGAGCTTCTGGTGGAAGCCGGCCTAAGGCTGCCCAAAACTATAGGCCAGACGGTATCCATTGTCGGCGGTTTGGTAGTTGGTCAAGCTGCAGTCGAGGCTAAGCTGGTGTCTCCTGCTACAGTGATCATAGTAGCAATTACCGCAATTGCATCCTTCACAATGCCCAACCAGGATTTCAGCAATGCACTGAGGCTTTGGCGCTTCATCTTTGTGATATTCAGCAGCACCATAGGGATGTTCGGGCTCACTTTCGGATTGATATTTCTTCTTTACCATTGGTGCAGGATGGAGACCTTTGGAGTCCCATACCTGGACCCCTTTGTGGCTAATGAGGATGAACAGCTGCAGGACACTCTTTTCAGACTTCCCGATAGCATTATGAAAAATCGGCCGAGCAGTCTGAATACAAATAATAAGAAAAGGGTGGAGTGAGGATCTGATATGCGGAAATTTGCAGTCCTGGCAGTGATATTTGCATTAATCCTGGCCTTACCCGGCTGTACGCAGATCGCCCTAGGAAGGAGAGAGATAGACAAGCTCTTTATTACAAGGATAATGGCCATAGATAAGTCGCAAGACAGCAAGGTCAAATTAACACTTGCAACAAAGAGCCTCGAAACCGGCGGGAATAGTGGCGGTGGACAGACACAAAAAGGGGAAAGCGTCGAATCTGAAGGTGATACAGTATTTGATGCAGTAAGGAATCTTTTGATATACTCAGACAGAAAGCCCCATTATGGACATACAGAATACATACTGTTCGGAGAGGAAATCGCCAGGGAGGGTATACTTCCGTATCTGGATTTTATAAGCCGGCAGAATGAGTTCCGTAGTAACGCAAAAATTTATATAGTCAGGGGAGCTACTGCAAATTTATTGGTAAAAAATACCAATTCAAATAAAATGTTTGCAGGTGACAGGATAGCAAGTATAGAAGAGGATGCTAAGAGCACAGCCTTATCCAGTATTGCTACACTGAATGAGGCTTTGCTGATATTGGAAAATCCGAACCTTGACACTTTCATCCCTTTTATTGAGGAAAAGAAAACTATGGCAATGGAAGGAGAGGAGGCCAAATCCGACATACTTCTGGGAGGCTATGCATTATTCAAGCTTGACAAGCTTCTTTACTTCACTTCGGAAGAAGAGTCAAAAGGGATAAGCTGGATAATGAACCGGTCCGGTTCAAGTGTCATCTTAGTCCAAAGCAAGGCCGGGGAAAAGGTATCCCTAGAGATTATTGACAGCAGAGCCAGGCTAATACCCCGAATCGAGGACAACGGGCTGTACTGCACTATAGAGCTGTCAATTACAACAAATATTGCGGAAATAATGGGAAGTAAAACTCTGGTTGACCCGGAAGGCGTCAAATATCTGGAAACGCAGCAGGAAAAAATAGTGAAGCAGACACTTGAGAAAACGGTAAAAATTGCCCAGGAAAACAACTCAGACCATTTCAGCACTATAACCAGGTTTATTTTCAAATATCCAATGATGCGTGACTATTTCGATAAGAACTGGAAGGATTTGTATCCCGATATTAAATTTGACATCAAGGTCAAATCCAAAATCAAAGGTACCTACCTGCTTAATGAGCCAACCGGAAGCACTGAGAAGATCGTAGGTGAATGAGTATGCTGATACTTACATTTATTGTTATAGTAATCGAATTAATACCAATGGTAAAAAAGAAGCAGGGCAAGGAGGCTGCAGTCCTCCTTATACTGGGTGCCATTACCCTGGCATACGGCTATTATTACAACACTCATTGGAATACTGCCAGCCTGGTAAAAATCTATTTTGAAATATTCAATATAGAATAAGGAGATCAATTTATGAAAACCGGTAAAGATAAAATATCCGTACGGCAATTGCTTTTTGTGTTCACAATAATTGTATCCTCCCCTTCCACCAGGTTTCTTCCCAAGTACGCAGCGGCACAGGCTGCCCAGGCGGGCTGGGTATCTCCGGCTGTGAGCACTGTACTTTTTATTCCGCTTATATTGATAATTGACTCCTTATTGAAGAAATATGAAGGTCAAAGCATGTCCGGAATAATAACAAGTATTATGGGGAAATACTTGGGAAAGCTTGTGCTGGTGATATACCTGCTGTGGGGAGTCTGGCTCTCGGCAATGTATACACGTTATTATGTAGATCGGCTTACAAGCTCTATTTATCCCAATATCAGTAATAATGTGCTGATAATATTAACCTTAATACCAATAGCATACATGCTACGCTCCGGTTTTACGGTAATTGCAAGAATGAGTGAAATCCTGCTGCCTTTTATCGGTACAATGCTGGTGATGCTGTCAATCTTTTTGCTTGGCAGGATCAGGACTGATAATGTATTACCGATATATTTCAATGATATAATGCCAATAGTAAAAGCGAGCTTTGGATCATCTTCAGTATTAGCATACTTATTTCTTTTATTCTTTTTAAGCGATAAGGTTGTGAACTTGAAAAGCTTTAAAAAATTCGGGTATATCACCACCTATGTGAATATATCCAGTATGATCCTGGTAATCTTCATTACAATCGGAGTACTCGGCAGCTCAGTTGCCCAAAGGTCTCCAATGCCTGTATTGTCTACAGTTAAGCAAGTCTCCCTGATGGATACGATAGAGAACATAGAGGCAATAATAATAGCAATATGGATTTTTGCAGACTTCACCCTGATTTCCACTTTGTTTGTTGTAACACTTAATCTGATAAAGTCAATATTCAAGCTGTCCGATACAAAGCCTCTGATAAATATATATGCTATCTTGATATATTTTCTCTCTTTGGGAATCTGCTCAAACAAATTTGAGCTTGAAGAATCCGCCAACAAGCTCCTTGTACCTCTAAATATTGTCCTGGGCTACGGTTTCCCGATTATTTTGTTTGTTTTATCCAAACTGAAAAAAGGAAGTAAAAGCAGTACAAAACAAACTAGCCCTTCCTAATAGTGCGAGAAGGGTTAGTTTGTTAATAGGCATTAATAAGTCTTATTGGGGATTATACAAGCCCATGCTTTCCATATAGTTGAAAACGCTTTCCCCATGCTGCTGCTCTTCCTTCTGTATATGGTTCAAGGTCTGCCGGATGTTTGCATCCCTGAATTCGAATATTGCAGTATCATATGCCCCGGAAACATATTTTTCAGTCATAAGTATGTCATTGCAAAGGTCTCCATCACTTTTGCTTCCGCTTCCTGTCCTCACTGGCTTCTGTCCCTGTGTGCCCTGACCTTGTGAGCTCTGTTGCTGCTGGTTCTGGTTCATGTTAGGCACCTGTCCGTTCAACATCTGGTTAATGGTATCCAGGTGCTGCTGTTCATGCTGCGCATGAGAATTGAACAGTTGCTTCAATTGCGGGTCCTGAGCTTTGTTAGCATACTCATTGTACTTTTTTATGCATACTTCCTCATGGGTCTTCTGATCCTGCAAAAGCCCCTTTTCCCTCTGTGTCAAGTTGTTCATTAAATCACCTCCTGACTTTGCTTTAGCAAAGCATTCATCAATTTGTCCATTCGGCGGTGCAATACACCACCACTGAAAGGCAATAATATTGCCTTGAAGGGACACATATTTAGTATTTTTCATTATGAATAAAATATACTGTAAGCGAGTGACTTAATTGTAGCACTTAATATGAAATCCACGCCCGTATGATTACCGCAGCTCCATTGCTTCTGAAGCTTGTTCCCATATCTGAAAGCACACAGGATTTCTGACGGTTTACAAGCAAAAGGTCCCCTTCGCGCAAATCATATGCTTCATCTTTATTTATTGACATAATTACACTGCCGGATGCACAATAAAACGCATCGGTTATATTTATAATATCATTATCCGGCTGATTAGCCGCCGGTCCGACATTACTCTCCCCTTCTGCAAATACTGCTTCCAATCCTCCTTTGCAGCCTTGTCCCAGCATCAGGTTGAAGTCCGTTGCGCGCCCGATGCTTTTTGTTGTCCAGCCGCCGCTGAAGCTGTCCTGTTCAAAGGGTCTGAGCAAAATGCTGTGGTGTCCTTCATGCAGAAGCTTCATTTCTCCGTCAATTATCATTATATGTCTCCATATCTCCGGCAGGCTTGTAAAGGTTGATTCTTCAATATCAACATGGGCAGAGCTTAATCTCCATTTGAAATTACGTGCTTTGTATTCGGAGTTCTTTGGATAAATAGCCAGCTGTGTGGTTGTACCTCCTGACCAGGCGCTTGTGCTTTGCTCATCCCTGCGGATCATTTCAACTGAATAGGACATTTTATTACTCTCCTTTGGTAACGTTTTTTGCATACACCTATAGATGTATTGTATACCAACCGAACAAATAACAAAAGCCTCCCTTTGGAGGTTCACACTCCTAACAAACCCTACTCAAGTAGAACTATAATTCAAAGGAGCATTGACCTTGTATATCAGCGAACACTTATAAGCCTTTGGGTAACAGAATTGAGCGAAGATGCACAGGAAAGTCCGTAAGATTTACGTGATGTAAATCTAGCGCATACCAACAGGAGGTTGGGTTTATGCGCGTTAGGACTTTCCTGAGCATCGAGTTCTAATTCTGTCCAAAGGCTTATGTATGTGAGTCGATATACAAGGCTATGCTCCTTTTATATTGTGCTCTTTTGGGTTTGTCATTAAGCGTAACCTCCTACTAGAGGCCTTTGTTATTTGTTCTTTGTAAAAAGGTAGTTCAGGTGTGCTGCATGCTCATTCTCGTCTGTGAAGGCCTCAAGGAATATCTCCCTGACCAGCGGGTTATTGCTGGACAAAAATATGTCCCTGTAGAACTCATAAGCCTCCAGTTCATCAAGTATCGCTTGCTCTATGCCTTCAAGGTAGTTTTCGAAGTCCGGTGATTTTACTTTCGAAAGCTCCGGCTCTTTTCCTGTGATCATCTCGAAAAGCATTCTGAACTTTGAAAGGTGCTTCGTCTCGTCCTCATAAAAATGCTCGATTATATCAGCTTCTTTTTCATTCGGCGCCATGTCGATAAGCTTTTTATAGTATTTTCTGGCTTCAGCTTCCCCTCTCATTGCCTTCAGAAGCTGTGCAGGCGTTACATTATAGGCTATAAAACCATACATACTAACACTTCCTTATAAGGTATAATACAATACAGTTTATGCCCCATCCTCTGAAACTGTTACAATTACTGTATATTCTACCGGTGTATCATCATAAGCTGTTATGGTATATACCACCGGTTTTTCAGGGTCGCTGAAATCATTTGCCGTAATTCCGCTGACCTGTGGAACGCCTCCTGCAGTAATTGATTTGCCTGCGTACGTAAAAGCGGCTATAAGGCTTCCGGTATTTGTACCTTTGGGAACGGTCAGCTTAATGGTGCGGTTGACTTCGTCTATTAAGCCATCTACAGCGACGCCGCCGGCTATAAGCCTGAACCCTGTCATTCTCTTCTCGTCGGCCGCCGCAGCGGATACCGTTACAGTATACTCCTGCACCGAGTCATCCGGGGCTATGACTTTGTAGCTCACAGGATTTCTGAAATTGTTCATTGTTTCTCCGCTCTTTTGTTCAGTATCTCCAACCAGGACTTTACATCCATCCGAGGTCTTGAATACTGCCGTAAGCCCATTTAATTCAGTGCCATAAGGTACTTTTACGCTGATACTTTTTGCAGCTTCATCAATCACTCCTGCAGTTCCGGGAACAGCAAAGCCGAATTCCTTCATAAGCTTTTCACTGCTTGGAGCTGCTGTAACTATTACATCGTAGTTCCGTGTAGAACCATGTTGAGCAGTAACAGTGTAAGTGACCTTACCGGTAAAGTCCCTCTCTGCTCCGGAGTCCGGATCAACCTTTGCATTCTCGGATATGGTTATTATCGGAACCAGTTTTTTTACATCAGTGCCGTAAGGTACCTTTATACTTACAGTGTTTTCATTTCCTCCGGTTATTGTTGTTTCATGAGCGTTTACGCCCTCAAACCTGAAGGCTTTTATGAAGTTTTCCGGACTCAGATGTACAATTGCATTTACTGTATAGTTCTGTACCGATCCGTCTTTTGCCGTGACCTTATAAATTACCGGTTGTGAAAAGTCTTTTACCTCTCCCGACTCCGGAGCCACAGTTGTTCCTTCGGAGGTCTCAATAGCAGGCTTCAGATTCTTTATATCGGCTCCAACCGGAAGCTGCAGTGTTATCACATGATTCTCATGATCAATCATACCTTCCACATCAGGCCCTGGTTCTTCAAGGACAAAGCTTTTGATTTTCTTCTCAAGCTCACTGTCCAGAACCTTGACTATGACTCTGTAATATGTCTTTGAACCGTCTTCTGCCACTACAGCATAATTGACCTCTTTAGAAAAATTATTTTTTGTTTCCCCGCTTACCTGGGTCGCCGATTCTACTTTGACGGCGGCACCCTCCGAACAGCTGAAACTGGCAGCTAAATTGTCCACTTTTGTTCCATAAGGCACTGAGACTCTTATTGTATTATTCTTTTCATCTACGCTTCCCACTGCATCGGGATTGAGATTCCTGAAGCTGAAGCTTGTGATTTCATTTGAGGAGGATGCCATAGGCATCCCCTCAATCTCCAGTCTGGTCCCGTATATTATTATATCATCCGCTTCACGTATCACATAGATATAAATATATTCGCCATTTCGCAGTCTTTCGGTGGAGTCTATGACAAAATCCCCATGAGCCTCATGAACATCAAGCCTTTCACCGTCGGCCCGGTATACTGCCACATCGTATTGATCCACATCCATATCGTCAAAGGTAATTTCCCTTTCAGGGAGCTCCAGTTCAATGTCTCCGCTCTGCACGCCTCCATAGAATCTGTATTCCAGTCCGTCTACGGTAATTCTGTATCTTACGTCTCTCAGAAGCGGTTTCTTTGAGGTTACCCTGTGCACATTGTCATAAATACGGGCCATGCTGTCTATAAGGTTCCCCCCAAGGGCATCCCCGTCGGCGTCCAGCTCATACAGGGAAGAAACCTTGTAAATCTTGCTGCTCTTGGTTACCTTGAAGGAATTTTCCCCCAGGAACTCCACACCCTGTATATACTCGCTGCTCATTATATTCGACCCTTCAAAATCTATCTCGACGTCGTCGGTATCAAGCCTGTTTCCTGCAATATCTGCAGCGGCGGTCACAGGTACCAGGGTATAGACATATTCCCGGGTCATCTCATCCTCGGTGAATATATTCACACGGGTTTTATCATTTGAATCAACCTCTATCCTTGATATATCAATTGTTTTAGTCCTATCGTCATCATCTTCGTAGGTTATTTTGTAGGTTCCTGGCTTATCTTCGCTTATTTCCTCGCTGAATACTACCTGCACCTTCGTCCGTGTAACGGCCTCGGCATATTCTATATACGGCTCCTCATCATCCTCCATATAGGATTCCAGTATTGTAGCGCTGGAATCACCTTCATGGTCGTCTTCCTCGTCATATACGCCCTTGCCGGCGTAATCCGCTGTCATGGAGGTGAAATTGAACTCATATTCTTTATCTGCCGGTATCTCCTTCGAAGCAATATAATCGATAATACTGTACGCCTCGTTATGATCTTCATCCTCCGGATTGAGCTCAGCCCTCCAGCTCAGACTTACGCCGGAGGGATTGTCGATTCCGGACACCCCGTCGCCTATCGGCAGCACCGGCTCCGTGAAAATCACCCTGAAGGTTTTCACGTCTATCTGTTCCCAATCCTCCACCTCAGGAGGGTCGTTCTCCACATCGGTTCCTTCAAACTCCAAATCATCCTCAAAGACATATGCATTGTTTCTCAGATCCCTTACTCCTGTCAGGCCGGTTACTTCATATTCCTTATCCTCCATTTTTTTAGAGGCCTTGAAAACTACCGTAGTCCCGTCTTCCAGGACACTGCCCGCCTGGTTGAAAGTAATTCCCGGTACAGTCAGCTTTGCGCTCCCGGCGACGACCTCTTCGTCAAACTGTACCCACAGCTCCTCTTCGTTCACTGCGTCTATATATTCCACTTCCGGGCCGTCGGTATCATCCATGTTTCCATTGTATACAACGCTTACATTTATACCGGACAGGGAATTCCCCGATATATCGCTGATATTGCTCATATATATGGTATGGTCCTTATCTGAAGACAGGGAGCTAACAGTCAGCCTTACAGTCTTTCCGTCCTCCTGCAGCCTGGCTTTTGTGACAAGCGCCAGCCCGTCTATCCTGTAATTGGCAATGTTCTCGGCGGAATCTTCATCCAGCAGGTTGTCAAATTTTATATCAATATTTTTACTGTCGATGCATTCCACAAAGGTGACATAAGGAGGAGTATTATCTTCCGCCGCCCCCTTGAATCTATATTTCTTGTAGCCTGAACTTGAGGACTCCTTAAGCTCGTTTCCGAACTCATCTTCTATCCCCTTTATTATCAGGGTGTAAGTTTCAGACTTTTCCATCCCGCTTGTTACTATGTGCACTGTTCTCCCATTCTCCGAATATAGGTCTGAGTTATCCTTTATCTTTATTTCCTCAATGTCTAAAGCCTCATCTATTTCATAATTGTCCGGGTCGCAGGCGGAGTCGACATTTAGCGCATTGGAGTCTTTAAACACTATCTCTATGATGTCCCCTGCAATCGCCTTTGGACTGCGGTCCACAACCGGACTTGTCTTATCGGCCGATTTCCCTCTGAAGTCCTTCTTTATCGCCTTTGTTATCCTGTTTTCCGAAACCAAATCATCAGTGATATTCTCTATCACCAGTGTATATGACCTGCCTGCAGTCTGACTCTCAGTTACCAGCTCTACAGAATCCCACAGCTCATCATCATCTGTGTCCTTAGCCTTTGCGGATACTACCTCCAGACCTCCACTGCCGGAGGTAATGCTGTAATTGTCTTCATCCTCTGCGGTGGCTTTGTTGAGTCCGTTGCTGTCGGAAAACTCCAGCAGAAGTTTTGTGTTGTTCAGGACTGTAAGCTTGTTGAGCTTCGGAGGATTTGAATCCTTTCTGCCTGTGAACCGTTTTGTAATCAGTTTTGCTGCCACGCCGTCCCCATTCTTTATGTTTTGGATTTTCAGCTCATAAGAGCGTCCTGTCTGAATCCCGACCGTTGAAAGCCTTACCTTGGTATTGGTGCCGTCCAGCTCCGCTGTCCTTACCTCTGCGCCTGCAATGGAATAGGTATCGGTATCCTGAGCCGTCTCATTATCCAGTACCCTATCGAAGCTCAGTTCAATAAGCCCGGTATCCTTGCACTCCACTGCAATGAGCCTGGGAGCCTGGCTGTCTTTTTTCAGGCCTTTGAAGCTGTAGCTCCTGTCATTGAAGATAAGCGTATAGGAAGAGCCTTCATTCATTGCCGAGGTATGGAGTATTACGGAGCTTTCGTTCTTTGCACTTACATCCTTGACGTCCAGGCTCCTTATGTCATAGAGGTCCTCGTCAGCAGCATCAGAGCTGTCTACTGCCTCTCCGAACACCACCTCCACCTTGCTGTTAGAAATGGCTTTTACTTCCTTGACCTCTGCTTCCAATCCTTCCGAAAACAGGCCTGCTGCTACCGCATCATCCTCATCCACTTCTCCCTTATCCACCAGGTATTCTATCAGCTTCTTACCTGAGTTCTTCATTTTAGTCTCCAGTGCCTCCACTGTAGCTATTGCAAGGCTGTTTACTGTAAAGCTCTTTACACCTGCTACCTTATCCAGGCCTTTATCCGCAGCAAAGTCAAGCACCGAACTCCAGGCGAAATCACCTTCCCCATCAATTTTCTGCTTGTAGCCCAGGCTTTCCAGAAGTACTTTATAATATGCCTTTGAATCAATCGGGTTATAGGGGAGAAAATTGGTTCCGTCACCAATCCAGCCAAGCTCAGGGTGATTCTTCAAATAGCTTAGTACGTTCCTTCCCTCTTTCCACGCAATAACGCCGGCATCCTTGAAATTATTCCTCCCGGTATAAGCCAAGGCATCCTGCTCCAGGCCCTTAAGCCTCAGAAACATTATTGCAGACTGCAGTCTGCTGGGGCGTGTTTCAAGATAATCACCGTCCACAACCCCGGTTTCTCCCTTCAGTATTCCCAGGTCCCTGCACACACGGCCTTCATAGCTGATATTCCCGCCGGCAAAAAGCTGCACCGGCATTGCTGTGCTAAAGACAAGTGTGAGTATTGTCAGAGTAATGACAAATCTTCTGAACATTGTTCATACCTCCTTGATATTTTTCTTGTTTCTCTTTCAATAATTAAATATGACACTTCCTATGCATACTGTACTGTTTAGGCGATTTGTAACATACTCTTAACTGCCTTGTAATATTATGATACATATACCATTAATTGCCTGGAATAGTGCCAGCTTTATTCTATAATACGTATTGTGGACTTTCAACAGATTTGGGAATTTGTAACATATCCTTAAACGCTCTGTAATTTCTTTAACTGCTCTGTAATATTACACTCGAAAAGTTTAGATTCGACTTTTCAGGTTATACTATCTTTATACTTGATGCACATATAATTTAACTGGAGGTGGAAAGGTTGCGACTAATTGCAAGATTCCCGGATCAAAGGCAGGTTGGCGCTTTGGTTGATTCATTGAAGAATGCCGGCTTTGACAGGAAGGACATGATAATAAGTGACCTTGCGGATACGCAGATATTTAACACTATTGAAGAGGCGGCAGAAGAGATTTCATTTATCAAGACCGAAAGAAACGGGCTTGGTGAGATAGAAGGCTTTGCAGGCGGAATCAAGGGACTTACGGGCGAAAGGGGCATTATAGTGGCAGTAAAGACTCCAAAGCATGATAGCACCATAGTGAGATCCATAATGGAACAATCCGGCGCGGTTGAAATCATCCAGGATTAGAAAACCGGACCTATCAGAAATAAGTAATTGGATATGATCTATTGCACTTGTATTTGACAGTTATATATTGTACAATCTTTTTATTAGTATAAAAACTAATGGTAGAGTAGGCATACATGCGTAAAGTGCTGGTTGTACGGGAAGTTGACACCAGACGAAAAGCCTCAGGGCTTGCGGTATGTTTGCCGCATTCCGCTGCCACTTAAGAGCCAAATCTCTTTAAGTGGTTTATTTCCCATTTAAGGAGAGGAGGTGATTGTATGAGTAAGACAAGGACAATTGCTTTTGTCGGATTGCTCGTATCAATGGAGATCATATTTACCCGTTTTCTATCCTTTCAGACACCCATAATACGGATAGGCTTCGGATTCATCCCTGTTGCATTTTCGGCTATTCTATTTGGACCTGTTATTGGCGGACTGACAGGTGCTCTTGCTGATGTGGCCGGTATGATGATTTTTCCAAAGGGAGCATATTTCCCTGGATTTACATTAAGTGCATTCTTAGGCGGCGCTATATACGGGCTCTTTCTTTACAGAAAACCTGTCACATTAGTTAATGTAGTAAAAAGCGTACTTGTGATAACCATTTTTGTTGATCTCGGACTAAATACTCTATGGCTGTCTATGATTACCGGCAAAGCCGCAGCCGCACTTCTTATACCCAGACTGTATAAAAGTGCCATAATGCTTCCGATACAAGCAGCCACAATTCATGTACTGTGGAAATATATCGGAAGTCATATCAGCAAATCAAACTATGCAAAAGAACATTAAAAAACAAAGGACTGTCCCGTAGTAGATCCCTATTTCGAGACAGTCCCTTTATATTGTTATAAGGAATAAGTAATTCTGTTCCTTCCGGTTTTCTTCGATTTGTACAGCCTGAGGTCTGCAATATTCATCAATTCATTGGCATCCTTTGCCTCACTTAAAACCGCAGCACCTCCGCTGATTGTCACCCTTGTCTTTTTACTTTCCAGGGGAACAGGAGTAGCAGCAACTACCTTCAGCAGCTTTTCCGCCGCTTTTTGGGCACCGGCAATGTCAGTGTCAATAAACAGGATTATAAATTCATCCCCGCCATACCTGAACGCATAATCCAGCTTCCTTATATTATCCTTTAAAAGACTTGCGACATGCCTAATGGCAAAATCCCCTGCCAGATGTCCCAACGTATCATTCAAACCTTTAAAATTGTCAATATCCATAAGTACTATTGCACAATCTGCCGCATTGTTACGCTCCCGCCTGGCAAATTCCTTCTGCACCACTTCATAAAAATATCTGTGATTATATAAGCCGGAAAGTGAATCGGTTATAGAAAGTTCTTCAAGCAGCTGATTTGCTTCCAGTAGTTCCTGATTCAGCCTTTCCAGTTCTTCCTCAGCCCTTTTCAACTCAGTGATATTCCGTGATACACCCCAGGTTCCTATTATTTGACCGTCCCTATCAAACAGCGGATATTTTGAAGTTAACACCCAGGCTGTCGATCCATCCATCCACCTTTCCATTTCAATTTTACCCAATATCGGTTTACCTGTTCTGATGATGTATTGCTCGTCCCGATAAGCTTCAGTAGCATGGGGATCCTGGAACAGGTCAAAATCCGTCTTGCCTATGACATAATCAGGATCGACGATTCCAAGCCGTGTTGCGACATTTTTGCTGATAAAAAGAAATCTGGATTCCTTATCTTTGAAATAGAAGGTATCCTGGGTGTTTTCCATGATCGTGTCTATAATGAACCTCTCATTTATTATACTTGCATCAGGTACTATGGAATTGTTATCTTTTTTATCAGACTCTTGATTTCTCATAGTATTACTCCCATCATAGTATTACTTAATTAATAATATACGACGGCTTCCATTATTTTTCCTTCATCAATAAGGAAAATGTTTTATACATCTGAATTCAATTTAAGATGTTTAGTGCAAACATATATATTCAAGCTGCCCAATGAATATATTATATAAATATATATCAAAGAGGTGGCTGAAATGACTTGTCCATTTGAAAAGCAGTGCCCAACCGGTACAGAAAATGAATATTTCCCTGGTCCGGAGGACAATTGCTATATAGTTCAGGCGGGAGATACACTTTATGCAATATCAAGATTCTACAATGTCTCACTGGATGATCTGGTGGAGGCCAATCCCCATGTTGATCCGGAGCTTCTCACCCAGGGACAGGTCATCTACATACCCCGTGTGACACTGCCTGTGAATTGTCCTACAGGAGCTTCGATCTATGTAGTTCAAAAAGGCGACAGTTTTTATTCTATTGCCCGGAAAAACAAAATGCGCTTATCCGCCCTGTTAAAAGCAAATCCAGGCGTCAATCCTGATGCTCTGCTCATAGGTCAAAGCATCTGTATCCCTGTGATATCAAACACCTATAACAATGAGGCTTACAGGGTGAAATTTGTATATCCTTACCGCTGGAGCAGGATTGATAATGCAAGGTATGCCGGAATAGACGGCTTCTTCCATATATCAGTCATTTCCAGTGAAGCGACCCTGGAAGATGTCTGCAGCAACGAAGCCCATCACAGGCTTAAGCCCTATGGTACCCACCCGTCTATAAGCAGTACGACTATAGGTAACCGGGAAGCCTGCTTCATAATACCCTCTACCGATCAACCCATGGAGATGCGCGGTCAATCGGCACTGCTGGCCAAATATGTAAAGCCCTTGGAGTTTGAAGGTACTATTTACCAATACCTGATTATACTCACCGACAATAATCATCTTAGAGATATTGCAAACACACTGGAATTTCTGGACGGCTAAAAGGAAAGGCACACAGCAAACTGATCCGGCATACAAGGTACCTACACGACTGTACCTCAAGCTTATACAGTCTAAGGTCTACGACCCTCGGTATCCTATATGATTTAACAGTGATGCTGTGTACCCTGTTTTTATTCTTACCCTTTTTTTATAGATTATGTGCTTAATTTATGATTGTCTTTGCAATTGTATTCCATACTGTTGATTTTTCAAGTCCATACTTCCAGGACGCTATGCCCCCCAGCTTATATTTGTTCACCAGCTCAGCCCTGAGCTTTATTGACTTCTCATCCTCAAGCCAGATCTTGTAGGTTGCATTTCCTTTCTTGTAAGTTGCATAATATTGTCCGCTTATAGCATCCCATGTCTTTGAAGCTCCATTTTCAGCAATGATACGTTCTGCCGTTTCCATAGAAATGGCCTGCGAAGTTACAACCGGTTTGCTGCTCCCGTTTACATACTCTTCCTTCCATAGTCTTGTATAGAAAGGAACTCCCAGCAGCAGCTTCTCTTTGGGAACTTCCTGAAGCACTCTCTTCAAGCATTGCTCCACCCAGGAAAGCTGGGCTACCGAACCGCTTACCGGACTTCCTTCCCAGTGCTGATCATAAGCCATGAGCGCCACATAATCTACAACCCTGGCAAGCGCAGCCCTGTCAAAGCTTTCGGACCAATTGGAATTTGAGACTATTACAGATACATCAACTGATAGTGTCAGGCCATTCGCCTTAGTCTTCTGGGAAAGCTCCCTCATGAACCCGGTGAAAGCATCCTTGTCCCTGGTATACATGTTCTCAAAGTCAATATTTATTCCATCAATCTCATATTTCTTTGCATTGCTTATAAGTGAATCAATGAATTTTGCCCTTGCATTCTCATCACTAAGAAACTTGCTTGTCAGAGCAGAGTTGAATTTGTTGTCCACCAAAACCCAGACCTTGTAACCGTTTCTATGGGCCCAGTTGCTGTAGCTCAAGCTTCCCCTGTTTTCCATATCCCCTTTTTCATTTGCAAGGGTAAACCATGTGGGAGATACAACATTCAGTCCATCTACCTTCTTGACCCCTGACATGTCAGGGGCGCTGCCCCAGATATAATGCCAGGTAAGGTTTATTTTTTTCCCTGACGTAGAATCGTCACTGAATTCCGGTATACTATTATATACTACCCAGCTGTCTCCGACATTTTTTAAATATATTTTTTTCTTGATCAAATATCTGAAATCCCCATCTTCAAGTACCAGTTCATAGGTCGCCTCAATTTCGGCCAGATATCTGGATTTGCTCACTACCTCAAAATTTTCATTCTCCATATGCTTTCTGCTTATCAATCCATTTGAGTACTGGATATTAAACGCTTCAGACCTTTTTGCATTAAGCCCGGCTTCCTTTCCTGAGGAAAGAGCCAGAGGCCCGCTTAAATCCAGATCATTTCCACTTAAAGCAGTCAGTACACTTTTTTCATATCCGGCAGCAAACGATGTCAAATAAGTATCCTGTGCTTCATTCCATGTCTCTCTTGTCCGCAGCACTCTCCCTATTACTGCAGCAGCCTGTGCTCTTGTAGCATTTCCTTTCGGATTAAAGCTTCCGTCAGGCAGTCCGGTTATTATACCTAATTCTGTTACCTTATCAATGCTCTCCTTATGTTTGTAATACTGGGGTACATCTTTGAAGCTGAGTTTCTCTCCGGTAACATCAGCATTTTGTACCGCTTTTGCAGTAATAACTGCCATTTCCTCCCTGGTTATCTCCTTATAGGGATAGAAATAATAGCCGCCGAATATTGACAGCAGATCATTTTGCTTTGCGGCTGTGATATACTTATGGCTCCAATGCTTGTCCGTAACATCCCTGTAGTTTTCCGTGAATTCCTCATCCGTATCAAGTCCGATTGCCCTTACAAGCATAGCTACGAACTCTTCCCTGGAAATGGTCCTGTCAGGCTGTATTGTCTTATCACCGTAGCCGTTCATTATACCCATATAGCTCAATTCCAGAATTTCATCCCTGGCCCAGTATTTTGTTATATCCTTGAAGTTATATGAGTTATCCTCAAAAAATAACAGTTCGTTTTTTGCAGTCTGCTTGTCCACCAGAGACACATCATCGTATGTATCCCCAACTACAGCGGCGAATACAGGCAGCAAAACACCGACCATGAAGACCACTGCCAGTAATAATGCAAAAAGCCTGATCAAATTTCTATTCATACCTCACACTCCCCATAACCATTATATCAATTATGTAAACCATGATGGTTACAGGAACATTTCAAAAAAAATGTATAAAATAGAAAAAGCAATAGCTTACTGATAAAACACATGTATTATATTACGTACAAACCAGGGAGAAACCATGTCATAGCCTAAATCCGTATATTCATATGCGGCTATGACATGGTTTCTCCAATTCTCTGCTCTGTTATAAACAAAAGCCATGTACTTTTTAATAATACATGACTTCTAGAGTTTTACAATTATCTGTTTTTAAAATAACTGGTCCTTTTTATTGCTGCTATTATCACGAAAGCTATAACTGCACCGGCTCCGAACTGGATCGTATTACCTGTCACGCTGGCTACTGGGGATACAAGGTTTCCGGTTATCATTACCTCAGCTGCATAATAGCCGCCAATCATCCAGATACCTGCCAGAAGCATTCCTATGGCATTTTTGAATACATTTTCACCCTTTGCTCCGCCCATATACGCTGCGCTCCCTGCAATAAAACCCATTACAGCCTTTATAACAAATGTATAAGGAGCCCATACGGAGTATCCTGACAAAATATCGAACATCGTCATTCCAACTGCGCCTGAAATGGCAGCATATTTTCTGCCGAATATGACAGCAGTCAGGAAAATCATACTGTCCCCCAGGTGGATCACTCCACCATTCCATGAAGGTACATGTATGGCCATCGTTGCCACAAACGTGAGCGCTGAAAGCAGCCCTAACTGGACAAGCTCTTTTATTTTTGAACTTACACTACTGATATTTGTATTTCTTGTATCCATTTGATATTGCTCCCTCATAGATATGTATTTAAGAATTTCTATCTATCTTTATTATACAGGAGCTATAATCCGGAACAATATCAAATCAGTTTTTTTTCATGCATGTACATCATTTTATATGCAATTGTATCGATACAATGTGTTAGTCACTAGTCATTAATCACTAGTCTCTAGAATTCAGGTTTGGCTACGGAGCCTTACCAAACTCTAGCGACCAGTGACTCGAGACTAGCGACTGATTATATTATTTCTTCTTTATTTTTATCATTCTTCTTATCTTCTGCCTTAATATAGTCAATATAATCCAGTCCTGCAAGTCCTAAATGTATCGCCACCTGCTCAATGGCGTACAAAGCTACTATCCCTGTCATCTGAAGCTTCAATGTCTGTTCTTCAATTGGTGTGAGCGGGCATGCCAGCTGTTTTTTTACAGAAAGCTCCAGACTGAACGGCATGCTGTAAGACACTGACAGCCTGTAAAAAAGCAGAGGATCCACTTCTACATCACAAAGCCAATCACTAAAGAAACTATTCAGCTCTTCATTGATTTCGTTGAAAAGTTCTTTTTTAGACTGGCTGTCGATTCTGATATTTTTCAGGTTCTTCGTATGTTTTTTCAGAGGATTAATAAACAGAGCACATATAATGACCGGATAAAAATCCTTTGCTTCATATAATAGTCTTTTATACTCCTCTGAACTGATTATTCTTTTGTCATTAACATACCTCATTAAAGCTTCAATGTTTTCTGAAACATAATATTTCAGAAAAACTGTTCTCAATGCACAGATCACCCCGCGCAGTATTATGCAGTAAATCTCTGAAGGAGTCTTGCTGTCATCGGCAATTCTCAGCTTATTTCCAGTGTTCCCGCTTTTTTTCATGTGCACACCTCCAAAAGACTTTATAGGAAACTTAATGTATTCCTGAGTTGTTTTTCCTGTATATCTAATTATTTACATATAGTATTTGTATATTCAGCTGCTGTAATACATAAATTGATTAATTTGCTATAAAAAAGTAAAATATAGATAATGGGCGAGGGGCAATAGGCAATAGGTTAGGGAACGGGCTTCGAAGAATTTGCTTAAAGCACGTGGCACGAAGCTCGAAGCACGAGTCAAAAAATGGAGGTACACATGAAGGATAGAACAGATAAGAATTCAGATAAAAATGATAGCATACGAATCAACAAATACATCAGTGAGAAAGGTCTGTGCTCACGCAGGGAAGCTGATGAGCTTATCAGGCAGGGGCAGGTCACAATAAACGGCAAAAAGGCAGAAATGGGCAGCAAGGTATATCCCGGGGATATTGTAAAGCTGGAAGGCAAGGCCTTAAAACCCAAAGAGCCGCCTGTTTATCTGGCCTTCAACAAACCGGCGGGCATAGTATGCACCACTGATCAGAGGGAAAGAGACAATATCATTGACTTCATAGGCTTTCCAAAAAGAATATTCCCTGTAGGAAGACTGGACAAGGAGTCTGAAGGCCTGATATTCCTCACAAGTGATGGAGATATCGTAAACAAGATTCTCAGAGCCGGAAACAACCATGAAAAAGAATATATCGTAACTGTCGACAAACCCATTACCGAGGGCTTTATTGAGTCGATGGCGAAGGGCGTAAGGATATTGGGGACCGTTACCAAAAAGTGTAAAGTATTACAGATATCCAGGTTTGTTTTCAGGATAATACTTACCGAGGGAATGAACAGGCAAATAAGAAGGATGTGCGAGGTATTCGGCTATGAGGTGGTAAAGCTTAAGCGAGTGAGGATCATGAATGTGGCACTGGGCTCTCTTCCTGCAGGCAAATGGAGGCATCTGACCAGCCAGGAGCTTAAGACTATAAACAGGCTTGTCGCAGCTTCGGTAAAGACCGAGGAGGCTTCCCGGTAAAAATGATTTTACCACATATGCCTTTTTCATGGAACTTTTATTAATTCATGGCAGTCAAAGATGTATCAATAAACTTAATACCAAAACTCATTAAAACCTGATGAAAGGAAGATCAGAATGAAAAGAATCATATCAATCATAATACTGACTGCAATACTCTTCAGTATGCTGCTCACAGGTCCCGTATCCGCTGCAGAGGACAGCAAGGTAGATCTGAAGAAGGCAATAGAGATTGCCAAAACAGCTTTTGGCTTCGATGCCAAGGACCATGATTTCAACAGCAGCTATTCAGAAGCAACGACCGGAAGAAAGCTATGGTACCTGAACTGGAATTCCACCATTGCCGGCAAAGGCTCAAGCATAAGCGTTACAGTGGATGCATCAACAGGTGAAATAATAAGCATGAACAAATGGGAAGACAGTATCGTTCCTGCAAAGAGAATACCTAAGTACACAAGGGAAGAAGCCCTGAAGGTGGCTGAAGAGCTGCTGAAAAAACTGCATCCGGACAAACTCAAGGATACAGAGCTTCTGGATGAATACCGGAACAATCTCTTCCGTCCTGTTTACAGCAATGATATTTACAGCTTCTATTTCATGAGGAAGATAGATGGAATAAACTTCCAGGACAATGGAATCCAGATACAGGTGGATAAGAACACTCTGATGGTAAGAAACTTCAACCTGGACTGGGATACAGTAACACCTGTTCCCGATTCCAGGAAAGCAATATCTGCTGCTGCCGCAAAAAAACTATATGAGGAAAAGCTTGGCCTGGAGCTGGCGTATCAGATGATATATCCTGATCCTACAGGGGATCCGGAACTGATACTTGTATACACAGAGAAGAACTCCAACAGACCTATCGATGCGATTACCGGGGAAATTATAAACCAGTCATACTATGGGCCCATGTATGGGATTCAGGAAAAAGCCGCTGCTTCGATCAGTGCAGATTCACGCGCTTATGTACCGACACCACAGGAGCAGAAGGTAATTGATGATTCCAGCAAATATATAAGCAAGGAAAAAGCCATTGAAGCACTCATGAAGTATATAACCGTAGACAGCAAATACAAAATGGATAATTCAAGTCTTTATGGAGGCTACAGAAGTGAAAATGCAACATGGAACTTCAGCTGGAGCTATACCGACAAGGATAAGAATACCTACAGCTATATATACGGCGCTGTAGATGCTGTTACCGGTGAAGTCAAAAACTTCAGCATAAGCAGCAGCGAAGACGAGCGTAAGCCTGACAGCACTCCCAAGTTCACAAAGGAACAGTGCAGGGATATCGCTGAAAAATTCCTGAAGGAGATACAGCCTGCCAAGTTCAGTGCTTCTGAATACAGGGAGCAGTATTATCAAACCTACATGGACCTTAAGAATGTAAGCAGCTACAATATGAACTTCATAAGGAAGGAAAATGGTGTTTCTGTCCCCTTCAATAATCTGAACGTCACTGTAAGTGCTTATACAGGCAGGGTAACAAGCTTCTATATGAACTGGCAGAACCTGGACTTCCCGGATGCAAAAGGTGTGATCAGCCTCGAGGATGCTTACAGGACACTTTACGCCAAGCATGACCTGATGCTTAAGTATATAAGGCTATATGATTATAACAAATATAATGAAAACATAACTATAAAGCTCGCTTATATGCTTGATAACCTATATGGTATGATCGATGCAAAGAGCGGACAGTTCATAGACTACAACGGAAAGCCGGTAAAGGAAGAAGCCTTGGTTACATTCACAGATATAAAAGGCCATAAGTATGAGAATGATATTAAGCTGCTTATTGAGCTGGGGATCATAGATTCTGCAGAAAGTAAGTTCAATCCCGACTCCAAAATACAGCAGAAGTATTTTGTAAAGCTATTGATTAAAGCAACCCAGCCGGAATATTATCCAATCCCCTATGCAGTAAGTGAAAGCAGCGACGACAGCTACTACGAAAGAGCTATAATGCAGAACATCCTTTCCAAAAAGGATAGGAATCCTGAAGCAGTTGTCACAAAAATCGAAGCTTCAAAAATGATAGTGAGGGCATTAGGTATTGGATTCGTTGCAGACCTGGGCAATATATTCAATCTCGATGTCAAGGATGCAGCAAGTATCACACCGGAAAACAAAGGCTATGCTGCAATTGCAGCTGCACTGGAGCTTGTTGACACATCAGCAGGCAGCTACGGACCGGCCGCAGAGCTTACAAAAGCAGAGACAGCAGGAATGCTGGTGCGCTTCCTCAAGGTGGAAAAAACGCCTGCAGACTCTCAGACATCAGATGTTCAGGTAATAATGCCTATGATGAAATAGATACTCATGAATAAAAAGATGGATTGCCCATTGAGCAATCCATCTTTTTTATTTACGGATCTTAGATTACAAGGCCTCCGTCTACTGACAGCACAGCTCCGGTTACGAAGCTTGCTTCATCGGATGCAAGGTAAAGGAATGCATTTGCTATGTCTTCAGGCTTTCCGAGCCTCTGAAGAGGAGCCTTTTCCTTCATCATGTCAAGTACCTTTTCAGGAACAGCTTCAGTCATAGGAGTCATGATAAAGCCCGGTGCAACCGCATTGACCCTGATGCCTTTTCTTCCAAGCTCCTTGGCCCAGGTCTTCGTCATACCTATAACTCCCCACTTGGCAGCTGCATAGTTGGTCTGGCCTACATTTCCGTACAATCCTACTACTGAAGAAGCATTAAGTATTACGCCGCCTCCCTGCTCCGTCATCATGTCGAGGACAGCCTGTGCACAGTTGTATACACCCTTAAGGTTGATATTGATTACTTTGTCAAACTGCTCTTCTGTCATTTTCTTAAGCATTGCATCGGCTGTTATACCTGCGTTGTTTACAAGTATGTCTACTCTTCCCCATGCTTTCTTAACCTCTGCGACCATTACATCTACCGAAGCCCTATCACCCACATTTACCTTAAAGCCTAAAGCTTCGGCACCTGTTGCCTTTATTTCCGCAACAACTTCTTTAATAGCATCCTCACGGGTACCGCATATTACGACTTTTGCGCCTTCCCTGGCAAAAACCATTGCAGTCTCCTTACCAATTCCTTTTGTAGAACCGGTAACAATAGCCACTTTATCCTTTAATCTCAAGTAAGCTTCCTCCTTTTGATCGTTATGCGAAATATCTATCCATTGTATTCTTCCTCTGGATTTCGCATAACGATTTCATATTTTTATTGAATTCGCACGCTACCCAATATAAATTCTAAGTGCGTTCAATATTTTTTACATTTCCACTACAAGGGCAGTTCCCATTCCGCCGCCTATGCACAGGGTAGCAAGACCCTTCTTCAGGTTTCTTCTCTTCATCTCATACAGCAGTGTTATCAATATCCTTGCGCCGCTCGCTCCGACCGGATGTCCCAGGGCGATAGCACCACCGTTGACATTAACCTTGTTCATGTCGAAGCCAAGTTCCTTCGCAACTGCCAGTGACTGAGCGGCAAAGGCCTCGTTAGCCTCAATAAGCTCTATATCCTCCAGCTTAAGCTTGGATTTTTCCAATGCCTTCTTTACTGCAGGAACAGGTCCTATACCCATTATGCTGGGGTCTACACCTGCAGAACCATAGCCTACTATTTTGGCAAGGGGCTGCAAACCGAGTTCTTTTGCCTTATCGGCCCCCATAATTACTAATGCTGCTGCACCATCGTTTATACCTGAAGCGTTACCTGCTGTAACCGTACCATCCTTCTTGAAGGCCGGTCTAAGCTTTCCTAATGCTTCTGCTGTAACTCCCGCTCTTGGGAATTCATCTGTATCTACGACAATATCGCCTTTCTTTGAAGGTATTACTACAGGGACGATTTCATCCTTGAATCTGCCTTCCTTGATAGCTGTTTCAGCCTTATTCTGACTGGCTGCAGCAAATGCATCCTGCTCTTCCCTGGAAATGTTATATTTTTCCGCCAGATTTTCGGCAGTCACACCCATATGGTAATTGTTGAATATATCTGTGAGGGAGTCATGTATCATAGAGTCAACAATTTCTCCGTGCCCCATTCTGTAGCCTGTTCTGGCATTTCTGAGCAAATATGGAGCCGCGCTCATGTTTTCCGTGCCGCCGGCAACAACAACATCACATTCCCCGGAAATTATCTGCTGAGCTGCAATCTGAACTGCTCTTAAGCCTGAACCGCATATCATATTGATGGTATAAGCCGGTTTTTCCACCGGTATTCCTGATTTAACAGCCACCTGTCTTGCCACACCTTGCCCCTGGCCTGCCTGGAGTATACAGCCCATAACTGTTTCATCCACCATTTCAGGATTTATGCCGGCTCTCTTGATTGCTTCCTTAACAACAGTAACTCCAAGATCAACTGCCGAAACTCCTGCAAGACTTCCGTTGAAACTACCTATCGCGGTTCTCGCCGCACCTACAATAACAACTTCTCTCATTGTCCTTATTACCTCCTTATTGATTATGGTTTTATCCTGTATTTTAACAATGCAATTATTATGCCAAATTTTATTGTATCATAGAATGGTCTTCGCCTATATTACAGAACGGGCGATTCATGAATCGCCCCTGTACCCGGGATCTCGCAGTCCCATAACTTGATACCCTTTTCGCCTAAAATTGGGCATAGTGCCCCGTACCGTATATTCCTTCATGAGCATGCGAGGCACTGAATCATGGATGTGATTATTAACACTATGAAAGACAAGAAAGTTGTTGTGTTAATAATCACTGGCTCATTTTGTCCTGTTAAGAGTAAACCAGAATTTGGTACCTTCATCAAGCTTGCTTTCCACCCCAAAGCTGCTTTTATGGGCCTCGAGTATTTTTTTCGTTATAGCCAATCCCAATCCAGTCCCTTTGCTTTCTTTTGAAGCTTTGTAAAATCTGTCCCAAATAAACGGCAGCTCTTCACTTGCTATACCTGTACCATTATCTGCAACCTCAATTTTTACATTATCTGCATTTTCTGTTATTGTTATTCGTATTATCCCTCCTTTAGCAGTATAGTTGCAGGCATTATTCACAAAATTGTAAAGTACCTGTTCGATTCCAGGTTCATCGCCCATAACAAATGTATTGCCTTCAAAATCCCTTATTTCCAGGCTTATCTCCCTTTCTTCCAATATATATGCGAATCTGTTTTTAATATTGCTTACAGCAGTATAAATATCGAAAGGTCTGATATCCAGCTTGAAATATTCCGACTGCATCTGTGACAGGTTAAGGGTGTCGTCGACCATACTCCTGAGTCTGTCTGCCTCCTCAAGTATTATTCCCAGCTGCCTGTTCCTTTTTTCAGGTACATCTCCCGTTACATCCCTTATAGTTTCTGCATAACCTTTGATGAGGCTAAGGGGGGTCCTGAATTCATGGGATACATTTGCAATAAGCTCTTTCCTGAGCTGCTCAATTTTCTGCAGCTGAACCGAAAGGTCATTAATAGTATCCGAAAGCATTCCGAGCTCATCTTTATTTTTTACATCAATTTTGACAGACAGGTTACCTCCGGCCATTTTTGCCGCTGCTTCATTGATCCTGAGTATTGGCCTGGTAAATGCCCTGGAAAAATAATATGTCAACACCAGGGAGATCAGTATAAGTATGGCAGTAACAACCATTAACTGCTCTTTGATGATAGTTCCGGCTTCTTTGATTGATGCGAGAGGTGCGCTTATTATCAGTACGCCGTCTATCTCCGGCATAAGGCCTGCAGGAATGCCTACAAGCAGTATATTGCTGTTAAGCCTGCTGTGCTTTGCCTGTTCGACAGTTATTTCTCCCTTCAATGCTTCCTCGAATACTTCCTGTTTGGCAGCAGCCCTGCCCATCATCATCGGCATGAATGTATACCCGAATACCCACGTTCCCCTTTTATCAAATATCTCCACACCTGCATTATATCTGAGGCTTAATAACTCTGCTTTTTGCTCAAGCTGCTCCATCGTAGCCCCTTCTTCAAAAGCTTTGGCCAGTTCAATGCCTTCCTGCTTGATATTGCCGGTCTGCCTGTACAAATAATACCGTTCCAGCATTACAACCTGAAAAAGCCATAATAGTCCGAGGGTAATTCCAATCAGAAGCAGCATCTGCATCCAAAGCCTGATTGATATGCTTTTCATTTCTTTCCTCCGATCTCAAACTTATATCCGACACCCCATACCGTTACTAAAAGGCTCCTGTATTTGCCGAGGCTCTCCCGGAGCATTTTTACATGAGTATCCACCGTCCTGTAATCCCCGCCGAACTCGTAACCCCATACCTTGTCCAGGAGCTGCTCTCTTGTGAACACCCTGTCCCTGTTCCTGACAAAAAAACTCAATAACTCAAATTCTTTTGGAGTCATATCTATATTTTTACCGGCTATCGTGACCTTTCTGGCATTAATATTGATGTTGAGCTCTTCATATTTGAAAAAATCGACTGCAGCGCTTTTTTCATGACCGCTGCTCCTTCTCAGCACAGCCCTGATTCTCGCGACCAGCTCCTTCGGGCTGAAAGGCTTTACAATATAATCATCAACACCAAGCTCGAACCCGAAAAGCCTGTCATACTCCTCGCCTCTTGCCGTCAGCATAATAACAGGTACGGCAGAAGACCTGCTCACCTCTCTGCATACACTCCAGCCATCCACCTTAGGGAGCATAACATCAAGAATAAGCATATCAAAGGCAGAGCTCCTGAATTTATCCAAACCGTCCGCTCCATCAACAGCTTCAGTTATTACAAAGCCTTCATTCTCCAGATATTCCCTCACCATTTCCCGTATCCTGCCCTCGTCCTCTATTAAAAGAATCCTTTCCCCTGCCATATTGTCACTTCCTTAATTTTGTTATATGTTAAAATCAGGCACCCGCTGGACGCCCCTAGCCCCAAAACCCGTAATGCGTAACGCGCAACCATACCCGACAGGAATACCCAGGCATTCATTCCCCGAACCTCGCACCCTGTACCCCGTACCTGTTTTCTTTATTATTACATACATTTCCCATTTATGTCACTACCAAATCCGCATGCTCTTCAATTTTCATAAATCCATCACAATTTCATCATTAAACTAACAAATCTGACCTGTAAAATTAACTTAAGGTTTAGGCCTATACAATAAAAACTAAAATTGAAGGAGTGAAAGAAATGAAAAAAATCACATTAACTGCTGTTCTGGCCCTTGTGCTGATATTCTCCTCATTCACGGTTTTCGCTGACAGCGACCAGAGTATACTTTCAAAAGTTACCGGACTGAGCGACGATGAGATATCAGAGCTTCGGAATAAGAGAATCGGCTATGGGCAGCTCCTACCTGCATCAGTTATTGCTGCGGGCCTGGATATGGATATTGAAGATGTAATAGCATTGAGGCAGTCAGGAAAGACCTACTATCAGATAGCTGCTGACAAGGGCATGACGGCAGAGGATTACAAAGAAGGCCTGCTGGAAAAGAAAAACACCTATGTTGATGAGCAGGTAAAAGCCGGTGTCATAACAGAAGACCAAGGCAAGCTGATCAAGGAAAGGATGAACACCAATATTGAGAATTGCAATGGTCTGACTCCGGGCTTCGGCAGAATGAACGGAGGCTGCGGCGCAGGCTTCGGCAGAGGCTTTGGAAACGGCGCAGGCTTCAGAACAAATGTGCAATAATAGAAGGATGCGACATTAGGCTGCGAGGAAAGCCCGTGCATTCCTTACGGGTCCAGATACGGATACCACGGTTTCAGTTCCTGTGCTGTTAAGGAATACCCTGACTTCCCGAAGCCTCGCAGCCCCCAAACCTCGCAGCCTGCGCCCATAGGGCGCAATCTTCTACAAAAGAACCGCTGAGTTCAATCACCCAGCGGTTCTTATTTTTTATTTCGAGCTGTATTCGCCCATTCTGTCCTTTATAGTTGCCTGTGCTGCAGCAAGTCTTGCTATCGGCACTCTGAACGGTGAACAGGATACATAGTTAAGTCCTACCTTATGGCAGAATTCCACTGACGCAGGATCTCCTCCGTGCTCTCCGCAGATACCGAGCTTTATTTCAGGTCTTGTCTTTCTTCCAAGCTCTACAGCCATCTTCACCAGTTTGCCTACGCCGTTCTGGTCGAGAGTCTGGAACGGATCCTGATCGAATATGCCTTTATTGACATATTCCTTTATGAACTTGCCGGCATCATCTCTTGAGAAACCGTAAGTCATCTGTGTAAGGTCATTTGTACCGAAAGAGAAGAATTCAGCTGTCTTAGCTATTTCATCAGCTGTTACTGCACCTCTTGGCACTTCTATCATTGTACCGTACATGTAGTTGAGCTTTATTCCTGATTCAGCTATTACCTTTTCAGCTGTTTCCCTGACTATTTTTTCAATGTAGGTAAGCTCTTTGATTTCGCCAACCAGCGGAATCATTATTTCCGGATGTACATCTATACCCTTATTCTTCTTTACATCAACCGCAGCTTCAATTATTGCCCTAGCCTGCATTTCAGCTATTTCAGGATATGTCACCGCAAGACGGCAGCCCCTGTGTCCCAGCATTGGGTTGAATTCATGGAGGCTTTCAACTCTTGCTTTAAGCTTTTCAAATTCAACGCCCATTGTCTTTGCAAGCTCTTTGATGTCCTCGTCTTCATGAGGCAAGAATTCATGTAGTGGTGGATCCAGGAGTCTTATTGTAACAGGCCTTACTCCCATTGCCTCGAATATTCCTATGAAATCCTCTCTCTGCATCGGAAGAAGCTTTGCCAATGCAACCTTTCTCTCTTCCAGAGTTTCGGATATGATCATTTCTCTTACTGCAGGTATCCTGTCCTCGTCAAAGAACATGTGCTCTGTACGGCAGAGGCCTATTCCTTCTGCGCCAAACTTCACTGCCTGCTGTGCATCTCTTGGAGTATCTGCATTTGTTCTTACCTTGAGTTTCCTTACTTCGTCCGCCCAACCCATCAATGTACCGAAATGGCCTGACATTTCAGGTTCTTTTGTTGGTATGACCCCTTCATATACATAACCGGTGCTGCCGTTTATAGATATGAAGTCTCCTTCCTTGTATGTCTTGCCGTTTGCTGTAAACTGCTTGGCTTCTTCATTGACCTTGATATCCTCGCAGCCGGCTACACAGCACTTGCCCATGCCTCTTGCCACAACTGCAGCATGTGAAGTCATACCGCCTCTTGCAGTCAGAATACCCTGGGATTCTGCCATACCTTCTATGTCTTCAGGAGATGTCTCAAGTCTCACAAGTACTACCTTTTCACCATTCTTGGCAGCATGAACCGCTTCAGCAGCTGTAAAGTAAACCTTACCGGAAGCAGCTCCCGGTGAAGCCGGAAGTCCTTTTGCTATCGGAGTAGCCTTTTTAAGTGCATCTGTATCAAAGTTAGGATGCAGCAGCTGGTCAAGCTGTGCCGGCTCAACTCTCAGTACAGCCTCATCCTTACTGATCTTGCCTTCCTCAACAAGTTCAACAGCTACTCTGAGTGCTGCAGCGGCTGTTCTCTTGCCGTTTCTTGTCTGGAGCATGAAGAGCTTGCCTTTTTCTATGGTAAACTCTATATCCTGCATGTCTCTGTAGTGATCTTCCAGTAGATTTGAAACGCTTACAAACTGATCATATACTTCCTTGTTGATCTCACCGAGTTTATCTATTGTCTGGGGTGTTCTTATACCGGCAACAACGTCTTCACCCTGTGCATTCATAAGGAATTCTCCATATAGCTTTCTTTCTCCGGTTGCAGGGTTTCTTGTGAAAGCAACTCCTGTTCCGCAGTCATTTCCCATATTTCCGAATACCATTGACTGTACGTTAACAGCTGTACCGAGATTTCCCGGTATGTTATTCATTGCTCTGTATATTATTGCTCTTTCATTGTTCCATGATCTGAATACTGCTGTTACTGCCAGAAGAAGCTGATCCTTCGGATTTTGAGGGAAATCCTCACCCTTTTCCTTCTTATATATGCTCTTGAACTTCTCTACCACTTCTACAAGGTCGGAAGCATTAAGGTCGGTATCGTATTTTGCATTCTTTTCTTCTTTTATTTCATCGAGCACTCTTTCAAACTTTGATTTTGGAATCTCCATTACCACATCGCTGAACATCTGTATGAATCTTCTGTAGCTGTCCATTGCAAATCTTTCATTCCCGGTGCTGTTCTTAACAGTAACGACAACTTCATCATTCAAACCAAGGTTCAGTATTGTATCCATCATACCAGGCATAGAGAACTTTGCACCTGATCTTACCGATACAAGCAGGGGATTGCTTCCGCCACCGAAGGTCTTGCCTGTAGTAGCTTCCAGCTCCTTAAGCTTAGCAAATATCTCATCGATAAGCTCGCTCCAGATCTTTTCCCCTTTGTTGTAGTACTCATTGCAGGCCTCAGTAGTTATAGTAAATCCTGGAGGTACCGGCAGCCCTATATTGCTCATTTCAGCCAGATTGGCGCCTTTGCCTCCCAGAAGGTCTTTCATTGAAGCCTTTCCTTCTTTAAAATTGTAAACATACTTCTTCATTCGCTATTTGCCTCCTTTAATATTTGAAGTATTGTATTTGCTGTTTCCTCAATGGCTTTATCGGTTACGTCAACTACGCTGCAACCGATTTTGTTCATGATTTCTTCAGCATATTTAAGCTCATAGACTATTCTCTCCATGCTTGCGTAATTTGCTTCACTGCTTAGTCCATGAGATTTCAACCTTTCCTGCCTTATCGGGTTTAACTGGTCTGAACTGATCACCAGACCTATTATCTTCTTAGGTGATATTTCAAAAAGCTCCTTCGGCGGCTTCACTTCCGGCATCAGCGGTATATTTGCGACCTTGATGTTTTTGGTCGCCAGGAACATGCTGAGTGGAGTCTTGGAGGTCCTGGAGATACCCAGAAGCACCAGGTCAGCCTTCTTTATGCCCCTTGTATCCTTGCAGTCATCATATTTCACTGCAAATTCCACCGCTTCTATCTTTTTAAAATATTCATCATCAAGCTTTCTCACCGCTCCCGGTATATCTGTCGGCTGCCGCCTGGTGACCCTGGCAATTGCATCTACCGCCGGTCCCATTATATCAACATAGATTATATTGTGCTCCTCAGCCTGCTTTTTCAAATATTCCCGGAGTTCCGGCACAACAAGAGTAAACATTATTATACTATCCAGATCCTTGGCTTCGCTGATTACTTCCTGTATGCTCTCTATCTCGGTGACATAGGGTATCCATCTTATTCTTATCTCACATTCAGGGTACTGAGCCGATGCTGCCTTAGCCACCTGTTCTGCAGTTTCCCCTATTGAATCTGATACCACAAATATTACTGCCCTGTTTTTATCCATAATATCCCCCTAACCTATTGCTGCTTGCACAAGTCATAAAGTAGTTTAGTCATATTGGTTTTGGATATCTTACCTGTTATCTTGAATTGTTCCTTGCCCTCATCATCCTTATATGGCTCGACTACCGGCATGCTGTCGATTTCATGGGTGATAAGCTTGACTACTGCGTCATATGCACTATCTGTATCCAATGCGTAAACTATATTGGGCATCCTCGACATGATCATGCCAACAGGCATATTGTGTATGTCGTTATTTCCAATCGCGATCTTTATGAAGTCCTTTCTGGACACAACCCCTGTAAGAGCGCCTTTGTTTTGAACATAAATAGTACCGACATTCCTTAAAAATAGCATTACGATAGCATCATAGACAGTTGCCGATTCATCTACCACCACAGGTCCGGACTTGATTTCTGCAACCTTTACGCTTTTTATGAAATCACTGCCTATGTTATTTACGCTTTTACCGGAGTAAAAGTATCCGACCTTAGGTCTTGCCTCAAGTATATCTGACATTGTAAGTATTGTGAGATCAGGCCGGAGTGCTGCCCTTGTCATATTCAGCTTCGCTGCCAGTTGTTCGCTTGTAATCGGTTGATTGTTTTTTACCAGCTCTACTATTTGTTTCTGACGACTTGTAAATTCTATAGCTATCACCTGCCTCAAAGCAATTTCGAAATACAAAACGCATCCTTTATTTCATGAGTAATATGCGTAATATGCTAAATATTTATGAGATTTTCCTTATTTATACTGCATTCTCTATAAATACTATCATAAAGAATATGCTATCACAACTAAATATTTCGCGAAAAACATTTTATATTCATTATTCAAATTTCGCGAAATGTTTTCCTTGATTGTTATTGAATTCGCACTTTGCCCAATATAAATACTTTTGTGCGTTCAATATATTTATTGTATTTTATTGACGACTATAGCACCCAAATCCGCCATCCTGTTCATCATGCCCGCAATACTCTTCAAAAGCCCCAGCCGGTTATTCCTTATGCTCTCATCCTCTACCATGACCATTATATTGTCAAAGAAATCATCTATCGGTTTCTTAAGTGTCATCATGAGCTTCAGAGCCTTTCCATATTCCCTGTTGTCCACATAGCCTTCATATTCAGTATTGACCCGGGTATAAGCTGTATATAGCTCAAGTTCAGCTTTCTCTTTGAAAAGTGCCGTGAATATTTCAGCACCCTGAGCCTTGGATGCCAGGTTGGATACTCTGTTGAAAGAACCCAGTATGTTAAGGAACTCATCCTTGTGCTTCCATTTTGACAGCTCTTCTATCTTCAGGTACGCATCGTATATGTCGTCAAATTCAGCATTTATCACCGAATCAATTACATCGTATTCGAAATCCTTATCCATCATGACATTTCTAAATCTCTGCTTGAAGAATTCTATTACATCCTTTTTTATAGTTTTTAAATCACCCTTTACTATCTCCTTTTCAACAAAAGCCTTAAGGGCGGTATCTGCAAGGTGTGCCATGCCCAGGTGCATTTTAGCATCAAGTATTATCGAGGTGATTCCTATGGCCTGCCTTCTTAAGGCATACGGATCCTGGGAGCCTGTCGGCTGAATTCCTATTGCATAACAGCCGCAGATAGTGTCCATCTTATCAGCTATACTGAGGATGGATCCATTAACAGTCTCAGGGAGATAATCCCCTGCGAACCTTGGCAGGTAATGCTCCAGTATGGCATCCGCAACTGCTTCCTTCTCGCCCTGCAGTAATGCATATTCCCTACCCATTATTCCCTGGAGCTCATCAAATTCCTTAACCATATTGGTAACCAGGTCCGCCTTACACAGATAAGCCGCTCTCAGCAGATTCGACCTGTTCTCACTGCTTAGTCCAAGCACCTCTGCAAGGTATTCCCCTATGGCGGTTATCCTTTTTGTCTTATCATGTATAGTACCGAGAGTCTCCTGGAATACTACATTCTTCAGCTTCTCCACGCTATTTTCCAGTGACAGCTTCCTATCCTCGCTATAAAAGAAATTTGCATCGGCCAATCTGGCTCTCAGAACCTTTTCATTCCCTTCCTGCACTATTTCCAGATAGCGGTTGTCTCCATTCCTTACAGTAATGAAATAGTTCATGAGCTTTTTCTTCTTATCAACAACCGGAAAATACCGCTGATGCTCCTTCATAGGAGTGATCACTACTTCCTTAGGGAGCTTGAGGTATTCAGTTTCAAAGCCTCCCATAAGAGCAGTAGGGTATTCAACAAGATATACGACCTCCTCAAGAAGATCCTCATCCATCAGCACTTCTCCGCCTTTGGCCTTTGCCAGCTCTTCACACTGCTTGCGTATCAGTGAGCGCCTTTCCTCCTGGTCTGCAATGACGTAGCCTTCCCTTAGCTTTTCAAAATATTCTCCTGTGCTATTTATCTCGATATTACCCCCGGATAATACCCTATGTCCTTTTGTATATCTGCTGCACTGTATTCCATCCTTATCAAATTCTATTAGCTCGTTTCCAAGTACCGGTACCAGCCATCTGACAGGTCTGGCAAACCTGAAGGATTTGTTGCCCCATTTCATTGATTTTGGGAAGGATATTGAGGTCAATATTTCAGGAAGTATGGTTTTCAGCACCTCTTTGGCAGGCTTTCCCTTTTCCTGCTTCTTATAATATACATATTCCACTCCTGAAAGCTCCTGTAAAAATACGTCGTTAAGCTCTGCTTTCTGGCCTCTTAGAAAACCCAGCAGTGCTTTACTGGGGCTGCCGCTTTCATCATAAGCAGCTTTCCTGGATGGACCCTTCACCAGTTCCATAAGGTCTTCCTGCTGCTCTGCGATGTCCTTTACAAAAAGTACGATCCTTCTTGGAGTACCATAGGTTTTTATCTCTCCATATGCTATCCTGCTGTCCTTAAGCTTTGCTTCAGCAATGCCCTTAACCTGCTGCAAGGTAGCAGGCATATATTTGGCAGGTATCTCCTCAGTACCAATTTCATATAACAGATCCTTACTCATTTTTTACACCTCCGAATACAGCCTTTTTGAGAAGGGGATATCCCATCTCTTCTCTCTGCTTCAAATAACCCTGGGCTACAAGCCTGGCAAGATTTCTTACCCTTCCTATGAAGCTGGTCCTCTCAGTAACGCTTATGGCTTTTCTTGCATCAAGGATATTGAAGGCATGAGAGCATTTTAACACATAATCATAGGCTGGCAGTACGATGCTCTTATCCAGCAGCCTCCTCGCTTCTCCTTCATATTCATCAAAAAATCTGAACAGCAGTCCGGTGTCAGCCTCTTCAAAGCTGTATTTGGAATGCTCGTATTCCGCAACCTTGAACACATCCCCATAGTTGATGCCTGATACCCATTCAATATCAAACACATTATTTATATTCTGTATATACATGGCTATACGCTCCAGGCCGTAGGTCAGCTCAGCAGACTCCAACTGGCAGTCAATACTGCCCACCTGCTGGAAGTACGTGTACTGGGTTATCTCCATGCCGTCCAGCCAGACCTCCCAGCCAAGTCCCCAGGCTCCGAGAGTCGGGGCTTCCCAATTGTCCTCTACAAATCTGATATCGTGCTTTTCCGGGTCGATACCAAGAGCCTTAAGGCTTCCCAGGTACAGATCCTGTACATTATCCGGCGAAGGCTTCAGTATCACCTGGAACTGATGGTGCTGATACAATCTGTTGGGGTTCTCCCCATACCTTGCATCAGCAGGCCTTCTTGAAGGCTCCACATAAGCCACCCTCCAGGGCTCCGGCCCCAACGCCTTCAGGAAAGTGTAAGGGCTCATCGTACCCGCGCCCTTCTCCACATCGTAAGGCTGTGCTATGATACAATGCTGTTCAGCCCAGTACTTCTGAAGCGTCAGAATGATTTCTTGAAATGTCATTTCATATCCCTCCAAAACTATTTAATGAATAAATAAAAACCCTTCATCCCTTGCAGCAAGGGACGAAAGGTTTACTTCCGCGGTTCCACCCTTTTTGGCCTGGAAATTCGCTGTCCAAGCCCTCTTTCAAGCTTTTGCTCCAAAGCGCCCTTCGTCAAGCTGCACTGCCGGGCTTCCACCCCTCCCTGGCTCTCTAAGAGTGCTCTCACTCTGACTACTCCTCTTCTTCAACGCAAATGTACCACTATTTATGGTACGTTAACACCAATTTAGCAAATCATATATATTTTGTCAAGAGAAAACTAGATGCGAGATACGAGTTACGAGATGCAAGAGCTAAAGTGGGGCTTCGAAGGTTTCTCTCCAAAAACCTCGAATCTCGAATCTCGAGTCTCGTATCTGAACTTTCTATTGCTTAAATACATCATTTACATTTACGTTGGAAGCATCTGTATAATCATTGCTCTTAAAGGTGTAGTCCTCTATATTCTCAGCTCCGAAGGTATCTACTGCATCCGCTAATGTGGTACTTTTACCGGTTACTCCGGATTTCATGTTCTTAATTTTAGACGCAATATCATCTGCGGTATTTGTAATTGCTTCCGTTACATTGATCGTCTGCTTATTGGGCCTTTCCACCTCTATCGTACACTTTGACAGCAATGCAACTGCCGTTCCTATTGCAGTAAGCTGCGGAATCACCACTGCGCTTATGGCTCCGGCTGTAACAGGTATGTCAAGTATCACATAGTCATCCTTCTTAACTCTTATTCTGTTCACATTGCCGGATTTGACTATTCCTTTCAGCTTGTCGACAGCTTCATTGCCTTTTACAGAGATTGTCTCTGTCCATCTTTTTTCCCCTGCTTCCTCAATACTTATCAAGGCATCCACTACATTGCCGTTTGCTGCTTCCAGGGCCTCCTTGGCCTCCTTATAGGAAACACCTGTCCTGTCCCTGATAATGTCAACCTTTTCAAGACTTATATCCATGGGTTCTACTCCTTTCAAAGCTTTTTAACAAATTTCTGGTGATTATTAACACAACAACTTTTTTATCTTTCATAGTGTTAAAAATCACAACCTTGATTCAGTGCCTCGCATGCTCAAGAAGGGATATGCGTTACGAAGCACTAGACTTCAAAATCCTTTATATCATCCAAAAAATCAAGAGATTTGAACCTTTTATCCAGGTGCAACTGGATGAAGGCTCTAGCAATTTTGTCTATTTCGTTAAAACTAGTATTATCAATTTTCTTAGTATTTAGTCTAGAAATTTCAGTGTTCAACAAAAATTTAAAAGCCTCCAGCGTACCCTGGCTGATCCTGAAGGTATTTCCATCCTTTCTCAGATTTTCATCGGAACCACACTCTCTGCAAATTATCCCGCCCAGTTCGACGCTGAACCTTATATAATCCTCCCTTACTTTTCCACATATCGCACATTTAGTCAGGTTAGGCCTGTATCCGCTGATATCCATAAGCTTCAACTGATAGGCAAGATGTATCAATCCCATCGGGATTTCCCCGGTGGAAAGGTAATAAAGCGCCTTTGCAAGCAGCAGAAACAGCTTTTCACTTGGTATGTCCTCATCGGTGACAGTCTCCGCAAGCTCTGCAAAATAAGTAGCATAAGAAAGCTTCAACAGATCCTTCCTTATGTTATAAAAGGTCTCTCTTGTCACAGCCTGAGAAATATGATGGAAGTTAGTGCCTTTATAAAGCACAAATTCGCTGAAAACAAAAACCTCCGAAGATGAAAGAAGGCTGCTTTTGGGTTTCCGGCAGCCTTTCGCAATTGCTTTTATTTTTCCATTGTTTCTCGTGAGTATTGTGAGTATTCTATCAGCTTCACCCAGGTTGGTATGCTTCAGGACTATTCCCTCAGTCTTTGATATTGACATTTTCTCACTCCCACTTATACCCGAAGTTCTTAAGTGCGCTTCTATTGTCACGCCAATCGTTTCTTACCTTGACCCACAGCTGCAGGTTTATTTTGCAGTCCAGAAGGTTTTCTATGTCCACTCTTGCCCTGATGCCAATCTCTTTAAGCATCCTGCCCTGTTTGCCTATTATTATCCCCTTGTGTGAATCCTTTTCACAGAATATTGTGGCCTCAATATCTATAAGGTCCTTATTCTCCCTTTCCTTCATGGAAGTGATCTCAACGGCAGTACCGTGAGGCACCTCCTCCGATGTCAGCTCCAGTATCTTTTCTCTGATTATCTCGGATACAATGAATTTTTCCGGCATATCTGTATATATGTCTTCCGGAAAATATTTTGGCCCCTCAGGCAGATACTTTACTATCTCCTTTAACAGCTCTTCGAGATTCTCCCCGGTACCTGCAGAAATAGGTATTATGCAGTTGAAATAATCTTCATGCATTATCAGGGAGGCTGCGACATGCTCCAGTCTGGATTTTGGTATCTTGTCGATTTTATTCAGCACTAGTATGACAGGCGAATTGACCATTCGCGCCACCTCTGCTATATGAATGTCCCCGGGGCCTATCTCAGTAGAACAGTCAAATATCACTACAACAACGTCCACACCCTTTAATGCTTCCGTTGCCGCTTTTACCATATACTCTCCCAGCATATGCTTCGGTTTGTGTATACCAGGTGTATCAATGAAGACTATCTGGTACTCATCGGCCGTATAGATACAGCGGATTGAATTCCTCGTTGTCTGGGGCTTGTCGGATATTATTGACACTCTCTCGCCCAGAAGTCTGTTTATTAATGTTGATTTTCCTACATTAGGTCTTCCTATGATCGTTACGAAGCCTGATTTAAATTTTTTATCCATAATTGCTCTCCTATTGCCGCGTTATATACTATTTATCCGGTTCGAACTCCACAAAAGCCTCGGGTAACAACTCTCCTATGGTATGAACCCTTACTGTATCCCCACTTTTAGTTATAAGCTTTATATCCAGGCCCCATTCGGACATAAACTGCCTGCAGATTCCGCAGGGATATGTAAAGCCCTTCAGATTGCTTGCAACCGCTATAGCTTCAAATTCCCTTTCTCCTTCTGAAATTGCTTTTGTAAATGCAACTCTTTCAGCGCAGATTGTCGCTCCGAAAGAGGAATTCTCGATATTACAGCCGGTATATATTTTCCCGCTTTCAGTCAGCAATGCCGCCCCTACCTTGAAATTTGAATACTTTACATAAGCGTTTTCCATTGCTTCCTGTGCTTTTTCTATTAGTATATCATAATTCATGCTTTTCACTCCTTAATATCAATCCTCACATAGTCTGGAACCACCTGAATCCATGTAGTACCCTTGTTCATGAGAATTTCATTGCCTTTAAGATCCTTATATATCGTCTTAGCACTTCTGCTGCTCTTGCTCCACTCGATCTCTATGAGTTTTCCGCCGGTAAGGTAATAGCCTCTGTCCTTGCCTATATTGTTGACTTCAAGTCTGCCTACCTTATCAAGGACCTTCGTGGTGGTTTTCTCAACAATGATATTCGTTGTAGCGATATCCTTGCCTGACTCTTTGTCTTTAAGCCTTACACCGTTTATCATCCTATAATATAATTTGTCCTTTTCATCATATTCATATCCGACCAGGTAATTTTTACTGTAATTGAAGCTTATTGCACGGGTACTTTTACCTTCCAGATTTGAAAATTCTTCGCTGAACTTGAAATAAAGAGGAGCCGTTTTATTATTGAACTTATTACTCTCCATTACTTCTCTCATAAGCTTTGTGCTTGTATAGAGATTATGCGGCATCTTCCTGTCCTTTGAACGCCAGAAGCATGGAGAACCCTTCAGATCATTGAGGGTATCGACCTTTAATGTAACCAGGTCCTGAAGTGCCTGTGGGCTTCCTCCACAGTGCACATAAACTGCATTATACTCCAGGGACTTATCAATGAAGTAAGGCCTTGCACTTCTCACAGGTCCTATCTTATCCGTATGATTATGATGATAAACTGCCATGTATCTTGTGATATTTCCTTCAACGGGGATTTCATATACAACCTCGGCATCCAGAAGTCCTGACTGAGGCCTTGCATTATACTCATTATCCAGCATTACCGCTATAGGTCTCTGCTTCAGGTCCGCTTCATTCTCCACAAGCACTCCCGTCAGGGGGCATGGCGCACCGGGAGAAGGCTCAGGGGTCGGGGTCGGAGTTGGTTGAACAGTTGGCGTAGGTGTGATTTCCGGTTCAATGTTTGACACTTCGGTATTCTTGCTGCATCCGGAAAGCATTACCGCGATAAGACAAAAAATCATTAGTACTAACAGCCGTTTTCTACTATTCATTCGAAACCCTCTTTTCTAAATAAAAATAATAATGCGACATAGTCGCATTTTTCGGTTACGGGTTACGGGTTACGCGTTACGCGTTACGGGTATTGCAAGCAAGGCTTCGGAGCCCTGCTGGAACACGCGAAACGCGCAACGCGCAACTCGTAACCCAAGCGACGCATTTTTCTACTTAAGTACTTGTCCTATAATAGTCCAAAGATATTTGCCGAATACCAGAAATCCTACTATTACCGAACTGATTGCAGCAACCAGTACAGCACTTGCAGCCACATCCTTTGCAATCTTGGCTACGGGGTGGAACTCCTGTGTCATTGTGTCAACTGTCTTTTCCACAGCTGTATTGATAATCTCACATATAAACACAATGGAAATCGCCATAGTTATTATTATAAACTCCAGTCTGCTTATCTGCAGAAGTATTCCGGCGACCAGAACAATTAGGGCAAAAGCTATGTGTATCTTCATGTTTCTCTGAGTACTCATGCAGTATACTAATCCTTCTATTGAATACCTCAGGCTCTCAAAGAACTTTCTTGAGTTCACTCTTTCACTTCCTTGGTGATTATTAACGCGACAGCTTTCCAGCCTTATATAGTGTTAATAATCACAACATTATCTTATGAGGTCCATTTCCTTCAGTATATCTTCCTGCTTTTCAGACATTTCGACCTCAGAAGCCTCATCCTCGTGGTCATAGCCTAAGAGGTGCAGCATTCCATGCACCAGCAGAAAAGCAAGCTCCCGTTCAAAGCTGTGCCCGTATTCCTCTGCCTGCTCCAGGGCTTTTTCCATTGATATGACTATATCACCCAGGGCTATCTCTTCATCAATATATTCGGCATTTTCATCCTCTTCAAGAAGCCCCTCCTCAACAAAATCAACCATTGGAAAGGAAAGTACATCCGTCTCCTTGTCAATGCCTCTATACTCCATATTAAGACTTCTCATCTCTTCATTATCCACAAAGGAAATACTGACCTCGTACTCTTCCTCACATTCTTCCCGGGATAAAACCTTTTCCACCACTTTTACAACCAGAGCTTCCAATGCTTCCTCAACTTTAACTTTTTCTTGTCTGTTATCTATTAATACTGACATGTGTTTATACCTCCGTTTTTGTATTTTTGGCGCCTTATACCTCGCAGCCCTGAAACCCAGAAACCCCGAAACCTCGAAACCTCGAAACCCCGCAGCCTATTCTATATCCTTTATAGTTTCAGGATACTCAATTCTGTCATGAAATATGCCTGCCAGCACCTTAACAAAAGCCTGGCCTATCATATCCAGGTCCTTGAGCGTCAGGTCGCACTCGTCAAGCTGTGAGTCATTGAGTTTGTCCTTGATTATCTTCTTTACCCCCTGTTCCACCTGTTCCTGTGTAGGCTCTGTCAGAGATCTGATATAGGCTTCAACTGAGTCTGCCAGCATTACTATTGCAGCTTCCTTTGTCTGCGGTTTCCTGAAGGGATACCTGAACTTGCTTTCCTCAACCACTTCCGCCCCTTCCGCTTTCAATGCCTTATGATAGAAATAGGCTACCAGAGTGTTTCCATGATGTTCTTCAATAAGCCTTATCACAGCTGATGGAAGCTTGCTCTTTTCTGCAATTTCGATTCCATCCTTTACATGTGAGGTTATGACCAGAGCGCTCAGATTAGGTGTTATCTTATCATGAGGATTATCCTTGGTAATCTGGTTCTCCTTGAAAAAATACGGTCTCTTCAGCTTTCCTATATCGTGATAGTATGAACCTACCCTGCAAAGCAGGGGATTAGCTCCTATATCCTCTGCCGCCGCTTCTGCCAGATTGCCGACCAATATCGAGTGATAATAAGTTCCCGGTGCTTCAATAAGAAGCCTTCTAAGTATAGGCTGGTTCGGATTTGACAGCTCCAGCAGCTTAACAGGAGTTATGATATCAAAGGTGGTTTCAAAAAAAGGCAGTGTACCTATTGTAAGGACGGCTGAGAGAATACCCCCTATGGTGCCATACATACCGTTATAAAACATCCTGTATATATCTTCCCTGCTCAGGACACCTACACTGAAAACTATCAGAAGGCTGACAAGACTTGCAGCCAAACCTGCTAGAATAATAGTACTCCTGTGATGGGTTCTTGATACCATCCCTGAAGCAAGTATTCCAGTCAGAAGCATTACAGCTACTATTGACAGATCAAAGCCTCCAAGAAAACCTGCAAGTATGGACATCATGATGTTGGACATTACAGCTATCCTCGGGCTTACCAGTATCGAGACCAGCATCGTCCCTGCAGGCATTATTACCAGGTAACCGGATATATTCTTAACCACCATGGTGATACTCAGTGTCATTACAACAATAAGACTGATGAGGAAGATGGTAGAATTACTGTCCCACAGCTTTCTGTCGAGACTTCTGAGGTATGAACCCATAACAACAAGACAAACAATTATAATTATTCCATAGCCGGTATAGAATTCAATATCCAGGCCGGGATTATCGCTTTCGTATAAAAGCCCGTATGCATTCAGGAGCTGTATCTGCTGATATGTAACTTCCTTCCCCTTGTTGACTATGATAGTTCCTTTACGTATTACTACTTCCTCTACCTTTTCCATTTCACTCTGTTTTCTGGTCAGAGTGGTCTGCTCATCGTAATACATATTTGGCCGCAGAGTCATTACAGCAATATCTGCACCTATGTCATTAAGCTTGCTTTTCTTGGGAAGATTCATGAAGAATTCCCTGATTTCAGTCCTCTTGTCATTTAGCTGCTGCTCGGTTATCCTCCCCGAAAGCATCTGGTTGTTAATATACTTGATATTGTCTCTCAGTGTGCCGATTTCTGTCTCTGAAGCACTAAGAAGAGTGTTATACACACTGTTTCCAAGACTTATAGTGGAGCCTTGCTCAAGGGCAGTAAGCTTCTGTTCCTTAAGAAGCTCCTGATCCTTCCTCACCATATCCAGCAAAGTGAAGAAACTGTCTATTTTTTTCTCAATATCAATCTGTACTGTCAGGTCAAGCTTATAAATCGGCTGAACGCTTTCCTCCGCCTGCTTCTTCCTTAGCTCTGTCGCAGACTTGTCCACAATATCAGAAGGGGCATATATGTCTTCGCCGGATATATCCCCTACCTTGAGAAGATACTTCTGCGGCTTGACATTCAGAACAAACAGGGAAAAAAGCGCAGCAAAAAGACATACAACCAGGACTATCCTTATTGAAGTACTGCTTTTTGCCAACCTTTTCAGATTTGGAATAGAAAATTTAATCATTTGCCTTCTCCTGCTCATTAATATTATTTTTCTTCCGTCTCCTCCATGCCTACCTTCTTCTTGTCCTCATATTTTTCATATGCCTTTATAATATCTCTCACCAGCTTATGTCTTACGACGTCCTTTTCGTTAAAATATACAAATCCTATACCCTTGACATTCTTCAATACTTCCATGACCTCTTTAAGTCCTGAGTATTTTCCCCTGGGTAAATCGATCTGTGTAATATCCCCTGTGATAATCGCCTTTGATCCAAACCCCAATCTGGTCAGGAACATCTTCATCTGCTCCGGTGAGGTATTTTGTGCTTCATCAAGTATGATGTACGAGTCGTCCAGAGTCCGGCCTCTCATATATGCAAGGGGCGCCACCTCTATTGCCCCCCGTTCGATGTGTTTCTGGTATGTCTCCGCGCCCATAATGTCATACAAGGCGTCATATAAAGGTCTTAGATACGGGTCTACCTTGTTCTGCAGGTCTCCGGGCAAAAAACCCAGCTTTTCCCCTGCTTCCACTGCAGGCCTTGTAAGAATGATCCTGCTTACTTCGCGGTTCTTGAAAGCCTTAACCGCCATAGCCATGGCAAGGTAGGTCTTTCCTGTTCCCGCAGGACCTATTCCGAACACCACCTCATTATCCTGTATTGCGCCTATATATTTCCTCTGTCCGATGGTCTTACTCTTTATGGCCTTTCCCCTGGCATTTGTAATTATTACATCACCAAGCTCATCACTCCGGTTTTCTTCCCCTTCCTTTACAAGCTCCATGGTATAGCTTACCGAATGGCCTGTTATGATCTCACCGGCCTCCTGCATCTTAAGCAGTATATCCAGGGTCTTTCTCACCATGCTGACGGCTTTCTCTTCGCCTACTATTTTCAAATCGCCTTCTCTTACAATTATGTCTGCATTGAATTCATCCTCTATGGCCTTAAGATTCTGGTCATAATCGCCAAAAAGATTCATTATCTTTTCCATATTATCAATTTGTATACTAGATTCTATTATGTTCTGCGTCAATTGTTTTCCTCCTATATGTTTCGCACTAAATCCATTACATAATAGTTCAACAGTGCGAAACGTTTTCATTGATGTTATAAATCGCAGCTATTCTATGTAATCTTCTTTGTGCGATTTATATAGTTTTTTTATTAAGGCATTCCTCTGTATATGTTAATTTATTTTCTGTTTCACTCCTATATCCTCCAGGATCTCAACATTTATCTTGGCTTTAACAGTTTTTTTATCTACATAGTAGTCGATATTCTTTTTTAAAACCACCGCGCCCTCGGGTATCTGCAGCTTAATCCTTGCATTAAGCCTTTCTGCGCATCTTTCCTTGGCTTCATTCACCATGAAAGTTTTTAATGTGGGTACCAGCTCTTCAAACCTGTATTCAATAAGCTTTGCAGGAAATATATAATCCCCGAAGCTAATAAGGTTCCTTTCCTTGACAAATTCGTTGAAATCCTTGAATCTCACACTTCTTTTCTTTGAGAACTCCTTATTCAGCAGCCTCAGCTTGTATTGCCTTGCTACCCTTCCTGTAGGTTTGTACTCTATCTGCTGGAGAGGTATTTCCTCCGCTTCCTCATACCATGTTCTTGCGCTTATCTGCGCAAGGGAGTGTACTTGTCGGGGTTCAAGGTTTTCTCTCAGTATAGTTCCCGTAACCAGCTTCTGGCCTTTTCTTACTGAATCTCCATCCTTAACCAGAGGATCTCCGGAGAGCACCAGTAATTTTGTTATTACACCATCCTTCGCCGCTACAATATCACAAGCATCGGAATGACTGATCAGCGGGGGAACTTCTCTTTTCTCCACAACCTCAACAATAGCCTTTGTGCCTTTTATCTGTATGCCAATCCACGATATCTCAGGCATATTGATGAGCACCCGGTTCTCTATATGTCTTCTATCCAATTTGCCCTTGAAGCTTCCTTCCTTCAAACCCTCTGAAGCCAGGCACCTTACCAGCTTTTCATTATCAACGGCTTTGATTCCTACTATTTCAATCATCCAGACAAAAGAGGACATTATGTAGATAAACACAAACAATGACAGCAAACCAGCGTAAAAAAGCTTTCTCCTTTTAATATTCCTGATAATAAAAGGCAGTCCCCGCTTGGCTATTATGCTGACTGAACTGTCCGTTCTCCGTACAATGTCCCTGAGCCTTCCGAAATTCTCCAGGCCGATTTTCGCCTTTACTGTAGTATAATCCAGTTTCTCTATATCCCATATGTAAATATTATTAACCACTGCAAGATTAATAAATCTTTCAATTTTCAATCCTTTAACAATAATAATAGCATATCCCCTGAAATAATTCCATATTCGTATAATAAACATGCCTACCAAACCCTCCATGTCCTTTTATGCTTCGCTTTTAATCAGAATTCCATCTTTGTTATTTCCCCTGTAATAGTGATCTCCTCCTGAAGTATCGTTTTAATGGCAAGTTTTCTTCCGTACAGCTTCATTATGCAGCTGCCGGTATTGATCCTTATAAGCTCCTCGCTGTATTCAACAAGACCTTTATGGTTTTCTACCGTAATTTGTCCCGTTCCGATGATTATGACCTTTGAAACATCCAGCACTATATCCTTTGGAAGCTCGAAAGTGTTGGATATCTTTTCTCTGATTTTGTAACTCCTCTTACCCATAGCACCCACCTCTATATAAATGTATGCCTGAGAAACGCAATGAAGAACAATATAAAAAAGCAAGTTAAGCCTTTGCCTAACTTGCTTTAATGATTATCTTATTCTTCTTTTTATTACCCTGGGTGGACCCAGGACCTCTGCCATGACTATGCTTCTCAGCAGGCTTTCTTCTGTCAGGTCAAATATCGGGCTCTCTTCTGATTCCAATACTTCAACCGCAGGAGCAGTCTTTTTCTCTTTCCTGTCTTTCTTCCTTGGCTGTCTGTGCTCAGGATGCTCATCGCATTCACCTTCAGAGCTTTTACTCTGCTCTATATAGTTCAGGCTACCTTCACTTCTTCTGTCCTCCAGCTCAATACCTTCATAGTCATCAGCAGACACCTGTTCCGGCATATATGGAACCTTGCCCTCAGCACTTTCATCCCGGATATTTCTCACACTTCCGGCAGCCCTTTCAAGCTGCTGCTCTATATGCTCCTTCCACCGGACAGGCTCCTGCCTCCTCTGGCTTAGCTGTCTTTTCATATTGCCCTGATTCTGATTCTGGTTCTGCCTCTGCTGCTTTGCTGCGAAGTTAAGCAAGCCTACTACAATCGCCACTACCACAAATAAGCCTTCCAAATACATCCCTCCTTTATGGAGATGTTGAATATCTGACTACTTCTTTTCCTTATCTATTGAGTCACTCTTGTTTATTTTTGAAATTGCGTCCCTCATCTGAGTATCGGCCTGAACATTCTGAAGCTGGTAATAATCCATTACACCCATCTTCCCATTTCTCAAAGCATCCGCAAGCGCCTTAGGCACTTCAGCCTCAGCTTCCACAACCTTGGCTCTCATCTCCTGTACTCCAGCCTTCATTTCCTGCTCTTTGGCAACAGCCATGGCACGTCTTTCCTCCGCTTTAGCCTGAGCTATCCTCTTATCGGCTTCCGCCTGGTCTGTCTGCAGCTGGGCGCCTATATTCCTTCCTACGTCTACGTCTGCTATATCTATTGAGAGTATTTCAAAGGCTGTTCCTGAGTCCAAACCCTTGGCCAAAACCGTTCTTGATATCAGATCCGGATTCTCCAGCACCAGCTTATGAGTCTCGGAGCTACCTACTGTAGTTACTATACCTTCACCAACCCTGGCTATTATTGTTTCTTCTCCTGCTCCACCGACCAGTCTCTCTATATTGGCCCTCACTGTTACCCTTGCCTTTGCCCTTACTTCAATACCATCCTTTGACACTGCTGCTACTACAGGTGTTTCAATTACCTTCGGATTAACACTCATCTGAACTGCCTGCAGAACATCTCTGCCTGCAAGATCAATAGCTGCAGCCCTTTCAAAGCCTAAATCTATTTCCGCTCTCTGTGCGGCTATCAGCGCGTTTACCACCCTGTCAACATTACCTCCCGCAAGCAAGTGGGCTTCAAGCTGATTTACACTGACATTAAGACCGGCCTTTCTTGCTTTTATAAGGGGGTTCACAATCCTGCTTGGTACAACTCTTCTGAGTCTCATACCCACCAGGGTGAATATTCCTACATTTACTCCCGCTGCCAGGGATGAAATCCATAGCCCTAAGGGAACAAAACTCAGGAATATCGTCAGTCCTAGTATTACGACAAATATGGTTACTACATAAACCAAAATATCCATTTTCATACCTCCAATTATATAATTATACTCGCTTCACAACAATTCTGCTGCCTTCAACCTTTATGACCTCAACCTCGAAGTCCTTCTCGATATATTCACCTTCGGATACTGCATCAAGCCTTTTCCCATCAATAAGTACAGTACCTGCAGACCTTAAGGGAGTCACTACCATACCGTGCATACCGAGATATTTCTCATTACCTTTGCTGCTTACATAACCTTCTTCATTTTTCTGCTCGGTGCTTAATATCATGGATTTGATATAGCCTTTTCCGTATCCAAGCTTGTAAAGGGCAACTATCAGCAGAACCGCTATAGCTATAGTGCCTATCATCATCAGCACAGCCTGGAAAAAGCTTGAGGAAATCATTACAACACTGGCGAGTACCAGAATGACACCGCTTATCCCTGCAACACCGAAACCTGGCACCAGTGCTTCCACCATAAGCAGCACCAGACCCAAGACATACAGGAACGCTGTAAGCAGGCTCCAATCTCCAAACATCCGTTACACCCCCAATTCTTTTAATATTATGTGCAATCCCTGATTAAATCGTTTTCCCCAATTGCAATTAAGGATTAACCCACTTAGTTCAAAACCTTTAATGTCTCTTACTAAGTATAGTATAATGATATCAGTTTTATGTGTTCTTAACAACATGAGTGCAGGTATATACTAAGCAGCCCCGGTCCGCTCACGTATTACGCAAATCTCCAAATCAAATTATATCCTTCAGGCCCCTAATATCTAACTCAATCGACGTAAACCTCTGTATTTCATTTTTCATACCATGTATACAATATATTAGTTACACTCTTCCAAAAATAATACCCGGCTTGTTGATATTTAATAACATGCCGGGCACTTTCTCTATTCTTTCACCGTCTTTGACCAGGAATCCTTCAGGCCCACTATCCGGTTGAACACCGGTCTCTCTTTTCTGAAATCCTTATTGTCGGGGCAGAAATATCCCATTCTGAGGAACTGATAGCCTGTTCCGATCACTGCCTCTGCCAGACCTGGTTCAACCTTGCAGTTGGTCAGGACCTCCAGAGAATTCGGATTCAGATCCTCCTTGTACTCCCTGCCTTCCTCTCCGGGATTGGGTACTGCAAAAAGCTGGTCGTACAAACGGACCTCTGCGTCCAGAGCATGGGCGGCAGATATCCAATGGATCGTTCCTTTGACCTTGCGTCCGTCGGGGGAGTTTCCGCCTCTGGAAGCAGGATCATAAGTACAGTGGACTTCTGTAACCTCTCCTGTCTGCGGGTCTTTTACGACACTTTCACATTTTACAAAATAGGCGCTTTTAAGCCTTACTTCTCCGCCGGGATACAGTCTGAAGTATTTCTTCGGCGGATTTTCCATAAAATCCTCCTGCTCAATGAAAAGCTCCCTGGAGAAGGATACCTTGCGAGTTCCGCTGTTAGGATCTTCAGGATTGACCTCAACCTCAAAATCCTCTGTCTGATTCTCCGGATAATTATCTATAATAACCTTCAAAGGTCTAAGCACCGCCATCACACGGTCCGCTTTCTTGTTAAGGTCCTCTCTTATGCAGTGTTCAAGAAGCGCATAATCAACGGTACTGTTCGTCTTTGCCACACCAATCTTGTCACAGAAGCTTCTAATGGAGGCGGGGGTGTACCCTCTTCTCCTCAAGCCGCACAAGGTAGGCATTCTGGGATCGTCCCATCCGCTTACGATGCCGGTCTCTACAAGCTCCCTCAGATATCTTTTGCTCATAACGGTATAAGTAAGGTTCAGCCTGGCAAACTCTATCTGTCTTGGCGTATGCTCTGTTTCACATTCATTCACGGCCCAGTTGTACAGCGGTCTGTGATCCTCATATTCCAATGAACAGAGTGAATGAGTAATACCTTCCAGGGCATCGGACAGCGGGTGCTGGAAATCATACATGGGGTAAATGCACCATTTGTCTCCTGTTCTGTGGTGGTGTGACCTCAATATCCTATATATTACGGGATCCCTCATATTCAGGTTGGGTGAAGCCATATCTATCTTGGCACGAAGAGTCCTGGAACCTTCGGGGAACTCTCCTGCCCGCATCCTTCTGAATAGGTCAAGGCTTTCGGAAGCTGTCCTGTCTCTAAAGGGGCTGTTCTTCCCCGGCTCAGTGGGTGTACCTCTATATTCCCTTACCTCTTGCTGGTTTAGATCACATACGTACGCCTTACCCTTTTTGATAAGGAACCCTGCAAATCCATAAAGCTTTTCAAAATAATCCGAAGCGTAGAAAAGCCGGTCCTCCCAGTCGAATCCAAGCCACTTGATGTCTTCCATGATGGATTCAACATATTCCACATCTTCTTTGATGGGATTTGTATCATCAAACCTCAGATTGCATAATCCGCGGTATTTTTCCGCAGTGCTGAAATTGATGTACATGGCCTTACAATGTCCTATATGAAGATATCCGTTAGGTTCAGGCGGAAAACGGGTATGTACCTTTTTATATACACCTTCCTCCAGGTCCTTATCAATAAAGTCATGTATAAAGTTTGAATATACCCTGGATTCGTCATCAGCCTGATTAGTGCCTCCGGGAATATCCATTCCTGTATTTGTGTTTTCGCTCATGAAACCTTTACCTCCTATTCCTACTTCTTAACGTTATCAGCCTTCTGAATATTATACTACACGAGGTATATTTTTACCAGTATTCTTATTTCCATTTCAATTTGAGTGAAAAAAACGGAAATCCATAATGGATTTCCGTTTTTTTATCCTTGTAAATGCTGTCTTACAATTGTATTAACCAATTTGCCGTCAGCTCTGCCCTTTACTCTGGGCATCAGTGCGCTCATGACCTTGCCCAAATCCTGCATGCTCTGAGCGCCTACTTCAAATACTGTATCTGAAACTATTTGGTTGAGCTCTTCTTCGGTAAGCTGCTGCGGCAAATAACCCATCAGGATACCAATTTCTTTTTCTATATTTTCAACCAGGTCGGGTCTGTTGCCTTTTTCAAAGTCAGGTATTGAATCCTTTCTTTGTTTTACTCCCTTGGCAATTACCTCTATAACACCCTCATCATCCAATTCAATCTTCTTATCCTTTTCGATCTGCAATATAGCAGCTTTCATCATTGTTACAACATTTTTCCTGATGACATCCTTATCTTTCATTGCAGTCTTAAGATCTTGCTGTAATACTTCCTTGAGGGACATTCACATCAACCTTCTTTATTTTGTTTTTCTTTTTCTTGCAGCTTCAGATTTCTTCCTTCTTTTTACGCTTGGGCTCTCGTAATGCTCTCTTTTTCTTACCTCTGCCAAAACCCCAGCTCTAGCACATTTCTTTTTAAACCTTCTAAGAGCGCTTTCAAGAGATTCATTTTCACCAACTCTGATTTCAGACATTTATTTCCCTCCCTCCGCTGGTAACAATCCTTACAGTATATATATAATACTGTATTACAAAGTGGGACTAATAAAACACTTAGTTAATTATACATTAATTGATTATTTAGTGTCAATAACAGGTTTTTTTACTACCTTCATTATCCCAGAGAAGTCTCCAATTTACGGCCTCCCAATATGTGAAAGTGCAGGTGCGGCACTACTTGTCCGCCGTTCTTTCCAATATTGGTAATTACCCGGTAACCGCTGTCTGCTATGCCTGCTTCTTTTGCAATACCCGGAATCTTTTCAAAAATATGTGCTACATCTCTTGAATTACTCTCATTAACACCCTGGGCAGACTCAATATGCTGCTTCGATATAATCAATATATGAACTGGAGCAAGTGGGTTGATATCTTTGAAGGCCATTACCCTATCATCCTGATAAACCAAGCTGCAAGGGATCTCTCCGCTGACTATCCTGCAGAAAATACAGTCGCTCATTACTTCACCTCCTTAGTCCAGTCCGGTTTTATGTCTTTGGAAGCCCTCTTCCAATGGCTATACCCTAAGTAAGCCTAATAAAGAATATTCAACAAAAAACTCTTAAATTCCTGCCTATAATACATTCTAAAAAAACATTTTTATTGTGCATTCATTTTTATTTAGAAATTTTCCCTTCCAGATAATCTTCTTTCATTTCTAAAAGGGCTGTTTCAATTATTTTTCCCTTTATATCCTCCTGTGATTCAGAGACAACTCTTATATAGTTGTCTGTCAGACCTTCGAAATGGTGGTTGCTTTCATCAATCGGCTGCTCATACAGAACTTTCATTCTGCGTCCAATGAAGCTTTTTTTAAATTTTTCTTCATTTTCTTTGGCGATAGAAGTAATGAGCTTGCTCCTTGAATCCTTTATCTGAGGCTTTACCTGGTTTTTATATCTGGAAGCCGGAGTTCCCTCCCTTGGTGAATATTTGAAGACATGCATCGCACTGAAGGATATCTCTTTTACAAAATCAACCGTCTTTAAGAATTCTTCCTCTGTCTCCCCGGGAAAACCTACTATCAAATCAGTTGTTACCGCTACATCTACAAAGGCTTCCCTTATTTTTCCTACCACTCTTTTATATTCCTCAGTTGTGTATTTCCTATTCATCCTTTTTAATGTTTCATCACAACCGCTCTGTAATGAAAGATGGAAATGCCTGCATATTTTAGGCAGCTTTCTGAGCCTTTCTATGAACTCATAACTCATTACATTAGGGTCAATAGAACTCATGCGGATCCTTTCAACTCCCTCTATATCGTGAACCCTTTCAATTATTTCAATGAGAGAAGTATCCCCCAGATCCTTTCCGTATGAAGCTACGTGTATTCCTGTAAGTACCACTTCCCTGAAGCCGCCTTCTGCAAGCTCCTTTACTTCGGCCAATATGCTGTCCGGCCTGCGGCTCCTTATATGTCCCCTGGCATAGGGTATTATACAGTATGTACAATACTGGTCGCAGCCTTCCTGTATCTTGAGAAATGCCCTTGTCCTGCTCTTATAGTTCTTTATGGACATCTCCTCAAATTCCCTTACCTCCATAATGTCATTGACCAGATTGAGCTTTTCCTCTTTTGACCTGGCGTATTCAACCAGTTCTACTATCCTGCTTCTCTCATTAGTGCCGACCACCAGACTGACCCCTGGTATCTCCAGCACTTCCCCTGGTGCTATCTGTGAATAACAGCCCACAACAGCCACAAAGGCATCAGGGTTGATATCCAATGCCCTTCTTATTATCTGCCTTGATTTTCTGTCACCCATATTTGTGACAGTGCAGGTATTTATCACATACACATCCGCATATTCTGTATAATCTACAGTTTCATAGCCTGCATTTTCAAAGCTCTCTGTCATTGCTTCCGTTTCATACTGGTTGACCTTACAGCCCAGCGTATAAAATGCCACTTTTCTCAAACCTTTCCTCCTCGCTTTGCTTTAGCAAAACATACATTCATCGGTCCATTCGGCGGAATGAAATTCCGCCGCTGACAGGCAATACTTTGCCTGGAAGGGACATATCTATTTCAACTGGTCATATTCATACATTATACAGGCCAGCACAACAACACCCGCTGTCTCTGTACGCAGTATCCTGCTTCCCAGGGTAACCGGCAAGGCGCCCATTTTTTTCGCTGCCAACATTTCAGAAGCTTCAAAGCCTCCCTCAGGTCCTATAAAAAAACCTATACTCCCAACTTTATCCTTACTGAGCGCTTCCTTTACAGAGATGCTCTCTTCCTGTTCATAGGGAACAATAACCGCATCCAGTTCTGCTGCATCCTCAAAGGCTTCCTGTAATGACACAGGCATATCGACAGTAGGGATAACACCCCTGCCGCTTTGTTTTGCTGCTTCTTCAGCAATCTTGGTCCATCTCTCGACCTTCTTTTTCTCATCTTTCTCAGATTCAAGCCTGACTACCGTCCTCGCTGTATATACAGGAACAATTCTTCTGATTCCCATCTCAGTACACTTCTGAATAATAAGATCCATCTTTGTTGATTTGGGAATGCCCTGGTACAATATAACGTCAATACCCGATTCACCCTTTGATGTTTCCTTATTAATGATCATGGTTTTAACGGAATACTTATCTATACTTTCGATAGCTGTGATATAATCAGTCCCCTCACCGTCACAAAGCACGAGCTTGTCACCCGGCTGTAGTCTCAGCACCCTGGATATATGCTTCACATCTTCTCCTTCGAGAGTTATTCCGCCTTTTCTAATATTCTCCCTTTTTATAAAAAACCTGTGCATTTTTATTTCCCTTCTGCCGCTATGGCACACCATTCTCCCATAGAAAGCACTTCCAGCACCTTGAAACCTGTCGCTTCAAGCTTCTTCAGTACATCATCCCTTCTGTCCCTTATTATTCCTGATGATATAAAGATTCCGCCCTTGTTAAGGAAGCCCATTGCATCCTCACTGAAGGAAATAATAATATCTGCAATTATGTTTGCAATTATGATGTCAGCCTTGTTGTCAACCACATCCAGAAGGTTCCCGCAGCGGATGTCCAGCTTATCAAGGACCCTGTTCAATTCCGCATTTTCTCTGCTGACTTTGCAGGATAATTCATCAATATCCACACAGACAACCCTGCCTGCATTGAGCTTGGCTGCTGTTATTCCAAGTATTCCCGAACCGCAGCCCACATCAAATACTGTGCTGTGGCTCTTTACGTACTTTTCCAAAAGCTTCACGCACATAATTGTCGTCTCATGGGTTCCGGTACCAAAAGCCATTCCCGGATCAAGCTCCACTATGACTTCATCAGCCCCGGCCACGTAATCCTCCCAGGTAGGCTTTATAACAACTCTCTCCCCTACCTTCACAGGCTTGTAATACTTTTTCCATGCATTAGCCCAATCCTCATCATCTACTTCCCGGGTGGTCACTATCCCTTTCCCGTTGTCAAGGCCGAATTCTCCAAGCATATTGACCCGGCTTTCTATTGATTTCAGCTTATCTTCACTGAATTCAGCGGAAAGGAAGTAGCCCTTCACTTTGGTGTCCTCCCCCAATAGTTTTACCAATTCCTCCCCAACGTAATCCCAGCTTCTTTTGTCCTTGTTCAGTTCGTTAAAGTCATTAGGATCCTCTATCAGCACCCCGGCCGCTCCTTCGTCATAAAGCAGCTCGGAAACCGCATCGGAAGCCTCGGTAGTTGTTAATACCTGCAATTCTATGTATTTCAAAATATCATCCTTTCACAATATGATTATGCAAGGCTTGTTCCCTGGTTACTAATATCCATACTTTAATCATTATATATAATCAGATAAATTTTTACAATATATGCATGGACAGATGGAAAAATTGGCTCGTGGCACGTGGCCCGCGGCACATGGTTATGCCAGGCTTTGGAGCAGGTTAAATTACTAATTGCTCCTGGTGATACTATTTACAAAATCTCCGCTATCTGTTATGCTGATTATATTAAATCGAAAGGAGTGATGTTTTATGAAAATCGAGAGTGTGGTTTTTTGCGCTTTTTTTGTGAATTTCATAATTACTGCTCCTGGGGAATTTGAAAAGGAAGAATATTAGTATATTTGTTTCTTTATGTTTACCATGCCCTGGGGCAGCAGAGCTATCAACTGACTGCACAGGGCTATTATTATGCCCTGAATTAATGGGAGGGTAACGACATATTGAATACTAATATTGATTTAAAGGCTTTAGGCTGGAACGAGAACTTGGAAAAAGAATTCGCAGGCTATAAGGATGCCTGTGAAGCCGGCAGGGTTGCTGTCGAATATAAGGGACTGTACAAGGTTTATTGTGAAAACAAGGAGGTTCTTGCGGTAGTATCAGGGAAAATGATGTACTCCGCTGCACAGAGGGATGATTACCCCGCCGTAGGAGACTGGGTGGTACTGGATAAGCCCGCCTCGCTAAATGATAAGGCTATAATACGGGGAATACTGAGCCGTAAAAGCAAATTCTCAAGGAAATGCGCCGGCAATACTATCAAAGAACAGATAATTGCCGTGAATATTGACACAGTTTTTATATGCATGTCACTAAATCAGAATTTCAACCTCAGACGGCTGGAACGGTTCATAACCATGGCCTGGAACAGCGGCTCCACACCCGTGGTCCTGCTTACAAAATCAGATCTATGCGATGATATTGAAGAGAAGCTGGAGGAAACTCAGGAAGTTGCACTGGGAGTGGACATTCATTGTATAAGCTGTCTGGATGAATCGGCAGCAGAAGCTGCAAGAGAATACATCAGGCCTGGTCATACAGTGGCTTTCCTGGGTTCCTCCGGAGTAGGCAAATCCACCATCATAAACAGGCTCCTGGGAGAGACCAGACTTGACACCCAGGAAATAAGCAGCCTGGGAGACAGAGGAAGGCATACCACTACTAACAGAGAGCTGATACTGCTTCCCGAGGGCGGTATAGTGATTGATACTCCTGGAATGAGGGAGTTTCACATATTGGATGTTGATGAAAGTATAAATACCACCTTTGAAGATATTGAAGCCTTGGCGAAGAGCTGCAGATTCTCAGACTGCACACATACTACCGAGCCTCAGTGCGCGGTGAGGGAGGCAATCGCCGGCGGCTCCCTGAGCGAGGAAAGATACAATAACTATATCAAGCTTAAAAGGGAAGCCGAGTTCATTGAAAGAAAGACCAACAAAAAGGCAGAGCTGGAATATAAGAGCTTTATAAAGAGAAGAGCTAAGTCAATGAGAATTAAATAAAAAATAAAGGACTGCTGTAAAATAATAAATTTTACAGCAGTCCTTTATTATATCCGGATTATATCAAGCCTTACCGAATGCGTCCTTGACTTTATCGAAGAAAGATTTCCCCTGGTCATCCGCATTATCCTTACTTACGGCAGCAAACTGCCTTAAAAGCTCCTTCTGCTGCTCAGAAAGCTTCTTGGGCACACTTACCTTGACTGTAAAGTAAAGATCACCCCTCACCTTGTTTCTCAGGCTTGGTATGCCTTTATTCTTGATTCTGAAGGTGGTGCCTGTCTGAGTGCCTTCCGGTATTGAATACTTCATCTTGCCGTCAAGGGTAGGCACGTCTATTTCATCTCCCAAAGCCGCCTGGGTAAAGGATATGGGCATTTCACTGTACAAATTGATGCCTTCCCTCTTAAACAGCTTATGGGGTTTTACTCTCATATAAATATATAAATCCCCGTTAGGTCCGCCCTTAAAGCCGGGCTCCCCTTCACCTCTAAGCGGCATAACTGATCCGTTATCAACGCCTGCCGGTATATCAATAGTAATTTTTCTGCTTCTTCTTACTGTACCTCTGCCCATACACTGGGGACAAGGCTCCTTTATGACCTTACCTTCTCCGTGGCATTCTTCACAGGGTTTTACATTTACAACCCTGCCGAATACAGTATTCTGTGCATACCTGATTTCACCGCTGCCTCCGCAGGCCTTACAGGTCTCAACCTTGCTTCCGGCCTTAGCTCCTGTACCCTTACAATCATTACAGGTTTCATTCCTGGTTACATGTATATCCTTTTTCACCCCGAAGGCTGCTTCCTCAAATTCTATCTCCAGTTCATACTTAAGATCGGCACCCTTCTGAGGGCCGGATTTCTTTCTGGAGCTGCCGCCAAAGCCCGAACCGGCTCCACCGAAAAACATATCAAATATATCTCCGAAATCACCAAAGCCGCCTTCAAAGCCTCCTGCGCCGCCAAAACCTCCGCCTGCTCCGCCGAAGCCGTTGGGATCGACTCCTGCATGGCCGAACTGGTCGTACCTTGCCTTCTTATCCTTGTCGCTCAATACCTCATATGCTTCGTTCACTTCTTTGAATTTAGCTTCCAGACTCTTGTCACCCTGGTTCATATCCGGGTGGTATTTTTTTGCAAGCTGCCTGTACGCCTTTTTTATTTCTTCCTCAGAGGCTGTTTTATTTACACCTAATACTTCGTAATAATCTCTTTTTGCTGCCATCCTTCCACCACCTTTACATGACCAGTCTTTTGCTCGTTCTACGAGCCGGGCAATAGGCTATAGGCAATGGGCAATGGGTTAAGTATGCCTTCGAAGCCTGTACGGGCGATTCATGAATCGCCCGTACCCTCGTACCCCGCACCTCGAACCTAACCTTCATAACTAAGCAGGAGACCTTTTTTGGTATCCTGCTTAGTATTGTATCACTTATTGCTTGTCATCTTCAACCTTATATTCGGCATTTACAGTATTATCATCCTGTGGTCCTGCTCCTGCAGGTCCTTGCTGACCCGCATTAGCCTGATAAATTTTCGATGATATGTCATAGAATACCTTTGTGAGTTCCTCTGCAGCAGCCCTTATTGCCTCTGTATCGGTGCCCTTTAATGCTTCCTTCACATTGTTCAGTTCTGCTTCCACCTTTGCCTTGTCTTCACTGCTGAGCTTATCTCCCAGGTCTTTGAGGTTCTTTTCGGTCTGATATACCAGACTATCTGCATGATTTCTTGTCTCTACCTCTTCTTTTCTCTTCTTGTCCTCAGCAGCATATTTCTCAGCTTCTTTGACAGCCGCGTTTATATCACTGTCAGAAAGGTTGGTGCTTGCTGTGATTGTAACCTTTTGCTCGTTTCCTGTTCCCAGATCCTTTGCGGATACATGCGCAATACCGTTTGCATCTATATCAAAGGTTACTTCTATCTGAGGCACTCCCCTTGGAGCCGGAGGTATCCCGCTGAGCTGGAACCTTCCGAGGGTCTTGTTGTAAGCTGCCATTTCCCTTTCTCCCTGGAGCACATGGATTTCAACACTATTCTGTCCGTCTGCTGCCGTAGAGAATATCTGGCTCTTCTTTGTAGGTATGGTTGTGTTTCTGTCTATAAGTTTTGTGAAAACTCCACCCAGAGTCTCTATACCCAGTGAAAGCGGTGTAACGTCGAGGAGCAGGACATCCTTCACTTCTCCTGTCAGAACCGCAGCCTGTATTGCAGCTCCTATCGCCACACACTCATCCGGATTCACTCCCTTGTAGGGCTCTTTATTTGTAAGCTTCTTAACGGCCTCCTGAACAGCCGGTATCCTGGTTGAACCTCCTACAAGTATTACCTTGCTCAGTTTGTCTGCTGTGAGACCTGCGTCCGAAAGAGCCTTTCTTGCCGGATCCATTGTCATCTCCACCAGGTCATGGGTAAGCTCATCAAATTTAGCCCTTGCAAGAGTTATGTCAAGATGCTTCGGACCACTTGCATCAGCAGTAATAAAGGGGAGATTTATGTTTGTCTGGAGTACACCGGATAATTCTATCTTCGCCTTTTCAGCTGCTTCCTTAAGTCTTTGCATTGCCATTCTGTCATTTTTGAGGTCTATACCATTTTCTCTTTTAAACTCGTCTGCGAGATAGTTTATTACCCTCTGGTCGAAGTCATCGCCGCCAAGTCTGTTGTTTCCGTTTGTTGCCAGCACCTCGAATACTCCGTCTCCAAGCTCAAGTATCGAGACGTCGAAGGTGCCTCCTCCCAGGTCAAATACCAATATCTTCTGGTTTTCTTCCTTGTCAAGACCGTATGCCAGAGAAGCTGCTGTCGGTTCGTTTATTATTCTCAGAACTTCAAGTCCTGCTATCTTGCCGGCATCCTTTGTTGCCTGCCTCTGGCTGTCGCTGAAGTATGCAGGTACGGTTATGACTGCCTGCGTGATCTTTTCTCCCAGATAAGCCTCAGCATCCTGTTTGAGCTTTGTCAGAATCATCGCGGATATTTCCTGCGGTGTATAATTCTTATCATCAATAGTAACCTTATGATTGGATCCCATTTCTCTCTTTATAGAAATGACCGTCCTATCCGGATTTGTTACCGCCTGTCTTTTTGCAACCTGACCTACAAGCCTCTCTCCCGTTTTTGAGAAACCTACTACCGAGGGTGTTGTCCTCCCACCTTCAGCATTTGGGATTACTACAGGCTCTCCGCCTTCCATAACAGCTACACAAGAGTTGGTAGTTCCCAGGTCAATACCTATTACTTTTGCCATTTAAAATTTTCCTCCCTTAATATTTAGTCAATTATTGCTTTACCGACACTTTTACAAGTGTTGGCCTGATTACTTTGTTCCCCAGTATGTATCCCTTCTGGAATACTTCCTTCACTTTGTTTTCATCTTCGTCCTCACCAGGCGCCTGCATTACTGCATGATGTATGTTAGGATCAAAGTCCTTATCCAGGGCTTCTATTTCTTTGACACCATTCTTGCCAAGAACTTCTATGAGCTGCTTGCAGACCATTTCTACCCCGCTGATGTATTTCTCATCAAGCTCATCCTTTTTAAAAGCATCTACCGCTCTTTCAATATTGTCTACTACAGGCAGCAGCTGCTGTACTATGGTCTCAAGAGCGTTGCAGTACATGTCTTCTCTTTCCTTTGCCACCCTCTTTTTATAGTTGTCAAAATCCGCTTGCATCCTGAGAAGCCTGTTATAGTTGTCCTCTGACTGCTTCCTGAGTTCCAGAAGCTCCTTCTCAAGATCCTCCATCGGCTGTCCGCCTGAGGCTTCACCGCTTTCCTGTCTTCCTGCAGCCTCCGGAGTGTTGGCAACTGCCCCGGAAGCATTCGCATCCATTTCATTGATCTGTTCTGCTTCCTCTGAAGTATTTTTCTTATGCTTCATTAATCTGACCACCTTTAAGCTTGTAATATTTTTTACCTTTTAAGAATTTTCGTCAATATATCACTGAGATTGTTTGTCATACACTCAACAATAGAAATAGCTTTGGAATATTCCATTCTTGTAGGACCTATGATTCCGATCGAGCCAATAGTCTTGCCGTTTATTTTATAGGTCGCGGTAATCAAGCTGCAATCCCTGAACTGTTCGAGCTTGTTCTCACTGCCTATGCTTACATTTACATCCTCTTTTGCATCATTCAGCACTCTGAACAGCAGATCTCTTTCTTCCATTGTATTCAGGAAGCTCCTTGCCTTGTTGATATCACTGTATTCCGGCAGGTTCAGCAAGTTGGACACCCCGTCATGGTATACCTCAGCGGTGTCGGAGTAGAATAACGTCTGAATCAGCTCGGGAACTATCTGTTCAATGATTTCCCCATGTCCAAAGGAGTTATTCCTCATATAATCCAGATTAAGGTTTTCTATTTCCTCAATGCCCAAATCCTCCAGTTTGTCATTAAGCATATTGGTTATCCTGGCAAGTGCATCAGGCTTCACATCCTGCATCAGTCTGAGGACGCTGTTCTTTACTATTCCGGCGTCAGTTATTATCACTGCCAGCACTGTAGCATGATCTATCTTGATCAGCTGTATCTGCTTGATACTGGTCCGCCGGAGCTGCGGAGCCATAGCTATGGATGTGTATTGAGTCATCTGGGAAAGCAGTCTTGAAGTATGCTTCACCAGCCGATCAATTTCTCCCAGGGTGTCAAGGAATTCCTTTTTGATCATTTCCTTCTGAGCATCGTTTACAGTATTCTGTCTCATAATCTTATCTACGTAAAGTCTGTAGCCTTTGTCTGAAGGAACTCTTCCTGCTGAAGTATGGGGTTGCTCTATATATCCCATCTCTTCAAGATCAGCCATCTCATTTCTTATAGTTGCAGGGCTTGTTCCGGTCAGGTATTTTTTTGATATTGTCCTTGAACCGACTGGCTCTGCGGTGTTTATATAATCTTCTATTATAGCTTGCAATATAAGTCTTTTCCTAGTTCCCAGGTCCATCCATTTCACCACCCTTGTTAGCACTCTATTGCATTGAGTGCTAATTCTGTCTTTAAAATATCACTGGTAAATATTTTTGTCAATAGCTTTTCTGAAAAAAATTCCTATGTATCACAGGAATTCAATAAAAACAGAATTTGATAAATCTATTCCTTTTTCCGTAAGTTTCAGGTTGTCGGCCTCCATCAGAACAAGGCCTTGGGCTGTAAGCTTGTTCAGGGCATTTTTGTACCTGGTTTGGAAATCAACCTTGTATTTTTTTTCAAAACCTTTCAGGTCCAGTCCTTCGTCAAGTCTCAAGGCCAGGAATATCGTTTCCCACATATCCTCATCCACGGACAGCTTCTCATATCCTTCTACAGGCAGTTTTCCCTGTCCGGTCAGGTGGTTGTACTGATCAATATCCTTATAATTCCAGAACCTTCTGCCGTCAAGTCTGGAATGGCTTCCTGCACCGATTCCAAGGTATTCCTCATTCCTCCAGTATATAAGGTTATGTCTGCACTTCCTTCCCTTCCTTGCAAAATTGGAGATCTCATACCTGTTGCAGCCATGAGTATGTAATATATCAACTGCCAGTCTGTACATCTCCCTGTCCAGCTCTTCATCGGGCAGCTGTATCCTGCCCTGCTTATGCAGCTCACAGAGCCTGGTGCCCTCCTCCAGCTTAAGGCTGTAGCAGGAAACATGCTCCACACCCAGGCTGCATACCTGCTCAAGGGTTTCCTCCCACATTTCCAGTGTCTGCTTCGGAAGGCCAAACATCAGATCCACATTGATGTTGTCAAAGCCTGCTTTCCTTGCCCAGTCATATGAATGCACGAAATCCTCCCGGCTGTGTATTCTTCCGAGCCCCCAGAGTAGTTCCTCCTGCCATGCCTGAAGACCCATGCTGAGCCTGTTTATGCCAAGGCCTTTATAGTACCTGAGACTATCAGGGGTTACTGTCCCCGGATTGGCTTCCATGCTGATTTCAGCTCCTGTCTTTATATAAGGCGTAAGCTTTTCCATTATGTCGCCGATCAGAGTACAATTAATAACGGTGGGAGTTCCCCCACCGATAAAAACTGTTTTATATATGAAGTTGTACTCCTTCTGGTATGCTGCAAGCTCCCGGAGAAGTGCCGCGGTATAATCTGCCGCGTCTCCTTCCCTGCGTTCATAGGAGTTGAAATCACAATACAGGCACTTGCTCCTGCAGAAGGGTATATGGACATATAATCCAAGCTCCTTCATTTGCTACACCCACTTTTAATCATCAAGCTTCAGAACTGACATGAAGGCTTCTTGCGGCAGTTCCACACTTCCTACCTGCCTCATTCTCTTCTTTCCTTCCTTCTGCTTTTCCAGAAGCTTTTTCTTTCTTGTTATATCTCCACCATAACACTTGGCAAGTACATCCTTGCGCATTGCCTTAACTGTTTCCCTTGCAATGATCTTGGTTCCGATGGCTGCTTGTATGGGGATCTCAAACATCTGTCTCGGAATGACCTCTTTGAGCTTTTCGGCCATGGACCTTCCCCGGGCATACGCCTTATCTTTATGGACTATAAAGGAAAGAGCATCAACAATTTCAGTGTTAAGCAATATATCCAGCTTGACCAGCTCTGACTTCTCATAGCCCTTCAGCTCGTAGTCAAAGGAGGCATAGCCTTTTGTCCTGGACTTCAATGCGTCAAAAAAGTCATATATTATCTCATTTAATGGCAGATCATAGTGCAGGATCGCCCTTTTTTCCTCCATATACTGCATATCCCTGAAGGTACCTCTGCGGTTCTGGCAAAGGTCCATAATGGCCCCTACATACTCTGTAGGAGTCATAATCGTTGCCTTTACTATCGGCTCCTCCATATATTCTATTTCCTGAGGAGCCGGTAAGTTTGTAGGGTTGGATACCTCAAGCACCTCACCATTGGTCTTGGTGATATGATATATTACACTGGGTGCGGTGGTTACAAGATTGAGGTTATACTCCCTTTCCAGCCGCTCCTGTATTATTTCCATGTGGAGAAGTCCCAGGAAGCCGCATCTGAAGCCGAAGCCCAGCGCCACCGAGGTTTCCGGCTCAAAAAGCATCGCTGCATCATTGAGCTGCAGCTTGTCGAGTGCATCTCTCAGATTGTCATAATCAGCACCATCGGCAGGATAAATACCGCAGTATACCATAGAGGTAACCTTTCTATAACCATGAAGCGGCTCCTTGCAGGGATTGTCCGCATTTGTTATGGTATCACCGACATGTACATCCTTTACGTTCTTAATACTTCCGGTCACATAGCCGACTTCACCCGCCATAAGCATTCCGGTGGGATTCAATTGAGGCTTCAGGGTGCCTACCTCAACCACCTCATACTCCTTGCCGTTTGACATCATCCGCATCCTCATGCCCGGCTTCAAAACCCCGTCCATTACTCTTATATATGCTATAACTCCCCTGTAGCTGTCGTAGAAGGAGTCAAAGATCAATGCTTTTAGCGGTGCCTCCTCATCTCCGGTAGGATGTGGTATATATTTTACTATACCTTCAAGGACCTCTTCAATATTCAGGCCCTCCTTGGCAGACACCAATGCAGCATTGGAGGCATCAAGGCCTATGACATCCTCGATCTCCTTCTTAACGAACTCCGGGTCCGCACTTGGAAGATCGATTTTGTTGATGACGGGGTACAGCTCCAGATTGTTATCCAGCGCAAGATATACATTTGCAAGGGTCTGGGCTTCAATTCCCTGGGTAGCGTCAACCACAAGTATTGCTCCTTCACAGGCGGCAAGACTTCTTGATACTTCATACGTAAAATCCACATGTCCGGGAGTATCTATAAGGTTTAGTATATATTCCTCCCCATCCTGTGTTTTATAGATCAACTTGACGGATTGAAGCTTTATTGTGATACCTCTTTCTCTTTCGAGATCCATGTTGTCCAGCACCTGTTCTTCCATTTCCCTTGCTGAAATAACACCGGTCTTTTCTATAAGCCTGTCGGCAAGGGTTGATTTGCCATGATCTATATGAGCTATTATACAGAAATTTCTGATATGCTTCTGTCTGTCACCTGACATTATGACTTACCTCCTTTGTGCATGAAAATGTATCTGAATTATCAATTTTCATCATTATAACTTAATCCTATAAATTATAGCATATAAATTTTTAACAATAAATATATTTATTAAAACATAAGGAGCATAATGCATGAACGCAGTACACTCCCAATAAGCAGTCAATGTTATCGCTATAATTCATTTATTTCTTCAGCTTGGCTCTGATGATTTCCACAAAGCCTTCGCAGTATCTTCTGGTACCGGAAACAACATAATCAGTTGCTCTTATAACAGGCTCAACATTCAGCATAAGCTTCTCACCTGCAATATCGACCCTGAGCATGTTGTCCTGCTGCAAAGCCACCGCTACAGCATACCTGTCATCATTGCACATGATCATTCTTCTTGTTGACATATCAGTAACGCTTATTGAGAAAATCAGTAAAGCGATGCAGAAAAATATGGCCAGGACCTTCCATAGTCTGCTCCTGAATTCTTCAAGCCGCTGTTTTTTTTGATCATTTCTGTTATTCATATGCATTTATTCCTTAAGATCATTCAGTACTTCACCCAGGACCCTGGCAAAAAGCTCGCCGGAATATTGGGCTTCCTCAGTGGTATTGAGCATGCACCCCACCTCAACCAGCATGGAGTGGTTGCTGAAATACTGATTGTACTTTCCTCTGCTTTTTACATCAATTTTTAAGAATAACCCAGGGTATAGTCTATCCATTTTTTTCTTTATATATACTGCAAATTTCTCAAGCTCAGCGTAGTTAGGGTTTCCTTTGGCTATAACCAGCATGATCCTAGCGGCGTTTTTATTGTTGATCGCTGCAGTGTATTCTGCCTTCTTGGCTTTTTTAGCTGCTTCATTCTTGACATCGAAGGCATCCCTGTGCAAATCCAGTACTATTTTCAGGGATTTGTATTTGCTGATATTGTTTTTTACGGTTACAAGGGAATTTGCATAAGAGTATGCATAGGATTCCTTATCATGCTTGGTCTTGTCATGAACGACCCGGTATTTGTATTTGTCCTGCAGTTCCTTTGCCAGTACATTTCCTACCGATATGACATTGTATTTCTCACTGAGGGTATGGTAATTACCCGCTGTATTAGGCATATAGCTTTCTGTGGAATGAGTATGATATATAAGTATCAGCGGAGATTTGTTGTCTATTGCTACCCTGCCCGGCATACCGACAGCTTCATCTGCGATCTGGGCTGCCTGTGTACCTGCAGGTACCTGGGGCTGTTGTAAAGGCATCAGACCCTCTGCTTTATACTCATCTTCCTCGCTGAAATAGATTGCCCCTTCAGGTGCATCCTCAAAATTGGTTACATTCGGAGCGGTTACACTGCCGGCAGGTTCAGCGCCGCTAACTCCCGCATATGAAAAATCAGTGGGGTCATACTGACTGAATGCAGTAAAGGCAATATTCATATAAGTAATCGGATTGCTGATATCCGTGTGAAGCCCTCCGGTCATTCTGCTTGCGGCTGATGCTATAAGCCCCGGCATACTGCAGCCATAATCCATCTCATAATTTACTTTGGCAGTGGTGATCACTGTGTTCAGCAGTTGTATGGAAATATTCTCCGAGTATTCTTCAAGCTTCAGCCTTTTTTCAATGTCATAATTAAACACTTCGATGGCATCGGTTGAATCGCTGTCAGCGGGCTCCGTATCGCTCATATCTGCACTTGTATAAGTATCAGGCGTATATAGCCAGTTGAGAAAAAGAAATAACACAGCGATTGTCATTACCACAAAAAAAGCAAGCAACCATTTCTTGTTCAACCAATCCACCTCTTTTCTTCCGTTCCTCAGCAATATGGTCACGGAACAAATTAGTTTGCCTGTATACACATATATGCGATTTTAGCTGGATATATGAATAAAAACTCGGGAGTTTGAACTCCCGAGTTTTTGGCTATAGGCAATGGGCAATGGGTAATAGGTTAGGGTATTCCTATAGGTCTGGTTACGCGTTACGCGTTTCGAGTTGCGCGCGGTTTAGTCAGTTCTTCGAAGCCCTTCCTGATCCTCGTATCACGCATCTCGCATCTCGTATCTAATTTATGTACCTGTCTATATCATCCTCGCTTATGCTTGGATGCAGTGCCAGATTGAGCCCGTTGGCAATTACAATTGCAATGTCATCAATGAGCCTGTCGATCTCCTTGGGAGTGACCATCAGGTTTCCGACAAACGGATATATTACCTCATTGATCAGCTTATACTTCTCTGTTTTGTCCATGTCCTTGAGCATGTTGTAAAATTCCCCATCCTGCGGGGATTCTTTGATTAGGGAATCAACTACCATATCTATTGTATCACTTGCCATTGTAGCTGCGTCCACAACTGTAGGGACTCCCAGGGCCACTACCGGCACACCCATGCTGTCCCGGCTCAGTTCCTTCCTGTTGTTGCCTACTCCGGAGCCTGGGTTTATTCCTGTATCGGCAAGCTGAATTGTTGTGCTTATCCTTTCCATTTTCCTTGAGGCTAAAGCATCAATGGCTATCACGATATCAGGCTTTACCCTGTCCACAATACCCTTGATTATTTCACTGGTCTCTATTCCTGTAATTCCAAGCACTCCGGGAGCTACAGCACAAACCGATCGCACTCCTTCATCAATTTGGTCAGGTATATATTCCTTGATATGCCGCGTGACCATCAAATGCTCCACCACCCTCGGCCCCAGTGCGTCAGGTGTGACATTCCAGTTCCCCAGGCCTACGACCAGTATCACCGATTGATCATTCAAGTACACTATACTTGCTATTTCCTTTGCAAGTATTTTAACCACCTCGTCATGTAAATCCTTATCATTATCCCTGAGTTTAGGCACCTCTATAGTGATGTAGTTTCCCTTGGGCTTTCCTATTAACCTTGCTCCGACATCCTCAATTACCTTTACCCTTGTAACTGTGACATCCTCCTGCTTGTCGACATTCACTTCAACTCCGGGTATATCTCCTTTATTCTCCTGCTTGTTGTAAAACTCCCTTGCTTCAATAGCTAAGTCAGTTCTTATTCCAGCCATGGTACTCCCTCCAAAAATCTGCAGAATATATTTATAATTCATTTTGCGAAACGTTTATCTTTTATATAGGTTGCATTAAAGAAGCTTCAAGGAAGAATTAGGCAACCTATGAAATCAAGGTAAATGTTCTGCAATATTTTAATTTCGATGTAAGATGTTTATTGCAAAACATATAGCTATTGAAAGTTTGCGCCTTACCTATTGTTTTTATGCAAATCGGATTTTATGTTTATACTTAATTTAAAAATGGGTAAACTTAAATAGAAATTACATCAAATACAATATGCTTGCATTTTTTTGGTTAATATGATAGAATACCTTTTGTTAATTGAAATTTGAAGGAGGTGAAGGTTTTGGCAAATATCAAATCAGCTTTAAAAAGAATAAAGGTGACTAAATTCAAGACAAGAAGAAATAAAATAATTGTTTCCTCCTTGAAAACTTCAATAAGAAGGTTTGAAGATTCCGTAAAAGCCGGAAATATGAATGAAGCTAAGGAATTGTACCAGAAGGTGGCAAGTCTTATAGACAAAGCAGTGGCTAAAGGTACTCTCCATAAGAATACAGCAGCAAGGAAGAAATCCAGATTATCAAAAAAGATAAAGGCTATAGCTTAATAATCTGATTAAAGAATTAAACCCTGATCACTCAGGGTTTTTTGCTTTTTATTCAAATAAAGCCACCAACAGCATTTCCATCGCCAACCGTTCTCCCATCCTTCCGGACTTAATGCTGAACTCAGTGTCCAGGCATTTTCCGAATGCAGACTGCATAACCTGCCTTTTTATTGAAGAGCTGTATTTGATGCAAAGCTTTACTGTATACTCGTGGATCTTCAGCTTTTCCGATATGCTTCCTGCATCATATCTCTTGCCATACAGCTCGGATACTCCAAGCATGTTCTTTATCTGCCTGGTAAGCAGAGCCAGGATTCCCATGCTGGACTCACCTTCCAGGAGTAAATCTCCGTATATCCTTAGGCTCCGGTCAACATTTTTCTCTGCGCAGGCGTTGATCAGCTTGAAAATGTCATTTTCAATATTACGCGGTATAACAGCCTCGATATGCTCCATCCGGACAGCTTCCGAATCCCCCATAAAACCTGCCAGCTTTTTTATTTCATTCTCCACATCATACATGGTCTTGCTCCCATTTTTATCTATATAACCCATGCTGTTTATAAAAAAATCCAGTTCTCTGTGGCCGATGCTTTTGCCGCTCTTTCCCAGTCCCTTCTTTATCCACTGGGCAAGCTCATCCTTGTCTATCCTGTCAAACTCATATACCGCTCCATGCTTCTTCAATTCATTAACAAGCTTTTTCCTTTTGTCGATGCTTCCATAGGAAACAAGCAGGAGACAGGTGGTATCATTCATATTTCCAATAACATCAGCAAAGGGCTTTGAGTCATTACGGCCGGCAGGCATCTCCTCCCCCTCACCCTTGCTTTTCAATACTCCCAGGTCCCTGACAGCCACCAGTCTTCTTTCTGAGCCGAAGGGAAAGGTTTCACATGCTGCCGAAAGCTCGGTGGCTTCAAGCTTCTCCCCCTCCAATTGGGTATAGTTAAGCTCCGGAAAGGAAGTTACCACTGCATTTTTCAATGCTTCCCAGCCTTTATCTATAAGGTATGTCTCACACCCGTATATCAGGTATACAGATTTGATATTGTTGTTCTTTATATCATTCATAAGCTGTCTGTAGCTCATAATCCATCACCGTTCCAATCTTAAGCCTTTATTTGATTATAATATATACCGACCTCAATGGGCAAGGAACTTTAGTCCCTGTTCACCGGATTCAAGCTCAGCTTCGGAGAACTTGCTCAAAACGCGTTACGCGAAACCGGATATAATTACCTTACCGTCTTCACCTTCATCTTTTTCCCGTCTGTAGTTATTATCACAGCACCCGTTTCATCAGTCCTGTATACAAGGCTGCCGCTGTCATTTAACCTCTTTATAGTGTCGCCTGATGGATGTCCGAAATTATTCCTGCCTACGGAAATCACGCTGATCTCCGGCTTAACCTCCTCAAGAAATCCTTCTGAGGAAGAACGTCCGCTGCCATGGTGCGGTACTTTAAGCACACTTGCCTCTATAGCTTCAGCAGGCAATTCCTTTTCCGTCTCCTTTCCGATATCTCCTGTCAGCAAAGCGCGAAAACTCCCATAGGTCATCAAACCTACCAGGGAATTTTCATTTTCATCCGCTTCAGCTTCTTCTTCAGGATGCAAAAAGTCAATTCTTACATCCTTTCCTATGTCAATATGATCGCCTTTACCCAACCTATAAATATTTACCCTTTTTCTCCTGCACAGCTTCATAAACTCACCGCTGTTCACGGAAATATTTTCCGGACCACCTGACACCTTTGGTATAATAATATTTTTTACCGGATAGACCTCTATTACCGAAAGCAGTCCTTCCATGTGATCATCATGAAGATGGGAGACTATAACGGTGTCTATCCTCCATACTCCCTGGTGCAGCAGCGCCGGAAGAGTTATCTTCCCACCCACGTCATAATAATAGTCTCCGTTCCTTGACGAACCCCCTCCATCAACCAGTATGACCTTTTTGAAGGGGGTTATGATGCAGCAGCTGTCTCCCTGGCCTACATCGAAAAAAAACATTCTCAGATCTTGGGAAGGCAGGTTATAAACCGAAATTGCCACTACAGCCGCAAGCAAATAGGCCAATGAAAGTCTTCGAATATATATTCTGAAAAAAGCTGTTCTGAAAAATGCAATCCATATGACTATTCCAATATAGTATAAGACATAAAAACTGATTGGAAGCGTTGGAATGTGAAAGCCTGCAAAGGGAAGCCCTGCAACCTTTTGAACCATGAGGGTAAGCAGTTTTATAAGATAATAGTCTACTGAGAATATGTATACTGCCAGAGTTCCGGATGCTATTCCCACGATCACCCCTGCAAAACCGGCAATTGTTATGACCAAGGACAGCGGTACTGCAAAAATGTTTATTATTACGCTTATGATAGAAATATAGTTGAAATAGTAAGCTAAAACAGGTGCAAGTCCAAGAGATACCGATAAGGACAGAGCCGCGGTACTCCTGATCAAGGATGGAACACAGCGCATGATACTGTAAAATACAGGGTAAAGAAATGCAATGGAATACATCGCCCCGAAGGATATCATAAAACCCGGATCGTGTACCGCCAAAGGTTTGAATACCAGTATTGCCACAGCAGCAAAGGATATCGAAGCCAGCAGGTTATAATCCCTTCCCGCAGCCTTGCCGCCCATCAGAACAGCAAGCATTATAAGAGCCCTTACAGAGGGCAGGGGAGCGCCTATCAGCAGTACATAATATGTTATCACTAAGATGATGATAACACCCTGAAGTCTTTTCTCCAGTTTGAAGGGAGCAAGCACATATGTAAGCAGCAGCATGAGAAAGCCTACATGAAGGCCAGAAACTGAGAGTATATGGGACAGACCCGTCCTCATATATGCATCCCTTGTATCTTCATCAATATCGGCCTTATCCCCGGTTATTATACCGACAAGTATGGCTGCCTCAGCTTCTGGTAAAGCCTCGTTAATTGTGGCCTTCACCTTCTCCTCTGACAAATACAGCATGGTACTGAAAAGTCCGGCGCTATCCTCCTTCAGCAGCGCTGCGCTGCCGGCTTTTATCACCTTGCCGATCCCCTTGCTTTCATAGTAAAGCCTATAATCAAAATCCCCGGGATTCCTATTTCCTGTAATACTTGAACATTGGCCTTCAACTGTTATCTTGTTTCCGAATTTGTATATTGTGTCTGATTCTATTCTTAAGAAAACCTTTTCATTAAAATTAAAATGCTTCCCTCCATGGCTTGCCGACAGTATTCTTGCGGTATACTGGAGATAGCCTCCTTTATCTGCAGGCTCATCTATTATCAGACATTCATATGCTACACTTTTTCCATCAAAAGGAGTAAGCTTGCTGACCGCATCGGAGGATAGATGGTAGTCCAGCATTCCACCTATAAAAAAGGCAAGTATAAGTGCAGCTTTGAAATTTGCCCTGTTTTTTCTGTTCAGAAACATAACGAGCGCAGACAATAAAAAACTACCCAGTATTATAAGTCTACCAGGTAATAAAACACTTCCGGCCAGTATGCCGCAGAAGAAGGATAGGGCGAAGACTGCAATGCTTTGTTTGGTTTCTACCATATTTTCACATCCATATATTTTTTATGTAATATATGGTTTCTACCAATAATTCCATTATCCTTCTATATAATTACATTTTTTTCATTTTTATACATGTTATATGAAATAGCTTTTGTTCTCTCCAGCCAGCTCCATAATCCCATTATATACCGAAGTGGCTTCGTTGATATAATGCTCCGGATTTGTACCTGGAAGGAAATGTGTCAGAAGCAGCCTTTTCGCACCCGCATCCTCTGCAATCTGTGCAGCTTCCCTCGCTGTCAGATGCATGGCTCTTATGCATTTATCATCCCTTTCCAGCAGACCTGCTTCACAAAGGAACAGATCAGCATTCCTGGCAAATTCAATGATTCCATCGTTCATACAGGTATCTCCGGAATAGACAAACCGCCTTAAGCTCTTTTCTACACAGACTGCATAGTTTTTATAGCTATGAACCATTTCCCTGAAGCTTATCCTGAGATCACCGATCAAAAGCATTTCTGCCGGATTGATGGCAATAACCTCCAGGGCTTTCTTATACTTAAGCCTCTCAAATTCTTCGGCAGGCTCTGACGGTGCATATATCTTTATAGGCTTTTCCATCCGGCCCTTCATTAATTTGATATCTGCCGCATACCGGAGTACCGATATGTCTCCTATATGATCACCGTGAAGATGAGAAAGGATTATGGCAGTGATATCCTCAATATCTATGAACTGCTGCAACCTGCTCAGCACGCCGCTGCCGAAGTCCAGCACCACCTTGCTTTCACCGCTGTCCAGCAGAAAGCCCGAGCAAGCTCCGCCCGCTTTCGGATAAGGCCCGTTATTTCCCAATACCGTTAGTTTCAAGCTGCACCCTCCTCGGCATTTTGCAGAATACAGCTTAATATTTTTTCTAAATCCGCAAAATGCTTGCCTTGATTGTTATTGAATCCGCACTTTGCCCAATGTTAATGCTTTTGTGCGTTCAACATAATGAAAAATATAAATTGATTATAAACCATATATATACTTTTTTCCACCAAAAAGAAATAGCTGCATACGCAGCTATTTGAAGTACTACATGAACCTCGTAGGTAATATTGAATCGATCAGACCTATTACCAGTGCTCCAATCACAGCCCCTAAGAGGCTTACCTCCATACCAGGTACAAAATATTGTGTAAAATATATGACTGCCGCTGATACGAGAAAGCCTGAAATACCTCTTCCCAAAGGAGATGCATCAAACCTGAACAATTTTTCAATGAGAAAATCAGCGGCTGCTATTACAAGTGCACCAATAAGCGCTGTAGTAAAGCCCCCGCGCATTCTGAAACCAGGGACAAAATAAGCTGTAACCATAAGTACTATTGTAGCAACTGCGAATCTGATAATGAAACCGATTAATCCGGTACCTGTCGATCTCCTCTGCTGACTGTTATTGGATGTATTATTACCCATGCAGTTCACCTCCTGAGTTTAATTTAACCTCAGAAGAATAAATATATACCTCTACAATTTTACATATGCGATTTTTTTTGCCATTAAACTGTTTTTTGCTTTAAGCCCGTCAAGTACCTGTAAGTAAAGGGTACTACAGCAAAGATCGTAATAATTGCTGCAGAGATCAGCACTCTCTTTGTTGACAGGCTCCTTAAAGAATTACCAAAATATGTATAGATCATCACCCCCGGCAGAGATCCTGTAAAGGTGCCTAATATGAATTTATCCACTTTGGTTCTGGACATCCCTGCAATGCAGGACACAACATCAAAGGGCAGAACCGGCACTACCCTCATTAAAAATACACTGTAGAAGGAATTCCGCGAAACATAGCCTTCATACCTATCATATTTATGCTTTAGTATACGCTGGGCCCATACCCTGCCATAGCCTCTTGCCAGATAGAAAGTACAGACGGACCCGGCAGTAAGTCCGGTAAGCGTGAGGATAGTTCCAAACAGCGCTCCAAAAAGCATACCGCCTAAGATCGATGCTATTCCGCAGGGAAACAATATCAATCCCCGTAATACACAAACACCGAAGAAAACCACCGGCGCCATATATCCCAGGCTGTTTATTGCTTCTGTTGCCTGCTTTAGTGATATGCTTCTAAGATATCCTGATAAATACACTGATGCCGCAGCAAGAAGCAGCAGCATCACAAAGGAGAATCCTCCGAAAAAAGCTATTCTTCTTTTCATTTCATACGTTCCCTGTCCCTGAATGGCTTGAAGCTGGAAGTTCTCTGTTGTGAGAAGCGCCCATACGGAGCACAGCCGGCAACAGCAATTTATAAAACTTCCATTCATAATATTATTATTACGCAAAAACTCTGTTTTTTACTCACCTCATGGAAAATTTCACCTTATTTATAAATGCTGCAGTCTTCATTTGCATGACTTATTCCTGTTATCTCTCACTTGTTCAACAGTATTCTTGGTACCTGAATAAAGCCCTGATGCTGTGAGCCCGTATACTATACCCTTGAACAGCCCTATTCTGAAATTCTGCGGCTCTATAAAGAATGTGCCGGTAACTGCCCCGACTATCACAGCTACGACTGCAGAGAATTTCCGAGGCATTCCAAGTCCTTTCACCATTTCTACTATTGACATTATTATTGGCACTATCACTGTTTCATTTATTTCCATAAACTGCCCCCCTTTCCGGTTTTTCTATTACATACTATGCATTGTACAAAAAAATGACTCAACCGACACTATCCATCTATAATGCAATGCGGTATTATTGAACTGCACTTATGGAAATGATAAACTGGAATTAAATATTAGATACGAGGCTGCGAGGTTCATGAGCATAGAGAAAGCATATCATACCCATAAGGAATACCTTGATTTTCTCGAATCTCGAGTCTCGTATCTCGAATCTATCTTTTCGGAGGTACATATGAGAACTGAACGCTTGTATATTGATGATCCCTACTTGAAGGAGTTTGAGGCCAGGGTGCTTGATGTCCTTCCTTTCGAAGGTAAATACGGAATAATACTGGACAGGACCGCCTTTTATCCTGAAGGGGGAGGCCAGCCCTATGACACAGGATATCTGAATGAAGCAGAAGTACTTCAGGTAATGGAAAAGGACGGGGAGCTTCTGCATATAGTTGAAAAGCAGCCCCAATTGAAGGAAGTAAAAGGACTTCTCAACTGGTCCAGACGCTTTGATCTCATGCAGCAGCATACCGGCCAACACATATTGTCCGCATGCTTTGACAGGCTGCTTAACGGCAATACCGACAGCTTCCATCTCGGCAGGGATATTGTAAGCATAGAAATAAATATTGACAGCTTCAGCGCTGATGATGCAGAGCGGCTGGAGAACATGGCAAATGATATCATATACAGTAACCTTCCTGTAACTGCAAGGATAGTGACAAAAGAGGAGCTTCAGAGCATCCCTCTGAGAAAAATGCCAAAGGTCACTGAGAACATAAGGATAGTGGAAATAAGGGATATTGACTATTCACCCTGCGGCGGCACCCATGTTAATACAACGGGAGAAATCGGCATGATAAAAATAAAGAGCTGGGAGAAATGCAAAGGCGGCTACAGATTCATATTCGTATGCGGCGGCAGGGCATTGAAGGACTACAGCCTGCAGAACTCCATAATAAGGGCTCTCGGAGAGAAGCTGTCTGTCAGGGATTCGGAAATACTAGAAGCCGCTGCTAAGGTATTGAGTGACCTGAAAAACACCGAAAAGCAGCTTTCAACAGCTACGCAGGAGCTCATAAAATATGAGGCTGACAATATCATAAAGGAATGCCCCGAAGTATCAGGAATAAGACTGGTAAGCAGAGTATTTGACGGCAGGAGCATGAACGATGCAAAGCTGCTCGCACAATACCTTACACAAACACCAAATACCGTTGTCTTCCTGGTATGCCGGAATGAGAACCTCCAGGCGATATTCACCCGCTCGGAGGACATTAACATAGATATGAATGCAATATTCAAGGCGGTACTGCCTATTATCGACGGAAAAGGCGGAGGAAATGCCAGGACTGCTCAGGGCGGAGGCAGCAGGATTGAAGGACTTGAAGACTTCCTAAGCTCTGCTGAAAACATTTTAAAAAATAATTATTCACGCTGATATAAAATATGGCAGGAAAAATAAATTCGGAGGATATTTGAATCATATTCAGACATCCTCTTTTTTCATATCCGACAGCTTATTCAGTTTAGACTCCAGTTTTTCACGCATCGCCGCCTTCTCCAGAAGTTCATCCATATATTCCAGCCTGTAATCAAGCTCGTTGAAATATCTTTTCATATACTTTTTAAGCTTTTTCCTCACCTCGTCGACCAAATGACCCAGATCATCCGCCCTGTCTATTGCATCCTCCACATCCTTCCTGTGCACCAGGGCGATCTTGTTAAACTCCTCGGCAGCCCCGACAGATAACCTGTAAGAGCTTACAAGTGGCGTCAATATTTCATTCAGCTTGCATATTTCCCTTAGAAGAAAATCATCCCTGCTGTTATCAGTCATATTCTTCTCCCCCAGACAGCCGTATAGCTGCATAGTATCCATTTTCTGTACATATATTTAAATCTATGATATATTTATCTTTATAATGCAACTTTGTCACATAATTATTTCAGGATATTCCGGGGTGTGTTTATGGATTTTAATACTGCAATAAGTCAGATTCTTATATTGTTTATTATTATGTTCATGGGAGTAGCCGCAAAAAAATCAAGAATACTTGATAAGAGTGTGCAGGATTCCATTTCCATATTGCTGATGGACGTGGCGCTTCCGGCACTTGTCCTCTCTTCCACCAATTTTGAAAGAACTGCGGAAGTACTTCCGAATATGCTCAGCATACTGATGATCACAGTTGTCTCTTATATACTTACTATCCTTTTATGCATGCTGATCGTAAGAGTTCTTCACTATGAGAAAAAAATTGCCAATGTGTTCATTTCACTTATTGTGTTCGCAAATGTCGGATTCATGGGGTATCCTGTTGCCAGGGCATTTTTTGCAGAAATAGGAGTCTTTTATACTGCTGTTGCGAATCTTGTATTCGGAGTCTTCCTTTGGACCTATGGAATACTGCTGTTCAACAGACAGGAAAAAGTAGAACTGAAAAAGCTCCTGAATCTTGGTTCCATTTCATCCTTTATTGCGATTTTAATGTTCATATTTGAGTTGAGACTTCCTTATCCTCTTTTCTCAGCCCTTGAGCTGACGGGAAAAATGACAGCTCCCCTTTCAATGCTGCTTATAGGGGCGATAATTGCAGAAATAGATATTGCAAAGCTTGTCTCAAATAAAAAAGCATATCTGGTTTCTGCAATAAAGCTTGTACTTATCCCTTTAACGACCGCTTACATTTTAAAGCTTATGGGCATTAATTCCATTGTAATCTCAATCTGCACCTTAATGGCTGCAATGCCTTCAGGAGCAACAAATGCTATTTTTGCCCTGCAGTTTGACTCAGAACCATTATTTGCATCAATAGGAGTGTTTATAACCACATTGTTAAGCATTATTACACTTCCGCTCACAGTGTATGTGCTTACTAATTTCATTCTGTAGCTTTTTCATTTTTCTTTTTAATTATCCTATATTTTCAACTCATGCAAATTCGGAATCCATAGAATACTAATACTGAAAGGTGGTGTTTTATGGTGTCAAAAAATACTGAAACAACATATAAGACTATTACAGGGAAAAGATTGGGCAGGCGAAGCTCAAAGATTCTCGTACCTGAAGCCGAAGGAGCAATGGATAACCTGAAAAAATCCATCGCCTCTGAATTTGGTATAGATTTCAACAGCGATTATAAAGGCAACCTGTCAGCAAAGCAATGCGGTAAGGTAGGCGGAGAAATGGTAAGGAGGATCATTGAACAGATGAAACATGAAATGACCCATTCTCCCGAAAGGTTTCGCCAGTGAAAGAAAACAAACCGGAACATAAGCTAGGTGGAATCAGCCTAAAGGAGGCAATCTGCTTTAGCAAAATAGTTTCGGTTTTTTTAATGGATTTTCAGCTTTTCTTCTCCATTGATTTTTAATTAGGAGTATGATATCATTTGTAAATGTGTGAGGCAAATAAATCCCTTAAAAACTGACGATAATATTGATATTATGGGGGTAGATGGGTGCTGGTGTGCCCTCTGGTCTTCAAAACCAGTGTTTGGGGTTGGTAGCCTCATGGGTGGGTTCGATTCCCACATACTCCCGCCACATTGCTAATTCCGTAAATTTAGATAGGAAAAAAGGACTGACACTCATAGAGCGGGGTCCTTTTTTATTTTGTTGATTTTTACGATTTAAGTAAGTTTAAAACTTGTTTAAATAATTTATTAGAACTTGGCGATAATGAAAATTGGAGTAAAAAAGCTACAATAACAGTTTTATTCTTGGAATTTATTTATGCCTTCCCAGTCTGTCAATTTGTTAGCCTATTTCATAATTAGTTAACTGGCACCTATCACTCCGAAAAAAATAGAGGAGCAGCAAAATTGCTGCTCCTCTATTTTTTGTAAAGCTAATAATAATTAGCTTAATTAAAAGTGTAAATTCCAACCTGGAAGATATTTTGCGTAAGAATGCAGAAGGTCTGCTGCATGTACTTCATAAACATACTCACCACCGACTCCAAAAGTCATTTCTACAGCATAATCATAAGCATAGTAACCTATCTGTATCCCTGGCTTGCCTTCTGTATATACACCCTCTCCGCAATTTGTACATGTAAATTTGTAATATCTGCCAAGTAGTGATTTCGTACCATTACTATTTATTCTGTAGAGCAACACATTTTGTTCGTGTTCTCCATCGTGGATTCCCCCCGGACTATCATAGCAATAGCCTGGAGATGCTGATACGATACCGAACATCAGTGCCATAACAACGCATAATACTACCGTTAAGCCGAGCGTACTTTTCATTTTCTTTCTCATTTGAACGACCTCCCATTTTTTAATACTATGCATAGCTTAATTACATTATATGTAATTTATTCCATTTTTTCAATACTTTTGTAAAATTTAGGTGCCAGTTTGGCACCAATCACTCAAGCTCCTCCACCATCACCTCATATCCAACCCCTTCGATCTTAAGGTCATAGCGTTTCACCTGATTGATATTCAACCGATTGTTGTTCACATAGTTTTTTATTGCTCCTATCCTGGACTCATACTCCTTCAGTATCCTATGGGCTTCCCGGATATCGACCCTTTCGAAGCTTACCCTGTCACCGGGCTTCAGCTGTGCCATGAGGGGTATGTCCGACGAGATCACCGTTGCTATTTTGGGATATCCTCCGGTAGTCTGCCTGTCGGCCAGCATGACTATGGGCATGCCGTGGCCGGGGATCTGGATGGAGCCTAGGCTTATGCCGTCTGAGATTATATCCGCTCCGTATTTGTGTTCAAGCGCTGGCCCTGAAAGTCTGTAGCCCATTCTGTCCGCCTCATTGGACATCTGGTATTCGGATTTGAAGAAGCTCTCGAGGCTCCCTCTGGTAAAATAATCATCCTGGGGACCGGGGACAGCTCTTATGAGGCAGTCCTGCCTGTATTCCGGTATATACTGCAATGGTATAGCCCTGTTGATAAGCTGCTGAATGGATACATTCCTGTCCCTAAGGTTCATTTCATCTCCGTTCATAAGCTTTCTGCCTTCAAAGCCTCCTATCCCGCCCCTGACGAAGGTTGAGCGGCTCCCCATGACTAACGGTATATCCAGGCCTCCGGCAAAAGCTATATATGCTCTTGCCCCTTCCCTTGCCGTTTCAAAGGATAGCACATCTCCCCCGGACAGCCGGATAGACCTCCACATGGGTACTATACGTCCGTTTACTTTAGGCACCATGTTTGCACCGGTGATTGCAGCAACAGCATCAGTATTGAAGGCTATTTCAGGTCCGTTCATGGTTGCTTCCAGAACCGCTTCATATTCACCGTTTCCAACAAGTATGTTAGCTGTCCTTAAGGAAAAATCATCCATTGCTCCGGCAACCGGCATCCCATATTCCTGGTACCCCCGTCTTCCTCTGTCCTGTATGGTAGTATATAATCCCGGACTTACAATCACTATATCTTTCATATCTCTGCTCACCTATTCCGCCGCGATTTCAATTTCATACCGGTTTTCTTCCGCTAATCTGCTGATACTATCGTATTCCTCTTTCTCAACCGGAACAAATCTTATATAATCTCCAGCCTGCAGTATTATCGGTATCCGGCGCCCGGGATCATACAGCTTCACCGGAGTCCTTCCGATAAGCCGCCAGCCTCCGGGGCTTTCTATAGGGTATACGCCTGTCTGTTTACCTGCTATGCCGACAGACCCTGCCGGTATCCTTGTCCTTGGGGTATTCAGCCTGGGAGTCTCCAGCTTTTCGGACATTCCGCCCAGGTAGGGAAAACCGGGGGTGAAGCCCAGCATATATATCAGGTAATCAACGGAAGAGTGTATTCTGACCACTTCAGCTTCACTCACCCCGTTATGCTCCGCCACAAAGCTCAAATCTTCCCCATATTCTCCGCCGTATATTGTAGGCAGCCCGATTATCCTCGGTTTTGGCAGGTCAATACTGTCCAGGGTGTTTTCAATTTCTTTTAGCGTATCAATAAGCTTGTCTATTTCCAGCTCCAGGGGATCATACTGTATCAAAAGCGACCTGTATGTGGGGATCATCTCATATATACCCTGTATCCGATTCTTCCGGACTGCCAGATACATATTCCTTACCTTCCTGTTCACTGCTTCACTTATATCATTTCCGAACTCAACTACCAGGCCTTTGTCACCGGATATCAGGTAATGTCCTTTTCCGTACATATGATCACCTCATTCCTGATCGTCATATAAATTCCTTCATGGGTCCGATCTGTATCCCGTCAGCCTCCAGCCTTTCCCTGATCAGCCTTACAAAGGCTACGGCCTCAGGGTTGTCGCCGTGTACACAGATCGAATCTGCATTTATCGCTATATCCGTCCCATCTATGGCAGTGACCTTTCTCTCCGTGACCATTCTTTTTACCCTGAGAATGGCGGTATCCTTATCATGTATAACCGCTCCTGCCAGTTTCCTGGAAACCAGGGAGCCGTCCGGATTATATGCCCTGTCGGCAAATACTTCTTCCGCTACCCTCAGGTCATACTTCCTGGCTGCCTTCACCAGCTCGCTGCCGGCCAAAGCAAGGACTATAAGCTGTCTGTCCACATCATGGATCGCCCTGGCTGCCTCCTTTGCCAGTGCGGCATCTGCCGACACCATATTATAAAAAGCCCCGTGGAGCTTCACGTGCTGCAAGGATGTACCTGCAGCCCGGGCAAATGCAGCAAGGGCGCCGATCTGATAAATCAGATAGCTCCTGGCTTCCTTCGGAGTAATCTCTATATTCCTTCTTCCAAAGCCCATCAGGTCGGGATATCCGGGGTGCGCGCCTATTCCCAGCTTGTTCTCCCTTGCCATGGCAACTGTTCTTTCCATGACCATCGGGTCCCCCGCATGCCAGCCGCATGCAACATTGACTGAAGAAACATGCCTGAGCACCTCTTCATCCAGTCCGAGCTTATAGGCTCCGAAGCTCTCCCCTACATCGCTGTTCAGATCAACAATATTTCTCATTTCATATCCCTCGTTTCAAAATATCGACCAATTATCCGTTATTTATTATTTTAATCTACGCAGGAACAATTGTCCATCTTCAATGCCGTATTTTACAGGGAGTTGATCACCTCTGATATGCCCCTTGACCTTATCCTTTTCAGCGGGCTGATAACCGAAAACAATGTTACCAGCAAGGCTATTACTGAAATTATTATTATTTCTAACAAAGGGAATTTCCAGACTATATGAAAATTGGCAAGATAATTGGTGATCAATGCCTTTTGCAGCAGCACCCCAAGTATACAGCCGGTGATGCAGCCTGTCACACTGTATGTCGCCGCTTCCGTAAGCACCATTCTGTTAAGCTGCCTGCCCGACATTCCGATTGCCCGTATGACTCCAAGATACCTGGTTTTCGAAGCTACACTGGTGTTAATGGTATTTATGATGTTCAAAATGCTTATCAGGGCAATTACTGCCACAAAACCATATACGAAGACCGCCATCGTCAGGTAGAGCTGGTTCATCTCAGTATTCTGCTGGCGCCTGTCCATGAAGGATATGCCTGCATCCACCATGCCTTTTATCTCATCTGCAGCTCTTTCATCGCTTCTGCGCCGGAGCTGGAGCTCGACGACTTTGAATGAAGCTTCGCCGGTTATTTCAGTAAATAATGCTTCTGTTGTAATGAAGGTGGCCAGGGTCAGCTTCGGACTGCCGAAAGGCACCGTACGTAATATTCCCATAACAGTCAGTTCTCTCGTTCCTTTTTCAGTTTCAATATAAACCTTGTCACCCAGCTGAAGCCTGGCAGTATTTACTGTGATATTTTTCCTCAAATGCCCCGCAACTGCTATGACTCCATTCTTTTCATTCATTGCAGCTTCTGAAAGCTCTCCTGCAATCAGATCCCTTTTCGCCCAATTCAACTGGTTTTTATCATAGGAAATCAACCAGGATTTTTCTGGGGGCACAAACAAACCGTTATCCTTTACCTCAAGCCCTTTCATGCTCTCTTTATATGAGGCGGTCAGCCTTGAGGCATCAAAGGCCGCATCAACATAGTCAAACATTCTCCCGTATACTTTTTTGACTCCGTCAATCCTTGACAGCTTTTCATACAGTTCATTACTTATTCCCTGTTCCGATACCAGAGAGATATCAGGAGTATAAGGCTTTGTTGTTTTGAGAGAGGCATGCAGGAAATCAATAAAAACATTGAAGCCTAGTAACATTATTATACTTATTGCGATTGAACAGGTCATCAGAAAAAGTGTTTTCTTCTTCATGGTAGCATTATTTATTCCCATTGCTGTTTCAGCATGCAGAAGCTTTGTTAAGAGACCCCGCTTCTTCATTTTCGTGAGCTTTATATCATTGCTTCCTGTAACAGCATTCACGGGAGAAACCCGCGCAGCCTTTTTAGCAGGCAGCAGGGAAGCCATGAAAACTGTTAGGAAACCTATTACTACCCCTGCCGCTATACCTGTCAGGCTTATGCTGAACAAGGGAATTTCCCCGAAAAGCGAGTTGTTGAAGAACTTCAATACGGCTGAACAGGCAAAGGTCATCAGCATCCCGGCAAGTACCCCCAGGGGAATTGCACGGAAGGTTATTATAAGCCCTTCTTTTCTTACAAGCTTCCTTATCTGCGACTGTGATGCGCCGACACATCTTAGCAGCCCGAACTGCCTTACTCTTTCCATTACAGATATGTTAAAGGTATTGTATATCATGACCACACCCGCCACAAGCACTATGAAGAACAAAATGCCTCCTATGGTATACAAGCCGGTGGCTGCCTTGTGCTCACTCTGCCCTATGACTGCCATCAGATGGTTATTGAGTCCGATTCTGCCGTCGGCAATATCAAGTCCGGTTTTGATCTCTTTTATCGCTTTGTTGATATCCACCTTTTCGTTAAACTCAACTAGATACAGATCGGAAAATTCGGGAGCCATATCTTTTACGGCAGCAGTAGACAGGAATACCCCGGGCACCACTGCCGCTTTCAGGTCTCCCAGATCATTATAGATCCCGCTTATTACAAATTCCCTTTCAGTGCTGCCTTCAAATGAAATCCGGACCCTGTCTCCAATGCCTGCATTGAGAAAAAGGCTTTCAGTAGCCCATTTTTCAAGCATTATCTCATTTTCTTCCACAGGATATTTCCCTTCAATGACTTTTATGTTGAGATTCCCCGCAAAAGCTTCATCCAGGGCTCCAAGCCTGCAGTCGTCCCCATTGATCATTCCTTTTCCGAGATCCTTCCAGCTTCCTGAGTTCTGAACGTCTATACGGTTCCGGACAGCAGAAATCTCTTCGTCGGAAGGATCTTTCAACGCTAGATGATAATTCCCATACTCATATATCACCTGCAGCTTTTCAAACCTCATAAAAACATCCACCATCGAGAATATTCCGGTAATCAGGGCGACGGATACAGCTATGCTTATTATTGAAAGCCGGGTCCTCTTGCGGTGTGCAGACAGATATCTGGAGGCAAGTGCCAGGTAGTGCTTCATTTCCTGCCACCTCCAAGCTCCGTCACCACTCCGTCCTCAACCTGGAAGACCCGGTCTGCAAAGGAAGCATAGTTTTCATTATGAGTGATCATGATCAACGTCTGATTGTATTTGTCCACAGACAGCTTCAACAACTCAATCACATCCCTGCTGTTTTTGCTGTCAAGATTTCCTGTAGGCTCGTCAGCCAGGATGATCGCAGGCCTTGCTGCCAGGGCCCTCCCAATTGCCACCCTCTGCTGCTGTCCTCCCGAAAGCTGGCTGGGCAGGTGGTGCTTCCTATCTGCAAGTCCCAGTGTATTGAGCAGCTCGCCGATGTATTGCTCATCCGGCTTTTTATAATCCAACAGCAGCGGCAATATTATATTCTCCATAACATTAAGCTCAGGCACCAGATTATATGCCTGAAAAACGAATCCTATGCTGCGCCTCCTGAAGATCGCCAGCGCCTCCTCCTTCATGGTAAAAATATCCCTGCCGTCTAAAAACACTTTACCGGCTGTCGGCATATCCAAGGCTCCAAGCAGGTTAAGAAGCGTGCTTTTCCCCGAGCCTGACGGTCCTACAACAGAAACGAATTCTCCCTTTGAAACGGAAAAGGACGCATCCTTCAAGGCCTCTACCCTGGCCTCGCCCTTTCCGTATGTTTTTGACAAATTTACAGTTTTCAAAATTTCCACTTTTGCCACCTCAGTTATTATTCTGATTGTTCCTTTAGGAACAGATACAGAATAACAGATCAACCTTACTGCTATATGAATCAAATCTTACAATTCTGTAAGCCCGGCAGATGTATAGTAAATTTCGTTCTTTCCTTCATTATGCTTTCCACAGATATGAACCCGTCATGCATTTCCACAACAGCCTTTGCCAGGTTCAGTCCTATACCGGTCCCTTGCTTGTCCTGCGAAAACCTGCTCCTGTAAAACCTTTTGAAAATGTAGTTGATATCCTCGGGGTGAATGCCTTCCCCATTATCCTCAACAGAAATCCTTACAACCAGCGGTGTCTCCTCAATGGAAACCTTTATGTAAGCTCCTGTCCCGGTATGCTCCACGGCATTTTTAAACAGGTTGCTTATAGCCTCATACATCCATTCCCTGTCACAGAAATATCCGATACTGCCGTCCGACTTCAGCTCAAAGATCTTCTGCTCCTTAATAAGCCTGGTCTCAAAGCTTTCAGCCACTTTTTCCACGATATCCTTCAAGGAATTGCTGCTTTTATTGAGTTCAATGATCCCCGCATCCAGTTTTGCCAGCTTCAGAAGGTTGGCTATCAATACCTGCATGCGGTCAAGCTCATTCCCGCTTTTGCCCAGAAACTTTGCTATTACATCGTTATCAGGATCTTCTTCCTTCATGATATCCACATACATGGCAAGGGCAGACAGTGGAGTCTTAAGCTGATGGGATACATTTGTCAGGACATCCTTTAAGAATATCCTGCTCTGCTTCTCCTTTTCAACATGAGTGTACAGAGATGTAGTCATCATGTTAATGGATGCAGCAAGCTTTGCCAGGTTTCCCTCTTCATTATCCTCCAGCCTTGTTGTGATCTCACCCTCCATTATCCTGTTCACAGCTTTATAATACTGATTGATCTTCCTGTACCGGTTCTGCAAAAACGACCAGGTGACTGACAATACTGCAAGACTGAACAGCATCGAGAGTATAAGGCTCGCCGCCCTGTTTGCCGTATAAAATCCCCTCGCCCGGGCAACCAGGTCCAGAAGCATACTATACTTATATCCCGGCCTCTCCAGCAAGCTTTTTCCCGTCTCCAGATCATCCGGGAATTTCTCCGCCGTAAATGCCTCCCAGATTTCAGCATTCAGCTCCGGATGCTTACTGCTGAGATATCCTGCCACCTCATAATCATGTGCGATCATCTGCTTCTTGAAATGGACGGCATTCACATAAGCGAAAATTTGTGCCGTAATGATCCCTGATATTAATGCAATGACCAATAGAGCCATAAACCTTTTTTCACTTCTGTTTTCCAATATACTCATAACATATCCCTCACATTAGTGCTTCTCAACGTATATTCCACTTATACCCCATTCCTCTTACTGTCACCAGGAATGCCGGGTGTTTCGGATCGTCTTCGATTTTTTCACGCAGCCTGCTGACATAGACAGCAAGTGTATTGTCATCGACAAAGCTTTCATCACAGTCCCAAAGCTTCTGTATTATATGCTCCCTGGACAATATGACTCTGGGATTGCGCATGAACAGACATAACAACCTGTATTCCGCAGAAGTGAGCTCTATATCCTTGCCGTTCTTCACAGTCCTTCCTTCCAGTAGGTTAACTGTGATAACATTCGAGCTCAGTTCCGCGGTCTGCTCCTTAACCAGGCCGGAACGCCTCAATGCGGCGTTTATTCTCGATATCAGCTCATTCAATCTGAAGGGCTTTGTGATATAGTCATCTCCCCCTATATCCAAGCCCATTACGATATTCACTTCTTCGTCGGAGGCTGTGAGGAAGATAAGCGGTACATCTGATTTCTTCCTGACTTCTCTGCACATATCAAAGCCGCTGCCGTCAGGCAGCATCAGGTCCAGTATTACAAGCTCATATTTATTACTGTTAAAGCACTCTTTTGCTTCCTTTACAGTTCTGGCAACAGTTACATCGAAGCCTTGCCTGGAAAGGGAGAATTTCAGGCCTTCAATCAGGCTCAGATCATCTTCCATCAATAGTATGCTCCTCACATTCATTCCTCCATGTTCCATTATATATAAGATTTACACTAGTATAACATTTCCGGATACTTATGGTAAACAACCGTATATCCTGTGTTTTGATTTACCGGATAAAAGCAAAACGGCAGAGACTATTACATCCCTACCGTTTTCTTCATATTGAAATCTATTTCTCAGCAAGGTCTATGGTCCCCAGTATTACATGAGCCAAACCAAAACCTACCAGGCCTGCGCCAATCATTGGAATTACATCTCTCTTGTGCATGCCGTGTTTTTTCATATCAATTCCTCTGATCACTGTTCCTGCAGCCAGGACAGTACTTCCAAGCAGAGTCGGTATCAAACCTTCACGCATATTTTCCCTCCTCTTATGGGTGACTTTGAAATAGTATGATAATATAGTATTTTTGCTTGCATTAATATTTTCTGCAAAGCGGAAATTTCTATTCCCAAATGTCAGAGTGCACCACTAACAAATAAAAAAGGCCATTGAATAATTCAATGACCTTTCATAGCGATATTATCTTCTGAAGTCTCTGTTGTTGTTTCTCTGTGCTTTCTTTGCTTTTCTGCAATCAGGGCATCTCTGCGGTTCGTTTTCAAAACCCTTTTCTTTGTAAAAAGCCTGTTCGCCTTCTGTAAATACAAATTCTGCTCCGCAGTCTTTGCAAGTCAAATTCTTGTCTGCCATTATTTATACCTCCTATTATTTATTAGGATTTAACAACTTTCAAACATTATGCATTGTCCTAATAGATAATAGTAGGAAATGGTTTTAATATCGTTAAATCTCATATTCCAGATAAGTATAGCACTTATGCCACTCTATGTCAACAAATCATGCAAAATTTTTAAAATTTTAAAAATTTAACCGTCCCGCAGAAACGCCAGTGTGAGCCAGGTGAGGGATCCAAAGGTCAATATGTTTATCACAAAACTGGCTGCTGTGTTCCAGTGTATATATTCAGCCACTCCTGATTTAATGATTGATATTTCAAGCAGTATATATAATATTGAAGATACGAATATGTTTACTGCCTGCAGCCGCTTATCCCGGGGGACATACTGGCAGAATATTATACCCATGGTGAAAATGGGACCGAACTTATAGAATGCAGAGCACCCGGCCCATGATATGATAATATCATAAAACTTGTACAGCTCCAATTGCTGCCCTCCATAGTCCACCAGGCTCGCAAGAGTCAATGCCAGAATTCCTCCGTATATATTTTTATTAAGAGTCTTATAGTCGACTAAAGCAAAAAACACTATCCAAGAAGAGATAAAGCTGATTACCCAAGGCATAGAACATCTCCTTTATTATTGCTTTATTAGTTATTGTCTGTAAAGCGTAATAGTTTATACACTTTCGATGCTTCTATACTTACACAAAGAAAGACCATTGAAATTCAATGGTCTAAGCTTTCTGTCCATTCAGATCCTTTAGCGCTTCTTACAGTGTGATACCACTACCTTCTGAAGTCTCTGTTCCTGTTGTTCTGCGCCTTCTTAGCCTTTCTGCAATCAGGGCATCTCTGCGGTTCGTTCTCAAAGCCCTTTTCCTTGTAGAAAGCCTGCTCACCTTCCGTGAACACGAAAGTCTTACCGCAATCCTTGCATGTAAGGTTTTTGTCTGCCATTTCTTTACCTCCTATTATTTATTAGGGATTTAACAAATAACGGGCATTTTAACCTAACAAATAATAGGAAAAATGGTTCTGTTTGTTAAATCTCCGCTTTGAAATCAGAATAACACTTCAATTTTACGTTGTCAACACTATTTTATGTAATATTCTGTAAACTGTGCTAAATATCAGATCAAAAGTACCATAATGAAGTTTCTATTGAAAATTCAACATTTTTTTGATGGATAACTTTATTTTACATAAGGCGCCGCATATATTTTATTGATTGTAATCCTGCAATATATTTAGTTGGGGGGCATCAGATGTATAAAACCTTAAAGGTATTCACCTTGATCTCTCTTGTTTTATTTACGTGCTCCTATATCACATACAGTGTTGAACCAAACGACACGGTGCTTCAGACAGCAAATCCACTGCCTGTGGAGGTAACCCCTGCTCCGGAGCCTGTACCGGCAGCTGCTCCTGCAGTTGAACCTACCCCGGAGCAGCCGGTTTCCAGCCAGCCCGATGAGGTTCAACTGCAGGCAGCTTCTGATTTCAGCAAGGAAATTGAGGCTATAGTAATGAACAGGATCGACAGCTTCTATAAAAACAGCGGAAAAGGTACTATGGGAATATATATAAAGGAACTGAATACAGGCTTTGAATATGCTTATAACGCAGAAAAAACAAACCTCGACAACCCTGAGGAGGGTTACTTCAATACAGCCTCCACCTGCAAGCTTCTATCAGCAGCGGTAATGTACCATATGAACAACTGCGGTGAGCTTGAACTGGACAAAACCTATACTGACAGGATCACCAAAAGCCAATACAATCTGAAAAAAATACTGCCCAGGATGATAAGCCACTCTGTTAATGATTACTTCAATATAACCCTGCGTCATCTTGGCTCGGAGCTGATAAACGATACTCTCAGGAAGCTTGGTACCAGGCATAGTCTGGTATACAGCGAAATAATGCCGGCACAGGGCACCTCAGTAAAGAACAATATAAAAAGGTACGGAATATCCCGGTCCCCAAGGACTACCCCCAGGGATCTGGGCTATGTGCTTGACCTGCTGTATGCAGGAAAGACCTTCGGTGTAGATAATGACAAGCTTTTTATGGAATCCCTCCTTGATAATGTATATTCAAACAGGCTTCCGGCAGGAGTAGACTACAGATCCCCTGTTGCCCATAAGACCGGCACCAGCTCGGGGGAAGGAGTATATAACGATGCAGGTATAATATTCCTTGAGGGCAATCCCTATATAATGGTTATAATGAGCAAGGGCAGCGGTTCCAATGTACAATCCCTCTTCAGAAGCATTACCCGCGAGGTATATGATTGCATGAAGAAGAGGACTGAAGGTCAGTCCTCAACTCCCCAATAAAACCTTTTCTCTGTTTCCAGTTCAGCCAATCTTGTATAATAATCCGGCAGCTCAAGGAGATGTGCATAGGCGATTTTACCTGTAAGTATCGGGTCATCATATGTTACATTTGCCTGTGGGAACATGGTGCCGTGCTCCAGCTCCACCTCAAGGCCCATCCTGAATTGCTCCAGGTCGATCTTGTCAAAATCTATACCTATTGCTTTTCCGATTTCCAGAGCCTGCTCTTTGGTAAACTTCTTCTGCCTGTTCATCCCATAAGATTCCTCATAAGGGTCATAAAAAGACTTCATTTTCTTCCAATAAGGACAGATATACTGGTACATATCACAACCTCCCGATCAGTGGATTTATAACAGTATATTCCTCTTCTGCAGGTTCTGTTAAAACAATATTCTGTTATCTCCGACACGCCTTGTGATCCTGTTCTGATCAAAATAGTCCAGAAGAGCCATTGCATATTTCCTGCTGGTACCCAGAAGATCCCTGAACTGACCAAGCTGTATCGGACCATTCTCTTTTATCTGCTTTCTTATAAGCCCCACAGCTTCATCATAGGCGTCTTTTGAGACGGCAATATCCTCGCCCAGCTTTACAAGCTCACCCATTTCTATCAAAGTGTTATATACCAGCAGACACTGCTCCTTATCCAGGCGGTTTGCCTCAGCCAGCTCCACAACCTTTGGAGGATTGAAGCGGTTCTCACTGTAGCTTCTTCTGATCGTATCCCTTATCTGTGTCTGAAGCTTGTTGAACTGCACTGTAAAGCCACTTTTTGCCACATACTGGTTATCAAGCTTAATGACACCGCTAGCTTCAAAATATCCGAAAATCAGATCCGCCAGTCTGGGTTTCATTCCTTCGAAAATCCTTGTCCGCAGCTCTTCTTTTGAAATCCCGCTCTTTAGCGGATTCTTCCTGTGGTAAGTCTCAAGTATCTCTTCAAGCTTTTTCTCAACATCCTTCAAATATCTGATATGCAGTACATAAGTCTCATCTCCGAGCCTGAACTCATTAATAAGCTTCTTTTCCAGCAGTCCGGCGGTAATCTTGTCGAAAAGCTCTGCTCCGATGTTCCCGACAGCTTTTATGATGGCCTTCCTCTCCGGATATTTACCGCTGTTCTGTATAAGGTATCCCTCGATCACTTCTTCAGGATCACCCTGTTCTTTAATCTTAAGCTCCTCAATGACATCTTCCTTAAAGCGCTTCCTTTTCGGCGGATTAGGCTCCAGCACCGTGCCGCCCCCTATAGTCAGCATTGGGGAATATGTCCTTATGACAAAACGGTCCCCTTTCATACAGGCTGTCTCTTCCTCCAGCCTCAGCTGCACAAAGGCGCTCTCCCCGGGTTTCAGTTCCTCCCTGTCAAGAAGCACCACCCTGCACATTATTTCTGAAGTACCATGATAAAGCCTCAACCTGTCCCTGTTGTCAATGGATTTATCAGCGCTTTTTAGCATCTCCAGCCTTGCGTCCAGCATCATGGTGACCTCCATACGCCCGGGCTGTGCCAGCACATCTCCCCTTTGTATTTCATCCAGCTTAACATTAGCTATATTGACAGCCACCCTCTGACCTGCATAGGCAGTCTTTACACTTTTTTCATGAACCTGTATCGAGCGCACTCTTGTTTCTGTCCTGTGGGGGTATATCTCCACCTTGTCCCCTTCATTTATGCTGCCTGAAATAAGCGTACCTGTCACCACAGTTCCGAAGCCTGTTATAGTGAAAGCCCTGTCCACAGGAAGCCTGAATACCTCGTGGGTATCCTTCTCCTCCACCACCCCGGTCACACTATCTATCTCCGCGACAAGTTCCTTGAGCCCCTCACCGGTAACAGACGACACAGGTATTATCTTTGCTTCCTTGAGAAATGAATCCTGAACCTCATCTCTGATCTGTTCGGTTATCATATCAAGCCATTCCTGATCCACCATATCCTTCTTAGAAAGAGCTATTATCCCCTTTTTTACCCTGAGAAGCGAAAGTATGTTGAGATGCTCCCTGGTCTGAGGCATTACTCCTTCATCAGCAGCTATTACAAGTACGACTACATCAATTCCTCCCGCTCCCGCAAGCATGTTCTTAATAAATCTTTCATGCCCGGGAACATCTATGATTCCAGCCCTTCTGCCGCTTGGAAGGTCAAAATATGTGAAGCCCAGTTCAATAGATATCCCTCTTTCCTTCTCCTCCCTAAGCCTATCAGTGTCCCTTCCTGTCAGGGCTTTTATAAGGGTTGTCTTACCGTGATCTATGTGTCCCGCCGTTCCAATTATAACGTTTTTCAAGCCTGACCCTCACCTTCCCGCAAACTGTTCCTTTTATGTTTTGTATAAGCCCAAACCAGAGCGTTTTCAACAGTCTCAAATTCATCATCCATAATTGTCCTGACATCCAGTATAAGTCTATCCCTGCTTATCCTTGCTATTACAGGGATCCTGTAAGATCTAAGCCCTTCCGTCAGCTCCTCCAGTGATACTCCTTCAGGCTTTATGGCTATAACCCTGGTTGGCATTTTATGCAGGGGCATGGAGCCTCCGCCCACCTCGGAAAACTCTTCCTCTATGCTGACCTCTCCTATTATGCCTGTACTTTTTTTCAACCGACTGCCGAAGCGTTTTGCCCTTTTACCAAGCTCTTCACTGCTCATGGTAAGCATTCTGAGCACCGGAATCTCCTTCAATGCAAGCGTTTTATCCATATAAAGCCTTAAAGTCCCTTCAAGGGCCGCCAAAGTCAGTTTGTCAATCCTGATGGCTCTCGTAAGAGGGTTCTTTTTCATCTTACCGATGTACTCTCTGCTGCCCACTATTATACCTGCCTGAGGTCCGCCCAGCATTTTGTCACCGCTGAAGGTCACCACGTCCATACCTGCCTTTACAGCCTGCTGTACCGTAGGCTCATAAGGCAGCCCAAACTCAGTCAGCTCCATAAGCATTCCGCTTCCCAGGTCCTCTATTACAGGCAGCTTAAGCTTCCTGCCCAGGGCGACCAGATCCTCGGATTCCACCTGGCTTGTGAAGCCAAGTATCCTGTAGTTGCTGGTATGCACCTTCATCAGTGCTGCAGTATTTTCATTGGCGGCTCCTTCGTAGTCGGAAATATGTGTCTTGTTTGTAGTGCCGACCTCGACAAGTGAAGCGCCGCTTTGCCCCATTACATCAGGCACCCTGAAGGAGCCTCCGATCTCAACCAGCTGTCCCCTGGACACCACTACCTCATGGCCTTTGGCCATAGTACTCAGGACCAGCATAACTGCGGCTGCGTTATTATTCACTACCATTGCAGCCTCAGCTCCTGTAAGCTTGCAGAGGAGTTCCTCCACGTGTGAATATCTGGAGCCTCTTTCCCCTGATTCCAGATTCATTTCCAGGTTAGAATACCTTGAGGCAATATCCCATACAGTTTCCTTAAGCCTGCTGCTCATGGGAGATCTTCCAAGGTTTGTATGAAGCACTACACCCGTTGCATTGACAACATTGATAAGATTGCTTCTCATGAGCTCATGAACTTTTTCCACTATACCGCTTATCATATTGGACTCACTGACTGAAGCAAGGTCCTTCTCTTTATCCAAAGCCATAACAAGCTTCCTGTATTCCTGCAGGTATTCTCTTATGCCTTCTACTATTGCAGTTCTGGGATAAAGACCTTCAAGTCTTTCTATATCCTTTTCCCTTAATAGCTCATCAACAGAGGGTATACTGCTCAGTATCTGCCTTTTATCCATCATGCTCTACCTCCAAAAACCAGATTCGAGATTCGAGATTCGAGATTCGAGGTTTAAGCTGTTTCTTCGAAGCTTATACTGGGGAATGTCATTTCCCTCTCCCCGTACCTCGCACCTCGTACCTCGCACCCCGCACCTATATTACCGTTATCGCATACTCACTTTTAGCTTTCACCTTACCTATTACATTGAAGTCTGTCTTGTTTCTTTTCCTGAGCTCTTCCATCAGCAGTTCCAAAGACTTCTCCGGTACTGCTATAAGAAGCCCTCCTGATGTCTGCGGGTCATACATTATATCCCTTATCTCCTGTTTTATGCTGTCAGAAAAACTTATATGCCCTTCCAGATATCCTTCATTGTTATATGCACCGGCCGGAATTATCCCCATTTTTGCAAAGCTAATGCTCTCCTTTATTATAGGAAGATAATCAGACCATATTTCCAGAGAAACCCCGCTTGCCTCCGCCATCTCATAGGCATGGCCCAGCAGGCCGAAGCCTGTTATATCGGTGCAGGCCTTAACTCCCACCTTTATCATTGCTTCACAGGCATCCTTATTGAGGTATGACATGCTCTCCACTGCTTTTTTGTATGCAATCCCGTCAACCAGATCAGCCTTTATTGCAGTATTTAATATACCTACGCCCAAAGGCTTCGTAAGCACCAGCATGTCTCCCGGCTCAGCTCCTGAATTCGCTGTCACCCTTTCAGGATGCACCATTCCCATTACAGACAGGCCGAATTTGGGCTCATCATCTTCTACAGTATGTCCTCCGACAACTATCGCACCTGCCTCAGCAACCTTATCCGCTCCACCCTTAAGGATTTCCGTCAGGATATTCATCGGCAGACAGGTGGGGTAACATGCTATATTCATTGCAGTAACAGGTCTGCCGCCCATGGCATATACATCGCTTAAAGAATTGGCGGCGGCTATCTGGCCAAAGGTATAAGGATCGTCTACAATTGGTGTGAAAAAATCCATGGTCAGGATCAAGGCTCTATCTTCACCTATCTTGTATACGGCAGCATCGTCGGATGTTTCTATACCTACTATTAAATTCTCATCATGAAATTTAGGCAGCTGACACAGAACCTGTGCCAGGGTATCAGGACCTATTTTAGCGGCTCACCCTGAGCTTTTAGTCATTTGAGTAAGTCTGACTCTCTCGTTGTTATTCATTATACTGCCTCCTTCCAGAAGGGATTCAGTGCCCCGCATACTCAAGAAGAGATATACTTTAAGGGGCTTTATCATTAGATATTCCCAACTTCCCCACTATTATATCACAAAGCAAAAAGGATGCATATCAGCTAACATTTATAAGTATAAGCAGCTGTGCATCCTTATGTGCTCCATCCCTTTTACTGTCCTTATTCTACTGTTATATCATCCTTAATACTGTTGAATTTGCCGTCACCAATACCCTTTACCTGTTTGATATCCTCAATGGACTCAAAGGGCCCCGACTCTTCCCTGTATTCTATGATTGACCTTGCAGTCGCCGGCCCCACCCCATCAAGAGTCTCGAGCTCGTTTGCTCCTGCTGTATTTATATTTACCTTGCCGGGTTCCTTTATATTTATACTTTTGACAGTACTCACCCCGGGTATGGCCTTGTCTGTACTTTTCGGTTCTTCACCAATTTTGGGTATATATATCATATCCTCGTCGACCAGCCTGTAAGCAAGATTCACTGCATTCAAATCCGCATTTTCGCAAGTTCCCCCCGCCATTCTGACCGCTTCGTCAAGGCGGGTTCCCTCCGGGACCTTTATAACGCCAGGTTTTTTCACATTTCCACATATATATACCGATATTTCTTCAGGTTCTTTATGAGCTTCCACCTCGGCAGGAGAAGGAACAGCAGCTTCTTTAAGCTCTACAGCTTCACCAAGACTGATTTCCGTGGCCTTTTCCTGCCTCAAATATATAGTACCGCTTATTATGACCAATACAAGTACAGCAGCTACAAGCAAGGATTTTTGTGTTCTTGTAATGTATATCATTTGTATCTCCTCCATAAGCCTGTTTAATCTTTTATATATATTTCTACATTTGTAATATATTTCCTTCTTTTACACGTTGTAATATGTATATCATATATTTCCACGCAATTATATCAACAAATTTCTAACAAAGGGGTGCCATTGGCAATTTTTTTTGGTATACTAATGTTATTGCGCCACCACGGGCACAATGAGTCGCTAGCCGCCAGACTCTAGTCACTAGATTAGAGCAGGCCTTCGAAGGCTGTACCAGGCCTATACTTATAAGGAATACCTGGGAATCTGGAGACTAACGACCAGTGACTAGCGACTAAAAACCGAGTTCTTATTTAAAACACATTCTTATACATATTCGCAGGAGGAATTGATGAAAAAACTTGTTTTATATTTTTTGATATTGAGCATATTTATGTCTTTTATAACGGTTCATGGAGACGTACCGGAGATTACCGCTCCATCAGCCATATTGATAGATGCAAGATCCGGAAAGGTATTATACGAAAAAAATGCAGATGAAAAACGCTATCCTGCGAGTACGACCAAAGTAATGACAGGCCTTCTGGCAGTAGAGCACGGGAAAATGGACGAGGTTATAACAGTTGGCAAGAATCCGCCGCTTATAGAAAGAGGAAGCAGCCAGATCTACCTCATAACCGGTGAGCAGCTTACCATGGAACAGCTGTTGTACGCATTGATGCTGGAATCAGCCAATGATGCAGCTGTAGCCATAGCAGAGCATATCTCCGGTTCTGTGGAGGAGTTTTCCGAGCTTATGAACAGCAAGGCAAAGGAATTGGGCGCAACAAATACAAGCTTTGTGAATCCTAACGGCCTTCATAGTGACAATCACTTCACAACAGCGAGAGATCTGGCAATGATTGCAAAGTACGCAATGACACTGGAGAAATTCAGGAGTGTAGTAAAAGAGGTCAAATATACAATTCCAAAGACAAACAAGCAGGAAGAAAGAAATTATATTACAAACAGTAACAAGCTTATATGGGAGACTTATGATAATTTCAGATATGAATATGCCACAGGCATCAAAACAGGTTATACCACTAAATCGAAGCAGTGCCTTGTAGGCGGTGCAAAAAAAGGTGATCTGGAGCTTATATCTGTAATAATGGGCGCCGATGGTCAAAATGTTTACAAAGACACCGTAGCTCTTTTCGAGTATGGTTTTGCAAACTATCAGAATGTAGAAATACTGAAAAAGGATCAGATAGTTACCTCTGTTTCAGTAAAAGAGGGCGAGGAGAAAATCAACCTTCTGGCTGCTGAAGATTTCTCCCTGGTACTTTCCCAGGAGGAAAGAGATAAAGTGGAAATGGAGATTAAGACAGATGATACAATGAGGGAAACTGTCAAAAAAGGCGAAGTGCTTGGAACAATGCTCATTAATGTCAATGGCAAAGAGGTAAAAAAAGTAGACCTTCTCTCTTCGGTTGAAATCGAAGCTCCTGTCAAAAAGTTGAGCTTCTGGTGGTTATTATGGGTGGCTGCCACTTTCCTGCTGTACAGGACCGCAGTCATGTTGTTCAGGCTAAAACGGAAAAAATACAGAAGTGTATCCTATATAAAAAGATAACGCCAAATGGCGTTATCTTTTTATATAAAGGCTATGGCCTCTATTTCTATAAGCGCATCCTTAGGCAGTCTGGCAACCTCCACACAGGACCTGCCTGGCTGTTCCTTTGTAAAATATTGCCCATATATTTCATTGATTTTTGGAAAATCATTCATTTCCTTAATAAAAACCGTGGTTTTAAGCACTTTTTCAAGGCTGCTTCCTGAAGCCTCCAGTAAAGCCTTCAGGTTTTCAAGGCACTGCTTTGTTTGTGCCTGGATTCCGCCTTCTGCAAATGAACCGGTGACGGGATCGATTCCTAATGTACCTGAAGTAAACAGCATATTTCCATACTTCACAGCCTGGGAATAAGGACCAATGGCGGCAGGTGCCTTTTCTGTCCTAATGGTTTCTTTTGTCACATTTATTCCTCCCATACATTTAATACATAGATTTTCATCTTCTGTTATTATTGTATAATATATGATTCCACTATACAACTACATGTCTCGGAACCCTCCGGTCAAACTCTTCCATGAGCCAGTGCTCCCTATAGCTGCCTTTGAACTCAAAACAGTATATATGGGTTTTCCCATCCTTCTCCTCCAGCTTGACTCCCTCTTTCATCTTCTGGGTATTGAACCACCATTCAAACCTCATGTCATGCTTTTTCCCACCTGCTGTCTGCTCATCATATCTGATAAGCGCCTGACCCTGTCTTTCTCTCAGTACAGTCATACACATTCCTCCATATTATATTTATTGGTTAACACCTTAACACAATAAATACAATATGCAAAAAAATCATAAACATTACTTTTTTTTATTGATACCTCCAAAAAAAAATGAAAAAGGTGCATATCACAGGCTGTGTATATGCACCTTCCGCTTACATTTAATCATTCACTCTTGTCTCATCCAGATAGTTGTAAACCGTATACCTGGATACACATAAAACCTTTGCAACATAGTCGATCGCACCTTTAATAAGGAATACTCCCTTTTCATCCAAAAGCTGAACTATGTTGACCTTTTCTTCCTTGGAGATGAAAGCAACAGGCTTTCCTACAGAATCCAAGGTCTTGTTTACTATCATACTAAGCATTTCATTGACTGTGCTTCCATAGCTTTCTTCGTTGTCTTCACAGAAGTCTGCATCATCAATTATGTTTGTCAGATCACTAATAATATTTTTCGCAATGGTCAGCTCTGAAATATCATAGTTGATGCATAGAAAGCCTATAAGCTTTCCTTTTTCATCCTTAATATACAGCGATGTGGATTTCAGCAGCTTACCATCCTTTGTCTTTTTTTTGTAGTTCACTCTGGGTTTATCAAACTGCCCTTTGCGGAGATCAGCCAAACCATATTCGCTCATAGGACTGCCGACGGTCCTTCCTGTTATATGTCCGTTTGCTATTGCGATTATTGAACTCTGTGGATTTCTGATATCATGCAGAATAACCTCGCAATTTTTTCCAAAGGTACTTGCCAATCCTTCGACAAGCGGTATCATGCTTTTCAGTATCGGATGCACACTATCACTCATTTTAACACCCCTAAACAATATTTAATATATATATTTACTCATTCTCCACCAGGATAGATTTCGCATCCACCCAGAGCCTCTCCAGGTTGTAGAACTTCCTCTCCTCATCGTGGAACAAATGAATTATAACATTTCCAAAGTCCAGCAGTATCCATCTGCCATTCCTGAAGCCTTCCTTGTGATGCATCTCATAACCTGCCAAATCCATTTTTTCTTCCAGTTCATCACTCATTGCCTGCACCTGTGTTGTGGAATTACCGGTTGCAATAATAAAATAATCTGATATTGTAGAAAGCTCATGTATATCCAATAGTCTAATATCCTTGGCTTTCTTGTCTTTCAAAAGCTCGACGGCCTTGTTTGCCATTTCTGTTGATATTGAGAACAATTACATCCCTCCATTTACCCTGTCTTTTCCTATAATAACTGTTATATCATAACCACAGGCATTGTCAATATCACTTTCAACAATATTGATGTTCAGATCCTTGGACACCACCTGAAGCTTGTCTTTATCCCCGCTCCTGTCTACAACTCTTGAGTACTCATATGTCATATCCTTAGTGTCACCAATTTTTATATTTGAATAACCTTTAGCCTCCAGCTCTTTTTTGACCTGGGAGGCCAGTCCGCTTTTCTTTGCTGCATTCAGTATCTGAACCCTTATGTCGTCTCTTACAATAATCTTTTCACCAGCAGCGGAGGTTACGGAATCGTCTGTCTGGGAAGGATCATCTTTTTCTGACTGAACAGCTACTCCAAGATCCACACTGATCTGTTCCATCATCTCCTTGAGCTTGGCTTCATCATGCAGGAAGTAAGAAATTTTATTCTTGTATCCTGCTTCTCCCGGCAGGGTGTAGAACTTTATGTTCTCCATCTTTATATCTTTAATGTTCATAGCATAATGTGCTATGTCACCGTTTTCAAGATTGGTCTTAATGCATTTGGACATTGCATCAATCACGCTGAGTGCCTTTGGTATCATTTTGGGGCTGGTAAGCTTATCAATGAAAGCCTTAATAAGTTCCTGCTGGGCTTTTATCCTGCCCAAGTCCGCATCAGTATAGCCCGATCTGAATCTCGCAAATTTCACGGCATTTTTACCATTGAGCACCTGAGTTCCTTTCTTCAGGTGAATGGATAGATTCTGAACAGGATCTTCATAGTCCATATTCATAGGAACATATACCTCTACGCCCCCCAGAATATCAACTATCCTCTCCGCTCCCTTAAAATTCACCTTGACATAATGATGTATCGGAATACCCAGCATATTGCCCACCGTCTTCATTGCCAAAGCCGTACCTTCTTTTCTGGCAGCAGCTGAGTTTATCTTGTCGAAGCCGTAACCCGGTATCTCCACCCTGGTATCTCTAGGTATCGATAGCAGGGTGATCTTCTGATTCTCCTTACTATAGCTTGCCACAATCATAGTATCTGATCTTGCTTCATCAATACCCATGAACAGGGTGTTGATTATTACTTCTTCCTTGGTTTCTTCAGGCTTAAGCTCGGGGTTTTCTTCTATTGTCTTCTCAAAATGATCATCAGTCATATTAGATTTATATAAATAATAAACTCCACCAAGTATAATAAAGAATATCAAAAACGAAGCGATAAAAACAGCAATATACTTTCTCAAAATTTAAAAACCCCATTTCTAATTGAATTATTTCTACTGCTTATATTTTCTGTATCCCCTTCAGCACATAGTTTCTTGACAATATTGTATTCACATGTATAGGCGCATTTTTTGATATAATGTATTCAATAGACAGATTAAATGCCAGCAAAAGAGCTTCGTCCAGATTCCTGAAGGCTAGCCCCCTCAGCTCTTCCACGCCTTCAAAGCATCTGGAAGGCTCGATAAAGTCCGACAGGTATATTATCTTTTCAAGCAGTGTCATATTTTCCTTTCCTGTTGTATGATAGCTTACAGCACTTAATATATCTTCATCCTTAATATCAAAAACCTTTCTGCATATATGTACGGCAGCCGGACCATGAAGCAGTTCCTTAATGCTCAGCGTCAGGTCATCCACAATAATACCCTCTTTGGCGATGCAATCCAGCAGGAGCGGCCTGTCAAGCTCCCTTGCACAGTCATGCACAAGACCTGCTATACCAGCCTTCTCAGAATTACAGCCATAAAACTCTGCAAGTTTTACGGCAGTGCTGCTCACATTAATAGAGTGAATGAATCTCTTTAATGATAGGCTGCTTTTAAGGTACTCCGTTATTGAGTTATTATCCAATAAAGAATTCACTCCTAACATAGTCCATTTCACTTATATAATCTGTTTTCCACGATATACTTCTCTACAGTCTCAGGCAGCAGATACTTTATAGAACTGCCATTCCTGACCCGTTCTCTGATATCTGTAGAGGAAATATCAAGCAAGGGGGCTTCAATGCATATTATTTCTCCATCATATTTTGACGAAATCTCCCCTATCTTTTGTTCCAGTTCCTTTTTATCAAACCCGGGTCTTGTGACGGCGATAAATTTGCATAAAGCCAGCAGTTCCTTGATTCTGTACCATGTCAGCAGCTCCAGTACGGCATCTGCTCCTGTAATAAAATATATTGTGGTATCTTCACCATATATCTGCTGTAAATTCCTCACAGTATCGAAAGTATATGCAAGCCCATCCTTATCCACTTCCATGCGGGACACCTCGAAGCATGGATTTGATGAAGTCGCGAGTACTGTCATAAGATACCGTTGTTCCGGATCGGTTATATTCTGCAACTGTTTATGCGGAGGCTTTCCTGCAGGTATAAATATGACCTTGTCAAGGCCTAACTCTGCTCTTGCCTCCTCGGCTGCAACAAGATGACCGTAATGGATGGGGTCAAAGGTGCCGCCCATGACTCCTATCCTGTTTAACTTACTGAGATCGCTATACTCGCTCATATAAATCCCTCTGTATTTTTGATGAATTACGTCTATTATACAATAATATGCAGAATTTTTAAAGTTCTTCCATCAATTTCTAAAAGATAACCTTTTTAGTCTTTTCTTGTAAGTCATGACAATATCTTTTATATTTTAAACTGACTTATAGAAAAAATTCTATATGTTTTGCACTAAACATCTTACATTGAATTCAGATGTGCAAAACATTTTCCTTGATTCATATATCGTGAAAAGTACAGTTTTGAAAGCGCAAAATTAGACGCTTCAACTGATTTTGTATTGATAAATCTTTTCCACGATATATATAATTAAAAGCTGCAAAAAACAAATTCCTGTGGAGGCAATCGAAAACCTTCAAGGAATCATAGTTCAAGGAATCATAGATGGAAATCAAAACTCTGCATAATTATTCTTTTTCTACAAAATCTAAAAGCGCTTCAAGAGCCAGCTTATAGCCGTAATACCCGAAACCGCAGATTGCACCTATACAGGCGGGTGCCGTTACAGATATTTTCCTGTAATCCTCCCTTGAATTTATGTTGCTTAGATGTACTTCAACTGCAGGTAAAGCCACGGCCTTCAATGCGTCGTAAATTGCTATACTGTAGTGGGTATAAGCCGCAGGATTTATTACGATACCGTCAAAGTCCTCCCTATAGGCTCTGTGTATGTAGTTTATCAACTCACCCTCTATATTGTTCTGGACTATCTCTACACTGATACCAAGCTTTGCAGCTTCCTTATTTATAAAGCCGCATATATCCTTATAGTTCTTATGTCCGTATATTTCCTTTTCCCTTACACCCAGCATATTCAGATTAGGGCCGTTTATGATCATGATTTTTATGGTAATCACCTCTCTTATATGATTTTTTTTATATTTTCTACTACTTCCATCATTTTTCCTTCATTTGCGACTATGAAATCACTATATTTCTTATATAATCCGTATCTCTCGGCATACAGCTCTGCCAGCCTGCCTGTCCCGTTCGCCAGCAGCGGTCTTGTAGTGGCATCAATATCAGCGGCTATATCCTTTACAGACCTGTCTATAAATACTATCATCCCGTTTTTCTTCAGGCTTTCCATATTTGAAGCTCTCTTAACTATGCCGCCCCCTGCTGCGATTACCGAAGACTCTTCCTTTTCCAATACAAGTACGGCCGCAGCCTCCAGATTGCGGAAGTGCTCCTCCCCCAGCCGGAACAGCTCATTTATTGTACATCCCACTTGCTCCTCAACTATATTATCAATGTCAATAAACTTTCTCCCAAGCTCTTTTGCAAGCAGCTTTCCAATCGTCGTCTTGCCGCAGCCCGGCATCCCAATCAATACTATATTCTTACTGCTGTTATACATTGCTTTCACCTTTATCTGTTTTATTATAAAGCAAAGCTTTTATACATTGATAGATATCATCCACCTGGGCTTCCGAAAGCTTTACACTATTCCATATCTCCTGGGCTGCAACAGCCTGACCGACAAGCATGTATAGCCCGTTTACCGCTTTCAGTCCATTCTCTTCAGCCTGCTTCAAAAACATTGTTTTCTCCGGATTGTATATCAGATCCACCGCAGTTTCAAACCCCCTGAATACTCCATAGGGAACCGGGGATACATCCATCTTCGGATACATGCCGCAAGGGGTGCAGTTTATTATCATATCCCCTTTAAGGCTTTCAAGCTCATCATAGCCTTTAGCTCCAGGACCGGGATTCCTGCTCACATATGTGGCACTTTTTGCTCCATTATCCATGAGATAATGCACAACTGCCTTAGAAGCCCCGCCAGTGCCCAATATGACAGCACTTTTACCCTTTACCTCTACCCTGCTCCTTGCAAGAGACATCCCAAAGCCGTAATAATCGGTATTGTAGCCTGTGAGTATGCCATCAGCTAATGCTATTGTATTCACTGCGCCGATTTTTTCAGCCTCTGCCGATAGCACATCAAGATAAGCCATGATCTTAACCTTATAAGGCACAGTGACATTCAAGCCCCTGATACCCTGCAGCCTATACTCCATAACTGCTGACTCCAGCTCCTGCTCCTTCAGTTCAAAAAGCCTGTATTCTCCTTCCATTCCAAGCTTTTTGAATATCTCTCCATGAATGTACGGAGAAAAGCTGTGCCCCAGCCGTTCTCCTATCAAGCCATAAACATTCTTCATAATCTGCAGCCGTCCTCACTTCTGTAATTGCCCAACAGCCTGAAATACGAGCTTTCCTTTTCTACTACAGCCAGGATATCCTTTGTACCCTGTTCATTTACATTTCCGCTTAAGTCAATATAGAAGAAATATTCCCAGGGCTTTCCCTCCAGAGGTCTGGACTCAATCTTCATCAGATTGCAGTTACCCTCTGCGAAGTACTTCAGTATTCCGTAAAGAGTTCCCGGCCTGTGAGGAACACTCAGTATCATGCTGATCTTATCCGACTTCTCATTTTCAAGCTTTTCTTTGCCTATAATGACGAATCTGGTGCTGTTGTTCCTGCTGTCCTGTATATTCGGGCTTATTATTTTCAAGCCGTATACAGAAGCTGCCTTGCTGCCCGCAATACACGCCTTTGACTTCAAGCCTTCCTTTGCAACATACTCTGCACTTCCCGCAGTATCAAAGTAAGGCATCTGCTTCCATTCCGGATGCTCCGAAAGATAACGGCTGCACTGCAGCAATCCCTGCTGATGGCTGAATACCTCCACTATATCCGAAAGCTCCGCACCTTCGATTGCCAGCAGGCTGTGCTCCACCTTAAGGCATTTTTCACCTACAATATGAAATTCATACTCCCTGAGCAGATCATAGACTTCATTTATACTGCCGGAGGTTGAATTTTCTATGGGCAGTACACCGTATTGTATTTCCCCCTTTGCAAGGGCTTCAAAAACATCCCTGAAGCTATGGCAGTTCAAGGACTCAACCTCTTCTCCGAAGTATTCAAGTCCCGTCTGATAGCTGTAACAGCCCGGCACCCCCTGGTAGCCTATTGTTATGGAGGTATTGGCCCCTTCAAATTTCGCAGGTTCCTGCCTTCCGAATATAATATCCTCCTGGGCGCGTTTGCTTAAATACATAAGGTTCTCAAGAAACTGCTCAACATATTTTATATCAAAATCTGTTTTAGCCCCACTTACAAACCTTTCAATTATTTCTCTTTCTCTTACCGGATCATATATTTTCAGATTTCTCCCGGCTTTATACTCTCCGATCCTGCATGCAAGCCCCATTCTCTTTATAAACAAGTCTACGAGCTCTTCATTTGCTTCATTTATTTTCTGTCTCAAGACCCCAAGTTCATCCAATAGTAACACCTCTCCTTAAACTCATCTTCCTTCACAGCATATTATAAGATCAAGCAGCGCAACAGCAGCAGCAGCCTCAATTACAGGTACTGCCCTCAGAACGATACATGGATCATGCCTGCCCTGTACTTCTATTTCAGTATCCTGTTTTTTCTCTATGTCTATTGTTCTTTGCAGCGTACCAATTGAAGGTGTGGGCTTAAAGGCAGTGCGGAATATCAAAGGCATCCCGCTGGTTATTCCTCCAAGTATCCCCCCATTATTATTACTGTATGTTTTTACAGCAGTCCCCTCCATATAGTATTCGTCATTTGCCCTGGAACCGGTCATTCTTGATATGTCAAAGCCGGCTCCGAATTCAAGCCCCTTTACTCCCGGAATAGAAAACACAAGGTGAGCCAGGGTACTTTCCACAGAGTCGAAGAAAGGCTCCCCTATTCCAGGAGCAATGCCCACTACTGCAGTTTCTACAATGCCTCCCACTGAGTCCCTTTTCTCCTTTGCCCGGGTAATAACAGACTTCATGGCAGCTTCACATTTCATATCCAATACCGGAAAAGCCTTAATCCCCAATACCTTCAAGGTATCTGCATCAATATTGACGGCATCGAAAAGCCCATCCTGCTCTTCTCCTATGCTCCTTATGTGGCTGCCTATGGTTATTCCTCTGTCTGAAAGCAGCTGTTTGCATATTGCCCCTGCAAAAACCATCGGCGCTGTAAGCCTGCCGGAAAAATGGCCTCCTCCTCTATAATCATTGAAGCCGTTGTACTTCACATAGCCTGTGTAGTCAGCATGGGAAGGTCTCATTATATTCCTGAGCTTTGAATAATCTCCGGATTTTTTATCTGAATTATATATCACTGCGCATAAAGGAGTACCTGTAGTTCTGCCGTCAAAGCAGCCGCTGAGTATTTCATATTCATCCCCCTCCTTACGGAGTGTGGAAAATTCATTATTCCCGGGAGCTCTCCTCTGCATTTCCCTGTCTATGAGGTCAAAATCCAGAGGTATCCCTGCCTTCAGACCGTCGATATTTATGCCTATCGCCTTCCCGTGGGATTCCCCGAATATTGATATTCTGATGCTGTTACCCCATGTTCCGCTCATCTATTCTTCCTCCCAATGCTCTGTAATGCTCCCAGAAATCTGGATAGGACTTCTTCACACAAGAAGCATTACTTATTACAACCGGTGCTTCGCACTTAGTGGCTGCTATAGCCAAAGCCATTGCAATCCTGTGATCGTTCCAGCTGTCAACCCCTCCGCCCTGAAGGCTTTTCCTGCCCTCTATCACCAGGCCCTCCTGCTCTTCCGTTATAGCGGCTCCCAGCTTGCCAAGCTCGCTGCTTATGGCCTTCAGCCTGTCGGATTCTTTCAGCCGCAGCCGTCCTGCATTTATGATCTCCGTCCTTCCTTCACTCAATGCGCCAAGTACTGCCAGCACAGGGACCAGGTCAGGACACTGTGAGGCATCAATCACCGTTCCCCTGATATCTGCCGGAAGAGAACTTACTGTATCACCTTCTGAAGCTATTCTGCCTCCCATCCTGCAAATAATATCAAGCACCAGCTTATCCCCCTGCGCTGACCCCATATCAAGGCCCCTACATGCCACCTCTGATCCTAAAGCTCCTGCTGCGAGCCAGAAGGCGGCCTGGGAATAATCACCCTCCACTGAATAATTCGCTGCTTTATACTTTTGCTTACCTTTTATCATAAAAGTCCTGTAGGCATCATTTTCTATATGGATCGAAAATTCCTGCAGAACCTTCATTGTAAGATCTATGTACGGCTTTGATTCCAGATCATTAGTCACAGTGATCCGGGAATCCCCCTCCAGAAGCGGCAGGGCAAACATCAAACCGCTGATAAACTGAGAGCTGATATTTCCCTCCAGCTGGAACTCTCCCGGAGTCAGCCTGCCTTTTATATGAAGCGGCAGCCTTCCGTCATCGGTCCTGTATTCTATCCCCTGCTCCCTGAATATTTTGAAGTAGGGCGCCAAAGATCTCTCAACCAGCTTTCCTTCTCCGTAAAAATCAACCGGTTCTCCCGTCAGAGCTGCGATCGGTATGACAAATCTCAGGGTAGAACCCGATTCACGGCAGTTTATCCGGTTACTCTTCAATTCCAATGCAGCACTTCCCTTGATCCATAAGGCGGAGGTTGCTTTCTCAACTGTCATACCGAGACTTCTCATAGCTTCACAGGTAGCCTTGATATCCTGTGACATTCCTATATTGTTTATAATGCTTACCCCATCCGAGAGTCCCGCGCATATGACTGCCCTGTGACAGATACTTTTTGACGGAGGTATCAAAATCTCTCCTGCCAGGCTCCCCGGATATATAGTAACCTCTTTCATTCACTCACCTTCTTTGCATCCCTATTGTACTGGAAATTATACTTTTCTATATAATGAAGCGTTCCAATTCTTCACCGCTTATTTCCTTTATAAAGGCTTCTCCCAGCTTACTTAGCAGAATAAGGCCGATGCTTCCCCCAATGAATTTCTTATCCAGCTTTATTGCTCCGGCAAGTTCTTTTTTATCTTCAACAGGAATCTGACAGGGCAGGTCGTATTTTTTCAGAACTTTTTCTATGGCTGCCGCCGAACCCTTTTCTGTCAATCCCAACCCTTCGCTTAGTCTCGTGATTTCCGCCATGCCCATTGCAACAGCTTCTCCGTGAGTATGTTTTTCATAGTTGTAATGCTGCTCAATTGCGTGTCCAAGAGTATGACCGAAATTCAGGAGCATTCTTTCTCCCCTGTCCCGCTCATCCGCTTCCACTACCGCCCGCTTTATCGAGCAGCAGGTATATACCAGCTCATCCATGTCATCCATGCACTGCTGCAGATTGTTGTAGTTCAAAAGCCTGTCAAAGAGCATCCTCTCCTTTATGCAGCCGTATTTAATGACTTCAGCCATACCGTCTCTCAGATATCTGTCCTCCAGTGTATTAAGGAATACAGTATCAATAAATACAAATTCAGGCTGATAAAAACTGCCTACCAGGTTTTTCCCTGAGGGCAGGTCAATTGCAGTTTTGCCTCCAACGCTGCTGTCTACCTGTGCCAATAATGTTGTCGGGATCTGAATATAAGGTATGCCTCTCAAATAGGTAGCTGCGGCAAACCCTGTCAAATCACCCACAACGCCCCCTCCAAATGCAATTATGATGTCTCCTCTGTCTATGTTGAATCCGGCAAGCGTCTCATATATTCCTGCAAGAACCTCCAGGGATTTGCTTTTTTCCCCCGGGCTGACGGATACAAGCCGGCAATTCAGCCCTGCCTCAGTCATACCCTTATATAATGCTGCTCCATACAGCTTATTTACATTATCATCGGTAATTATTGCAGCCTTTTTGCCCCTATACTTCTCTGCAAGATATTCATAAAGCTCATTTTGAGCATTCTTCCTGATGGCAATATTATATCTCGTATTTTTGTTTTTTATTGAAATCTCAAGCGTTCTCATTTATCCAATCTCCCTTTTACCTCTGATTGCATTGTCGAATATCGTCCGGAGGCTGCTATCGTCCTGTGAATTAATAGCTTTTTTCAATTTCCGAAGCATCTCTTCCATATCTTCTATTCTATCAATTATATTCAAATTATTCATCCTAAATATTTGTGTCCAAAGTTCCTTGTTCAATGCCGCCACCCTGGTGGCATCCGTGAAGCTGCGTCCGGTAAAGGCATGCATATCCTTCTCCCCCATTACAAGATTTGCAAATGAGATGGCAACTATATGCGGAAGCTGGCTGGTAAAGGATATTATACGGTCATGGGCATCTGCTCCTACCCTGGTCACGCACTTGCAGCCTATCGCTTCAGCCAGCTTTTCTACAGCCCCCAGTCCTTTGTCACTGTTATTCTCGTGGGGTGTTATAATATAATTCGTATCGAAGAATAGCTCCCGGGACGCAGCATCAAAGCCTTGGAACTCATTGCCCGCCATTGGGTGTCCTCCCACAAACTCAACATTATCCGGCAGGCTTCTATTTGCAGCAGCAATTATCGGCTGTTTGATGCCGCAGGTATCTGTAACTATTGCTCCAGGCTTGAAATGTCCGGCATTATTCTCTATAAATTCAATTGCATCCTGAGGATAGAGGGCGATTATTACTATATCAGACTTGCATAGTATTTCTCCGGCATTGGTTGAGCCTTCATCTATGACCCCACAGCTGACTGCTTTATCCAATACTATCCCGTCTATGTCGATTCCAAATACCTTTCCATCTTTAAGTGAACTCAGGGCCATAGCATAGGAGCCCCCTATCAATCCCAGGCCTACCACCGCGATATTCCTTCTAAAATTGCCTTCTTCCAATTCAATTCCTCCTTACACAATTCTCCTCATGGAGCCTGCCATAAGGGTTATGTCATCCATTAAGGTCTTGAACCTTTCAGGTTTGATGGATTGCTGTCCATCACACTTGGCATGGGCAGGGTCATTGTGAACTTCGATCATTATTCCGTCTGCTCCCACAGCTATTGAAGCTTTTGCAAGAGGTTCAACCATCCACCACAAGCCGGCTGCATGACTGGGATCAACTATAACGGGCAAATGGCTGAGTTTTTTAATTGCCAATACTGCACTAATATCCAGGGTATTTCTTGTATAGGTCTCAAAGGTCCTGATGCCTCTTTCGCAAAGTATCACATTGGTATTGCCCTCCGACATGACATACTCTGCGGACATAAGCAGCTCTTCTATTGTTGCGGATAGTCCCCGTTTCAGAAGAATGGGCTTATCAGTTTTCCCAAGCTCCTTAAGAAGCTCGAAATTTTGCATATTTCTTGCGCCAACCTGTATTACATCTACATCCTCCACGAATCTCTCAATCATATCTGTTGACATTATTTCAGTAACAATTGGAAGTCCGGTTTCCTCCCTGGCGAGCTTCAGAAGTTCAAGCCCTTCAAGCCTCATGCCCTGGAAGCTGTATGGAGATGTCCTTGGCTTGAATGCACCTCCTCTTAAAAAGCTTGCGCCGCATTCCTTCACTTTCCGCGCCAGCTCCAGTATCTGATCCTCACTCTCCACAGAACAAGGCCCTGCTATCACAGCCAGATCCGGTCCACCGATTGCCTTATCCCTTACCTTTATCACTGAATTGTCCATATGGAACATCCTGTTTGCAAGCTTATAGCTCTGCTGCACCTTCATCACCTTTTCCACATGCTCGTTTGCCTCCAGTTCGTTGATGTCGATGTCGGTAGTATCCCCTATTATGCCAAGCACACAATAATCCTTTCCCTCCATAACACTTACCCTTCTGTTTCCTGTCTCCACCTGCTCCCTTATCTTTTCGATTTCCTGACCGGTCGCGTCTGCTCTCATTACTATCACCATGGTAATCCTCCTTTTAATAGATATGTAACCTTTACCTCATTTTGTTTGTATAGCTTAATAACTAAAAAAAATAAGGCTCTAATGAGCCTTATTTGTAACCGGAGCTTTTTCATATATGGTTGTTTCCCACATATTATGTATCTGTTTTATTTAACTCATTAAGAAAAGGAATATATTCTTTTTTACAAGCAAAATAACCAGCGCTAAAATAATAGCCCAGGCTAAAGTTAAAATAATATATTCCGCTTATTCCCTTTCTCAATAAATTATCCATTGCTCTATCTCCGCATATTAATATTCTGTATTAGTGGTATTTCTAACGATTATAACACATAGGCCAAAGATGTCAACTGTTATTTTGTTTACTTGTTACTAATTTATTGTAAACTAAAAAATCGTGTAATATTCACTTTAGTCTATTACTTTTTCAACTCTTTTACCAAAACTCTTACTAACATATACACCAATGAAATCACGATAAAACCGCTTAATCCTGCTACTACATCTTCAAACTCCATCCTTCCTGACTGGGTGACCTTTTGTTCGATCTCTATAGCCATGACCAAAACAAGCAGAACAGTGAAGGTGTAAACAAATGTGATAGCTGATATACTCCATCTGGCAAGCCGTCTGAATACTAGGTCGCATACTACGAAGATCGCTACTCCAAATGCCCCGAGCAGCCAGAAGTGCAGCTGTTTGTCTGTCAGCCCCAATCCCAGCCCATGAGCAATGTCTACTATCAGATCATGTATTTTATTGATAATTGCTATTAGAAGCTTTAAAAATCTTGTCATGGCATTTCTCCATCAAATACTAAAATATTCACCGGGATTGTCCAATAGCCTCTGGATACTCAAATAATATGAATGGCATTTGAGTAGAATAATAGCTGAAACAAATACATTGGAGGTGTTATTATTTCTACAATTGATGAAATGCTTCAAATGCTGTCCGGCCTCACCATGCGATCAAAGCAGGTGACGAGGGATACTATACTGCTGCAATTCACTATCGTAAATGCCTGCATAATAGGCAGCACTGGCTCAGCAGCTCAGAACTGGGTGCTTATAGATACAGGCTTGCCTAACTCAGCAGAGTTTATTGAAAAAACTGCAAAAGAACACTTTGGCAAAACCAGCCGCCCCCTGGCAATTATCCTGACCCACGGGCACTTTGACCATGTAGGCTCAGTTATTGAACTGGCTGCCCGGTGGGAAGTGCCTGTTTATGCCCATAAGCTTGAGCTGCCGTACCTGACAGGTGAAAAAGACTATCCTGCGGCAGATCCTACAGTGGATGAGGGCATGGTAGCGAAGCTGTCTCCGGCCTTTCCCCATCACAGTATAGACCTGGGCCATCATGCAGCAGAGCTCCCCAGGGATGGAAGCGTCCCCGGCCTTCCCGGCTGGAAATGGGTGCATACTCCCGGACATACGGAAGGACATATCTGTCTGTTCCGTGAAAAGGACAGGGTGCTCATTACTGCAGACGCTCTTTCCACAGTAAAGCAGGAGTCCCTGATATCAGTACTGTTCCAAAAGGAACAGATAAGCGGACCGCCAAAATACCTGACAACAGACTGGAAGGCCGCGGAGAAATCAGTAAGAAAGCTCTATGATCTGAAGCCCTCCCTGATCATTCCAAGTCACGGACAGCCCATGAGAGGCGAAGAACTCTCCCGCCACCTGGACCTGCTGATGCACAACTTCAAAGAAATCGCCGTCCCCGAGCACGGACGCTACATATAATACTATGTCTTAAGCAGGAGATGCATTCAGTCGCTAGTCACGAGTCTCTAGTCTCTAGGTTTTGGGGTATTCCTTATAAGTCAAGGAATGGGTAACATCCGTGTGTTCCGTGGTTTCCGTTCCTGTGCTTTATAGGAATACCCTGACTTCTCGCAGCCCTTACTACTTCTTCATAGCTATCGCTTCTTTTGCTGCTTTTACTATGTCCTCTGCCGTCATATGATACTTTTTCTTCAGGTAATCCATCTTTGCAACCTCACCGAAGTGATCCTGCACACCTACTGCTTTTACAGGCACAGGGCACTCATCTACCAGCACCTCGGCTACAGCGCTCTTCAAGCCTCCGATTATATTATGATTTTCGCAGGTTACTGCCGCTCCGGTCTTCTTTGCAGATTTCACAACAGCTTCCCTGTCTATCGGTTTTATGGTATGTATATTGATTATTTCAGCTGATATTCCGGAAGCCTTAAGCAGCTCTGCTGCCTTCAGGGCCTCATTGACCATAATACCCGATGCAAACAAGGTTACATCCTTGCCTTCACTTATCAGGTCGGCCTTGAACAGTTCAAATTTATAGTCATCCTTGAATATCACCGGGAACGCCTTTCTGAACATCCTTATATATACTGGCCCGTCATATTCCGCTATCACAGGCAGAGCCTTTGCAAGCTGCACTGCATCAACAGGCTCGAATATAACTATTCCCGGAATACTCCTGATTACCCCGATATCCTCCATGCTCATGTGGGTTCCGCCATTAAGCTCTGCCGATATACCAGGGTCAGTTCCGATTATCTTCACGTTTCTTTTTGCATAGACTATGGATATTGCAATCTGATCGCATATCCTTCTCGTAGCAAAAGGTGTGAAGGATCCAATGAAGGGGATAAGCCCATATGCCGCCATACCGGCTGCCACTGCCGCCATGTTCTGCTCTGCTATACCCACATCAAAAGCCCTTTCCGGATATTTGTCCCTCAAAGCTATTGTCCCGTTTGCCCTGGCCAGGTCCGCATCTATAACAACTATCCTTTCATCCTTCTCCATCATACCGCCAAGTATTTCAGCCAGTACCTGTCTCATTTCCATATTCTCGTACATTATTCCGCCCTCCTATTCCAATTCCTTCAATGCCTGGAGCCTTTGTTCCTCAGTTACAGGCATATTGTGGTTCTTGACTCCGGCAGCCTCCACAAAGGAAACACCCTTTCCCTTTATGGTATTCAGGATTATCATTGTAGGCTTATCTGCTGATTTCTTCCCCTTTTCCACTGCTTCATCTATTTCTGCAATATCATGCCCATCGGCAACATTTATAACATTCCACCCAAAGGCTTCCCATTTTTTATCAAGAGGTGCTATTCCCATTGTTTCCTGAACGGATCCATCTATCTGGAATCTGTTGTAATCAGTGAAGGCTATCAGGTTATTGAGCTTGAACTGTGAAGCGCACATAGCAGCTTCCCACACTTCCCCTTCCTGGCTCTCTCCATCTCCGACCATGCAATATATAAATGCATTATCCTTTTTTATCTTCGATGCCTTCGCCATTCCTACCGCACAGGAAATGCCCTGTCCCAATGAACCTGCCGTCATGTCTATCCCCCTGGTCTTCAGCATGTCGCAGTGGCTTGGAAGACTTGTTTCAGGCTTGTTCAGGGTATCCAGCTCACAAATATCAAAATATCCCTTATCGGCCAGCACCGCATATAAGGCCGGACCTGCATGGCCTTTTGACATTATGAACCTGTCCCGTCCCTCCATCCGCGGATTGGCGGGATCGATTTTCATTTGCCTGTAATACAGTACCACCAACGCCTCTACAGGCGACAGACAACCGCCGATATGACCGACTCCGAGCTTACCGATCTCATCGACTATCAACCTTCGTATGTGTCTGCTTTTGTCTTTTAGGAACATTACTTTCCTGTCATTCATTTGTATATCCTCCTTCAATTTATAATTGCATATATTATCTGGATAATATTATACCAGACATTTACTTCCGGGATAACCTTCAAATGGAAACCAAAAATTCAACTTCCTGCACTGCTGCTCAGCATATTGTTTCACAAGTTTACCTGTATTATTATACCATAATGAACAATAAAAAAACCGTACCCATGCAAAGGGTTCAAACCCCTGTAAAGTACGGTATGTGATAATTCTGCTTTATCAGTACGCCTAAAGGATACATGGCAATATTTTTATAAAGCACATTACTATTGAAATAAAGGAGCAATAATTGTCAGCAGAAAGGCTATTATAACCAGTATGCTGATTACTGCAGCCACTTTTCTTTTCACAAAATCCCCCCCCCGTTTCTAATGGTTCTTAAGGCAGTACTATTAGAGGATTCTCCTCGGACCGCCTGTATAATATGAATTTCCCTCCAATGACCTGTACCACATCGGCGCCTGTCTTCTCAGCAATTTCGACGCTTGCTTCCCTGGGATCAGCCATACTGTTGTTCAATATTTTTATCTTTATTAATTCTCTAGCTTCCAAAGCCATGTCTATATCCTTTATCATATTTTCATTAATGCCGCCCTTCCCGATTAGAAGAGTCGGCTCCAGTGTGTTTGCAAGCCCTCTAAGATATGCCCGCTGTTTACTGTTTAACATCCACATTCCTCCATTATGTTCAAAAGGCAGACTTTCGTCTGCCATTCTATACCTCTACTTCTTTTCTAAGCTTGCGTCGATGAGTTTCGTACCCAGGATCACCTTTTTTCCAGCCGCTTCTGCTTTTTTCAGTATTGGTCATATAATTCTCATTGATTATTATTTCGTTCTTTGCTAAGCAGAAATACGTAGCGGTGTTCTGTTTACAATTTTCGCAATGCATGCAGTTCATTTCCTACAATTGACCTCCAGTTCATCATTCAAAATATTCGAATTCCAATTCTTGCATTTTCACTGTGTCACCGTCTTTAACACCTAACTGCTTCAACTCATCAACGATACCCCTCTTTCTAAGAACCTTCTGAAAATACTTTATTGAGTCATTGTCATCCAGGTTTACCGATGAAAGCAGCTGCTCCACAAGCTTACCCTCAACAATGAATGCTCCGTTTTCCTTCCTGACGGTAAACGGCTTATCACTCGTACTACTATGATACACTAAATCTACAATTTCTTCAACTGGTTCTTCAACATCTTTTACCTTTTCAAGCAAATTGTAGACTCTGTTCAAAAGAGGCTCTATCCCTTCCCTTGTCGCAGCCGAAATTGCAAACACCTCGTAGCCCTTCTTGCCCAGCTCTTCCTTCACTCTGTTGAAATTCTCCTCCGATTCAGGGATATCCATTTTGTTGCACGCAACCACCTGGGGCTTATTCACAAGCTTTTCACTGTACAGCTTAAGCTCGTCGTTTATCTTGTAAAAGTCCTCCAAAGGATCCCTTCCCTCAAGTCCTGAGGTATCAACCAGATGAATCAGCACTTTTGTTCTTTCAACATGCCTCAAAAAATCATGTCCCAGGCCAACACCACTGTGAGCTCCTTCTATGAGCCCCGGGATATCCGCAATCACAAAGCTTCTGCCATTTCCCAGATCCACTACTCCCAGGTTGGGTACAAGGGTGGTGAAATGGTAATTTGCTATTTTGGGTTTGGCAGAGGTTACAATGGACAGTAATGTTGACTTTCCCACATTAGGAAAACCTACCAGCCCTACATCTGCCAAAAGCTTAAGCTCCAGTTCGACCCATCTTTCAAGGCCTTTTTCACCAGGCTGTGCGAACCTTGGCGCCTGTCTGGTCGGAGTGGCGAAATGCTGGTTTCCCTTTCCACCCTTTCCTCCACGGGCAATAACAGCACTATCCCCCGGATTCTTCAGATCCCCGAGAAGCCCTCCGGTCTCCGCATCCCTTAGTATAGTGCCTGCGGGCACCTTTATGTACAGATTCTCCGCACTTCTGCCTGAGGAGTTATTGACTCCCCCCATTTCTCCGTTTTCAGCAACATGCTTTCTCCTGTACCTGAAATCCATCAGAGTTCTCATATTCTCATCCACTATGAAAACAATGTCTCCGCCATCTCCTCCGTCTCCACCGTCCGGACCCCCATTAGGCACGTATTTTTCTCTTCTGAAGGATATCCTGCCGTCTCCGCCGTCCCCAGCCTTTATGAATATTTTAGCCTTATCCACAAACATGTCTAAACACCTCATTTTTTTCGAATACTTATTAAGAAGGTCATCCCATCCTCAAGCATTCTTCCGTCAAAACCATTATCACTGCAATGTTTTGCTATATTGTCAAAATCCATTACATCCCTCTCGATCTTTTTCCAATACAATACCTGCCCGGGAATCATGAAGCTAACGGGTTCCAGGTGCCCTTCCCCGAGCTCACCGCAGAATACTTCCATACGGAAAGTATCTGCGTCTTCTTCTAAATTGTACACTAAATGGGCATTCTTGAAGCCTTTCTGATCAAGCACATGTAAAAAGCCTGATAACGTATAATCTACAGCCTTCAGAACAGCTTCATCCTCAAGCATCCTTATAACAGGATCAAAACTGACCTCGGCGCTTACCATAAGCTTCATATCGATGCTCTCTGCTTCTTTGCCCTTAGTGTAAAGTAAATCGGCCAGTTTTATACATTTGCAGTTATAGAGTCTGCCTATATTCTCCATTTGCCTGCAGTAGTCCTTGATATGCGCCAGTACCTTGTCCGGTTTCTTAAGCTGTGTATAACCGTACAGCACCTGAAGCAGGTTGAAAAAGTCATGGCGCTGCTCGCTCAAATGAGCTTTCAGACTCTCCATGGCAAGCTCCCTTTCAGCCTCAACCAAATTGCAATCACTGCCGGTATCGCAGTTGTTTTCGCCTTCTCTGACGCATTTCTTGACTGTGATGTTTGTCAAATCCTTTTCGCTTTTTTTCATCAATAAGTCCCCCATATGTTCAGGAAATATGTACAAGCATATATTATCTGTTAAGGAAAATTATGCCGATAAAAAGCTTAAAAATAAAGGTACAGTCTAGCCGTACCTTTAGTAATTCTATGCTATTATTAAGCCGGGTATACACTTACCTGCTTTTTGTCTTTACCTTTACGCTCAAATTTTACAACACCTTCTACAAGTGCAAACAGAGTATCATCTTTACCTATCCCTACGTTTATGCCGGGATGGATCTTTGTTCCCCTCTGTCTTACCAGTATGTTTCCGGCAAGCACCTGCTGTCCGTCGGCCCTCTTTGTACCAAGTCTCTGTGCGTGAGAGTCTCTACCGTTTCTTGAGCTACCTACACCTTTCTTATGTGCAAATAACTGAAGGTTCATCTTGAACATATCTACACCTCCTCCTCAACTATATCAATGTGCTTTATATAGCTCTCCTTAATACTCTTAAGTCCTTCATACATGGTTCCAAGTATTGCTTCGCACATGATGCGCTTTCTGTCAGAGTCAACATTTACGAGCTTACATGTTAGATATCCCTCATCAAGCTCATATGCCACATCCGCCTCTGCAACCTTCAGAAGTCCCAGCAGCGCTGTTTGTCCTAGTGCTGATACTGCACTGCACACAATGTCCTTGCCATGAGTATTGAAGTTTGCATGGCCTGTGACCTTGAAACCGGTTATTTCGCCCTCCCGGGCTTTATAGATTATAATCTTAATCATAAAAATCGCTTCTATGCGTTTATTTTTTCGATTCTAACCTTTGTGAACGGCTGTCTGTGACCCTGTTTCTTTCTATAATCCTTCTTTGGCTTATATTTGAAAACAATTACCTTCTTTGTCTTACCATTCTCAACAACTGTTGCTTCTACCTTGGCACCTGCAACTACAGGGCTGCCGACCTGAAGCTCACCATTGTTTCCTACTGCAAGTACTTCTTCAAACATAACCTTTGATCCGGATTCTACGTCAAGCCTTTCAACCATTAACACGTCGCCGACCTTAACCATATACTGCTTGCCGCCGGTCTTTATTATTGCATACATTAGGCTACACCTCCTCATAATTAAGTCTCGCCGAATGCCAGGTAAAAATTTTAAAACCCGATTCGAGCGGATACGCCTACGTCAATATATATTATCATATAGCAACATATTTGTCAAACTAATCCTTTGTTATTAGTCACTATATCAGTCACTGGTCGCTAGTCGCTGGTCACTAGAGTTGTAGTGGGGCTTCGAAGCCTCACATGCACCTAGCGACTAGAGACTAGCGACCAGTGACTGATTATATTTCCCTGCAGCCGTTTCTGCGGAGCTCAGTAATTTCAGACATGCCGATACCCTTTACGGAATATCCTTCCCTATGGATCTCCGTCGAGGTTTTTATAAAAACAGGCTTCTTATAGTTATTTCCCAGTTCAATTATATCCTCATCCAGATAGTAGTTTATAAGCTCTTCCACATCCGGATGGATCTCAAGAAAGGCAGCCATTGCGCCGGTATTGAAAAACAGGCCGTTTACTTCCCTTTCTATTTTTTTGACAATAGTCTCACTGGAGAGAATCTTTCCTTCTCCCTTGCAGTAAGGACATGGTGCCAGCAATATATTCTCTATGCGCTGCCTTACTTTCTTCCTGGTCATTTCAACCAGCCCCAGTTGAGTCATTCCCAATACGTTTGTTCTTGTTCTATCCTTTTTCAATGCATTTTTCAAGGCTTCAAGTACCGCACTTTCATGCCCTGCATCCGGCATATCTATAAAATCCACTATTATTATTCCGCCAATATCCCTGAGCCGCAGCTGCTTTGCAATCTCTTTCGCAGCTTCCAGATTTGTCTTAAGTACCGTATCTCTGAGATCAACCGTCCCAACAAATTTTCCGGTATTCACATCTATGGAGGTAAGTGCCTCAGTCTGGTCTATCACTATGTAGCCGCCGCATTTCAACCAGACCTTGCGGTTTATGATCTTGCTTACCTGAGGCTCTACCTGATAATATTCAAATATATCATAACCTTTATTATAATATTCAACCTTGCTTTTCAGGTGGGGTGAAATTATTGCTATGAGTTCCCTTACCTTTTCATAATGCTCTTTGTTATTTATGACAAGTCTGTCTATGTCCTTGGTGAACATGTCCCGTACAGTCCTGTATATTATACTTATATCCTTATGCACTATCCTCGGGGTGACTCCGGTTTTCTGTTTCTGCTTTATATTATCCCAAAGCTTCAACAAAAAATTTATATCATTACTTATATCCTCTGCTGTACAATCCTCCGCAACAGTCCTTACGATCAGTCCCATTCCCTTAGGCTTCAGCTCTTCCGCCATTTTCTTCAGCTTATCCCTGAGTGTGTCATTTTCGATGCGCCTAGAAATACCGATGTATTCAACAGTAGGCATAAGCACCACAAATCTTCCTGGAAGCGTAATATGTGTGGTCACCCTTGCCCCTTTCGTATCTATAGGCTCTTTCATTATCTGAACCATTATCTCCTGGCCGGCTTTAAGAAGCTCATCTATCTGGTAGTCCTTATACTGTGCGGGGTCAACATATTCATTATCCTCATCGAAATATGTATTTGGCAGTGCATCCTTAACATACAGGAAGGCATTCTTGTCCAGTCCGATGTCGACAAAGGCCGCCTGCATTCCCGGCAGCACATTTTCTACCCGGCCCTTGTATATATTGCCTGTTATCCTTTCATTACTCTGCCTTTCTATATATATTTCAGTCAGCTCCTTATTCTCCAGCAAAGCAACCCTGGTCTGTCTTGAACCAACATCAATGATTATCTCCTTCATCAACATGTACCCCTTTATAATTCAATATGTCAGCTTTCATATTCCAGCAGATCAACTAGAATGCCGTTTTTCTCAGCATATACATCTTCCCTGTTTATCATGATTCCTGTGATATCATAACCTGTGAACTCCTTGAATGCCGTCATTAGCAGCTCCGGCTTAAGGTTCCCCCGGCTGCCGCTTAGAAGAAGGCAGTCGATAATATGCTCATCCTCTTTGGACAGAGAAAGCTTCATGCCGACAATCAAAGGTTTAATATCTATCTCTTTAAGTTCAAAGCCCTTCTTGGGCTGTTCCTTCATGACCTTTATACTATTCCGCGCGAAAAACTCTTCAATACTCTTTTTCAACTCTTCAGCAGCAACATTTTCTATATTCATTTTTATCCTGTATCTCGCATGGGTGACGACAGACATTGCACTCTTCGGGTTGTCTCCCAGCTTCATGCTCTTAAGTATTCTGATCCCATCCGGAAGTGAGCTGTTCAGACGCTTCTCTATCTCCTGGACGTCCATTGCCCGGGCAAGCTTAAGATCCACATATTCCGCATCACTGGTAACTCCAAGAGATAATGGAGCACCGAAGGATATCTCCTGATGAGGATTAAAACCGCTGCTGTATGATATAGGTATGCCTGTACGTCTTATTGCCCGTTGAAATACCCTCATAAGGTCCAGATGTGAAATATATTTGACTTCCTTCCCTTTGGTAAATTTCAGTCTGATATTCATTATTTGCAGACACCGCCTTCCTCAAGCAGATTGATACCGCAGCCGGTGCAGGCAGTCCTGCAATCTCTTGTAAGCTCGGCTTTAAGGGACTTCTTGTATTCGCTCCTCAGGTACTTCTTTGTTATCCCTACATCAATATGGTCCCAGGGAAGAGTCTCGGTAAGCTCCCTCCGCCTTGTTGCATAAAAGTCAGGATCAACTCCTGTTTCCTTGAATGCCTGCATCCAGACATCGAATTTGAAATACTGGTCCCAGCCGTCAAATTTGCATCCCAGCTCCCAGGCCTTTATCAATACATCGCAGAGTCTCCTGTCTCCTCTTGCAAACACAGCCTCCATATAGCTGACATAAGGCTCGTGCCAATTGAAAGTGATCTGTTTTTTCTTAATGGCCTTTTGCAGGTATCTCTGCTTTTCCACAAGCGTGTCAATGGAGTCCTGGGGCTCCCATTGGAAAGGGGTAAAGGGCTTGGGGACAAAGGAGGATGCACTTGCAGTTACATTCAGACCCTTTCCTCTCTTTTCCTTAGGCACCTGATAATATTTGTCCACCACCTTAAAGGTAAGATCCGCTATTCCCTGTATATCTTCCATTGTCTCCGTAGGAAGTCCTATCATAAAATACAGCTTGAGGCTGCTGTAACCTGTCTCAAAAGCAGCACCTACAGAATTGATCAGGTCCTCTTCGTTTACGCCCTTATTTATTACATCCCTCATTCTTTGAGTACCTGCTTCCGGAGCAAAGGTAAGACCGCTTTTTCTAACCTTTTGGACCTCTTGCACAAGCTTCAGTGAAAATGAGTCTATACGCAGGGATGGAAGTGAAAGCCCTATCCTGCTGCTCTGATATTTTGAAACCAGCCTCTCTACCAGTTCATGCAGCTTAGAATAATCACTGGTAGATAAAGAGGAAAGAGATATCTCCTCATAGCCTGAGCTTTGTATAAGCTTGTCGGCTATTTCCACAAGCTCCTCAAGCTCTCTCTCCCTTACCGGCCTGTATATCATACCTGCCTGGCAGAAGCGGCAGCCTCTTGTACAGCCCCTGAATATCTCAAGCATTATCCTGTCATGTACTATATCAATAAAAGGCACTATGATCTTATCAGGGAAATAAGAGCCTTTCAGCTTCTTAATGACCCTTTTCTTCACCTTTCTCGGAATATCCTCCCTGATCGGCTCAATAGACTTAACTGTTGCATCTTCGTTATAATCAACCTTATAGAGCTTTGGTATATAGACACCTCTGATAGACGATATATTCTGAAGGAATTCTTCTCTTGTGCCCTTCGCCTTTTTCCACTTCCTGTACTCCTCCATGACTTCAGGCAGCTGTTCTTCTCCCTCTCCAAGCATGAAAAAATCCACAATGTCATAAAGAGGCTCAGGATTATATGCACACGGCCCTCCTGCCACAATGAAGGGATGCTCCTCTTTCCTTTCACCGGACCTTAAGGGTATCCCGGCCAGATCCAGCATATTCACAATATTTGTATAGCTCATCTCATATTGAAGTGTGAAACCGACAAAGTCAAAATCATCAATATAATCTCTGCTTTCCAGCCCAAAAAGTCTTATATTGTTCTTTCTCATTTCCTCTTCCATATCAGGCCATGGTGCAAAAACTCTTTCACAAAAAATATCCTTCTGATCATTAAGAAGATGGTACAGTATTTTCATCCCCAGATGTGACATTCCCACTTCATATACATCCGGGAAGCAAAATGCGAACCTGATATCTACATCAGAGGGCTCCTTATGTATGCTGTTCCACTCCGTACCAATATATCTCCCAGGCTTCTCCACCCTGGGAAGCAGCTCCTCATATATGAACTCCTTTGTATTTTCGTATTTCATTTATTCCTCCGATTCTTTTTTTTGCGGGTTACGCGTTGTATAAGCAAGTTCTTCGAAGCCTTGCCCGGGTCCTCGAATCTCGCGTCTCGCATCTCGAGTCTCTTCTATATTATTACATATTTATAACATAAAATTCTACTTAAAGTTTATTTAGGCATCCAAAATTTGTTCGATCCTGCCATCATAACCGTATTTTAACAAGCCTCCCATGATTTCATCCTCAGTAAGTACCCTTTTTATCCCGCCTGAAGCATCCAATACCTGTATATAGCACAATGTCACAGGGCTGAACCGGTTCACTGCAAATGTGATTAGCGTATCCGCCCTGACCTTTATGAATCTTTTTCTTATCCGCCCCCTTGATATCAGCATGTTCTTAGTAGTGTTTCCTGTGAACAGATAGTAATACGAACTGAACTTTTCTTCCTTTATGGTGCCGATATATATGAATATACCTGCAATAGCAAAGGCAATACTTCTGCCCCCCGAGACCAGCATGAAGATATTGCATCCCAGCAGAAAAATAGCTGCAGCTCTTCCAGCCAGTATCAATATCCTTGTTGCCTGCCTGTAACCCATAAAAAAAACCATCAGATTCCTGGCAATCTTACCTCCATCCAGTGGAATCACAGGTAAAAGATTGAAGAGACAAAGAATCAGGTTATATCTGAAGGCAGACTCAAATAGCCCTGAAAAATCTCTCAGGAAGCTGCTTAATAAAGCCAGAATAAGGCTCGTTAAAGGCCCGGCAGCCGAAACAACAGCCTCTGCGATGCCTCCGAATTTTGACAATTCCTCCATTCTGGCAACCCCCCCATAGGGCAGCAGTTCAACCTCATACACCTCCAGCTTTAATTTCTTCGCTGCCAATACATGTCCAAATTCATGGAGAACCACACTGGAAAACAATATCAATGAGTGCTGCAGCCAACCTGTATAATAGCTTGCAAACAAAAAAAGGATAAAAAACACATTTAGTTTTATCCTCACAATGCGGACCCCCAGTATTACCCTGTATAAAAAATATCTGCTTATGTAACCCGTCCTTTTATATTTCTATAAGCAATTCCATAGGACTCACTGCTTTTCCATCCACCTGCACTTCAAAATGCAGATGCGGTCCTGAAACAATACCTGTATCTCCTACCTCTCCCAGTATATCGCCCTGATTAATGCTCTGCCCTTCTTTAACGATAATTTTGTAGCAGTGGGCATAAACAACCTCATATTTTCCGCTTTTTACCCTGACATACTTGCCGTTTATTGAATCCTCCGAGACTTTCAGCACTTTGCCTGATGTGGCGGATTTTATCGGTGTACCTATTTCAGCATCAATATCTATTCCGTTATGCATCTTAACCGTTTGAAAAACCGGATGGACTCTTTCACCATATTCTGATGTTATCTCTCCATCCACAGGCATTATAAAGCTTATATTGTCCTCAGAGCCCTCCATCCCGACCTCAGCGACCCCCAAATTTTCCTTTGCCTCTGGTATTATATTCCCAATATTCGAAAATGTTCCCAGTGCCTTTGAAAAATCCATGTTCCAATTTATTGTAGTCTTTATTCCTTCGGATATTGTATTTGTAAAGCTCATGTTGATGTTGTTTATCAACAGCACTACCGCCACAGTTACAAGTGATATGAAGGACTGCATCAGAAACCTGTCCAGGTAGCTCTTTTCACCATATCTCTTTGGTTTGAATACGGTACTGAATTTTCTATATTCCTTTATGTACTTCGGTCTTGGAATATTCTCAAAATTATTGTTGTTCATATATTCTCTCCCCCTAGTGATAAAACTCGTCATATTATCTTTGATAAATTATATTATTAACCAGGGGTATTTATGTCCAATAATTTGAATAATGCGACATAGTTTGTGGAGAATTCCGACTGTAGGGGAAGTATGTCCTCCTCGCCTTTCAAAGCCAGCAAAAAAACTTTCGGGGATCCCATCACTGCGGGCCCGTCTGGTTATTTTGCCCGGGGTATTCCCGTTCCGAGGTCAGTGAAAGGCTTCGTCAAACATAGCTTCCCCACGTCGGTGTTCGTTGTCCTATAAGAGCTTCTATAGTGCATCACGGACTTGGATTGCTGTGAATATTGTGAAGCAGCCTTGCGTAGAAACCTTAGAGCTTCTTAATGAAATGGAGGAAAGCAGCATCAAGTGTTTGAGCGAAGCGAGTTTTGATGCTGCCCGGAATGAGTTTAGAAGCTCTGGTTGCGGAGCTTCGGCTGCTGAATAATATTCATTTGCAATCCAGTGCTTCCACGAACTTTAATTATGTCGCATCTTTCTACTGATGCAAAAAACCCGGGCAACTTTGCCCGGGTTTCAGTAGACTATATTTTCCCGTTATCCTTCATTCTTTTTATGGGTATATTTGCAACAAGAGCGGGAACAGTAGAATCGTCAATCTCCCTTTTTGTCCTTGTCAGCTTGATTTCAAGTCCCCTTTCGTCAATTTCCATGTAATCTGATATTACCTTGATCAGTTCTCCTTTTATCATTTCAAGAAACTGAGGAGATACATTGGCCCTGTCATGGATTAAGACCAGCTTTAGTCTTTCCTTGGCTATATCCTTGCTGCTGTCATTCCTGCTAAATAATTTAAACAAGTCCATAACTTACACCACCTCCTCCTATTTCTTCTTGTTCAATCCAAACAGCCTTGCCATTTTTGTGAAAAAGCCGTCATCGGACTCCAGATTCATGAACGGAACATCTTCCCCCATTATCCTTCTTACAATATTCTTATAAGCTTGTCCAGCCAGGGACTGTTCTACAGAAACTGCAGGCTCCCCTTTGTTTGTGGAGACAACAATGAAATCATCATCAGGAACCACTCCCAAAAGATCTATGGCAAGAATATCGATCATATCATCTATATTCATCATATCCCCGCGTTTGACCATATCCATCTTTATCCTGTTTATTATGAGCATTGGATTCCTTAATCCACTCGCTTCTAAAAGCCCTATGATCCTATCTGCATCTCTGACAGCTGATACTTCAGGAGTAGTGACTACGATAGCCCTGTTTGCACCGGCTATTGCATTCTTAAAGCCCTGTTCTATGCCTGCAGGGCAGTCCAGTATAACATACTCGAACTCTTCTGACAGGTCTGCTGTAAGCTTCTGCATCTGTTCGGGGTTAACCGCATTTTTGTCCTTAGTCTGTGCTGCAGGGAGCAAATAAAGGTTGGGATACCTTTTATCCTTTATAAGCGCTTGCCGCAGTCTGCAGACACCTTCAACCACATCTACAAGATCATATACGATTCTATTCTCCAGACCCATTACGACATCCAGGTTCCTGAGTCCGATATCCGCATCAACCAATACTACGCTTTTGCCTTTAAGTGCCAAACCGGTACCTATATTAGCCGTAGTGGTTGTTTTTCCAACTCCACCCTTTCCTGATGTAACAACAATTACTTCACCCATTATACTACCTCCATTATTTATTAACTGGGTACTCATATACTCCGCAATAATCATCTATTTCTTAAATACGGCTCGACAACTATCATCCCTTGCTTCACCAATGCAATCTCAGGATTATTAAACTTGCTGCCCTTTCCATCAGGAGATCTGGTTATTATGTCTCCGATCCTAAGCTGTGTAGGCTGCATTTTAAACGCAACGATAAACGTACCATAATCACCACTGACTCCTGCCTGTACAATTCCTCTCAAGGCGCCCATAATAATAACCGATCCTGCTGCTCTTATGTGTGCTCCGGGATTTACATCACCAACTACCACAACATCACCTTTATACTGGATCAATTGTCCTGACCTGATTGTTGCCCTGATTATCAGGGCTTCTCCTTTATGTACATCTTCAAAAGGAAGCTTCTCCAGTATTTCAGTTTTCTTTGACTCAAGGCCTTCGGATTTTATGTCGTAGTATTTATCACCATAGCTCCCTGCAACTGTCATGCCATATTCCTGCTCAATGACTTCCTTAAGCTCATCGAACTCTTCCTGAGTCAAATTCTTCCCTTTGAAATTCATGATCTTCGCGCCTTCGAAAAACCGTTTGGAAGGCTTGATCTTCTTGTCCAGGTTGGACTTTATCGTATCCAGATCCATGTCTTCCTTTAATATTATGTACAGACCTTCCTTTGTTCCTTTGAAAATAACTGCGTTTTCAGCCATGACAGTACCCCCTGAAGCTTTTGTTTGATTAGTGTATATGAGCTCTGTATATATAGATAGCTTATAATAAAATTCTTCATAATTACCATAAATCCTTCTTTTTCGGGAAAAAAAGTACGCTGGCCAACAGCCAGACGTACTTTTACTTACGGAACCATTTCATTGTCTGCAAATAATTTATCCATAGGCGCTTCAGGCGCCAGATACCCTTCGATTATTGCCCTGGCCACCGGTGCCGGATAGTTTCCGTGGCCTCCCTGAAATATGAGAACTCCAACAGCGATTTCCGGTTTCTCATAGGGTGCAAAGGCTACGAACCAGGCATGGTTGTCATAATCGCCTCCTGCTTCGGCAGTACCCGTCTTGCCGGAAATTACTGCCTTGCTGCCGATAAAAGGGATTCTCGCTGTTCCGCCTACTTCATTGGTAACGGCGTACATCCCTTTCTTTATTGCCTCAATGTTAGCGGGCGCAATCTCAATATTTTCCGCCACTTCCGGCTGCTTGGAGAGCTTCACGGTACCATCATAGCCTATTACCTTGTCTACAAGGTACGGCTTGTATCTGGTGCCTCCGTTCAATATAGCTGCAAGAGCCCCGGTAAGCTGGATTGGAGTGACGTCGTTCATACCCTGCCCTATGGTTGCATTCAGTACATCCCCCGGTTGGTATTTGCTCCCGCTGATATAATACCATACTTTATTTATGGATTTACTGTCCTTAATCCCCAACTCCTTAAGTCTTTTTGTTACCTGGTTTATACCTGGATTGTCATCAATATATCCATTTATTTCATCACGGATGCCTTGATCCTTAACTTTTAGGCTGCTTACAAGATAATTATCCAGATATCTCCTAAACTCTTCCTTTTTATAGGTTGGTCCTTCTACACTGCCTTCGTGCTCGGCAGGCAGCTCGATACCGGTTTTTTTCCCGAAGCCGAACTTCATTGCGTATTTTTCAAAGGTCGCTCCGCCCATCCTCCTGCCTACCTCAAAGAAGAAGTAATTGCAGGAGTTCTTTATAGCCAGCACAACATTCTGTGCTCCATGAGACTGGCGAATGGACTTCCATATTGAACAGGATGGTGATATTCCTGGTATAGCAGTATATGGACCTTTATCATATATAGTCTCTGTCGGAGTAATTACCTTGCTTTCCAACCCGGCAACAGCGCTTACCATCTTCATGGTCGAGCCTGGCGCAAGCGTTGATGAAATTGCATTATTTATAAGCGGTTTTGGTGCATATATATCCTTACTTATGGGCTGAAGTGATTTCCAATCCTTACTGCTGATTCCAGCTGCAAAGAGATTGGGATCAAATTTCGGCTCACTTGCAAGAGCCAATACCTTACCGGTATTAACATCAATTGCTACTGCAGCCCCTGAGGTTGCATTGGGATATGGCCTATCCTTCCCCTGGCCGCTTCTTATTTCCTCCATTGTTTTTGCTAAAGCATCCTCCGCAATTTTCTGAAGCTTTGCATCAATGGTCAGGAAAACGGTATCACCGGGCAGAGGGTCAACCTCGTTTATCGTATTTATCAACGTTCCATTTACATCTACTTCGATCTGCCTTGAACCATCCGTACCTTTAAGATATTTCTCCATGGAGCTCTCTATACCTGACTTTCCAATCAGATCCTGCTGGGTATACCCCTCCTTTGAAAGCTCCTCAAGCTCACTTCCTATCTTGCTCATGTAACCAATTATATGACTTGCAAAATCACCATTTGCATAGGATCTTATAGGCTTTTGGATGATTTCCACACCAGGAAGAAAAATCTTACTCTCTTCAATCTTTGCTCTTGTTTCCTTCTTTATATTTGTGGCTATTTCTACCGGTTCATAAGCCTTATATCTGTTCTGTCCTACAAGATACTTAACCGCCAATATTTTTTTAGCTTTTTCATCGTCGTATACATCCCTGGGTATCACATACTTGGTACACAGTGCGTCAAATACCTCCGTCGCAGTTTGCTCAGGTTTAAAACCATTGCTTTGCTTCCATTTCGCCTCAGACTTACGGTAATCAAATTCAAACTCTGTAATGTCAAAAGGAAGTTCAACATTATTATCCTTCAATGATTCATACGCTTCCAGATCATTGGTATCCGAAGGAATGCCATAATCCAGCCTTAGTTTTATAAACGCTTCCCTGGCTGTCGCATTCTCAGGTATGCCATATTTGATCTTCCAGTTGCGCTCATCCTCCTGGTAAGAAAACCTGATAGGATTTATGAGTATCGGTATTTCATCCTTATAGGTGTCACCATTCTGCTCAATTATGTTTATCGTAGAAAGCGCGATATCGTTCAGAGTATCCCTTGGTACATCCGTTTTCATTATATTCACGGAATAGCTCTGCTTGTTTCCTGCTATAAGGCGTCCGAATTTATCGACAATGGGACCCCGAGGCGCAGTAACTGAAATATTCCTTGTCCTCAGAGTTTCGGACTTTTTCCAGTAATACTCACCCTTTACTATCTGAAGGTCCGCCATCCTGAATGCTATAACCAAAAAAATCAAGACTGTTATCGCTCTGACAATATCAAGTCTATCTTTAAAATATTTCTTAAACATATAATCACCTGTTTTATCAATATATCCTTCTGTTCATAAAAGGGGCTTCATCCAGCTTATAAATATATCTGTATACAATTGAACCGATTACTGCATTGTAGATAGATTGAGGCAGTATTATGTTCAACAGCATATGCACATATGAAATTCCCATGCTTGGAAAATTATTCGAAAAATAAGAGAGCAGTAAAAAGCCATGCTGAAAAATAATAACCGCGAGCAAATTGAAAATAAATGAAGGTATGAAGCTGTCCTTGAATACGTTTTCATGAGCCTGTCCTATTATATATCCCGTTACCATATATGAAAGTGCATTAATACCAATAGTTCTCCCATACAGCATATCAATAAGCAAGCCTATTCCAAGACCGGTAAAAGCGCCATAGGCACTCCCCCGGATAATTGCATATGCCACGATTATCATTATTGAAAAGTCCGGCTTTATTCCATATATACGCGTGTATTGAAACAGTGTTGATTCCAATATGACATTAACTACAGCCAGCGCACAAATAACCACTATTCTCACAAGTTTTACCCCTCTATAACCAATTTACTCACTCTTTTGGCTTAACAACAAAGACTTCCTCAAGTCTCTTAAAATCAACAGAAGGCTCTATGACAACCATTTTCTGCAGCTTTCTCTCCTGCTTTTCCACGCTCTTTACCTTGCCAATATACAAGCCCTTCGGCAGAGTACTGTACTCTGAGGTTATTATATCGTCGCCCTTGACTATGTCAGCCTCAAGCTCCATTATTGCAATGACGTCAGAGTCCGAATCACCGGATACAATACCCATATCCCTTGTTCTGTTTACTATTATACTTACAGAGCTTCTCTCATCGATTATTGCCATGATCTTTGAATAACTGGTCCCCACTTCGATTACCTTGCCTACCAGATAGCCATGGCTTACAATTACAGCATCATTGACTGCAATACCGTCCTTGGATCCTTTATTGATAGTATAGACATCATACCAATTTCCCGGATCCCTTCCGGTCACGCTTGCTCCGATATAATCAAACTGGGAATTTGCACCTTTGAATTCCAGAAGGCCGCGCAGCCTGCTGTTTTCCAACGCCATCTGTATAAGCTGCCTGTTCTGTTCTTTAAGCTGCTCTATCTCCGCTGTAAGCGCTTCATTTTCAGCCTTGAGGTTTCTCAATTCATATAAGCTTCTAAATGTATTCTTAAAAAACTCCCCCGAGGAGTAAAACACCCTCTGTACCGGAGTTATGATCCTCCCAAACAAGCCTTCTACAAAGGTAGGTCTTGTCCTACCTTGAGAAGTAAAAGTAATCAATACAATTAAAAGTATTGATATTATTATTACAGAAATAAAAAGTTTATTTCTAATCTTCATATTCGTATAACCTCACAAAATACTTACCGTCTATGTCTTATTGAATAAGACTTGCTTATCTCGTCATATTGCTCCAAAGCTTTGCCTGTTCCCATTACTACACAATCCAGAGGATTCTCTGCCACCTGTACAGGCATACCGGTTTCCTGTTTGACCAGGGTATCCAGCCCGTGAAGAAGAGCGCCGCCTCCTGACAGCATTATTCCTCTGTCCATTATATCTGCTGCCAGCTCCGGGGGTGTTTTCTCCAGGGTGCTCTTAATACCGTCCAGTATGGTAGCTACAGGCTCCTTTAAAGCTTCAAGCACTTCCTCGGAAGACACATTTATAGTTTTGGGCAGACCTGTTACCAGGTCTCTTCCTTTGATATCCAGTGAACCTTCAACTGCATGAGAATATGCTGAGCCTATGGATATTTTTATTTCCTCGCCGGTGCGTTCACCAATTGCCAGATTATACATCCTCTTGATATAGTGCACTATGGCCTCATCCTGCTTATCACCTGCAGCTCTGATTGATTTACTTGTCACTATACCGCCCAGTGAAATTACTGCAATTTCAGTTGTACCTCCACCCATGTTGACTATCATGCTGCCGGTAGGCTCCCCTACGGGAAGTCCGGCTCCTATGGCAGCTGCCATAGGCTCTTCAATAAGCCGTGCATTACGTGCACCTGCCTGCATTGCAGCTTCTTCTACAGCCCTTCTCTCTACCTCGGTGATACCGGAGGGCACACTTACCAGTACTCTGGGCTTACCAACAGGTGAACCTGCATAAGCTTTTCCAATGAAGTACTTGATCATCCTGTGAGTTACGTTAAAGTCAGCTATCACACCATCCCTCATCGGCCTTATGGCAACAATGTTTCCCGGTGTTCTCCCTATCATCTTCTTCGCTTCATCACCTACAGCCATGACAGTATTATCATCCAGCTTCATTGCAACAACAGAGGGCTCCCTTACAACGATCCCCTTCCCCCTTACATATACCAGGGTATTGGCAGTACCCAAATCTATACCTATATCCTTAGATAAAAAATTAAACAAACCCATTATGAAAATGTCCTCCTTAACAAATAAATGCACAAAATGCATAATCATTTCTATAATCAAAAATAAGAATAATCCATATAAACCTTATTATATGTTTTACATGTACAATGCAAGTTATTCACAACTACGGATACATTTGCATTATTTTGTCAATTTATAAATACCGGCAAACTCTAGAACAGCCCCTTTTCCTTCATGCTGATATATTTGCCGTCACCGATGATTATGTGATCAACAAGCTCAATACCTATAAGCTTCCCAGCCTCATTGATCCTTGAAGTTATCGCTGCATCCTCATTGCTTGGAGTCGGATCACCACTGGGATGATTATGTACCATAATTATACTGGCGCTTGACTTCCTTATTGCTGGGTTAAAAACCTCTCTGGGATGCACTATCGAAGCATTTAAGCTGCCTACTGATATTTCCTCCACTGAGATCAGGTTGCATTTTATATTCAGAAGCACCAGCTTCATGTGTTCCTTTTTCAGGTATCTCATATCCTCCATAAGCAAATCCGCTACGTCCTGGGGGCATTTGACAGGCTTGTCCACACCAAGCTCAAAAGCAGCCAGGCGCCTGCCAAGTTCTATAGCCGCCTTGATCTGCGCTGCCTTGGCCTGCCCGATCCCATTTATACAGCTCAACTGCTTCACATCACTGTCAACCAGGTATCTCAGACCTTGCTCCTGTATCAATATCCTGTGGGCCAATGATATTGCGCTTTCATTCCTTGAGCCTGTACGAAGCAGTATTGCTAAAAGCTCTGCATTGGAGAGTACACCTGCTCCATGTCTGGTAAGCCGTTCCCTGGGTCTTTCCGATTCGGGAAGCTCTTTAATTGTCGCATGCCCTTCCTGTGCCTTCATACTGTATAACCTCCGGCTTTTTCATATGAGCTTCACTCCGAAGTGCTCCAGCATCCTTCCGAGACGGAATAACGGAAGCCCAACAACATTAAAGTAATCGCCTTCTATTCTTTCTACAAATAATGAACCCATGCCCTGTATTGCATAAGCTCCTGCTTTGTCCATAGGTTCACCGGTTTTAATATATGCTTGTATTTCCACTTTGCTTAGTTCCTTCATCTTCACAGCAGTACTTTCATGCTCTGTCAGGCTTTCTCCTGTCGCAGTATCAATGATGCTCAGACCTGATATTACAAGATGCTCCTTCCCGCTCAGCCTTCTAAGCATGTTGAAAGCATCCTCCTCATCTTCCGGCTTCCCCATAATTCCATCAAGACAAACAACTGTATCTGATCCTATTACCAAAGCCTCAGTCTGCACTCTTAAAGCCACATCCTTTGCCTTCATGAAGGCAAAATGTTCAACCAGCTCTGCTGGTTGAAGGTCAATCATCTGTTCCTCGAATTTAGACGGTATTATTTCAAAATCAACTCCGACCTGAGACAGTAATTCTTTCCGCCTAGGTGAATTTGAAGCCAGTATTATTTTCATAATCCTCCCCTGCTTCAGCCATGCAGCCAATTGCTACAGTCTGCGGTACAAATATAATGCAAGTCCAATACCCAGTATACTGAACAGATTTATGTTGAAGAGAAAGCCAAAGGTTAGCTTAAGTACATGAAAATCCCACTCATGTGTGGAAACACCCAGGTTATAACCATATTTCAGGATCGGTATATATTTACTCAGCAGTTCACCCAAAAAACCCCCTACCACCAAGCCGCATATAACCATCAAGAGCATTATCCATCCGCCTTTGTCGGTTCCTCTTTTCAACATATTCATCCCCTTTATTATATACATTTTTGAAGTTCTGTAAACTAGTGCAAGTACTATTTAATAGCACAAAAAGGCTTCACGCTTTGCCTGTGTCATTCCGAGTGTGCGAGGAATCTTATGCTTGAAAGCATGACCCAGTCAAATGCTCATAGGTATTCCTTAAAGGCAAAGACTCTTCACTGCGTTCAGAATGACAGTTGCAGTAATTATTCACTACTTAGTAGTTACTACACTAGTTAATAAATCAGTGATTCAAATATTCCTTCAAGCTCTAGTGTAACATTTTCAATATCACACTTCAACTTTTTTGGTCTTCATTTGACATCCAATAATCGACATTTCATATACTTCAGGTTTCAGTCATCCATTAACCGGTAATATATGTTCATATTTCAATACAATGTATTCCCGAGCCGTATATCGGCAAAGAAATCGTAACGTCAAAATCACAGAAGATCATGTCTGGCTTGCAGCTAAAAACGAGGACTAACGTTTTTTCGTTAACCCTCGTTTATTTCAGAAGCTATTTCATTTCTATGGCGTCTTTAGGACATTTCACAGAGCACTGGCTGCAGCCGACGCATTTATCGTCAAGCACCTTGTGCTTACCTTTAAGCTCACCTTCAATAGCTTCAAAGTTACAGTGCTTTGAGCATATTGTGCAGCCTATGCACTTATCTTCATCAATGAAAGCCTTCTTCCTGTCTGCAAAATTGGCGTAAATGGTCTTTGTAGGACACACCTCAGCGCACATCATGCAATTGACGCATTTACTGTAATCTATTTTTGCAACATTATTTTCAACCTTTATGGCATCAAATTTACATGCTTTCACGCATTTCTGGCAAGCTATGCAGCCAACCTTGCAAACATCCATTACAGCCTTGCCCTTTTCCAGGTTCTTGCAAAGAACTCTTACTTTCTTGGATACCGGAACCAGCTCGATAATTCCTTTAGGACATGCTGCTATGCACTTGCCGCAAGCCGTACATTTTTCTTCATCAACAACAGCAACGCCGTTTATTACATGAATAGCATCAAAAGGACATTCCCTCACACAGGTACCGAGTCCTGTACAACCGTATCGGCAGCTTTTCGAACCACCGGCAAGCATTTCAGCTGCTTTGCAGTCCTCTATGCCCTGATATTCATATTTTTCTTTTGCATTATCTCTATCTCCGCAGCAGATTACTCTTGCAACCTGACGCTCCATACTACCTGCTTCTACACCCATAATTACTGCAAGCTTCTCTGCAAGCTCAGCTCCTCCAACAGGACAAGCTGTAATCGGTGCTTTACCGCTGGCAACAGCCTCAGCTAAAGCATCACAACCGGCATAGCCGCAGCCGCCACAGTTAGCGCCTGGCAAAACATCTCTGACCTCTGTAACCTTAGGATCAACCTCAACGGCAAATTTCTTCGATGCATATGCCAGTACAATACCGAAGAAAACCGCAATACCTCCTAAAGTTATGACAGGCCAGATTATATTATTAATCAAGGTAGTCACCTCATCTTTCTAAAACTATACTATAGAAATGCACTGAACAAGCCGCTGAACCCGAGGAACGCAATTGAGAACAGACTGGCTGAAATCATTGCTATCGGGAATCCTTCAAGAGCTTTTGGAATTGGTGCGAACTCGAGTCTTTCTCTCACACCGGCAAAAAGTACTATAGCAAGTGTGAAGCTCAGACCTCCGGACACTCCGTTTACAAGAGTCTCAATCAGATTGTAATTGCTCTGTATATTCAATATGGCAACACCCAGCACTGCACAGTTTGTAGTAATAAGAGGCAGATAAACACCAAGTGCCTGATATAGTGTAGGACTTGTCTTCTTTATTACCATCTCGACAAATTGCACAAGTCCGGCAATTACAAGTATGAAGGCTATAGTCTGCATATATCCTATTCCTAATGGAATGAGGATGAAGTACTGCACCATCCAGCTTATTACCGATGCCAGACCCATAACGAAAGTAACCGCCAAGCTCATCCCTATAGCTGTCTCTACCTTCTTTGACACTCCCAGGAATGGACAAATTCCCAAGAACCTGGAGAGGACAAAATTATTTATAAATATTGCACTTACTATTATTAATGCTAATCTCATCTTCATCCTCCTCCTTAACTCTTCTTCAAGCTTGTTATTTTATTAAATGCTGCAATTAAAAGGCCGTATGCAAGGAAGCCCCCAGGTGGAAGTATCATTATCAACGCAGGTTTGAAACCCGCTCCGAATAACTGCATTCCGAAGAATGTGCCTGCTCCCAGTACTTCCCTGACTGCACTTATAACAGTAAGTGCAACTGTGAATCCAAGACCCATGCCTATACCGTCCATAATGGAGTTCAAAGGAGGGTTCTTGGCTGCAAAGGATTCTGCCCTTGCAAGTATGATACAATTAACAACTATAAGCGGGATAAATATCCCCAACTGTCTGTCAAGTTCAGGCGAAAAAGCCTGTATTAACATTTGAACTATGGTAACAAATGTAGCAATAACTACTATATATATAGGAATTCTAACCTCATTAGGCACTATTTTCTTAATAAGCGATATTATAAGGTTTGAGCCTATAAGAACCGCTGCTGCCGCAACTCCCATACCGATACCGTTAAACACTGCCGTTGTAACAGCCAGGGTAGGGCAGGTTCCAAGGACCAACCTGAATGTAGGATTCTCCTTTAAGAGTCCGTTGCTGAAATCCTTCATAAGATTCATTATCTTCACCTCCAAAATATTATTTACCGGATAATTCCTTAGCCGCTTCAAGGGCTTGATTTACTCCACCCGCTACTGCCCTTGATGTGATTGTCGCACCCGATAATGCGGCAATTTCATTATCCTTTGGAGTACCGCTCTTTATAACATCTATAGGATTGCTCCAGTTCTTACCGCTGAACTGCTCCTGGAATTTCGGAGTAGCCGCATTCTTGCCAAGTCCGGGAGTCTCATTATTGTTTCCAACCTTGATTCCCTGCAGTGTACCGTCAGTTGTAATACCTGCAACAATTTCAACAGCTCCTCCATAACCCTTCGGAGCTACTTTCACTGCATAACCGACGACATTTTCACCGGCCTTCGCCAAATATATTTCTGTCACCAGGTCATATTTTGCATTTGTTTTTATTTCGTTAAAAGTGCTGTCATCCAACTGTTCAAAAGTATCAGCATCAGGAAGTACAGCTTTTCTCGCTTCGTCGCTGGCTTTTACAAGCTGTTCCTGTATTCTGCCATAGGTTATTTCATTCGTATAACCTAAAAGTGCAGCTGCAACAGCGCATATAAGCAGTAAGACACCGGCCAATTTGATATAATCACGCACTTTTCTTCACCTCCCCGAATTTCCTGGGCATCGTATATCTGTCTATAAGAGGTGTCGCAAGGTTCATCAGAAGTATTGAATAGGAAACGCCCTCCGGATAACCTCCGAAGAACCTTATAACTGATGTTAATATACCGCAGCCTATAGCGAAAATAATCTGTCCTCTTGCAGACATTGGAGATGTTGTGTAATCTGTAGCCATAAATATTGCACCGAGGAAAAGTCCTCCTGCGAATACATGATAAACCATACCGACAGGATCAAATCCTCCGAAAAGGAATGTAAGTACCGCAACTGTCGCAATATATGCAGCAGGTATCCTGTGATTTATTACTCCTCTGTAAAGGAGATAAGCTCCCCCGATAATAAGTGCAAGAACTGATGTCTCACCTATACAACCACCTATATTACCGATAAAAAGATTCCAAATATCCGGCAATGCCTGTCCTGCCGCTTCTCCACCCTTCATGATCCCAAGTGGTGTTGCTGTTGAAACAGCATCCGCACCGGGTGCGACCCAACCAGTCATATCCACCGGCCATGATGCAAGAAGCATTGCTCTTGCCGCAAGAGCAGGATTGATAAAATTAAACCCCAATCCTCCGAAGCACTGCTTGACTATCGCAATTGCAAAAACCGCTCCAATGGCCACTATCCAAAGCGGAAGTGTTACAGGTACGTTAAATGCAATAAGAATTCCTGTAACAGCAGCGCTTAAATCATTTACAGTAATGGGCTTACCCATTATTTTCTGCATCACCGCTTCTGCAGCTACTGCAAATACAACAGCAGTAACAGTAAGGGTCAATGCTCTGAATCCGAAGTATAATACCCCTGCAAAAAGCGCGGGCATAAGTGCAATTATTACATCCAGCATTACTCTCCGGGTAGTTTCCCCAGATCTGATATGCGGAGATGAAGATACTAAAAATCTAGTGTTTTCCATGCTTTTCCCTCCCATCACTTAGACTGGGCTTTTTTGCGCCTAGCCAATATTTCGCGTTTTGATACCCTAATCGAATCAACAAGCGGTCTCTTGGCAGGGCATACAAAAGAACACGATCCGCATTCTATACAATCCATGGCATTCAGCGCCTCGGCCTGCTCATGCCTGTTAGCAAGAGAGCATGCGCTGATATTTATAGGCATCAGATTTATAGGACATGTTTCTACACATTTTCCACATCTTATGCAATTAGAAGGCTCAGGCAGCCTTGCTTCTTCTTCGGAAAGCACAAGGATCCCAGATGTTCCTTTTATTGCAGGTATGTCCAGAGAAAACTGAGTTATACCCATCATAGGCCCGCCTGCTATAACCTTGCCTACTTTACCCTTAAGCCCTCCGCATTGTTCTATTATCTCCCTGAAGGATGTTCCTATCTTAACTATCAGGTTTTTAGGATTATTTACCCCTTCACCTGTTATAGTGACTATTCTCTCTATCAATGGCATACCTGTCTTTATTGCTTTTGCAACTGCCGCAGCTGTTCCGACATTGTTGACCACAACTCCTGCATCAGCAGGCAGTCCACCTGAAGGAACCTCACGTCTTGTACATGCATAAATAAGCTGTTTTTCTGCACCTTGAGGATACTTTGTCTTCAATGCAACTACTTCAATACCTTCAATTCCTTTAGCGGCTTCAAAAACCTTCTCAATCGCATCAGGTTTATTTGTCTCAATCCCAATATAACCTTTTTTTACTCCAAGAGCTTTCATCAGCGCCTGCAATCCGAACACTACATCTTCCGGATATTCAAGCATCAATCTGTGGTCTGAAGTCAAATACGGCTCACATTCTGCACCATTCAGTATCACTGTATCCACTTTCTTGTCCGGAGGCGGAGCCAGCTTCACATGGGTGGGGAAAGTCGCTCCGCCCATACCTACTATGCCTGCCTCTTTGATCATGCCCTTTATATCATCCGGTGAAAGTCCCGCAAGGTCACCCTTGGGAGCAATTTCAGCCAAAATGGTATTTTGCATATCAGACTCAATAACTACACAGGTCACATTCATTCCACCGGAATAAAGCCTTGGCTCAACAGCTATAACCTTACCTGATACACTGGAGTGTACCGGAGCCGACACAAAGCCTTTTGCCTCTCCTATTTTCTGCCCTACCTTCACCTCATCACCGACCTGTACAATAGGCTCACATGGAGCGCCTATATGCTGCTGCATTGGGATTACAACAACTTTAGGCTCGTTTGCCCTTTCTAATGCCAGGCCCTCAGTAGCTTTTTTACTGTGTGGTGGATGAGTTCCGCCCTTGAACGTCAATGTTCTTATATCCAATTAGCTCACCCCTTAATTTATATATAAATATTTAGTATTGATATTGAGACCGTATAAACTCACAATTAGTATCTATTCGACGCGTGTATACAAAATCCTTTTGCAATAATTTTAAAAGGCTAGATAATATTTTAACACAAACGGCCAAAATACTAATAATTTCAAGTATCATACATATTATGCCATTAATAATACAAACTATTAATCACGAAATTATATAGCTTATATAAAAAGCTGTTATGCCAATATGAACTATCCTCATATTATTTTTTGATATGCCAATACTATATTCGAGGTGAAGAACGTTTATGGTAATTATCTACAACTGTTACGGAGGGACACATTCTTCCATACTGGCTTCTGCTATACACCTGAAAAACCTGCCTGTAAACCAAATACCTACCAATCAGGAAATTTTGAAAGTCGAATATTTTAACAAGTTGACATATAGTGATATGGGACGCCTTCTATTTCATGGTGTGGATGATGAAGGCAATAAAGTATATACAATAGGACGCGGCATCTCGAAAGCCCTGGTTCCGGCAATGCGCAACCTGGTGATTGCATTGTGCAGGGATAACGGTATAAATGAGCATTTTCTATTTGTAAACTGCTCTCCTACCGTGCCTCCCTTGATGACAATGGGCGGCTTCTTTTCCAGAGCTCTTCACATGGACTTTATAGGAGTACCTTTACTTATTGCAGGAACAAAGCAGACATATTATAATATAACAAAACTGGTTGAAAAGTCAAAGGAAATATGTCGTGAAAACTCCCAAAAATACCTTGTAATAAATGTCGATGAAAAAGGCCGGCTCAGTGTTTTCAACTGAACCGGCCTTTTAAACCATCACTATTTCTTTACTATCGCCTTAAATGGGCACTTCTGCATACATACTCCGCATTTTACACATTTGCCGGAGTCAATCTTGTATGGGCTCTTCGGCTGTCCTGAGATACAGGATGACGGACAATTCTTGGCACATATTCCGCAGCCTTTGCACTTGTCTTCAAGTACGGTGTAATTCAGGAGCGCCTTACATACACCTGCAGGACATCTCTTTTCCTTTATATGAGCTTCATACTCGTCTCTGAAATATCTTATAGTGGAAAGTACAGGGTTCGGTGCTGTCTGTCCCAATCCGCACAGAGCAGAGTTCCTAATATTCTTTGCCAGATTCTCGAGCTTTTCGAGATCTCCCTCTTCGCCTTTCCCTTCAGTTATTCTCTCGAGGATTTCCAGCATTCTCTTTGTGCCCTCACGACATGGTGTACACTTTCCACAGGACTCATCAACAGTAAAGTCCAGGAAGAATCTTGCTATATCAACCATACAGTTGTCTTCATCCATAACTATGAGTCCACCGGAACCCATCATGGAACCAAGTGCAATAAGATTATCGTAATCTATCGGCACATCAATCTCACTTGCCGGTATGCAGCCTCCTGAAGGTCCGCCTGTCTGTGCTGCCTTGTATTTCTTACCGTTAGGACAACCTCCGCCTATTTCATAAATGACCTCTCTCATTGTGGTTCCCATAGGAATCTCAACAAGACCGGTATTGTTTATCTTACCGCCAAGTGCGAATACCTTTGTACCTTTGGACTTTTCAGTTCCCATGCTTGCAAACCACTCAGGCCCCTTATTGAATATTGGAGCTATATTCGCATAGGTTTCAACGTTATTGAGTATAGTAGGTTTACCAAACAGACCCTTGACTGCCGGGAACGGAGGTCTTGGTCTTGGCATGCCTCTCTGTCCTTCAATAGAAGCTATCAATGCTGTTTCTTCTCCGCATACAAATGCACCTGCTCCAAGTCTTACCTCCAAGTCAAATTTGAAGCCTGTACCCATTATGTTATCTCCGAGAAGTCCGTAATTTCTTGCCTGACTTATTGCTATTGCGAGACGTTTAACAGCTATCGGATACTCAGCTCTGCAATATATATATCCCTGATTGGCTCCAATAGCGTATCCTGCTATTGCCATTGCCTCGATTACTGAATGAGGGTCGCCTTCCAGCACGCTTCTGTCCATGAATGCTCCCGGGTCTCCTTCGTCAGCATTACAAAGAACATACTTCTGCTCATTCTGTGATTTTGCAGCGAAATCCCATTTCATTCCTGTCGGGAATCCTGCGCCGCCTCTTCCTCTGAGCCCTGATTTCTTAACTGTATCTATTACTTCTGCCGGTGTCATTTCAGTAAGCACTTTTGCAAGCGCCTTGTAACCGTCAAAAGCTATATATTCATCTATATTCTCTGGATTAATAACTCCGCAATTTCTTAATGCAACTCTGACCTGTTTCTTATAGAAGTCAACCTCTTCGATTGCTTTTATTCTGTTTTCATCAACAGATTCTGCATAAAGCAGTCTCTTTACAACTCTGCCTTTTACCAGATGCTCCTTGACTATTTCCTCTACATCCTCAGGCTTAACCATGCTGTAGAAAGCAGCTTCAGGATAAATTATCACTACTGGTCCCAGCGCGCAAAGTCCGAAGCAGCCGGTTCTTTCCACTACAACTTCGTTTTCAAGCCCGCTCTTCTTTATTTCCTCTTCAAAGTTCTTTGCGATTTGTTCCGAATTTGAAGAAGTACAGCCGGTACCTCTACAAATCATGACATGGGAACGATACATCTCCATTTATATATACCTCCTATTTATCTCCGACTCCGATAGTATATTCATCAACTACCTTGCCTTGCATAATATGTTCATTTACTATCCTGATAGCCTTTGATGCGTTCACCTTAATATAGGTAACCTTTTCTTCCCCGGGCTTGTATACTTCTACAATAGGCTCCAGCCTGCACATACCGATACAGCCTGTCTGTGCAACAACTACATCTGCCAGGTTGTGCTTTTTCACTTCATCCATTATTGAGAGAAGCACAGGTCTTGCTCCTGCAGCTATACCACAGGTTGCCATTCCTACCACTACTCTTGTACCTGATCTATCTTTTCTGACATTTATTGTATCCAGGGTCTTCTTTCTGATTTCTTCCAACTCTTGAATTGTTTTCATTTTACACACCTCCGCGTAAATTTACTAAGCCTTCATTAATATAATCCTTGATCCACATCAATACATCGGGTTCTGCCATTGAAACATCATTACCCAATGCACTCTTTATCTCTCTCGTATCCAGGCAATACTCACTTTTACCAATAACATGCCTGTATACAAAATCAACATCCCTATTTTCATCAGAACCTGAAATAATAAGGCTCAACATGGTTTCTGCCATATCTCCGACCGGAGCTCTGTCTATATGGCTGTGCTTGAAGGTTGCTGTAAGCTTTGTTCCTACATTCCTCTCAGATTCTATAATAAGGTCTCCGTCACATCTCTTGCATGCCGCATACATTAATGGAATTCCGAGACCTACTTTTCTGCTGGTTCTTGTAGTCACAAAGGGATCCATAACTTTTTCAAGAAAATCCTTATCCATGCCTCTGCCGTTGTCTTCTATGCAAATAGTCAGTCTATCCTTTACCATATCCTCAATGATCGTTATACTCACAAGACTAGCTTCTGCAGATATTGAATTCTGTGCCAAATCCAGAATATGCAGTGATAAATCCCTCATAGCAATATACTTTTAGTACTTCTTCAAAATATCAGGTATATCATCAGGTACCAGCTTACCATAAACCTCTTCATTGATCATCATTACCGGAGCAAGTCCACAGCAGCCAAGACACCTTGTTGCTTCAAGAGTGAATTTCCCATCACCCGTAGTGTCTCCTGCTTCTACTTTAAGCTCTTCCTTGAGCCTGTCGAGTACGCCCTGTGCGTTCTTAACATAGCATGCTGTTCCAAGGCATACACTTATTGTATTCTTACCTCTTGGCTTTAAGGTAAATCTTGAATAAAAAGTAGCAACTCCATATATTTCGGCCAATGGAATGTTCAGAACCTCTGATATTCTCTTCTGTGCTTCTTCAGGAATATAGCCGAACAATTCCTGAGTCTCATGGAGAATTGGCATTAAACCGCCCTGCACATTCTTTTGCTCTTCAAGAATATGCTCCAGCTTCTCCATTTTTTCTTTCATTGCAGCGTCAGACATTAAAGAGTTCCCTCCTTCAAAATATTTATAATTGGATATAATTACTTTTGTTTGATATAAATTTATCAATTTGCGTTCTACAATATTGTATCACACATTAGATATTTTTTTAACAATTATTTAAATTTTTTTTCTGATTTTAGTATATTCTTTTTGGAAATTGCTCAAAATATGTATTTTAAGCCTTTTAACCGGCAATATCTAAGGACTGTTCAAGCTTATTAAAAAGCTCACTCATACTAAGGCAATCCAATTCGACAAAGAATTCCCTCTCATTAATATCCTGAAGATAATGAGCATCAGAGGAAACGATATGCCTATACCTGCTCAGGAAGGGATATTTTTTCATAATAGCTTCCGGCGAGGATTTTTTTGAAATTTCTATTGTTCTGACTTTAAGATTTGGCGGTATGAAACCCAGATTGGCAATAATACTGAAGCCCGGTCTGTCTACATGTGCCGGAATACAGATTCCTCCAAGTCCCCTGACCAGCACAAACACATCATTGACCGAAAGTGCTGCAGAAGAGAGCAGCAGCTTGTCTTCCTTTCCTATGATCTCATCTTCTGAATTAAAAAGCAGCTGCCGCCCAAAAACTTCTTCATTATTTCTGATATCCGGCAGGGAATTGTATACTATCTCCGCAAATCTCATTGCTCCTTCCAACCTTTTGAAAAGGCATACTATATGAACCTCCTCTTTTGTCTGGACCTCCATACCTGGAATAACCATCAGACCGTTTTCCCTTGCTGCTTCCATAACTGCGGGAAGATTGCCGCAGGAGTTGTGATCTGTGACAGCTATTATATCAAGACCTTTCAGGAGAGCCATATTTATTATATTGCATGGTGTCATATCCTCATCACCGCAGGGAGATAATGCAGAGTGTATGTGAAAATCCACCGCGAACTCCATATTACTCAATTCCCATCCTATAAAGTTCTTTTGCCAGCTCATATGAACTCAGACTTGACTGGAACACCGGAATTCCTTCGTCATCGGCTTTGCAAAGTGTTTCTTCCTCAACCTCAATTTCTTCCGGTACAATTATACAGCCAAGTTCAAGCAAAACCGCAACTGCGATTATATTTGAATGGGTCTGAACTGTAATCCACGCATCACCCTTTTTACCATGGGACATTACCCAGCTAAGGAGATCACATATATATACCCCTGACAATTCCTTATCCGTCCCGCTGCCTCCGCTGAGCAGCTTCAATCCTATTTTCCCGCTGGCATCTATAACTTTCATAATAAACCTCCTCGTACTAACACTTACTTCTTATTCTTAAAGCTTTCCATTGTTTTAACTATACAGATGGCCTTATGGTTCTCACCCTTCACAATGTCTTCAGCAAAGGCTCTGCAGGTTGGCGCGCCGCAAACACCGCAATCTATACCCGGTAAGTATTTCAGCATTTCCTTGATCATTTCCATTTTTTTCATTGATTTTGATATATCATCATCAAGGCGCATTATGGCCCTGGGCTCGATGTGCTCGGTCAGCCTTATCAGGCCGTCCTTATACATTTGTATCTGCTCTTTTATTTCATCCTCATCTGCTGCTGAATTAGGAAGTTCTTTTGCAAGAGCCTTCATCCGGCTTCTGGCTATAAACGGATTCTCAATTGTAAGAGGCCCGCCCGCACAGCCTCCGATACAGGCCATACCCTCAAAAAACTCCAGCCCGTCAAGCTTATCCATCTCTACTTCTTCCAATACCTTGATAACCTCATGTATCCCATCTACAGCAAGATAATTTTCAATTTCCAGGGGTTCCCCCTGACCTCCGACCAGGGGCCAGAGGAGAGATTCCTTGGTGCTTCTGGTTATATCCTCTTCCTTGCAGCTGTCAATGTTCCTCAATATCTCACCAAATATGGCCTTCATTGACAGTACTCCGTCTATATATGACTTCTCGATTCCCAGCGGATTCGTCACACTTGTCATTCTTGCCGTACAAGGTGATATAAAAACAACACCAATTTCCTCCATTGTTAATCCGGTCTTCTTGACAGCATCAGCTTTAGCCAGGCGTGCAGCTATCTCCATCGGTGTTTCTATATCCGCCACATTCGGCAGCAGTTCAGGAAACCTGATCTGTATCAGCCTAAGAGTGGCGGGACATGTAGAATTTATTATAGGACGTTTGATATTCGGATTTTTAAGCATATGATTTTTTATCACATTGGTAATGATCTCTGTTCCCACAGATGCTTCGTAAACCTCATCAAATCCCACATTCTTGACTGCTGTGAGCATCTTGTTTATTCCGACCTTGCCAGGAAACTGCCCGTATAATACCAGAGACGGTATGGCAATAGTATATTTGAATTTGTTCAATATTTCGAGAGTATCAGTAACTGCACTTTTAGCATGGTTGGGACATATCCTTATGCATTCACCGCAGTCAATGCATTTTTCACCAATGATGCGGGCTTTCCCCTCTCTCAGCCTTATGGCCTCAGTGGGACAAATCTTCAAGCAACTGGTACATCCGACACAATTATCATCATTAAGTACAACCGAGTGAAAATATTTCTCTCCCATCTCAATCACCTGCCTTTAAATCTACTTCCATAGCAATGACAGTACCTTTCTCGGCTGAAGACTCTACTCTGAATCTATCTGAACATTTTTTCATGTTCGGCAGACCCATGCCTGCTCCAAAACCCATTTCCCTTACTTTCTCGGTAGCAGTGGAATACCCTTCCTGCATGGCCAGCTCCAGATCAGCTATGCCAGGCCCTCTGTCACTTGCAGTCACCTTTATGAAATCAGGTGTAACCTCTAAGGTAATCTGACCTCCCAGAGAGTGGATCACTATATTCATCTCTGCTTCATAGGTGGCTATGGAAATCTTTCTTATAAAACCGGAGTCAATGCCTAATTGCCTCAGGATTTTCTTTATATTACTGGATGCCTCTCCTGCTCTTACGAAATCATCCTTCTCAACATCAAAAACGTATATCATATCTTCCATTATAGCAATTCCTCCATAAATAACTATATGTCCTGTAAAAAGAAAAAACAACGTTCTCCTCACGAAGGGTAGGGGAACTGAACTTAAAGGCTTCTACAAGTATATAAATTTATTGGTCTATGCTTACTCCAAGAAGTCCATTGCTGTAAAGCTTTCCTGAGGCAGTATACATGGTGTCTCTGGTCAGAAGCAGTACGATATCATTATCAGTTGCAAGCTTTACTATATCCGCTTCAGGTTTTTTACCTCTGACAAAAACAATAGCACTTAAGTCTGCCATTTCAGCAGTTCTTACTACCTGCTGATTAGTAAGTCCTGTAAGAAGAATTGTCTTGCCTTTTACAAATGCCAGGACATCGCTCATAAGGTCAGAGCCGAAGGCATATGAAACTTCATTTTCCATAAGGTGGTTACCGCATAGCACCTCTGCACCCAGTATTTTTTTGACCTCACATATTTTCATACACAAACCTCCTATATAATTCGCATAAACATTTTATATTCTTTATTCAAATTCTGCGAAGTGTTTTCTTGATTGTTATTGGAAAAATACCTATAGATCATGGCTATTTTCAATACAACCATCCTCATGCTAATTATACAGTATATGGCGTATAAAATCGATAATTTTTTAACAAATCCAATTTTCCGCTTCTGTTGATATATATCACAAATTGTAATAAAATGAAAGAAAGCCTTTTACATATAAAAAGGAGCTGATCAAGTTGTCTTCAATTTTATCAGACATACTGCGTCAAAAGCTTTCAGAAATACAAAGTCAACTCCCACCTTATGTTAAAATCATGAGGGACAAAACTCCGAACTTTGAAGAGATTCTTGAAAATGAGATAACTGAACCACCTCAAAAGCTAAGCCTGTTAAATAACGACTACAGCCAGCTAATCGAAGCCGCCTCAAAAAAATACAACATCAGCAGCAATATAATAAATGCAGTAATAAAAGCAGAATCCGGCTTTAATCCAAAAGCGGTATCAAGGACAGGTGCAATGGGACTTATGCAGCTTATGCCCGGAACAGCTAAAGCATTAGGAGTTCAAAATGCTTTTGATCCCCGCGAAAATATAGATGGAGGCGTCAGATACCTGAAGGATATGCTGTCTGAGTTCGGCGGCAGTCTTGAGCTTGCACTTGCAGCATACAATGCCGGTCCAAACAGTGTCAAAAAATATGGTGGAATACCTCCCTATGAAGAAACACAGAACTATGTCAGGAAAATAATGTCCGGTTTGAAGAACAGGGCATAGCTATAAAATAGCTGTGAATAACAATTTCGGATGGGTCAAGACCCATCCATACAATATAATATGCATAATACCGTTTAGAGCCCGCACGTATGGAACGTTCTCGACCGTTCCATTTTTGCAGCTGTCTATCCTTTATATGATTTCCTTTTTCATTATTATGAAATCAGAGGCCAGATTATTAAGTTCAATATACTGTTCTATTGTTCTGAAATAGTTGAATTCAAGCTTCTGCCAGAAAGACTTCCCTATATCATTTCCGGCTATTATACCAATAAAGAATCTTTTAACATCATAGCTCTTGTTGAGCATGTCAATTAAGGCCCTGACAGTCTTTGTACCTATTCCAAGCCTTTGGTAGCTGTTGTCTATAAGTATTGAGGATATCCAGGCTTCTTCGCTGTTTTCATAATCGATCCTTCCTTTGATTACTCCTGCCAGCTGCAGAACAGGATCCTTGTCCAGGAATATTCCTGTAAAGAATTCATGGCTGTTCACAAGTACCTCCAGGTACTTTTCATTTATATCCTTCAGGGACATCCTTCTGTCTATGCCGGTGGCATAGACGTTCAAATCATTCTGGTTGTATAGATCCAAGACATTCCTAAGGTCTTCCTTTGTGATATCCTTCAATATAAGATTATCCAATCGGTTATTTAAAGTAAGCATCCTATTCACCTGCATATCGCGCATATGAGAGGCTCAATGCGCTTATATTACCTCAATTCTGCATTTTGCGAAATCACTCTGTAATGTTCAATCATATTCGCAAAATGCTTACCTTGATTGTTATTGAATTCGCACTTTGCCCAATGTATATACTTTTGTGCGTTCAATATAGTATCAAAACTCCTAAATATATATTCTACACAACAGAATAAATTCCTTTTTTTTATCCTCGATGCTGTATTGAAATAAGCTAATTCCAAACGTTTCCACACAATACCCTTTTTATTTACCTTTTGTAATGAAATTTGTTAATATTCTTTACATTATACATATTTAATATATAATCATAAATATAAGCATATTTATCGTTCTTTCTTTAATCACATTTTAAAGAAAAAGGTGATATAATGACCGAAGTAAGAGTAATGAAAACTTCAGATTGTGAGCCTGGAATGGTATTGGCTTCAGACATTGTAAATGATTACGGTGCAGTAATACTGTACCAGAATTCCAGACTGGACGATTACTCCATCAATAAACTGACGAAGCTCGGTTTGAACTTTGTTAAGGTTTATAAGGATTATGAGTTTAAAGAAAAAAAGAATATTGTTATTGAGGCTCAATACAACAATAGTTTGGAGGAATTCAAACAGATAATATGGGATATAAGCTGTGGAAGAAACCTGGAAATGGAGCGTATAAATGAAGTTTCCAAAAGTCTCAGCAACAACTTCGATTCGATAAACGACCTGATTTTCTGCCTTAGTAAGGTCAGATCTATTAATGAGTATACATACACCCACAGTCTGAACGTATCCCTGCTATGCTCCCTGCTGGGCTCCTGGCTGAACCTCAGCCATACTCAGATAGAGCAGCTCTCTTATTGCGGAATACTTCATGATATAGGAAAGTCAAAGGTTCCTAAAGAAATACTCAATAAACCTGATGCACTTAGCGATAAGGAATTTGATGAAATAAAAAAACACCCGATTACAGGCTATAAGCTGCTGGAACAGAACAATGAAATAAGCAGGGATATTGCTATGGGAGTATTGATGCATCATGAAAGAGAGGATGGCTCAGGCTATCCCTTCGGACTGGTTTCAAAGCAGATCCATTACTATGCAAAGATCCTTGCCGTAGCCGATGTATTTGACGCTATGACCTCCAATAGGGTATATAAAAAGCGTCAGCCTCCTTTCGACGTGTTGGAAATGTACGAAAGTGAATATCTGACAAAATGTGACGCCAGTATAATGCTCACTTTCCTCAAGCACATATCAAGCTATTATGTCGGAAATATAGTAAAATTAAGCAATGGTTCAACTGGAGAAATAGTGTATATCAATCCCAACAGGATTTCCCGTCCACTTATAAAATCAAATGATTCAATTATTGACCTCAGCTCGCAGCCGGAACTTAAAATTGTAGAAATGCTGTAATTATAGGCCAATAATTTATAAGATATTATGATTTTTTATTTACCGTTTATAAATATAATGTATTTAATGAATATTCTGGTATAATAATAGAAGTGGTGGAAAAATGCATTATTTTCTAAAAAGCATTTATCACGCTTCTTTTTTTAGTTCATAGAAGTCCTGATATGCAATCAGCGATGCTTTTCATAATAATAGTGCGTTTAAATATATTTATATAGGAGGTATAATCATGCCATTAGTTACATCAAAGGAAATGTTCAGAAAAGCGTATGAAGGGCAGTATGCAGTAGGTGCATTCAATGTCAACAACATGGAGATAATCCAGGGGATCGTTGATGCAGCAAAAGAGGAAAAAGCTCCACTCATACTGCAGGTTTCAGCCGGTGCGAGAAAATATGCGAAGCATATATACCTTATGAAGCTCGTCGAAGCAGCAGTTGAGGACAGTGGTCTTCCTATCTGCCTTCACCTGGATCACGGCGAAGATTTTGAGATCTGCAAGTCCTGTATTGACGGGGGCTTTACTTCAGTAATGATTGACGGTTCAAAGCATTCTTTCGAAGAAAACATCGCAGTGACAAAAAAGGTCGTAGAATATGCCCATGAAAGAGGAGTAGTCGTAGAAGCCGAGCTGGGTAAGCTGGCAGGCGTCGAGGACGCTGTAAAGGTTGCTGCAAAGGATGCTACATATACAGATCCCGATCAGGCGGTTGAATTCGTTCAGAGAACAGGTGTTGATTCCCTGGCAATAGCAATTGGTACCAGCCATGGAGCTTACAAGTTCAAGGGAGAGCCTCAGCTTGACTTTGAAAGACTTGAAAAAATCACTAAAATGCTGCCGAACTACCCATTGGTGCTTCATGGGGCTTCCACAGTGCTTCCTGAGTTTGTGGAGCTTTGTAATAAATACGGCGGCAATGTGGCAGGTGCGCAGGGTGTTCCTGAGGATATGCTTCTCAGAGCCGGAAAGCTTGGAGTATGTAAAATAAATATTGACACTGACCTGAGACTTGCAATGACTGCTTCTGTAAGAAAGCACTTTGCAGAAAATCCCGGTGACTTCGATCCGAGACAGTATTTGAAACCGGCAAGAGAAGCCATAAAGAACATGGTAAAGCATAAGATGAAGGATGTATTGAACTGCAGCGATAGGCTGTAGTATGAAAAGGCCGTAACCCGATAAAGGTTACGGCCTTTCTATTGCAATCGTCACAATATACCTCAACTGATTCAAAATGCCAAGATTATCTTCCAGGCTCAGTCCGTCTACCGTCATTGTGCTCTTTTTGGTGCAGCCGTCTACAGCCCCTGCTGCTATGATGCTTTGCAGCAGCTTCTCTTCAGTTGCCGTATCGTGGAGCAGCATAGTGCCCGTCAATATGGAAAGGGCGGCTGCCAATGCATGTCCTCCCCAGTTGGATACCCCTGCCAGTATCAGATAATCAGCAGCATTTGCCGCACATATCTTTTTGCCGTTGTGCAGAGAGTCAATTATGTAAGAGCTTATTTTACCCATTCCTGTTTCATTTCCTCCATCGCCTACGGCAATGGTAACTGCTCCCTGCTTTTTTGCCTCTTCAAGCAAAATATCGGTGTCAGGCACAATGTCGCTGATATCCTCGCCTCGCATGGAATAGCAGCAGCCGTCCGCCGCCCTGCCGGGCCGTTCTATTGCCACGATGTGAGTGGGTTTGTATTTTTCCATCAGGCTCCCGCAGAATAAGCCCTCATTCCCTGAAGCTACGATTTCTACAGGACATGTAAGTCCCTTTGCCTTAAGGGAGCTATCCAGAATATTTTGTGAATACTTATCTGTTATAAGTACCGCCCTCTTCCCCAACTGCTCCAGGGCGCCTGCCAGGGACACAGCCCCAACAGGTCCGTCGGTCTCCCCCACCATAGCAGCTCTGATTACAAAACCCGTAACTATCAGGATTGTCTCTCCTTTCTGGAGACTTGCAGCCGCATCATAAAGCTCCCCTTCAAGTTCAATCCCATCCAAGCCCCTCTGCTCAAGGTTTTTTCTTATTATCTTTTCAAGTTGTTTAAAATATACTTGGTTCATCGTTTTCAACTCCGTATTAATATAATAATGCGTACTAACGTGCGCGGCAATAGGCGATAGGCAATAGACAATGGGTTTGGGCAGGGCTTCGAAGGCATCGCTTAAACCTATTGCCCATTGCCCATTGCCCATAGCCCATTGCCTATTGCTTGGAAGATTGCTTCGCAATCTTCTATTATTCTCCAAGTTCATGGTTCTTAACATCAGTTATAAACATATGTCCCGGAGAGTGGGTTATCATGATCTCGGGCTTGGTCTTCATTGCTACCGCCTGGGGTGTGACCCCGCAGGCCCAGAATACCGGAACTTCATTTTCCTTTATCTCAACAGCATCGCCAAAATCCGGCTTATTTATATTTCTTATTCCTATGAGGGCAGGATTGCCTATGTGAACTGGTGCTCCGTGAACCCTTGGATACCTTGAGGTAATCTGTACCGCCTTGACGACCTTATCCACAGGGACAGGCCTCATGCTCACCACGGTAGGCCCTGAAAATATCCCTGCAGGGCTGCACTCCATATTGGTTATGTACATGGGCACGTTGCAGCCTGCCTGTATATGCCTTACTTCTATCCCCTCATCCATCAGGGCGGACTCAAAGGTAAAGCTGCAGCCCAGAATGAAAGAAACAAAATCCTCTCTCCATAGTGAAACGATATCTGAAAACTCCCCAGTCAGCTCTCCCTTTTCATAGACCCTGTATTTTGGGATATCCGTCGCAATATCCGAGCCGGCCGCTGTCAGCTTCAGCTCTCTGCAGCCTGTATCAGCGACTTCCAGAACAGGGCAGGGCTTTGGATTTCTCTGTGTGAACAGAAGAAAATCATAGGCCAAGTGTTTCGGCAATATGACCAGGTTGCCCTGGGCGTAGCCCCTGCATATTCCTGAGGTCTGCCCTGAGAACTCATCTTTCCTGATCAATCCCCTCACCAAAGCAGGGCTGGCATAAGCTAAATCCTTCATAAAGCACATCTCCTCCAATACATTCGATATAATTCCTATTCACAACTTCACATCAAAAAACAAAAAGACCCAGCATAACTATACATTATCCGGGTCTTGCTTACTGTTGTACATGGAGAATATCCATATCCGGGTAAACAAAACATTGCTTTTTTATTATAACTTATTATATAGAAATTCCCGGGGTTTTTCAATCATTGTTTTAGCATCATGTACCTGTTGCGGGCATCCTTTACTGCTGCTATTACAGCCTTCTGAGCGATTCCATGGAATCTGTCCCTGATTTCATTAATTATAAGCTCCTCGTCATTAATCAGGTTATAGCCAATTATTATTGATTTTATAAAATCCGACGTGGTGTCTTTTACCGTGTTGCATGTCACATCGATTATCCCGCCGTCATTTCTGTCAAGAATGATACCTATGAAAAATGTATCGAATATGTCGGAGATAGGATCATTGCTGCCGATTTTTGCAATCCCTGTAATATAGATTGTATTTTTTTCATATATCAATTGTACCCCTCCAATTCTCTTGTGAATTTATCAATACACCGCAAAACACAAATGAATTATCAACCTCACATGTGCTATAATTTTCCTGTAGATTACAAAAAAGCCGGTCTGGGTACCAAGCTCAAAGACGGAGATATTGTAAGCATAATAGTTCCTATGGTAGGCGGATAATGCGCCTAAAGGGCGCATTCAGTCGCTAGCTGCTAGACGCTAGTCGCTAGATTTCATGGTATTCCTTATGGGTTCAGGTTGCGGAACGGTTATGAACCGTTCCCTACTAAGCCCTACTCAAATCTAGAGACTAGTGACCAGCGACTAGCGACTGTACTAATGTCTTGTGAAAGACACATTATAATTTTTATGTGCGGTAGAATTCAATTACTCCTTATCCAATTCCTCGAGCACCCATTCTGTCACCTGACTGACCAGCGGCCCGCAGAGCTCATTATGCATCCAGTCCTTCTTCTCGGCTACTTCCTTCGGATCCCTGAGGTTCACTCGGGTAATGTCGTAGCAGCAGCTGGTTCCATACTTCTCTTTGAACTTTCCGAATACCCTGTCGGCCGGAAGATATGATTCATCACGGCTATCCTCATTTGTCCTCCTGCCCTTAATCATTCCCATGCAGATGAATGCAGCGTTCAATGCACCACAGTTGCTGCCGTTCCTGCTCATCCCGCTTCCGAAAGGAGTAGCGATCTTAAGAGGCAGTTCCTTATCCATGCCAAGCTGGTCACAAACAGCTAATACCACCGATTCGCAGCAGTTATAACCGCTGTTGAAATAACTTAACGCCTTTTCCTGTGCTCCCTCATGTTTTCCCATAATATAATCCCCCTTATATATATTTATACATAAATATTCTATATCCTTGCTTCTGTCCATGTATATATCCTGCTTAGTGCCCTTTCTCTTTCCGGATCGTTGAGTATTTCATGATAAAAGCCCTCGAAAAGCTCATACTCCTTGTCCTCCACCGGAATGCTCTCAAAAAAGCTTCTGTTTGCCTTTGGATCGACTATTATATCGTCTCCTGCCTGAAGCATGAGGCATGGATAATGAAAGCTGGGTGCGTTAAGAACAGTGTGCTTCCTTGCCTTCTCCATAGCGGTAAACCATCCTACGGTAACGATATCGGTATTCAATTTATCCTTTTCATATTTCCGGCATACTTCCTTATCCCTGCACACCATATGACTTTTTATTCCACTCTTGAGTTTAAGCCGTGGATACAGCTTAGCTACGGCCCTGCCGAACATCACTTTGCTGAAGGGTATATCAAGCCGCTCCTTCAAATAAGGTGAAGATACAATAAGCCCCTTTATCTTGGGATTATGGCATTTTACCCCGTAATACAGTGCGATAAAACCTCCCATGCTGTGTCCCAGTATGAAGACAGGCTTGTCATTCTCCACACGTCTTATGAATAAATTCACATCATCGATATAATCGTCAGCGCTCTTTATGAATACCCTGGGACCGTCACTCAGCCCATGCCCTACCAGATCTCCCGTATATACATTGTAACCTCTCTCATGGAAGTACGACCCTACATGTACATATCTGCCGGAATGCTCTGCAACCCCATGGACAATTACCAGATTTGCCCTATTGTCATCCCTTTTCCATTCCCTAATGAATCTGCCTCTGATTTTTTCTTCCAGCATGAAATCACCCCTGATACCTTATCATCACTATCTTCTCTTGATTATACCCACTTTTGAATGATAATAAAATAAAAGCCGGGAAAACATATAATCATATATAAAGAAAACCGGCTGCAGGACCACAATAAAGCCGACCAGAAGGACGGAGCTTCCGGTGATCAGGGATGGCAGCGCCTCAATGAAAAGGTTTTCGAAAAGCAAATACCATAGAAGGCCGGATATGTTGAAAACAGCAAGCTTTAGTATTACTTCAGCTACTGCTCTCCTTCCTTTTTCTATGAAAAACTTCAATATTGGATAATGACCGAAAAAAAGTACAAAAGGAACTATCCCCAATATATTGCCTGCAATTAGTGCAGACAAAATACAGGTTGCAAAATACACAGAAATGCCTGCCACTGCTCCGAATTCAATCACTGTAAGGGCTACCGGCAATGAAGCCAAAAAATACAGCGTCAGCTTCCCCGTAGGCATTATTGCACTTAAATATAATAATATCACTGCTACACTGGTAAATATACCGGTAAAAGCTATTTTCCTGCTCATAAAGCCACCTCTGTAGAAAAATGCGACATAATTAAAGTTCGTGGAAGCACTGGATCGCAAATGAATATTATTCAGCAGCCGAAGCTCCGCAACCAGAGTTTCTAAACTCATTCCGGGCAGCATCAAAACTCGCTTCGCTCAAACACTTGATGCTGCTTTCCTCCATTTCATTAAGAAGCTCTAAAGTTTCTACGCAAGGCTGCTTCACAATATTCACAGCAATCCAAGTCCGTGATGCACTATGGAAGCTCTTATAGGACAAAGAACACCGACGTGGGGAAGCTATGTTTGACGAAGCCTTTCACTGACCTCGGAACGGGAATACCCCGGGCAAAATAACCAGACGGGCCCGCAGCGATGGGACCCCCGAAAGTTTTTTTGCTGGCTTTGAAAGGCGAGGAGGACATACTTCCCCTACAGTCGGAATTCTCCACAAACTATGTCGCATTCTTATATTTAACAGCAGTTGATGAAATCTCCGCCCATGCATTCGCAGCAGCAGTCGGTACAGATCATACACTGGCATAAGGAGCATAGATCGGGACCTGTACTGTAGCCTCTCCTGTCATACACAGTTGATTGGTACTGCCTGTTGGTTTTTGCCACCCTGTTCAGGGCATCCCTGAATTCATAGTTGCCCGGCTCCATATCCACAGCAGTTTTAAGACTTGTAACCGCTTCATTGTACCAGCCTCTTCTCATGAAAATAAGTCCTCTGAGGTAATACCATTCACCACCTCTGAAGCTGATTCTGTTCAGTATTTCCTCAGCAGCAGCCACGTTTCCCATGTTAATGTACATCCTTACCTGGTCATAGTATTCTCTTCCCGGTTCTTCCTGGTTATTTCTGTATCCGGGCTCCTCCTGCTGCCTGTAGCTCCTGTTCCCTTGCTGTGCTTCTGCTTTTTTCATAAGATAATCATAAGCCTCATTTATCTCTTTAAGCTTCTCTTCGGCTAAATCGGACAGGGGATTATTCTGGTATTGGTCCGGATGATACTTTTTGACCAGCTCCTTATATGCTTTTCTTATCCCTTCTGCATCTGTACCTTCCCTAATTCCCAATACTTCGTACGGATTTCTCATCTTTCTCGCAACTCCTTTTTTCTCTGGTAATGCAGCTCAATATCTTCTCTGTCTTGCCGTACAGGCCTTCATACAGGATGTTGTCAATTATACCTTTATTTGTAAGCTTCAATAGCTCTATAGAACCTGTCGTCTGTGACAATGCCTGCATAAGATTCATTCTGACCTCATCGGCTATACCTGCTTTAAAAACTTCGATATTCTGGTTGTCATATTTGTATTGCTTCAACAGTGGATTATAGCTCCCACTCTTTATATCCTTCTCTATATCATCAAAGGCATCTATTATATAAATCCATTTTCCCAGATTATAGCCTATCCAGCCCAGTACCCTTGATACCGACCTGTCACCACCGCTGTTGCCTGCTGCCAGCAGTTGGCTGAGCATATTTGCAAAAGGCTCTGCCGCTTCATCCATCGAGCTGCAAGCCTGCTCCTCCAGTTGGACCTGTGAATCAATCGAAGCAGCTATAATCCCATCCAGATGCTTATTCCTTGAGGCTGCGTTATTATAGCCTCTTTTAAAAGCAATATGTGCCAGCCTTGGAAGTGCCCCTCCTTCATCTCTTATATTATCCATCAACTTATAATACGTAAGCAATACATTAATGTCTGCTGCATAATCAATATGAGGACTTTCTTTCACTATCCATTTCTTTTTCACCGGATTTGCTATGCAGCTTTCTTTTTTAAGCACCGGCGTTTCATTATGAACAGCTGACAGAAGTAAACCCAGAAAAACAGAATCATAGTTAAGTGCAAATCTCGAAAGAGTTCCGAAGCTCCTGCCCATTGATTTGCATACTCCGCAGTAATATCCCCTGAAAAGCTCATATTCCTTTATTTTAAGCTCCGGCTTATCCGGCATTATATATCCAAACATGTATACTCCTTAAAATAGATTATTAGTAATTATAACATATTTAAAATAGCGGCAAAACTAATATGTGCTGTATCATTTTTGTTACGAGTTGCGTGTTACGCGTTACGAGATACAGCATATCCTTCGAAGCCTGTTCGGGCGAACAATGTTCGCCCCTACCAATTCTCCAAAGCCCTGCCTTAATCCTCGTACCTCGCATCTCGAATCTCGTATCTATTTCTCATACCTCAACGGACAAAAAGCTTTTGAAAACACCTTTGTTCCGTAAACCTCAAATTCCACCGTTATATTAGCCTCATCCTCGCTTGCTACCATACCCTGTCCATATTTTTCGTGATATACCTTAGCATTGGCGGCAGGCAAGGCTATAGCTGCTTCACTTTCCTGCTTTGACTCCTTGATATCAATATTCGCCTTTATATCACGTCGAAGCTCGGAAAGCTTAGAACTGCGGCTCACGAAATCCTCACTGTCAATCAGCTCCGGAGAAATCATCCGAAGATAAGGACTGGGTATGCCATATACACCAAACTCATCAGGATTTGTATGGTAGGATATCTCCAGTGAATCCTTCGCTCTTGTTATGCCTACAAAAAACAGCCTTTTTTCCTCCTCTTCCTCTCCCTGAGTCCTTGCGGGGATAGGTATCAGCCCCAGATTGGCCCCTGAAATAAATACCTGCCTGAATTCAAGACCTTTGGATGCGTGCAGTGTCATAAGCTTTACCGAGCCGCTGCCCTTTTCCGTCCCATCACCGGGAACCCGGCTGCCGTACAATGCGGAATTATCCAGATAATCCTTTATACCTCTGAACCTGTCTTTATTGGTGCTTTCCAGATAGGCTTTTATATCCTCCAGGAAAAGCAGTACTCTTTCCCTATCTTCACCATAGGTTATTGAGGTAGGCATAAGGTATGCACCCAGATCAAAGTATTCAAAAAGCTTTTCTGTTCCGGTATCATTATTGGCATTGCACCATTCCTTAAAATCAACAACCTTCTTCACCAGCTCGATTTGCAGACCTTTATCCGCTTCCATACTGTCAATAACCTCTTTAATCTTCTTTTTAGACATGCCCGGGCCATATCTTCCGTCACACAGGATATATGCCATACTGTCCTTATCATTGGGGTTCACCGCTGCCTTCAGGAGCCTTGTCAACCAGTACAGCACAGGTATGTCCCTGAGAGTCCTCTTAAGGGAAACCTCGTGGGGAATATCATGTTTTTCAAAAACATCCCTGAATACTTCAGACTGCTTCTGTTTTCTGTAAAGGACTGCTATGTCGCCGTATTTGTAACCGTCCTCTGCAAGCTTTTTGATCCTGTCGCAAAGGTATAAAGCCTCATTGAAGGTATTATGGTGCTTTTTCACTATAATAAGCCTGCCCTTATCCCTTACGCCCGATATCAGCTGCCCGGGCTCCAGGAATGCCTTCGCGGCGTCCAGTATGGTAGAAGTGGACCTATAGTTTATGGGCAGAGTAAGTTCATTCCCGCCGTGCGCTTTCCTGAACTCACTGAAAATATCCTTTTTGCTGCCCCTCCAGGTATAGATCACCTGGTTGGGGTCCCCAACAGCAAAAATATGGGTCTTTTCCTTCTTCATCCGCTGGATAAGCTCAAGCTGGCGGTCATCACTGTCCTGGAATTCATCTATGATTATCCATTCGGGAGAGTATTCATGCCTGCTCAATAGTTCCGCAGCATTTTCTATCAGGTCGTCAAACTCCATTACATTGCAGCGTTTCTTCTCTGCCTCAAGAAGCCTGATAAACTCAGCCAGGTCATCATCATGCTTCATATTCCCGTAAAGAAGCTTACCCTGCCTATGCTGCTCTATTCTTTTCCTTATCTTGTTCTTATATTTCAAAGTCAGACTGTTCTCATTCATCACCCGTTCATATAGCTCCAGCATACCGTCGGCATCATAGATTGAAAAGCCGCCGGCATATCCAAGCTCAGATACAGGAAGCACAGAAGAAAGAAGGGTCCTGCATACTCCATGAAAGGTACCGAAGAAACGCAGCTCCTCCTCCTTTATGTTCCTGTTCTTTTCCCTTATACGCAGCTTTATCTCTTGTGCAGCTTTATTGGTAAAGGTAAGCACCACCATACTCTCGAGAGGCACCCCTTTTACAAAGTGCAGATACAGTATCTTATCTATCAATACAGTTGTCTTTCCACTGCCTACCTGGGCAGAAAGCAGCAGCACCCTGCTTTGGTCTGTCACTGCAGCCCTCTGATACTCATTAAGTCTGGAAAGCTCCTGCAGCAGCTCCTGATGCTCGGGGCTCTCCTGCCCTTTAAGCTTTCTATACAAATCCTCCATATTAGGCCTCACCTACTTTACCAGATCATCATATCTTCTCATGATCTTTTCACTGATATCCTGAGGAGTCTTGCTCAATACCTTTACGCTAATGTCAAACCCGGCCGGTACCTCTACATACCTCTTAATTGTATTCACAAGCTTGCGCTTGTTCGATGGATCCAGGATCCATTCCTCATAAAACTTAAAGTCTGTAACTATACTAAGCAGTGAGCCTGACACTTCAACATTGTCAATTGTGCTCAGGAAGCTGTTCATGTACTCACCCTTCGAACGCAGGAAACGTACAAATTCAGCCCATCTTGCAGGCAGTTCCTGAAGCTTGCACATATACTCGATCACTATCCTGGGAGCCGGTTCCGCCTGTTTTATGCCCTCCGGCGCCTTTGCCTCCTTAAGCATGCATTGAAGCCCCCAGTGTACAAGCTTTTTGTCAAGGTGATAATCCCCCACGCATGCAGGGCAGCCGTCCTCACAGCTGCAGTTCTCCACCAGCCGCACCGCTTCCTCCAGGATCTCCTCAGCATAATCATAAGCTTTTTCGGAGAATCCAAGCCCGCCGGGATACAGGTCATAAACAAGCACATGGGATTTCTTGACTTCTCCCTGCTCGGTCTTGGTATTGAAGACAGTGGCAGAAAGGTCCTCCACGGTTGACATTGTCCTTCTCATTGAGGCGGAAAGCAGGCTGTGCTTTATCCCGTTATAATAGTTATGCTGCGTGTAGGAATTGAACACCCTGTCGACCTCATCATCCACGGTAAACCACAGACCTTCAGTCTCTATCTCCTGGAAAAGAGGAAGGGTTATTCTCTCAAAGCCGAGGTTCTGATGGTTATGAAATTGTACCATCTTGTATGCAGGTATTGCTTCCTTTACCTTCACATCTCCGAAGCGGGCTTCCGTCCTTTTTATAGTCTGAGCTTTAAACTCCCTCAGAACATTTACATCAGTTTCAACAAAAGGTACTGTGAAATAGTTCATATCAACAGGAACTACATGGGCGATCCTGTTTACAAGATCAAGACTCTCCACCATGTACTGCATGCTGTCATGTATATATATCGCCTTTGGATGCACCTCGTGGAAGGCAAGGTATTCATCCATTTCAGTAATCACCATTCCGTTCATTTTATTGACTACTTTATAGGTTTTGTTGTTTATATTCCTGAGATTATAATCTCCTGCAGGGAATTCATTTCCTGTCCAGATATAGCTGCCTCCCTCATTCTTCAGCTCCTTCGCCTGTATAAGCACGGGGACTATCTCCCCAAGATCAGGAAAAACAGCCGCATCATCGAGGGATAAAGGCAGTTCGGCTGCGGCTGCCCTTACATGTGCCAGCTGTATGAAAAGATTATTCTTGTCGATAACCGCATTCTCTACACCCGTATCAAAAAGCCAGTCGCTGTTTATTGCAAGGTATTGGTCATTAGGTGTGATATCGAGTATAAGGATCCCAAAGGCCTTTCCGCCCCTTCTGCCTGCTCTGCCCAGCTGCTGCCAGAAAGATGCCTTCGTTCCCGGGAATCCCGCTTCAACAACTATATCCAACTTGCCTATATCAATTCCAAGCTCCAGAGCATTGGTGGACACCACCCCTGCAAGTTTTCCCGATGCCAGCTTTGTTTCAATCTCTTTCCTCTCTTCAGGAGTATATCCACCTCTGTAACCGGCTACCAGATGGGATATATTCCTTCCCAGTGTAGGCTTATCGTCCAGGTTGGAAAGCTTATCCCTTACCTCCTTCAGAACTACCTCTACCTCTCTTCTGGTCTTACAGAAGGTAATGAACTTCACATCCTGCTCCACCAGCGCCGGTATCAGTTCAGAGGCTTCAGATTCCGGAGTTCTCCTGTACTGGGTATCCCTGACCAGAGGAGGCTGCCAGAAGTATATGGTTTTTTCACTGGTCGGTGAACCGTCCCTGTCTATATGTACGAAATCCTTGCCGCAAATGTTTACCGCCAGCTCCACAGGATTGGCAATTGTAGCAGAGCTGCAAAGGAACTGCGGTGAGCTTTTGTAATAACTGCATATCCTGAAGAGCCTTCTCATGATGTTCGCCATGTGGGAGCCAAAGGCGCCCCTGTAATAGTGAAGCTCATCAATAACAAGGAAATTCAGCCGTGAGAATATATGATTGAAGCCGAATACACTGTGGTTGGTCAAAAATGAAGAATTAAGCATTTCAGGGTTAGTCAGTATTATATTTGCATTTTTTCTGATCCTAGACCGCTCGCTTGTGGGAGTATCCCCATCATATATGCCTGCCTGAATTCTCTTGGGTCCGAAATGCTCCAGCACCGGTACAAGATTTCTATACTGATCATGGGCAAGAGCCTTTGTCGGATACAGGAATATTGCCCTGGTAGTCGGGTCCTCCAATATCTTCTGCACCACAGGCAGTAAAAAGCTCAGGGTCTTACCGCTGGAGGTGGCGGTTGTAATGACCAGATTCTGCCCCTGCAGAGCCTTTTCAAACATCTCCTGCTGATGACAGTAAAGCTTATCCAACCCCTGGCTTCTGAGATATTCACAGAGCTCCGGAGACAAGGTCTCCGGGAAATCCGCAATGACCGGACTCCTTGCAGCTATGGTTTTTGACGCTATTATCCTGTTATTGAATTCTCCCAGATTTAAAAAATCCACAGTAAATCCCCCTATGTAAATTTGTAGCTTCAGCAATATTTTAAGCATGCATATAAACATATGTTCTCATACTCATTCTTATTTTATCAAATTAATGCAGCATTGTATATAAATCGCTCTCACAAGAATACATCTATAATTTCGCGCACAAAGATAGAAGACCCTTTTCAGGGTCTTCTGCTGTATATGAAATTTAATTGTTTTCTTAGTCAGTTATATCAGATAGCTTTTGAGGAACTCCGGTATTCCATCAACACTCCTGCTGCAGCTTACCGTAAAATCCAGTTCAAATTTTGCACTTAGATTTTCGAGGTTCTTAATTAAGGTTTCCAGACAATCGTCCTGGGCATTGCTTACTATTTTCTGCCCGTCTATGAATATATGCTCTATGTCAAAATCCTGTGAAATAACACCGCAGATGAATCCATAAAAGGATTTCAGATTTTCCAGCTGGAATTCTCCTGCTTCAATGAGTCTTATGTTTCGGTTAAGGTCATAAATACGGTTTCTGTCTCTGTCGATATATACAACATTACCATTGGATGTTCTGTCCGCTTCATTAGCCATATCGATCATTCTTTTTGTTTTGCCTGAGCCTTTTACACCCAGAATAAACTTAACCATAATAATTACCCCCTTATTCATATATATATTTGGAGATTAATATAAAGATACTATAATATGATATATTTTTCAATCTTGATATCGCTGAAAACTTCTAAATATTCTGTTTTTTTAGAGGTTTAACAGGTTCATTCCCATTATTTCAAACAATCTCACATAAACTAAGTCACAGTCATATGCTATACCCATAAGGAATACCAAATCTAGAGACTAGTGACTAGCGACTAAAGACTATGTTTTACATAAGACATAGTCTTATATCTATCCAGATTATGATAAAACTGCAAAATATTCGTTTACCATATTATAAGCAATTTTTCGATATTTATTATGCAATTTGATAAAAATATATTGAGCGAAAGAACTTTTTTCTTCACTGTTTGCATGAAACTTTATTAAAATGACTGTATATTATTTCTATTTACATAATTTTAGAATTTTGAGATAATATAGTCATATCTATGGTTGCAAAGTCTGCATTTATATGTAATATAAATATGTATTACAAAAATTTAGTTTACAAAATGCGTTTTATATAAGTTACTGCTGCATTATCTGTACTATATGAATAGCTTTGCAGGCATAGGTGATATTTATAGTAAAAAACGTTACAGATCAGGCAGTAAAATACGAAAGGAGCAATATTAATGGCACAAAAAACAAAAAGAGAAGCAACACTACTAGAAGCACTAATTCCAGTACTTTTTACCGTCGGTCTTCTTATGTACACAGTGTTGCCGGTCTTCGGAGTAGAAGGCGAAGTACACATCCCATTGATACTCGGAGCATTGGTCGCAGCTTTTGTGGCTATGTGGAGACTTGGCTATACCTGGGGTGAAATTGAAGAGGGTGTAATATCCACTATTTCCGGTACAATGCAGGCAATTCTGATTCTTGCTATCATAGGTATGATAATAGGTACCTGGATACTCGGAGGCATAGTTCCCACACTTATTTACTACGGCTTGCAGATACTCTCACCAGCAATGTTCCTGGTTGCAGCATGTCTTCTTTGCTGTGTAGTATCCCTT
>DASPLL010000018.1:0-209930 GCA_035627615.1 Clostridia bacterium
GGGAAACAGAGTAATTTGTGATCTGTCCCGGCCTTGAATATACTTCATCTTCAGCACCACCCTCAATAATCCTGTTATATCAATTATGCCATATTTCATAGCGTCTCAGGTGTTGCTGCGACTGACTTTTCGGACAGTCTGACCATCAAAGAAAGCAAACTGCCAATTGAGCAGTTTTTTTTATTATATATACATAGCCGGATTCGAACCCGTGAGGGCAATTTGCGTTAAGAAAATGTTCTGGTGCGAGCATTTATAAATTGCAAAAGTCGGTTAACAAGTATCGTAAAACCGATAATATTGAGATTTTATCTCAATATTATTGTAAAATATATAGAAATTGGATATAATATAAGAGACGAATTGTGAAATTATATCAAATCTTAGGGATGGTGTAATATGCTAGTAAAGTATGTGTTTCAAAATTTTCGATCCTTCAAGAATAGGACTCAATTGAATATGGAAGCGGGAGCACAGCGGACTATGGATGAGAACCTCATCCGCGAAAAAGGACTGCGTATACTTCCTTCTGCTGTTATTTACGGCGCAAACGCCAGCGGAAAATCTAATATTATTATGTCCATGGCGCTGATGAGGGAGATCGTCTTACAAGGTTCACTTGAGGCTTCGTCTCCAGACTTGAATAATCTTGAATTATACCCTTTCGCCCATAGCCTAGAGCAAAGCCCCATATTATTTGAAGTGGAGTTTACAAACAAAGGCTCTCATTTTATATATTCCTTTGAAGCTATGACCAAGCTGTTTGACAAGGAAAAACGGCAGATTATATCGGAACAGCTATGGATAAGCAGCAACAAGGGAATGATTCAGATTTTTGAGAGGGATCTGCAACGGGTCGCTATAAAACGGGATAAAAAGGTGCTTTCCCTTATACAGTATAACGAAAAGCTTCTGGGAGAATTTGAGAATAAAATCAATAAAAACCTTGACCCGGCCGAATTGTTTTTGACACATGCGTTTAAAACGGTTGTCAGCAGCGAAATTGCCGATAAAGTTATTGATTTTTTTAAAAACAAGCTGATCGTGGTAAGTGATTTTACCCTTAAGAAAACGAATCTTACACTTTCTGCGGCCGATATGCCGGAAAAAGATTTTCTCGCGTGGAATGAAACACTTAACGGTTTTGTAAAAAACGCGGATTTCGGTCCTCAGCGAATCCTGTTCAAATCTCAAAAATCCGATGATGAGCATTCCGCCGATATGCGACTTGTTTCTATCTACAAGTCCGGCAAGCGGGATGTAATGGTTCCTGCAGAATTGATGGAATCAAGAGGAACCTTGAAGCTTTTGGATTTTGCCATTCCCTTTGAAAACTTGTTCGCAAAGGGAGGCATATTCGTACTGGATGAATTTGATGCGGCAATTCATCCTGAATTGATTAAAGGCATCATTGCTCTTTTCAATGATCAAACGGTTAATAAAAAAGGGGCGCAGCTTATCTTTACTACGCATAATCCGATTTACCTGAGCAATAAGATATTCCGGCGTGATCAAATCAAATTTGTCGAGAAGGATAAGGACACCTTCGAAAGCACCATTTATTCGCTGGCTGATTTCGGTTCCACGGATGTCAGGAATGATCAGAACTATTTACTGAATTATTTCAAGGGTAAATATGGTACACTTCCGTATATAGACTTTTCCAAGCTTTTACCAGAGAAGCAGAGGAGGAATAATGATGTACCGTAAAACCTACTTTTGTGTGTGTGACGGCCATCAGGAAGAAATGTACCTAAAGCATGTGGCTCTTCTCTTGAAAAAATTTCCGGAGCGCGTTGTTACTTTCAATACGACACGCGGTTCGGTTGAAAGGCTAAAGAAAAACTACACGGAATATGATAATGCTGCTCTGTTTGATTATGATTTCAAGGACACGGAGTTTCGCCAGAACATAAATATCTGTGAACAGCTTCAACGAAAAGCCGGAGAGAAAACGGGAAAAATGTTTATCATGCATACAGCAATGTAAATATTGACTTGTGGTTTATTCTTCATAAAGAGGATTTCAACAGGCCGGTTGCTACAAATGATGCTTACATTGTCGATGTACGCAGAATCTATGGATTGAATCGGGAAGCTGATATTAAAGAAAAAGCTAATATTGAAAGGATACTGAAACAAATCACACTTGAAGATATAAGGCACGCAATCAGAAAGGCAGATCAAATCCGGGCTGGGAAATTGGAATCCGATTGCTTTATGATAGGAACTGTCTCCTGCTATGGCAATCCGGACTTCTCCCTTCACGATTTTCTAAGAATTGTTTTGCAAGATTGTGGAGAAATGTGATAAGCGAAGAAATTGTGCTAAGGATCCCTCCCTCTTCGCTATATAAGAAAAATAGACTGCCAATGAGCAGTTTTTATTTTTTATATATTTTTTTGTAATAAACTCTTGACATAGAGTGAACTCTATGGGTTATTTTATAATTAATGTTATATACTGGAATGGGGATTCGAATCAAAGGAGGTTTTATTATCAGAATAGGTGAAGTTTCCAAAATTACAGGACTTAGTTATCACACATTAAGATATTACGAGGATATCGGATTGATAAGGAATATAGCACGGGACGGCCAGGGCAACAGGGATTACACGGAGGGCGACATCAAATGGGTCAATTTTCTGTTGAGACTCAGAATTACAGGAATGCCGATCAATGACGTCATATACTATGCTGAGCTGTATTACAGCGGTGATCAAAGTATCTCGAAAAGAATTGAGCTTTTGAGTAGTTATAAAGACAGGCTCACTGGGGAGATGAAAAAAATTCAGAATTCCATAGATTTTCTGGCAAACAAGATTGAGTTCTACTACAACAAGTTGAATTCGATTGATACTACGCAGAGAGGCTGCTTATAGTGTCGGACGTATATTGTCATGAGGAGGTCGGGGATATGGACAAGAATTGCACGGAAGCAATTGAAAGAGCGATAAAGGAAGGTTATATTGAAGGAATACACCTGAAACAGAATAAAGGCCTGACATTAAGAGGTTTTCACAAGGACTTCGAGATGGTTGTCCTGAATGGCAGCCAGATTGAAAAAGTGGATATTGACAAATGGCTGGACAGGGTGGAAAATATGAAGGAAGAGTCTCCTGAGCTGTGGAAGGCAGCAAACCGCTATGAGTTTAACCTGCTGGACAGCACCAGGAACACAGCTTCCGTAAAAATCGACCTGTTCAAAGGCCGGGTACATTTTTCAACTGACTACACGCTCCTGTATAAAATAGGAGAAGAGTGGAAGATAGTATCAAAAGTGTATTCGATACCCGAATAAATATTTGAATAAGCTTTTCTCACCATATAATAGAATAATCGCTTTTCTATTTCCGGAAACTCCACCTTATCCAAGGTGGAGTTTCGCTTTCCAAAGCCATAACGCTACTTGTTCCACTGGGAAATATTCAACACATTCCTATCCTCATCAAAGACAACGTCAAATCCAAATTCCACAAGCTCATCAGCCATAACATAGGCATTTGAGCCCACACCTACAACGGTGATTTCTCGGTTGTCCCAGATCCCGATATTTATACCATACATGGCCTTGCCCAGGGGCTTGCCGTTTTCAGCAGGGTTAATCCCTACCTCAATAGTCTTTATAGGTTTTGCGCTGTTACTGTTGATCCTCCATCTCGCCTTATCATCCCAACTCATCTTTTGCCATGACGCGTCATAACCGCAGTGATTCAAATCCTCCAGGGAGACTGCATAGCTTTCCCCTATTTTTATGCAGTGGATCGGATTGCCGTTCCAATAGGCGGCAGTATCCGTTTTTACTGCGTTGCCGAATACATATCCCGGCTTGTTCATGCCGGTTATATATGTGCTTGTAGTATTCTTAAAGGCCATCAAGGAGATATAATCCCTGATCGGATTTCCATCCAGAGATAATTCTTCAAGTCTTGTTGCTTTTAATACAGGATCGGCGTCTGTGATATTATTGAACCTGATGTCCAGATATTCCAGGCCGTTTATACCCCTTAAAGGAGCGATATCGTTTATTTTGTTGTAGCATATGCCCAGCCCGATAAGCTGTTTCATATCTTTTAGTGCTGTAATATCCTCAATTTTATTTCCGCTTGCAGAAAGTCGCTTCATTTGGGTCATTCCCGCAAGCGGGGATATATCCGTGATGCCGTTGCTGTCGATATCAAGTGTTTCCAGTCGTGTCATCGCGGAAAGGCTTGAAATGTCCGAAATACCGCACCGGAAAATTGAAAGCTCCTTCATTGCTGTTAAGCCTTCCAGGGGCTTTAGGCTGATATTATAGTTATCGTATAGCTCAAGGGACTCAAGGGCCTTCAAGCGGCTCAGCGCAGAAATATCCCTTATGGGATTTCCCCCCAGTTTGAGCTCCTTTAATTTTAGAAGTGATTTAAGCGTATCAAGCTTAGATATTTTATTTCTGCTCAGGTTTAATACCTCCAGCTTCTTCAGCTGGGCTAAAGGGGTAATGTCGGATATCTCATTTTCGCCAAGATCCAGCTCCTTTAGATTACGCAGCATGCCCAGGGGTCTAATGCTTTTCAGACCTCCATGGAAAATCTGTAGCTTCTCAAGGCCTGTCATACTGCCCAGGAAGGATATGTCGGAAAGTGGCATATGGTAGAAATCCAGACTTTTGATGCTTGTGCAGCTTTTAAGCGAGGCGATGTTTTGGGCGGTATAGCCTTGTATATGCAATATCTCAAGCTGCGGCAGCCTATTTAATATGGAAAAATCTGAGGAATCACCCAGGACTGTAAGCTCCTTCAGATCTTTGAAATCCAGAAGAGGCTTCAGGTCTTCACCGAGCCAGTTCAGGCGCTCCAGCCTTGTCAGCTTTGCCAGGGCATTCAAATTTGCTTCCGAGGGTATATATGTCACATCAAATTCTTTGAGATTCGTAAGTGTGCTCAAAGGGGTTATATCCTTCAAGCCCTCGGAGTAGGGTGAAATACTAAGCTTTGTAAGCTTTGTGAGCTTGCCCAGGGCATCCAGGTTAGTATAATCTGTCCGTTTGCTGAACTGGATACTCAAGCTTTCCAGGTTTGTCAATTTGCTGAAATCCTGCAGATCATAGCTGTACACGTATTCGTTCGGATTAAGGGTGAAGTATACGCTCATTTCCAGAGCTTTGATACTGTCAAGCTCTTCCTGGGTCAAGTATCCTGTATGCTTCCCGAGAAGTACCCGGAGCATTGCCTCCGTTTCCTTGTTGTTGAATATAACCTTATCCTCATATGTAATATTCTTTTTAATAATTTCACCGGAATCAATTTTTCCCAACAAGAAGTCCTTGCTCACATAGTTTTCATAATTACTGAATATAGGACTGTAGTCCTTTATCATATTGTCTTCCAGGTATAGGGCAGTGATTGTGCCAAGTCCCTGCAAAGGACCGATATCCTCAATAGCATTACCGGTGAGGTTCAGCTCCTTCAGGGAGGATAGTCCGCTTAAGGGTGTTATGTCCTTTATATCGCAGTAGCTCAAGGAAAGCTTCTCCAAATGGGGAAACTCCTGCAGTCCAGAAATATCTACACCCCTGAAATTGGCAAGGGAAAGCTCTCTCAGGCTTTTCATATTGCTGAACAGATTTAGACTTTTTAAGGTGTAATATGTAGGCTGAAGCTGCTGCATGCTTATGGCCGTCAGCTTGGGAAGCCTTCTTAGCACTTCAATGTTTTGTATGGTACAGTCGTCCATGATATTTATACTTAAACCAGTCAGCTCAGGAAGCAGCTCCAATCCCGTCAAATCAATAAACTGTCCGGATTTCATTGGATCCTTGACACTGGTCAGGGTTATGGAGGTTATGCCCTTCACATCGCTTGTATATATTTCGCCGGCAGGTTTATCTATTATCTTCCTGACCTCCGCTTCCACCGATTTACTTCCGAAAAAAACAGCCTCCGGTGTTTCTTTTGAATAGGCAGGACCCTTGGAGAAGCCTGCCGACACCAGAATAACTGAAAGCAGCATTAATAGGACAATCTTAAGCTTGTTCAACAATCTCATTCCTCTCTGTTTCCAAATAGTGCGGTACATTCATTAGAATACTGATGCTGCAAATAAGTTCCTGACCTAGTGATAATTCCCGTAATATTTGAGCATATGAAATTCTGCAAACAATCACATCCTTGACTCACTACCTCAAAAGCTCGAGAAGAGATATACGTTACGGGGCACTAGTAGACATAATACAATTTGACATTATGCTTATATTTTCCTCCTAATGGGATTTGGTATATTCATCCTTAAAATGCAGGCGCAAATCCGGCAAATTGCATATGGATATGTAAACAGAACCCATACATAAGACGTATCCATATTTAGAGCCAAAAAAGATGACTCCTGCTTAGATACAGAAATCATCTTCTTAATGTGTTTATTATTGCCCTTTACAAAGGTTTTACCTTACTATCGGATTAACTCTTATCAGAGTATTACATAGTAACATCTTTTGAAGCTTCAGGTTTGGCCGGCTTTGTCATAGTGATTGAAAAACCTGTGCTTATGTATATAACGGCCAGGATGATGCCCATGTATGTGATTGGAGCATAAAGGGCATATTCCAGTGTCGGAACCCCTAATGTACCGGCGGTAAAGACGGCAAATACACTCCAGGGAACAAGAGGTGCATAGGCAGTTCCGGTGTCTTCCAGCAGTCTTGATAAATTAGTTCTTTTTATATTGTATTTGTCAAAGACAGGCTTTAACATTGAACCTACAATTGTGAAAGTAATATAATATGCGCCTGTTATTGTAAATAATACCAAGTGCAGCAGGTATCCGGAAAACATAATTGTGCGTACGCTTTTTGCAACTTCCTGTATCTTATCGAGTATTACATCAATTACTCCGGCAGTTTTCAAGGGTGAACCATATACTGCCGAACCGATTACTATTGCGGTAGTCCCTAACATGCTTGTCAGGCCGCCTCTTTTTAACATCTTGTCTACGATTTCTGCGCCGGTAGCTTTTGAAAAACCGCTGTTTAAAGTGTTGGCTACATCCAAGATTGTTGCACCCTGGAATATGATTGCAAGCAATCCTCCAAGGACAATTCCTACTGCGAATACAGGTAAAATAGGTTTTTTCTTATAAATCAGGAATAGTATTATGACTGGCGGTAATAATAGGACAGGGTTCAGATTAAAGCTGTTTTGAAGAGCAGAAAAAATCTGATTCATCTGATCACTTGCTATCGAACCGGCAGAATATTTTGCACCAAGTACCCCATAGAGAATTAATGATATGATGAAACCGGGGATTGTAGTAAAAAGCATATGCTTTATATGATCCAAAATGTAAACATCCGATACAGCCGAAGCAAATACTGTCGTATCCGATAACGGAGAAAGCTTGTCTCCGAAAATCGCTCCTGTCAAAACTGCGCCGGCAGCATACGGTGCAGGAATACCCAAACCTGCTGATACTCCCATTAATGCTACACCGACGGTGCCCATTGTCCCCCATGAAGTTCCTGCTATCACTGACATTATTGCGCAGATCAGGCAAGCTGCAACCAAGAATATTGAGGGACTAAGTATTTTTAAGCCATAGTAAATTAATATCGGAACAGTACCTGATAATATCCATGAACCAACCAGCATCCCTACCGACAGGAGCAATAATATAGCAGGAAACATTGTAGATAGATTCTCTGTCAAATCTTTCATAATATCATCCCACTTAACTCCCCATATTGCTGCAAAGGTTATCGTAACCGCTGCCGCCGCAACTAAAACAATGGTTACGGGTGCTTTAACCCAGAGTACTCCAATAAAAATTATTGCTATAGATATAATGAATAAAGAAAGAGCTTTCGCACTGGACAATTTTTTATTTTCCATAATGTACCGATCTCCTTTAATTATTTTTTTATGTGAGTTTGATTATCACATTAAATTGTTTCCCTGGTTGCTATATCTACTGCATTTTAAGAAATCTTTTTGCATTGCTTCTTAAAATCTTGGATTGTTCGGCCTCTTCCAAGTTACTCTTAATGAGAATAATGGACTGCGGGTCTCCCATATCAAAAGGATAGTCACTGCCTAATAAAACATTGTCTATATCAGCCTTCGATATCAGGAATATCATTGTTTCCGGATCATAAACCACCATATCAAAGAACATTTGATTTGGTAATTCCAACTCATTCTTAAGACATATTTCAGGTCTTACCTTGGAGCCGTGTCTTATACGCCCCAGTATATAAGGTAAAGCCCCACCGCCGTGAGACAGGCAAACTCTGATTTTGGGATACTTTTCGAAAAAGCCGCTCACTATTAATCTTGTTGCCGATATAGTTGTTTCATAAGGATTCCCTATAAGGTTTTCCAGATAATAACTTGATAGCCTGGAACCCATAAAGACATTGTTCGGATGGATAAGTATGCTGCATTCCAAGCGGTTTGCTTCCTGAAAAAACCGGCTGAACCGTTCATTGTCCAAATCCAAGCCGTTAACGTTTGTTCCGATTTCAATTCCTTTAAAACCCAGATCATTTATGCATCGGGTCATTTCCCGGACGGCGAAATCAATGTTCTGCAATGGTACTGTTCCAAAGCCCAGGAAGGAATCAGGATAAGTACTGCAAATTTCTGCTATGTGATTATTTGAGGACATATGCCAATTTAAAGCCCACTTGTCATCTTTATCATAAGCGAACAGAAATGGAGGAAGGCTTAAGACTTTTACGTCTATGCCTTGCTCTTTCATATCCTCTACCTGTGACTGCGGATCTATCAGGTTTTCCTGAACATTGTCCACGGTAACCCCGCCCCATGACCGGAGTGTAAATGTCTGACTGTGATTATTGATATTTTCGATATATATCCCAAATTTATCTACACCAACCAGATTTTTTGGTATAATATGACTGTGGATGTCTATAACCATCTTTTCACCTACCATATATTGTTTGTTTTGCTTTACCTCCCAGTGTGCAGCTGGGAGGGTTTTCTTTACTACTTCTTAGAAGCTTCATTTTTCCAGTAAAGAGCTACTTCTTCCATGGTAGTGATCCAAACATCATGCTGCTTTACATAATTTACGAATTCCTGCAGCGCTTTTAACCTGTGCCACCTGCCTGAGAACTGAGGATGTACTGCTAAAACAAAGCATCCCCCTTCTTCATAGATACCATCAAATTCATCCTTCCAAATTTCATTGACCTTTGACGGCGCAGATAAACCTACTCTATACTTAGGTGAGAAATTGAAAAAATAATGCGGTGCATCATCTATACACCAATCGGACGGTATCTCCAGCAAATTATTGGTGCCTTCAATAAAATAGGGCTTATCGTCTCCTATCATACTTGCATCATATACAAATCCTTTTTCTTCTATTAACTTGAAGGTATTATGGCTGGGCGCATAGGATGGAGCTCTGTATCCCAAAGGTTTTTTATTTGTTACCCTGGCAAGTGCTTCAAGTCCTTTTTCCAGATCATGTATTTCTTCTTCGAGTGTCATTGAAAACGGCTCTGCATGCGTATACCCGTGTAAAGCAATTTCAAAGCCCTGATCCATTATTTGTTTTGTTACCTCAGGGTATTTGTCTATTGTAACCCCCGGGATATAGAAAGTAGCAGGCAGCTGTTCCCTTTTCAGCCACTCCAGCATTCTGGGCACTCCGACCTTTGCCCCGTATCTGCCTTGGGACAGTTTCGTAGGTGTAAAGTTTTCGATCGGTTCTCCCTCCACAAATAATGATTCTGCATCAAAGTCAATAGTTAAAACAAATGCGCATTTTTTACCGTTTGGCCACATACTGAATTCTCCTTTCTTTAAGTTTGTAAGTTGTTAAAAAATTAAAATTACATTTTATCCCCTCCCGATCCCATCAGTTTTGTATCAACGATCTGCCGCAGATTGCTATGGTTATTTAACAGAGAGGGCAGATTTTTGACAATACTCAACACATAAAGGATTACCTTCACAAAGGTCGCATTTGGTTACCAGATTGCTGTATGTGTCTTTAAATATGGCTTTGAACGGGCATGCGGCTAAACAATCGCCACAGCCTGTACATTTTTCAGCATCAAGTTTTATGTAGTCTTCATACCTTATCAGCGCTTTTTCTTTACAGGCTTTAATACAAGGCGCATTCTTACATTGCTGGCATACTGTCACACTTCGTAATAGAGTGTCCTCCTTTAAGTGCAGGGCGCTTCTTTTCATATTGAATTCACCCGTTCTTTTAAAAGAACAAACCATCTCACATACGTGGCATGCCGTGCATTTTTCGCTGTCCTGTACAAGTTTTGCCAATCGATTCACCTTCTTTTGCTATTATTTATTTTAAATATCCAGTTTCTCAATTGTCTCCTTTAATGGTACGCCGTTTTGATCCCAACCGCGTAATGCGTAGTATTCATCAAGCATAAAATCCAGAGCCTCTTCAGGGATATATAATCCTTTACTTGGCCCTGAGTTAATGGGCTCTTTAAGTGAACGCTCCGGTAAAGTATCATCTTTTCTGGTTAAGCCTTCCTGGGTATTAAAAATACGTATGCTGGTTTCCACTCTTTCCGCCAGAGTGTTAAGCTCAGCTTCCGAAAATTCCATTCCGGTAACCAGCTGCATATAGCTGCTTACTTCATTAAGAGGTAAGGGAGTCATTTTATAAGGAAAATCACAGGCCAAAACAGAATGATATATATTAGTTTCATTAAAAAGGTCTTTGACTATAGCAGCCTTACCATATACAGTATCCGGTTTTATCTCTCCCAATGACTCTATTTGAGGAGGCCAGGCCCTTCGATGGCATGCTCCTCTCGGAGTTACCGAAAATGCCAGTCCGATACCGTATCCGCCCCTTGGATCATAACCCGGGAATTCAAGTCCTTTTATATGGTGGGCAAAGCTTTGTGAGTTATGTCCAATCTTATCGGCAGAATATCTGACCCCCTCTGCTAAAATATCACCAATTCCTGCACGCTCACAAATCATATTGATCAACTCAAGCATTTCCCTATAGTTTCCGAACTTCAGTTCCAGGCCGCTGCATTGCTCTTTACTGATTAACCCTCTCTCATAACATTCCATTGCAAAACCTATTACATTACCGGCAGAAATAGTATCCAGACCAAGCATATCGCATTTTATATTAGCTCTTATTACTGCGCTTCTGTTTGTTATTCCAAGATTTGAGCCGAATAGTGCCAGAGTTTCATATTCGGGGCCTTCAAGAACATCGCCGCTAAACTCCCCATCTTTTATCTTAGTAACCTTTGAACAGGCAAACAGACATCCTATACAGCCTTTATGCTTAACTACATCCTTTATAAACCCGTCTCCGTCTATTTCGCCAATAGCCTCATCAAAATGCCCGTCCCGGAAATTCCTTGTAGGCAGCATTCCTAGCGAGTTTGTAACATTCAGACTTAACGGAGTACCATATTTCATTCTCTTTTTAGGGAAAGGGCTGTTATCAAGTTTGGTTTTATACTCCTTGACCTTTTGCAGCAAGCCTTCGCCATCAAAGCATTTTACACCGTTACTGCCTTTCACTACTATAGCCTTCAGCTTCTTTGATCCCATTACGGTTCCAACGCCGCCTCTGGCGGCCTGCCTGTAATAATCACTGTTAATTGAGGCATACTTGACAAGCTTTTCTCCGGCAGGTCCAATACAGGCTACTCCTGCTTCTTCACCATACTTTTGCTTCAATTCCTTTTCAGTATAAAAAGTATCCTGTCCCCATAGATCATAGGCATCCAGTATTTCTATGCGGTTATCCTGTATTACAAGCACGGACGGATCAGCAGCTTGTCCTCTTATAACAACTCCGTCGTAACCTGAGGCTTTCAGTTCTATGGATAATCTTCCGCTTGAATAAGAATCACAGTATCCGCCTGAAACCGGAGACTTGGTCACTACAACATACTTAGCTCCCCCGGGCGCTAATGTTCCGGTAATAGGACCGGTTAAAAACATCATGACATTATCCGGCCCCAAAGCATCAGTTCCCGGTTTAACACAATCCCTTAGCAAAGCACTGCCTAAGCCCCTTCCGCCTATATATTTCTTGATAAGTGACATGGAAATTTCTTTTTCTTCATATTGCTTTGAAGATAAGTCTACATATAGCAATTTACCTGTGTAGCCGTACATTTTACCAACCTCCCTTTATCCTCCATATGCCAGAATTCCAATTGTAATGACATCACCATCCTTGATATGGGCGTCAAGACCATCAGGATGACTTTTTATGTTTCTGCCGTTCAGCAGAATTATTACTCCTTCCCTTATTTGTTCATTATGCATGATTTGTTCTTTAATTCCAGGACCATATTTTCCATAAATAAAGTCCAAAAAGTTTCTTGTTACAGCTGCGCCTTCATATGCAACGACAGTACGTGGCATTAAATAATCTTCAACAATTCCATACCGGTTTACTTCAATCTTCATTAGTGTAAATTCCCCCATTATCTAATGGTTTGCTCAGTTGTGGTTCAATTTCTCAATATTGCCGTCCAGAATCCTGTAAATTACTTTTATGCCGGGTATCTGGCCGGGATCTACGGCTGTGGGGTCTTTATCCAGTACTATTAAGTCCGCATATTTGCCTATTTCTATGGAGCCTATTCTGTCATCCTTATTGCATACATAGGCTGATCCGTTAGTATAAAGATTAATTGCTTCCCGGACAGTGATTTTTTCTTGAGGATTCCAGCCTCCCTCAGGATTTCCCTGCAAATCGGTTCTTGTTACCGCCGCATATATCCCGACAAAGGGATTTATATCTTCAACAGGAGCGTCAGATCCGGCTCCTGCTCTTATCCCCAGTTTAGCCATGGTATTCCATGCGTAGCTGGTTTTAGCTTTTTCCTTACCTACCATATTTTCAACAATTTTATAATCAGTGCAAACAAATGCCGGTTCAATGTCCAAACAGATGTTTGACTTAGCAATTCTCTGCAATAACCGGCTGTCCGTTATTTGGCAGTGTATGATCCTGTGTCTGATGTCATAATTCGGAGTTTCCTTCTGTATCTTGTCTATTGTATCCAGGACCAGTTCAATTGCTCCGTCGCCAATTGCATGGCAAGCAACAGGAATGCCGTTGGTATGTGCTATGTTTGTTAATTCGTACAGCTCTTCAGGGTTCCTGACCAATACGCCTTTATATTCCGTCTCGCCGGGATACGGCTCTTTAATGTAAGCCGTCTTTCCTCCCAGTGATCCGTCAAGCAGTATTTTTACCGGGCCTAGAGACAGAAGATCAGTACCGCTCAATTGCTTCTTTGTATTTTCATAGTCATGAATGAGGAAATATCTTAAATCCTCTGGTGTCTTGAAATACATCTGTTCCTCAATCCGTACCGGCATTCTGCCTTCATCAATCAATTCCTTATAAGCCTGAACCACTAAGTTACAATCCCCAACATGCTTAAAATCCTCGCTCTGTACGGTTACCAGCCCATGTTTGCTTGCTTCCGTGCAGGCCTGCGCTAATATTTCTTTAATCTTTTCCTTATTTCGTTTTGGCATAGCCATGTTGATTAATGAAGTTGCATTTTCCGTAAGTATCCCGGTGGGTTCTCCGTTTACGTCCCTGCGGATTTCACCGCCGGAAGGGCTGATGGTGTCCTTGTTGATTCCTGCAATTTCCAGGGCCTTGCTGTTAACTGCAAAAACATGACCGCAAGTCCTCACTAATACAAGCGGGTATTCGGCAGTTATCTTATCCAGCTCAGTTTTAGTCGGCATTTTCTGATTTGTAAAAAATGCATCGTGCCATCCTCTTCCCCAAATCCAACCGTCCTGTTTAACTGGACTATTACTGATGAATTCATGAATTCTCCGGCCAATTTCTTCAACTGATTTTACGCCCTTTAAATTAACTGATGTAAGGACTAACCCCAAGTTATACATGTGGCAGTGGCTGTCATTCAGTCCCGGCATCAAGGTTGCCCCGCCTAAATTGAAAAGCTCAGCATCGCTATACCGTTCCATTAACATGTCAGCGCCGCCTATGTCGATTATTTTGTTTCCTTCAATTACAACGGCCTCTGCTTCAGGATGCCCGTGGTCCATCGTTATAATTTTGCCGCCAAATATAATGGTTTTTATCATTAAACATTCCTCCTTTGAAACTTTTCTATTTTAGCGCCCTTGTTAGTTACGGCCAGATTTTTATAGCATTTCCATTTTAATGGTAAAACTCTATTATATTAAGAAAATCTTCCTGGTTTTCGTACGCGTTACAATCAAGTCCCAATCAAATTCTTTAATGCCTTCCATACAATATAATTCATCTCTTAAAAAATTCTGCAGGTGTTCATTTGAAGGAAAAACTGCCTGTACATGTAGATGAGAAGAGCCGGTCATCTGGTAAATCTCTGTAACATAATCCTTTGTAGCCAATTCTTCCGCTACTTCATACATATTTCTCGGAGTTATTACCAGGTAAAAAAACACCGAAATGCTTCTGCCGAGCTTTTCTGTATTAACAATAGCACTATATCCCTGTATAATGCCTTTATCTTCCAGGGCTTTTATTCTATTCTTTACGGCTACCCGTGAAAGATTAATCATCTCGCCTATTTCCACATAGGACATTCTGGCGTTTTTGCATAAAAGCTTTATTATTTCCTTATCAATTTCATCAATCGTATCGGTTTTGAGAATTGTATCCATAAGACACCTCCGTTTAAAAATATCTTATTATGCTACTTTCCATATGTAATCTTCTGGTTTATTTATGAAACTAATATATATATTTCTATATATCCAAGCAATTACCTCGTTACGTTATGCACTATTTTCAAACAATTACAAGCAATTTTATTTCATTTCGTAATACCGTAACATGGAGAATTCATTCTAAATACTTACTTTAGCTCGGTTACATGTGTAAGACCGCTTATGCATCATTAGGCGAATTCAGGTATAAAACAGGGGTTTAGAGCAAATTTTAGTTATGGGAGAATTGTGCCGCGTGTTCATTTAAGATAAATTTATGGCGTCCGTTAGCTGCCGCAGGTTCATTTTCTTATTGACAAAACAGGTTGTTTCATGATAATATCTTTTAAAATCGCATATTAGAAATACTCTTATCCAGAGTGGCGGAGGGACTGGCCCGATGAAGCCCGACAACCAGCATTCTCATTCGAATGCAACGGTGTCAATTCCTGCAGTACTAAGTACTGATAGATGAGAGAGGGTTTGTTTCCCGTACTTGCAGGAACAGATATTTACAACCTCTTTCATTTGAAGGAGGTTTTTATTATGCAGATTTTCAGGTTGCGGAGGTGATTGCGGAACATAGACAGCCCCTGATATTCAATGAAAATCTTTTAGATATGTATAGGAGGAATAAAAATGAGCGATAGAAATTTCAAATTTGATACATTGCAGGTCCATGCAGGACAGAAGGCGGATCCAACTACAGGATCGAGAGCAGTGCCTATTTACCAGACCACATCCTATGTTTTTGAGAGTGTTGAGCATGCAGCAAATCTCTTTGCTTTGAAAGAGGAGGGGAATATATATACAAGGATCATGAATCCTACTACCGATGTGTTCGAGCAGCGTATTGCCGCACTGGAAGGCGGTGTAGGTGCTTTGGCGGTAGCCTCCGGTTCAGCCGCCGTAACCTATTCGATTTTAAACATCGCAGGTACAGGAGATGAAATCGTAGCAGCCGGTACATTATACGGAGGTACCTACAACCTGTTCAACTCCACTCTGCCCAAGTATGGTATCCATACTACGTTTGTCGATCCTGATGAACCGGAGAACTTCAGAAAAGCAATCAACAGCCGTACAAAGGCGCTTTATATCGAAACCATCGGAAATCCGGGCATAAATCTGACAGATATAGAAGCCATTGCAAGGATTGCCCATGAAAACGGCGTGCCCCTTATTGTTGACAACACCTTCGGGACACCTTACCTGATCAAGCCGATAGAATTCGGCGCTGATATTGTTGTGCATTCCGCGACAAAATTCATTGGCGGTCATGGTACTTCCATCGGCGGCATCATCGTTGATTCAGGCAAATTCGACTGGGCCGGCAGCGGCAGATTTCCCGGTCTCACTGAGCCGGATCCCGGCTACCATGATGTGGTATATACCGACACCTTCGGCGCAGCTGCTTTTATTGTCAAGGCAAGAGTACAGCTTCTAAGGGATACAGGCGCCTGCATAAGTCCCTTTAATTCATTCCTGCTGCTTCAGGGGCTGGAGACTCTGTCCCTCAGGGTGGAAAGGCATGTGGCTAATGCAAGGCGGATCGCGGAGTTCCTCAGCGGCCATCCCCTGGTGACCTGGGTGAACTATCCCAGCCTGGAGGGCAGCAAATACCATGCCCTGGCGCAAAAATACCTTCCCAGGGGAGCAGGGTCCATCTTTACCTTTGGTATAAAAGGCGGTGTGGAAGCGGGGAAGAAGTTCATAGACAGTCTTAAGATATTCTCGCTGCTGGCCAATGTGGCGGACGCCAAGTCACTGGTCATACATCCTGCCAGTACCACCCATGCACAGCTTTCAGAAGCCGACCAGAGGCTTGCAGGCGTGTCACCGGATATGATCCGTCTGTCAATAGGTATTGAGGACGCTGAGGACTTGATATGGGACCTGGATCAGGCATTAAGAAAGACAGTATAGGAGGAATGGAAAATGCCCATCAATATAGCAGATGATCTGCCGGCAGTGGAAACGCTGAACGGGGAGAATATATTTGTCATGACGGAAAGCCGGGCATGCCATCAGGACATAAGACCGCTTAAGATAGCGGTATTGAACCTGATGCCGACAAAGATCACAACAGAGACCCAGCTTCTGAGGCTGCTGGGTAACTCACCGATTCAGGTGGATATAACGCTGCTGCATCCGAAGTCATATATGTCAAAAAACATACAGCGGTCGCACCTTCTCAAATTCTATAGCACCTTTGAGGATGTCCGGGATGAAAAGTTTGACGGGTTGATTATAACAGGAGCTCCGGTGGAGCTTATGCCCTTTGAGGAAGTGGCCTACTGGGAGGAGCTTTGTGAGATCATGGATTGGAGCCTGCACAATGTCTACTCCACCTTCCATATCTGCTGGGGTGCTCAGGCTGGATTGTACCACCACTACGGCATCAGGAAGCATGCTCTGGATAAAAAGATGTTCGGGGTTTTTCCAACGAAGGTCAACTATAAGAACATAATGCTATTCAGAGGCTTTGACGATGTGTTCTATGCGCCTCATTCACGGCATACGGAGATCCGGAGGGAGGATATTGAAGCAGTAAAGGAGCTGCTGCTGTTATCTGAATCTGAAAAAGCCGGTGTGTACATTGTGGCTGCAAAAAACGGAAGGCAGATCTTCGTGACGGGACATTCCGAATATGATCCCCTGACTCTGAAAGGCGAATATGACAGAGATGTCAACGCGGGCTTGCCGATAGAGATCCCTTATGGCTATTATCCGGGAGATGATCCCTCAAAAGAGCCTGTAGTGACCTGGAGAGGCCATGCAAACCTGCTTTTTTCAAATTGGCTGAACTATTATGTATATCAGGAGACACCATACAATCTGGGAGAAATCGTATAATATTCAGCAAAGTTAAAAACACGGTAGAAGGATTAATCCTTTCTACCGTGTTTTTTATAATGAGTAGGAAAGTATAAATTTCCTTAGTGTTCCACTTGACCTCAACGAGTTTCAAAAAAGGCTTCCTTGGTTGTTAAAATGCTTAAATGGAAGCCTTTTTTATAACTCAAATTCTTTGTGAAGGGCATTTACTGCCGTCTTTTCATGCCTGCTCTCTATCAAACAGGATATGGTGGTATGGGAGTCAGAGGTATGAAGGAGGGGTATGTCGTTTTCCGCCAGGGCATGGGTGATTTTGGCCATTACGCCGGGTAAGCCCTTCATGCCGCTCCCTATCATGGTCAACATGCTGCAATCCCCTACGGATTCACAGCATACAGGCTTTTCCTCCAGCAGCTTCAGGACGGTATCGGTATGTTTGCTGTCAATTATAAAATATTTTGCCCGTGGATAAAGGTTTATCATACTGATATCGATACCCTCCTTATAAAACATGGAAAACAGGTCTCCACCAGCCTTTATTGTGTATGTATCATTCCGCCAAATTCACCGGAGCTTCATTTTCGTTAAAAAAGCTCCTTATATTTGAGATATGGGATACTATTTTCCTTGCCACCTCCGGGCGGTTCATAGTATATAGATGTATTCCGTCGGCACCGTAGGAGAGGAGGTCTATTATCTGTTCCGCTGCATAAGCTATGCCTGCTTCCTTCAGTGCTTCAGGGTTGTCACCGTATTTATCCAGGATACGTCTGAATTTGGCCGGAAGAGTGGCGCCGCAGAGATTTGTTATCCTTTCGATCTGCTTCTTGTTTATTACAGGCATGATTCCTGCGGAAACCGGCAGTGAGACCCCCAGGATATCAAGCTTTTCCAGGAAGGAGTAAAAGAGATTGTTATCGAAGAAAAGCTGTGTGATCAGGAAGTCAGCCCCGCATTCGGCCTTTTGCTTAAGATGCCGCAGGTCCGCTATACTGTCGCGGCACTCTATATGTCCTTCAGGATAGCAGGCTGCACCGATGCAGAAGCTGCCGTCCTCCTTTAAATGTGTTATCAGGTCTTTGGCATATCTGTACTCTGATTTATCCAGGGAAGCAGGATCTTCACCATTAGGGAAATCTCCCCTCAGTGCCATTATATTTTCTATATTGCTTTCTTTCAGCTCTTCAAGTATGCATTCAATATCGGACTTTGTCGAGCCTATGCAGGTGAGATGGGCCAGAGCCTCAATATGGTACTTGTTCTTTATGAGGTCGGCGATCTTCACGGTATGGGCTTTGCTGCTGCCTCCGGCGCCGTAGGTTACGCTTATAAAGCCGGGCCTCAGGTCTGACAGCGCATCTATTGTATCCAGCACGGTATTTATTGAAGCTTCCGGTTTTGGGGGGAATATCTCAAGGGATATTACGGGTTTGTTTTTATAGAGCTCTTTTATTTTCATTTTCATCCTCCTCTACACTTTTATCAGATTAACATCTCCACAGGCGCCCATCCTGTCGCCTGCTATTATGACAACTCCGTCCACACCCTGGAGAGACATTGCATATTCAATTCCGGCCTCAACAGCAGCCTTATCCTTCACCACATTCCCTACAGCGGTGGCTGCGGCATCAGCCAAAACTGTATCCCTGGAAATAATAACAGCCGCATCTGCCTTTCCAAAGCTCAGGGAATGCCCTACAGTTCCGCTGGAGGTGCATATTCCAAGCTCCTGATCCCTGCCCGGAACAAGAAGGGCAAGCTTGTTTGAAAAGGGCGAACTGCCTGCATATATGAGTATTCGTCTGTCTTTTTTGGATTTCACATATATATCGCCGCCATTTTCCACAATAACTTCATCGGTGAACCGGAGCAGGTGCTGCCCGACATATTTTGAAACAGCTCCCGCTACAGCGGCCATGGGCCCTACATTGGCAAGCTTTGCCCCACGGCACATATCGAGGATTATATCCGGGGCATTGTTTCCGGCCTCAACAGGTGACAGGCTCGTAAGGAAACCGGGATCAGCCTTGATGTACTCTGTTATGTCCTTCCTGTATTTTATAACGGCCTTCCTTGCTTCCTCCTCCAGGTTTTTCCCGGTAAAAATTTGAAGGTCGGACTCATACTCACATATATTAAAGCCTGTCAGCTCACCAGTTTTCATATATTTCCGGTAGCTTCTCTCCTGATACATATGTGTGCCTATATTGAGCTTTCTATATTTATGGCTCTTAACGGACATGCCTTTATACAGCTGCGGCAGTGTGTGCACAGGAGTTCATCGAAGCCGAGGGTCCAATCCTTAGTCTCCATATAAAGGGCCCCTTCGCTGCATGCCGCAGTGCAGGCACCACAGTGAACACATTTTTCTTTTGCTATATCAAGCTTGCTCATATTATACCTCCTAGTATTCGGCTATTTCAGGGAATTCAGCCCTGCGGCTTCAGGAAAAGCTGCAATGGGCTGCTGCAGGGTAAAGCCTTTTCCAGCGACCCAATTCTTTAGTTCCAGGGCTATTTTTCTGGCCTTGTATAGGCTTGAAAGGGGGGAGGTCCTGACCTTCCTTCCCTCAATGTACACATATCCGCTTCTCAATTCCTCATAACTGCATTGTGCTAATGCCGGTCTGCTGCGGCTCGGAACACTGTAGTCAGCAATGCTCGTATATATGTCCTTGTTCCTGGCAGCAAGATTAACCAGCAGCTCGGCATCCAGTACCGGTATAGGTATCCCTATGCCGACAAACATTGAGGTGCCATAGTTTTCAAAGACCACAGGCCTTATATATTCGGTGCTCATCTGCTTCAGATCCCCTATTACCGCAAGAGTACATGCCGGAGATAGAGGTATCCCGTTTTCACCTCTAGGCTTTCCGCTTGCAAATTGGGTTCCCTGCCAGGATATGAAGCCCTGGGCGCCGGCAAGGAAGATCCGGGTGCCTATCCCTATGGTCCTAAGATAGGGATCCTTGAGCAAAGGACTGAGCTCACCCGCAGTGGAATAATTCACATTCGCCATATCCGGCTGAAGGACACCCATGTACGTATACAGTGTTTTATTGGATGTATTGACTGCCGCAGAGTAATTCTGGTAACAGTTCCTCGGATTGAAGAGATAGGCTTCGTTTATAGAATCCTTGGTGATGTATGTGTCTATCTCAAGCCTCGGATAGCAGTCGGTGCCGTGGGAATATGCCTTAAGATGCACCTCCTTGCCGTCAATAAGGTCGCATATCACATGAGCGCCTCCATACTCTATACCCCGATCGCTTGACGCCTCGGTGGCTCCCAGGTATGAATCCACCGCAGCAAGCCCTCCATGGGCGCTTACATTGTTAAGCTCCACCTTTTCCATCCTTATCGGCGGATCAGAGTGCCCGAAATTCAGGAAAGCACCGGAGGAACACATGGGGCCGAAGGTTGCTGTAGTTACTACATCCACATATTTTGCTGCATCAGCAATACCACGCTCCTCTACTATGTCTATCAATTCTTCTGCTGTAACAACTACAGCGCTGCCTTTACTTATTTTGTCGTTGATTTCTTCAAAAGTTTTTTTCACCGGCATAAGTTTTACCTCCTCTAATGGTTGCATTAATAAGTGTCAGAGATAATAAGCAAATAGAAAGGCTGCTTCCGGATAGGAAAGCAGCCTGAATATGGCTTGTAAAGTACAATGTACCTTAATCTATGCTATCCTTATCTCTCAGAATATAATTCTGCAGGAATTGACACCGCTGCATTCGAATGAGAATGCCGGTTGTCGGGCTTCATAGGGCCAGTCCCTCCACCTCTCTGGATAAGTAATAAATATTCAATTTTTATACTTAAAGGAAATTGTATTTTATTTCTCAGCGTTTGTCAATATATTTATGCAGAAATTTAAAAAATATACTATTAACTGTAAATACAGATTTATCGAAAGATGCGAGATACGAGATTCGAGATTCGAGATTCGAGAAAAGCTTTGGTATTCCTTACGGGTCCAGGTTCCCTTCTTCCCCATACCCATAAGGAATACCAAGACCTCCTCGTATCACGTATCTCGCATCTCGTATCTGTAGAAGATTGCTTCGCAATCTTCTACAATTACTTATTGCATTTTGTTACAGAATAAGTATATTATTAGATAAATTGGAGGGCTGTATATGTATATCGATAAAAAAGAAGCTTTAAGGTATATGGGCTACCGCGGTCAGAAAATGGATGACAGCCTGCAAAGCCTCCTGGATGCTTGCATTGATGAGGTAAAGGAGCTTTCGAAGGAAAGCTTCACATACCAAATCTTTGATATGGAGAAAATGGAAGAAGGCTTGCACCTGACGGGTACTACTCTTGTCCTGCAGGGAAAAGCTATCCGTCAGCATCTGTCAAGGGCTGAAAAATGTGCAGTGATGGCAGTGACCCTGGGTATCGGAGTGGATAAGAGGATCAGTTATTATTCAAGGACAGACCTTACAAGGGGTATGATGCTTGATGCCTGCGCGACAGCTGCAGTAGAAGCCCTCTGTGATATGGTGCAAGAAGAAATAAAGGCTAAGGCAGGGGTAATGGGACTGGATATAACACAAAGGTTCAGCCCGGGTTATGGGGATTTTTCCATAGATATTCAGAAGCATATAGTCAGAGTTTTGAAGGCTTATGAGAAGATAGGCCTTACAGTAAATGAATGCAGCATAATGATACCGAGAAAGTCTGTAACGGCAGTGATCGGTATGCAGAATGAGGGCTGCAGTGTGAGAAGTCATAAGTGTGCAGACTGTGAAGATAAGTATTGTACATTCAGAAAGGATAGGGATGAAAATGGATAGAAGACTTGATTTTGATAGGTTTCTGGTGTTTGACGGAGGTATGGGGACAATGCTTCAGGCCGGTGGGCTATCCATGGGGGAGCTGCCGGAAAGCTGCAATATTGAGAATCCGGAAATGATACTGAACATACATAAGGCATATGTAGCTGCAGGAGCGGATGTTATAACCACAAATACCTTCGGAGCCAACAGGCATAAGCTGAAGGATTCGGGGCTCAATGTGGAGGAAGTCATAAGGAATGCTGTCAGAATAGCAAGGGAAGCGGCGGGAGACAAGCTTGTCGCTTATGATATGGGGCCTATAGGGCAGCTTATGGAGCCTTATGGTACATTATCCTTCCAGGATGCCTGTGATACCTTTAAGGAGCAGGTAATAGCCGCAAGCTCCGCAGGAGCAGATTTGATCCTGATAGAAACGATGTCCGATATTTATGAAGTGAAGGCAGCAATCCTGGCTGCGAAGGAAAACAGCAGCCTGCCGGTAATATGTACCATGACCTTCCAGACTGACGGAAGGACTTTGATGGGCACAGATCCTATGACCATGGTAAATATAGTATCGGGCTTGGGTGTGGATGCGCTGGGTATCAACTGCTCTGTGGGGCCGAAGGATATGATCCCGATGCTTGCCCAGGTGTTGAAGTATTCTCCTGTGCCGGTTATAGTGCAGCCAAATGCGGGACTTCCCAAAGTTGTTTACGGCTATACGGTTTATGATGTCACCCCTGAAGAATTTGGGCAATACATGGCCGAGATGGCCGATATGGGGGTCGTCATACTCGGGGGCTGCTGCGGTACGACTCCCGAGCATATAAAAGCTATAAGGAAGGCAATCTGCGGATTAAAGCCTGCCAGGCCTGAAGTAAAGAAGCTTACTGCAGTCAGCTCTGCAACCCATACAGTGGTTCTGGGAGAGGAGGTAAGGATAATAGGGGAGAGAATAAACCCTACAGGCAAGAAGAAGCTTAAGCAGGCCCTGATAGATTCCGATATGGATTATCTTATTGGAGAAGCGATAGACCAGAGGGATGCCGGTGCAGATATATTGGATGTAAATGTGGGCCTCCCGGAAATAGATGAAAAAGCAGTAATGGTGGAAGCCGTAAAGGAAATACAGAACATAGTAAACCTCCCGCTGCAGCTTGACAGTGTGAGGCCTGAGGTAGTAGAGGCGGCTGCAAGGATATGTAGTGGAAGACCGATAATAAACTCAGTAAACGGTGAAGCAAAGATAATGGAGGCTATATTTCCCATAGCGAAAAAATATGGATGCCTGGTAGTAGCTCTCACTCTGGATGAAAAGGGGATTCCGGAAAAAGCGGAGGACCGGCTGAGAATTGCTGAGCGGATCGTAAGGAAGGCAGAAGAGTATGGAATAGACAGAGAGGCTATTATTGTCGACTGCCTGGTGCTTACTGCTTCAGCACAGCAGAAGGAGGTCAGGGAGACAATCAAGGCTGTAGCTCTTGTCAAAGAGAAGCTGGGACTCAAGACAACTCTTGGGGTAAGTAATGTATCCTTCGGCCTGCCTGACAGGGAACTGCTGAACAGGACATTTCTGGCCATGACCCTGACTGCCGGGCTTGATGCACCGATATTGAACCCTATGGCGGAAGCTATGGTAAATACTATAAAGGCATACAACGTGCTCTGGAATATAGACAGGGAAGCCAGGGAGTATATAAGGAGCCGCTCTGCCGTTGATAATAAGCCTGCATTCAAAGAGAAGGAAGGAAACCGGGACCTTACGAAGATCATAATCGACGGAATGAAGGAGGAGGCTGCGCCCATGGTCAGACAGCTTCTTTCAGAGCTTGAGGGTATGAAGATCGTTGATGGTTATCTGATACCTGCTCTCGATATAGTAGGCCAGAAATATGAATCGGGAGAAATATTCCTTCCCCAGCTGATACAATCCGCTGAAACAGTGAAAAAGGCCTTTGAAGCAATAAAGGAAGATATGCTGAAGAATGCAGCCGGAGCCCAGGAAGCATATAAAGGCAAAATAGTCATTGCTACAGTAAAGGGAGACATACACGATATCGGCAAGAATATTGTAAAGATACTTCTGGAGAACTATGGTTTTGAAGTCCACGATCTTGGCAGGGATGTCCCGGTTGAAAGAGTTGTGGAAAAGGTTAAGGAAGAAAAGGCTTCTCTTGTTGGACTTAGTGCTCTTATGACCACAACAGTGAAGAGCATGGAGGATACAATAAAGGCACTCAGGCAGCACTGTCCGGATTGTAAGGTTGCTGTGGGCGGAGCGGTACTTAATGAGGATTATGCAAGAATGATCGGAGCAGACTATTATGCCGGGGATGCAAGGGGTGCAGTGCAGATTGCCCGTAAGCATTACGGATGTGAATAGTTTTATGGAAGCAATCACCTTGATTTTTCATGACGGTACAGGTTAGAATGGTATTGACATGATATATTTCAAGGGGGAGATAAATTGAAGAATCAGGAAATGAGATCTAATCTGCTGCTTATGCTGACTGCGGCAATATGGGGTTTTGCATTTGTGGCACAAAGGGTCGGAATGCAGTATGTAGGAGCTTTTACATTCAATGGTGTGAGATTTGCATTGGGCAGCATATCACTGATACCGCTGCTTATATATTTTAAGAACAAGAAGGCTGCGGGGACGGAAGAGGATACTGCCCCCGCAAGTGCTCTTATTCCTGGGCTTATCGCCGGAACAGTCCTGTTTCTTGCAGCTTCCCTGCAGCAGGTCGGACTTGCTTATACAACAGCAGGAAAGGCTGCTTTTATCACAGGCTTGTATATAGTGCTGGTGCCGCTTTTCGGCATATTCCTGAAGCACCGCATCCGCTTGAGCACATGGGCTGGAGTGATTCTTGCCGTTGTGGGACTTTACTTTCTAAGCGTCAATGAGGATTTTTCCATTGCAAAGGGTGATTTCCTTGAGATAATAGGCGCCCTATTCTGGGCTGCTCATATATTGACTATAGATTACTTTACAAAAAAAGTGGATGCTTTGAAGCTGTCCTTTGTACAGTTTGCAGCATGCGCAGCACTGAGTATGATTGTGGCATTGATATATGAGGATATTTCCCTTTCGGGACTCAACCAGGCGCTTATTCCGATACTATACGGAGGTCTGTTCTCTGTAGGTATAGCATACACCCTGCAGGTTGTAGCACAAAAGCACGCAAAGCCCTCCCATGCAGCCATAATCCTCAGCATGGAGTCCGTATTTGCAGCACTGGGCGGCGCGCTGCTGCTCAACGAAAACCTGGGAGCAAGGGGATACCTGGGCTGCGCCCTCATGTTTGCAGGAATGATACTGACGCAAGTCCAAAGCTTCGGGAAAAGTACTGATGTAAAAGGAGAATAATGTGTCAGGTACGAGGTGCGAGGTGCGGGGTACGCGGAGAACGGAATACTCAGTCATTCCCCCGAACCTCGAACCTCGTACCCCGAACCATAAAGCTGCTCTTAGAGCAGCTTTATATTTTTCTCCTCACATTCGGCAAGCATGCTGTCGGGCCATATGGAGGACTGCACTTCTCCTATGTGGGCCTTCTGCAGGAAGTACATGCATATCCTGGATTGGCCTATGCCTCCTCCCACGGTATAGGGCAGTTCACCCCTGAGCAGTGAGCTGTGAAAGGGGAGGGACTTCCTGTTTTCGCAGCCTGAGACCTCCAGCTGCTTCAGTAGGGCCTTTTCATCCACACGGATGCCCATGGAGGAAAGCTCCAGTGCACATTGAAGGGTAGGGTACCAGAATAATATATCGCCGTTCAGTGTCCAATCATCATAGTCAGGTGCTCTGCCGTCGTGCCTGATACCGGATTCCAGTGTACCGCCTATCTGCATAAGAAAAATTGCGCCTTTTTCTCTGGTGATAAGGTTTTCTCTTTCCTTGGGAGTTTTATCAGGGTACATATCCTCAAGCTCCTGAGTTGTAATAAAGAAAATTTCTTCCGGAAGCACAGGCTTGAGATGCGGATAAAGGCTGAAAACATGCTTTTCAGTATCCAGGAACACACTATATATGCTTCTTACTATTTCCTTAAGGGTCTCCGGAGTTCTATCCTCATGGAGTAAAACCTTCTCCCAGTCCCACTGGTCCACATAAATCGAATGAAGGCAGTCCAGTTCCTCATCTCTGCGGATGGCATTCATATCTGTATACAGACCTTCTCCTACGGAGAAGCCGTACCTCTTAAGGGCAATCCTCTTCCATTTGGCAAGGGACTGTACGATTTCCATCTCTCCATCCTTGACTGAAAGGGCGTCAAAGGCAACGGGACGTTCCACACCGTTAAGATTATCATTAAGGCCTGAGGACCTTAATACAAAGAGCGGGGCTGATACTCTGGTGAGATTGAGCTTTTTTGCCAGTTGTGCCTCAAAATAGTCCTTTATGACTTTAATAGCTATCTCGGTTTCCCTTATTCCCAATACTGATTCATAGTCTTTGATTGAATACACGTCTACCATTTTTTTACCTCCAATTTTTTCAAAATAAAAAAGGCTTTTATCAAAGAATTTAACAACCAATGACGCCTTTTTGATGCTCGTTTACGCAGCATGACAAATTAATGTGGAATATATGCTGCTACTCGCAATAAAAAAACCCTTCATCCCTGAGAAAGGGACGAAAGGCAATTCGCGGTACCACCCTGATTGGCTGAAAGCATACGCTTCAACCCACTTTGCCAGTACGGATTTCTTAATAAAATCGATACTGCCCATTCTATAACGGTATGGCTCCGTCTAAGTCTACTTTCCTTTAAGGATTTCGGTTAGAGACTCAGGGCTGTTCTTCACTTCAGGCTTAGTACCGGGCTTACACCATCTCCGGCTCGCTTTTGCATATCCTACAAGCTACTCTTCCCATCATTGTCGTAAATTTATAATTTTTATCATTATATTAATTTTTAATTGTTATGTCAATACTTTATTTTAAATTTTTCTTCAGGAGAATCGCATGCAGATGCTATATACCATTTACTAGACAAATGTTTTCAATATCTTTCCGATATTCTCAACAAAATCGATATGTGTATTGTAGACAAGCTGCTTGATACCGGGTTTGCCAACAGCTGCGAGCAGCATGTCAAAATCATCGTTATCGAATTTATTCACTATGTCACGATAAGCAGATATGCTTTCTGTCCAGGCTGCCAATTTCTCCATTTGTGCTTCAAAATCAAGCCCCTGTACTATTGCTCTCGCAGCGTAGATACCACTTTGTATTGCCCCTATTGCGCCCACTCCCAGAAGTCTTTCGGTCAGTCCGGCAGCTCTGCCTGTCAATAGAAGATTCCCGATCTTGTATTTTGTGGCCTTGCCCGTAGTAAACGGTTTGGGGATTATGCGGTGCAGCTGCTCCAGATGGTCAAGGCCTTCATATTCCAGAAATTTCGAGAAAAGCCTGTCAATCTCGAACTCCCCATAACCTATGGCATAGAGATCGACAATTGCCTGGGTCGCATTGAAGGGTGCAACCCTTGCATAACCCGTACCCGCATATTCGGTATTGAAGTATATTGTTGAAGAATCGGGCCGGAAAGAGCCGAGAACTGATGCACCGATAATCCGTATCAGACCCTTATCCTCCCACACCCCTAATTCTCTTGTGATTTTATCATTACCAGTAGAAATAACAACCCAATCATATGTATTTGACAGCTCCCTGTAATCTACAGGGTTATTGAAATTAATGGGGGTCTTCCTCAACAATTCTCCAACCTGCTTTTCTACTGAGCCTGCACCTTTTCCCCTTATGATAGCATATCCAAGATCACCGTTTATCTCTACCTTCTGGTTTCTTGACTTCATTATGATATTGTTGCATTTGATCAGTGGCTTTATGCTAATTTGAAAATTCTCTCTCAGGTACTTTATTACATCACCATAATCCCTGAGCAGGATTTCCGGCCAAAAACCCACTGTGAAAAAAGGCCAGCCCAGTGAATAGTCTCTTTCATAAATATCAGCAATAATTCCGTTTTTCTCAAATTCAAGGGCGCAGGAAAGCCCGGATAAGCCTGCGCCTATAATTGCGATTTTCACCTATAAGCACCTCTCGGCACATACTGTTATATATTGTTTCAGATAAACAGACTGAATACGCATACAATATTTCCACTCACAACTCAAAAATGGCGTTTCATATGATTACTGATGCCCTGTTTATATACAAGTGATATAATAAAATATAGTATAACCTATGGAGGGAATAGTTATGGAATCCGGGGATACGAAGAAAGATAAAAATTTTGTTGAGATGAGAAGAAGTAAGAGAATAGACTACTTGTCAAAAATATACTGCATAAAAAGTATAAATAATGGTGAGACAGAGGAGTATGAAGAGCCTCTTGAGATGCCGCTGCTCAATGTGTCTGCAGGGGGACTGGGCATTATATCCGGCAGGCTGTTTGAAAAGGGCTCAGTATTGGTGCTGAGAATGAAGCTTGAAGAGATAAGCTATGATAAAGTGACTGCTAAGGTGATGTGGACCATTAAAAAGGGTGATATGTTCCGTCACGGTCTGGAGATCACAAACATATCCGGCAAGCTGTACAGCCATTTGAGCCGGCTTGATAACAGCATCACTACGACTGTATAACCATCAGTGGCCAAGACAAAAAATTGCAAATTATCTTATGTTGTATTATAATAATAAACGATAATTTTTAGTAAGGCATGGTGCATATTGGGAATAATATATTTAAGATGAAAAGCACTGAAAAGGGAGTAGTGGAATGAGTTTATTTGAGAATTGGAGAAGTACGGCATATAATAACGAACAGGATGAAAAGGAACAAAAGAAGTTCTGGGAAGGCTATTTCAGTATGGAGGAGTCCATTTATGAGAAGCTTCTTTCCAACCCCACGGAGATCGTTGAAGGAACGTTAAAGGAGCTGGCAGAGAAGTATGAAACTGACATACTTATGTTTACAGGCTTCCTCGACGGTATCAACGACAGTCTGGTTAATCCGGTGAAGCTGGAAGAATTGGAAGAGTCCAGCAGCATAAAGCTGGAGATTGACTTCGAGAAGCTTTACTACAACATGCTGGCAGCAAAAGCAGAATGGCTGTACGGCCTGCCTCAGTGGGACAGCATACTCACGGCTGAGAAAAGAAAGGAAATAACAAAGGAGCAGAGGCTCTCAGGCACAGTGATAAAACCTAAGGAGCCGGGCAGAAATGACCCGTGTCCCTGCGGAAGCGGAAAAAAATATAAGAAATGCTGCGGTGCAAATAAATAGCAGAATCACGGCCCTCATTGGAATTTTCCGGTGAGGGCCGTATTTTATCCTTGACGTAGGGAAAATATAGCAATACAATGTTGTTAACACTCTGATAATATCACAATGAATATATGCTGCTTTACGGAATATCTTATAGAGTAGGCTGGGAAAGGAGATACTTATGGGAAACGGTGCTATAAAAAACAAGCAAGGTCAGACTGAAGAGGAGTTTTTATCACAATATGATGCGGGGCAATATGATAGACCCTCTGTTACAGTAGATATGCTTGTTTTTACCGTAATGAACGAGATGAAGGAAAGCTACAGGAAGCTGCCGGAAAAGGTGCTAAAAATCCTTATGGTGAAAAGGGGCAATCATCCGTACATGGGGTATTGGGCACTTCCGGGAGGCTTTGTGGACATGGGGGAAAGCCTGGACAAGGCTGCATTAAGGGAGCTGAAAGAAGAGACAAACATTGACAATATATACATGGAACAGCTCTATACATGGGGGGATACAGGAAGAGACCCTCGTACCAGGGTGATAGGCTGTTCTTACATGTCGCTAGTGGACAGCAGCAAGCTTAATGTCAGGGCCGGTGATGATGCGGACGCTGCCGCGTGGTTCAGGGTGAGCTCCAGCGTCATAGAGCAAAAAAAGGCAGTAACGGGGAAGGGATATACAGTGCAGAACCGGGTAAGGCTTTTACTTTCAAATGACAATGAGGAGCTTGCCGCTACAGTCAGGGTGGACATGACCTTTGACGGAAATGTGGTAAGAGTGGGGCGGGAATTGACCGAGTCAAAGGGTATTGCCTTCGATCATGCAAAAATAATCCAATATGCCGTGGAAAGGCTGAGAAACAAGATAGTATATACGGACATAGCTTTCAGTCTGATGCCGCAGCGCTTTACCTTGACCGAGCTGCAGCAGGTATATGAGGTAATATTGGGTAAGAAGCTTCTGAAAGCAAACTTTAGAAGAAAGATATCCGATATGGTTTTGGAAACTGATGAATATACAAGGGATGCAGGTCATAGACCATCAAAGCTGTTCAGATATAATCCCGGCTGGGTTGAAAAACATTTTGATTAAGACCGGTACAAAGAAGGAGGAAGCAGAAGATGAGCATATTCAACGGAAAACGGCTGCAGAAGGAAACATTCAGGATAGATTCGGAAAGGATGCGTATAGGCTGGTACTCAGATGCATATTTCCCAAATACAGTACGGATATTAAAGGAGCTTTCCAAGGAGAACTATGTTTTTGAAGGGAAAAGCGATATAAAGGATGTAGACTGCAAAGAAGTAAGAAACGGGGATATCAGGGTCGAAATGCAGTTTTTTACCAGGAGAAAGCCTTTCAGTATAGTGGCGGGCGTGGATGAAGCCCTGGCGATATTGCAGGAATGTACAGGCTACTTTGATGCAACAGGTAACTTTGTGAATACATATGACAGTCTTGAGATAGAGGCTGTACAGGATGGAACCTTTGCAAAGTATTATGGAGACCCCATGGAGGTTCAGCCGGTATTGAAGGTCAGAGGGAGGTACAGGGATTTTGCCATACTTGAGACCCCCATCCTTGGTGTGCTTACCGAGACCACAAGGATTGCAACAAATGTATACAATACCCTGGTAGCTACAAAGGGAAAGGATATCCTGTTCTTCCCTGCAAGATTCGCCCATTACAAGCTTCAGGCCATGCATGGCTATGCTTATTCCCTGGCAGTAGAGGCATATAACCAGAAGCACAGCAAAAACTCCAGGGCAATGGTATCCACCAATGACCAGGGGGGCTGGTGGGGAGGAAAAGGGGGAGGCACCATAGCTCATGCTTCTATCGCCTGCTTCCTGGGAGACACAGCTGAAACTATGATGCAGTTTGCCAGGATCATGCCGATGGAGGTCTTACGGATAGCATTGATTGATTATCATAACGACTGTGTAGGAGAAGTACTTACTGTAATGCGGAAAATGTTTGCCAGATATCTTGAACTTTACCGGGAAGGAAAAATGGATGAGGCTGCAAAGTATAAGCTTTATGCAGTCAGGCCTGATACCTCCGGGAATATGAGGGATGAGTCCATAGAGCCAATAGGAGACAGGAAGCTGGACTGTGGGGTAAACCCCAGGCTGGTATGGAAGATAAGGAAGGCTATGGATAAGGCGTATAAAAATTGGAGAGTGGAGAGCGAATACCTGGACATAGCAAGAAAGTGGTGTGAAGATGTGAAGATAGTTGCCACAGGGGGCTTCACCATAGAACGGATCAATCAGTTTGAGCAGCTGGGGGTACCAGTCGATATATATGGAATCGGCTCTTCGCTTCTGGATAACAGCAAGGAAAACGACACAAACAATGATTATACAGCAGATATAGTCAGGGTTGAAATTGGTGGAGAATGGCGCCATATTGCAAAGACCGGCAGAAGGGCATGTGACAATCCAAGTCTGGAGACAATAAAATAAAAGGAAAGCAGCTTCATTCAATACAGGCCCATGGGTTGATGAATAAGGTACATGCTGGTATACTGTAGCTAGGAAAAGGTATAGTATTTCTTTAAATATGCCAGGGGGTGATACTATGAAAAACGCCGGTCGTATATTCATATTGGCAGTTATACTGGTATCCTGCCTTTTGATGTTTACCTTTGCTGTTGACGTGGCAAAAAAAGTACAAGCAGTCGAATCCAATACAAGGATAATATATAACAGCAAGGAGGTAAGCCTTGGAGAAAAACCTTTTACAATAGAGGGCTCCAATTACCTTCCCATTAACGCTTTAGCCGAGCTGTTCAGCAAAAACATATACTGGAACCATAATCAACAGAAAGTTTTCATATCGGACAAGCCTGATACTGCTCTGGAGAGTTTAAAAACAGAGCTTGCTGCCAAGAATAAAACCATATCGGAGCTGCAGGAAAATGTAAAACAGCTTGAAAAAGGCATAATAGCCGGGAAAAAGAAAAGCATCAAAGAACTGCAGGATATGATAAACAACAAGAGCGGACGGTATGAAGATGTTCCCTACAGGGTGATACTATCCGGCCATGAGGATGAAGTCAGGGTTAAAATAGAAGTTGACCTCAGCTATGACAAGGATGCATGGGATCAACTGAACAGCAGTGACAAGAAAGATATGGCCAAAGAGATCAGCAATGCTGTATCAGGAGAGTATGGATATGCCAGGATCACCGGATATATAAAGGACATATCCACCTCAAAAAGATTAGTTGTATTCTATAATAACTATGAAGGGGAAATAGAGCTGGGAGTCTACAAAAACTACAACACTATCAGCACATTAGAGGATAGGTTCAATGAAGAATATGACGATTATTTCAAGAGGGTCCATTTAACCTATACCTTTAAAGGTAATGAAAATAGAATAGAATTCAATGCATTTATTCAAAAAAGCAAGTTTGAAGAGGAATGGAAAAAAATATCGGATAGCTCATTAAATGGATTTATGAAAAAACTATGCAGAGAAATACAGAAAGATGAGCTTAAAAAGTGCCTGGTTGCCGGTTATATTTATGATACTGATAGTGGTAGACAGCTGGCATTCTGTGAGCAGTCACCTGATAAGAATTTCATTTTCCGCAGGGAACAGCAGCCGTGATTATCTGTAAACAAAGGTATAACCGTAGACAAAATGCAGATGATTGTGACTATCACCGGTAACACCCTGATAGTAGTGTATATGTCCATCCTCGACATTCAGGTCTGGTCCTGTGGTTATACTGTAATAATGCTCATGCCCGTGGTTGAAGGTGATATAGCCGGCTATTCTATGCGTGTGTCCTGACTGGTTGTATTCTTCACTGGTAATACCCGACAGACCATGGCGATGATCGTTGGTCGATGTGGTTTTCCCGTTGAAGTTATGACAATGTGCGATTTCTAGCATTATAAGCACCTCCTCAAATTTGCATATTATTCTGTATATTACAGTTTATGCAGAAAGGTTGTAAAACTTACAGAAAAGTACAGTACATAATATAAATTTCAAATATTTACTAAAAATTATAGGAGGTTACAAATGGAGTACAAAGAAGTATTGGAAAAAGCGAAAACCTTGATTGGGGCAAAGTGCAGGATCTGCCGTGAATGCAATGGTATTACATGCAGGGGGGAAATTCCCGGAATGGGCGGTAAAGGCAGCGGCAGCAGCTTTACCAGGAATTTTGCAAAGCTGAATGAAATAAAGCTAAATATGGATACAATATATGAATTCAAGGAAGTGGATACCTCGGTTGAGCTTTTCGGCAAGAGCTTCAGCTTTCCCGTATTTGCTGCCCCAATAGGAGGTTTGCACCAGCAGTATGGAGATGCGCTGAATGATGAGGAATACAGCTATGCAATTGTAGCCGGCTGCAAGAATGCCGGTACGGCAGGCTTTACCGGGGATGGAGTAAAAGAGGAAAATTATGCTTTGCCTTTGAAGGCCATTTCCAGCGTTGGAGGCTGGGGAATACCTACAATAAAGCCATGGAAAAAGGATGAAGTCATAACAAAGGTTAAAAGAGCCGGCGAGGTAGGCGCTCTGGCAGTGGCTATGGATATTGACGCCGCAGGTTTATCTGTTCTGGCCGCTGCAGGCAAGCCGGTGAGCCCTAAGTCTGCAGGAGAGATAAAGGAGATAGTGTCCAGTACTAAGCTTCCATTCATTATAAAGGGTATAATGACAGTGGCCGGAGCAGTAAAATCGGTTGAGGCCGGTGCCTACGGCATAGTGGTATCCAACCATGGCGGCAGGGTGTTTGACCATACTCCCGCAACTGTGGAGGTTCTCCCGGAAATATACAAGGCAGTTGGGGGAAAAATAAAAATATTTGTAGACGGCGGCATAAGGACAGGAATCGATGTCATGAAGATGCTTGCGCTTGGCGCTGACGCGGTTCTTATAGGAAGACCTTACGGAGTTGCAGCCTACGGCGGAGGAGCAGAAGGCGTGGAGCTTTATACTAGGAGGATCGGTGCTGAGCTTAAGGATGCCATGATAATGACCGGCTGCAGTACGTTGAAGGACATAGATGAAAAAGTGATATATAAGTAGAAGGATGCGAAGCATTCTTCCAGGTTCGGGGTGCGAGGTACGAGGAAAGGCCGGGTATTCCTTATGGGTCCAGGTCCGTTCCCCCCGAACCCCGCACCTCGTACCTCGCACCTGGAATGTCGCATTTTTAAACTTATATACTTCTTAATTCATAGAATACCAGGTACTTATCTCCAAGAGGCTTATGCTCAATATCAGTATTATACGCAAAGCTCCATTCTGCTATTATGGACTTCCCTTCACTCATTGTGCTCCTGAAATTGCCTTTGATGCGATTGGCATAATAAAGCAGGCTATTCAGTTCCTCCTCCGAAAGGAAGTCCGTATTCCCGAAATATTTGATATTGTCATTTTCAAGTACGATGCTGACATCCTTCCGTCCATGGGTGACAAGATTCCACAGGTCCTTCTCCACAGCCTCTATGACGGTTCTGTCAGTCCTTATATCTATTACTCCGCTTTTATCCGCTATGAAGTAGGGATAATAGATTACCATTCCGCTGTTCTCATACTTGTCCAGCAGAATGTTACCTTTTTCGGCAGCTTCTTTTGAAGTAACACCGACAGCCCTTGGAAGGTTGAGGTCATCATCGCTTTTTACAGCAACCCTGATAGTCCACAGCATATTGCCGTCCAATTTTGTATCCTGTGAATACCTCTCCCACGGAACAGTAGGTATATTCAGCTCTCTAAGCTCATAAAAGCCCATCAGTTTATTCATGCAAATAAAGCCCCTTTCTCCAACGCCATGCTAAACAGCTCGCTCCCTGCACTACCCTAATACCTCGTAACTCGAATCTCGCATCTCGTATCTATACCCTTAAGGATTACCCATAAGTTTAAATCTTCGTAAACGGGCCAAAAAGCTTGTCGTAGGTTTCAAGCGCTGAGCGGTCTGTCATTTCAGCAATATAATCGCAAAGCACCCTGGCAGGGGTCGTTACGTACCCACCATATTCCCAACCACTGTCAGTGCAGCTTTCAAAGCCTTCCCTGGGAGTGCGGGAAGCATCAATGAACTTCTTGTATATACGGACAGGCATCTGCTTGGGGTCTGACCAGAAGGTATTGTATATCTCGCTCACTATCTTCCGCGCCTTGACATCCATTATGGTTGTCATCGGGCTGTTGTATACAAATTCTGTGACGAATTTTTTCAGCCTTCCAAAGGCCTTCTCGTGTTTGCCCAGTCTGATTATCCTGTTCCCCTGGACATTCCCGCCGGTGAAGCCCCTTACCTGTTCAAGGGTGGTTATATTGTTGGTATCAATGGTATTCCAGGAGCTTTCCACCAAATCCATTATAAGGGTATTTATAAGGGCGCTGATCCCGCTGCCGGGCTTGAGCCCGAAGCTTTCATATACCAGCTCGTCAAAGCAGCCTTGGGTAAGAAGGCCTTCATCGATGCTTTCCTTTATAAGCTTTGCATTGATACCGTCATCCAGGTCATGGCAAACATAGGCCAGAGTGTCGGACAAGGCCACTACCTGTCCTTCAAGGCTTGAAGGCCCTCCGGGCTTCAGCTCCTCATAAATGCCTTCAGTATGGTCTTTGGTGTGCTTGAGGATCCCTTCCCTGACCTCCCAGGTAAGGTTAAGGCCGCAGTTATCCGTACCATATTTCTGCTCAATAATATCAACAACCCTGACACTGTTCTCATTGTGGAAAAATCCATGCTCATTTTTAAGCTGATCTGACAGCAGCTCTTCCACGGCGTGGCCAAAAGGGGTGTGACCCAGATCGTGTCCAAGGGCTATTGCTTCGGTCAGATCCTCATTTAATCCTAATGAGCGGGCTATTCCCCTGGCAATCTGAGAAACCTCGAGGCTGTGGGTCATTCTTGTCCTGTAAAAATCACCCTCATGGTTAACAAAGACCTGCGTCTTATACATAAGGCGTCTGAAAGCACTGGAATGTATTATCCTGTCCCTGTCTCTCTGAAAGTCGCTTCTTGTTTCAAAGTTACTGTTCTTTTCGTTACTGTTCCTTCTGCTTCCTTCCTTAGGCAGCTTTGTTGCATAAGGCGCAAGATAAAGATCCTGTATTGCCTGAATCTTGTCCTTGTATCTGGGCGGCGTGCCCAATTCTTTATATATTTTATCCCTGATTTCACTTAGATCCATAATAAACTTCTCCTTAGTTTGAAAATGCAACGTTAGGCTGCGAGGAAAGCCCGTGTATTCCTTACGGGTCCAGAAACGGATACCATGGTTCCGTTCCTGAGCTGTTAAGGAATACCCCGACTCCCCGACTCCCCGCAGCCCCGAAACCTCGCAGCCTGCGCACATAGGGCGCATTCTTCTTATATTATACACAAAATAAAGCATTACTGGCAATTGTATGTATTTTGGCAGAAGTAGAATTTAATAGGCTGCGGAGGTAAAAATAAAACTGGCAGGTATGTGCTGAAACCGCTTATTTGAACAAGTATCGAAGAATAATATATTACAGGGAGGTGCAGATATGGAAGAGGCTAGAAGCCTGACGGGCTGGATGAAGCTCAAGAGCTATTTACAGCTATTGAGACCCAAACAGTGGATAAAGAACCTGTTCATATTTGCTGCACTGATGTTTTCCAGAAGCATAGACAAACCGCTGTACATACTGGCTGCTCTTTATGCATTTCTATGCTTCTGCATTACATCCTCCGTCGTATATATATTCAATGACCTGCTTGATATAGAAAAGGACAGGAGGCACCCAAGAAAGAAAAAACGTCCTTTAGCTGCAGGTGACATAAGCAGAGGCGAAGCGAAAATGCTCATTATGATCATGCTTCCCGCAGCGGTAGTATTCTCCTTTGCCCTGAACTACAGCTTCGGCTTGATTATTGCTGCCTATCTGCTTAATAATCTTCTATACACACTATATGTGAAGAATCTTGTTATTCTTGATGTAATGTCTATTGCAATAGGCTTTATACTCAGAGTCGCCGGAGGAGCGGTAGTCATAGGTGTACTCATATCTCCATGGCTGCTTTTATGTACCTTCCTGCTGGCTTTGTTCCTGGGCTTCAACAAGAGGAGGAATGAGCTTCTGGTGTTGCAGGAGGATGCCCAGAGTCACAGGAGGATCCTGGAGCATTATTCCCTTGACTTTATTGACAACATGCTTTCAATTGTAACGGCATCGACTTTGATATCCTACAGTATGTATACGTTCTTCTCCAGTGACGACAAGTATTCAATGGTGACGATACTGTTTGTCCTGTATGGGATTTTCAGATATCAGTATATAATATACAATAAAAAGCTGGGCGAAAGCCCCGAAGAAATAGTTCTGACCGACAGGCCCCTGCTCATCAACATACTGCTTTGGATAGGGGTCAGCATAGTAATACTGTATAAATAACCTCTACTCTGTAACCGAGGTATAATGGAAGTTAGATGTGAAAATTCCTGCGGCAAAAATCCCCAGGGCAATACATAAAAAAGGTTCAGCGGCTATTCTGTATCTGGGGGCAAAGTAGAATATCTGGATGATAAGGTTAATGTATAAGAAATTGCCGATTATCCAGGCAGGCTCACAGAAAAGTATATAAAAGGACCTTGCTGCAATAAGCCTGAGGATGAAAAGTACCAGTAAGACAAGGGCTGACTTCCATAAAAACACGAAGGACATTTGCGGAAGCTTGTAAAGGCTTTCAATAGTGTCCTTTTTTACTATGCCCATCCTTATCAGACTGCCGTATAGGGGAAGCTTATAGATCCTGTCCAGGTAATTCCCGGCTTCTGTTATATGGGGGTCCCCGTGATAAAGGAAGAGCCTTTGTTTAAGCCTTGAGAGTGTTATTTCCCTGGGGATGTTCCTGCTAATGTAGGTAAATCCCTCTCTATAGCCTGATTCATACAAGCTGTTGATATCGGTATGGGGTTTTACATCCACCCATTGGCCGTTGGCAAGGGGATTGTGAGCAATGTAGAAATTTATTGGCCCATTGGTGTCTATAAGAATAAGACGCCCTGTGACAGCATAGTTCCTTATGATCCAGGGTGATAACACCAGCAGCAGGACTGTGACAGTCAACAGCCCGTCAAGGATGATGACCCTGAAGACCTTTCCAATATCAAGTCTTTTTGCTGCTGTATACAGCAGGATGAAAACAAGCATGACTCCGGGTATAAGAAGAAGTACAGGGCGTGTAAGGTTTCCGATCCCGAGAAAGAACGAGTACAGCAGCAGGTATATGTATGTCACATATATCTTGTGCCGTCCAAGCTTGCCTGTCAGCTCGTACTTGAAATACTTCAGGCCGAAGTAGATAATCGCTAAGTAAATTGTAATGAATACAGTCTCAACATATAAATGGTTAGTATATGCTACCATTCTTGGATTCAAGGCCATGAGAAGACCGGCAATAAGCCCCGCCCCCTTGTGGAAACCGCTGTAGCTTTTAAACGCTTCACTGGCAATGGCATAGCAGAGCAGGCAGGATGCAGTGGAGAAACCTGCCTGGATCACCCTCATAACCAGAAAATCCTGTGCGGTGCCGAAAAATCTGTATATAAAGCCTGAAAGGAAGATATATAAGGGAGGCCAATAGGCATATCTGGCCCAGTGCTCACCGAACCTGTGGCCGTAGTATTCACCGCCCATTACATTGAGGGCATAGTGATACATGCTCCAGGCGTCTATTTTGAACTCAAAGGGAGTATATATGACGAAGCGGAGCCTTAAGTACAGTGCCAGGGAGAATATTATGACGGAGTATAGCAGCGTTTTTCTGCTGAAGTTCAAAGTCGTTCTTCCTCTCAATATGTTATGCATTGATAATAGTATATACAAAGGCTTGATAATAAATTATAGAAATGTAGAAGATTGCGAAGCAATCTTCCAGGTGCGAGGTACGAGGTACGAGGTGCGAGGAAAGATCGGGTATTCCTTATGGGTCCAGGACTGTGTAACCCGTTCTCCCCAAACCCCGAACCTCGTACCCCGCACCTGACAAATCATTCAAATATTGATATGAAATGCTTTACTACCTCGGGATCAAACTGGGTACCTGAACAGCGGTTTATTTCACTTATAGCCTTCCCGTGCTCCAGGCCTTTCCTGTAAGGCCTGTCTGTCGTCATGGCGTCATAAGTGTCCGCTACTGATATTATCCTTGCCTCAAAAGGTATTTCCTCACCTTTGAGACCCTCATAATAGCCTGTGCCGTCGTATTTTTCATGATGATACTTTACACCCGGTACTATATTCTTTAAGGATTTCATGGAGCTCAGAATTCTTTCGCCGACTATTGTATGGCTTTTCATAATGACAAACTCATCATCAGTCAGCCGTTCCGTTTTGTTGAGGACTGAGTCGGCTATACCGATTTTGCCGACATCATGAAGGAGTGCCATGTATTCAAGCAGCTCCAGCCGTTCTTCATCAAAGCCCATTTTCCTGGCTGTCTGAATGGAGTATTGGGTTACTCTCTTTGAATGGCCGTTGGTATAAGGGTCCTTAGCATCAACTGCACTTGCAAGACTGCTTATTGCATCTATCAGCAGATCCCGCAGCTCCTTATACAGCTCTGCATTCTTAATAGCTATTGCTATCTGACTGCCCATGCTGTCCAGCAGTTCTTCATCCTGGGCGGTAAAACAGGGAGCGCCGATTTTGTTTATAACCTGGAGCACGCCTATTGTTTTGTCCTTATACTTTACGGGCATGGTCAGCATAGCCTTCTGCTTGAAGTCAATGCTTTTATTCACTCTGCTGTTGAAGCGGGGGTCTGTGTTAACATCCTTGATGTTCAGGGTTACGCCTTCCCTTGCAACCCAGCCGGAAATACCCTCCCCGATTCTGAGCCTTATCTGTTTGACCTGATCGCCCTTCCCGCCAAGGGTTTCTTCAAACCAGAGCTCCTGCTTCTCTTCATCAATAAGATAAAGGGTGCAAGCTTCAGCAGAGGTTTCCTCCTTGACTATACTGATGATCTCCCTTATAAGTTTTTTGATTTTTATGTTTGACGCTATCTTTTTGCCTATTTCAGCCAGTTTTTTGCTTTTATCGATCTGACTGCCCCTGTTTCTCATTGCAGCTAAAAGCGGAAAGTAGCCGGCAAGCAGCAAAAGCACAAGTACCAACAGAAGAATATTCATAGTCTCCTCCTCCAGTATTATTGTGGGTCGTATATTATAATAGCCCGGTATTTCTGTATCCACTCAACATTATATCCGAAGGTTTCCAGCAGGTATCTCAGCTGAACCGTGATATTTCCATCCTTTATAATCAAATGTTCATTATCCGCGATAAATTTTATACTTGTGTTGCCGCTGCTTATTTCCATTGTACCCGCATCTGAACCGGCAGTGACTTTGAAAGCCAGCGCATTGCATATTTCTGTAAGTGGCGCCATTGTCTTGTCATCTATGAAGTATATAGAGTCTTCGGGTATATTGAGCTTTGTTTTGTTGTACCAGAGCTGCGGGACTGCCTTTGGAGTATCGAAGCTTATGCCGGATATGTCCGTATACTGCTTGATAAAGCCAGGATTAAAAGGCATTTTCCTGATGCAGCTGTTCCACATGTCGGCTACATAGATGGAGCCATCCTTATACAAAATGCTTACAGGGCCGTTGAACTTTGCTTCACTGGGACTTCCGTTTTCTTTACCTGCTGTTCCGAAGCCGGCAACCGTAGTTACCTTACCATCAGGGGTTATTGCCCGTACTCTATGGTTCCAGGTGTCTGCAATCAGCAGCACATCGTTATCCGCCAGGGTTATGCCCTTAGGGAAATTGAATCTTGCAGCAGTGCCATAGCCATCCTGGAATCCACCCTGGTAATAACCCGTACCCTCCAGGATTGAAGTCCTTGAACCATATAATGTTGAGACCTGGCTGCCGCTTACCTTCCGTATAAGCTGGTTTCCGCTGTCCAATACAAATAAATCGCCATTTTCATTAATCTCAACATCTGAAGGTTCGTTAAACCTGGCTTCCAGCGCAGCGCCGTCTTTATAACCGCCAATAGAATTGTTTTTTCCGGAATAAGTGGTCACTTCCCCTGCGGGAGTGATCTTCCTTATCACGTTGTTAAGGCTGTCCGCCACATAAATATTGTCGCTGCTGTCGACTGCCAGCCCGGAGGGGCAGTTGAACTGTGCTTTGCCCGCAGCTCCGTCGGCGTAGCCCGGCTTGCCGTTTCCGGCAAAGGTATACACCTTGCCCTCCAAAATCTTCCTTATAACATTGTTTCCTGTGTCTGAAACATATATATTGCCTCTGGAATCCACTACTAAATCCCTCGGCTTATTGAATTGAGCCTTCAATGCATCTCCGTCGGCGTAGCCGGCCAGGGGGAAGCCGTAAGCGTCCTTCCTGTCTGAGAAGCCGGCAAAGGTAGCTACAGTATCCTTTGACAACCTTCTGATCCTGTTATTGTAGGAGTCAACCACAAGCATACTGCCATCCCTGTCAAAATCCATGCCCATGGGCAGACTGAAGGTAGCCTTTAGCAGCGGTCCGTCCTTCAGGCCTATGTCACCTGTCCCGGCAAAGTCGGAAACAGCCGGCTCCTGCGCATATACCATACCGCACAGCAAGAATGCAATTACTGCTATTGCGGTGGTTTTTACAATACATCTGAAATAATACATTTTATACATCACCCCCTGTACAAACTATTCATTAATGTGCACTATCAATGATACGCAAGTCGATATATACACTTCCATCCTCAGAGGTCGCCCTTAAATATACATAGTCGCTCTTATAGATAGGTTCGCCGTCGATTTCATATGGGACAGGATTGCCGTTCTCATCCACTACCGATAAGGTGCCGCTTCCCATGTCCGCCTCTAATGATTCAAGCAATTCATATATGCTTATTGGGTCTTCAATATAATTAATCCATACACTCTGCTCCCATTCATTTACTGCAACATTTACATTATTTTCGATTCTGTCTTCTAAGTCTGATTTTTTTGTTACGCTTATCATATCCCGGCTGTCTAATCCGAAAACCTCCTCAAGGAGAGCAGTATCAGCGCCGCCTGATTCGTCATGTACGCTGAAGAATATGCAGGGAACGGTATCGCGGCATTTTGAAACTATCCTCAGCTCACCGCTATTTGCAATGACATCAGCACGATATTCTAAATTACTGTCATCCATACCGTAAGTGCTCAGAATTTCATCCATTATAGAATTAATGTCAGAGCCGGCATGAAAAGCGTTTGCAAGCTCATCTCTGTTCATATTGTATGAATGTCCGTCTATTATGAAGGATGCATAGGTATTTTCATCAAGCAGTTCTAATTTTGTTGATGTGGTGCCATTGTTTATACCGAACAGCTTTTCGATCACATAAATATCACCGGGATCTTCATCAGCAATAATTCTGAATACAATATTGGAGTATTCCGGATTAAGGCTTATGCAGACCTCCTGATTTCCACCTGAATCTACCTCGTAAATATTGGCATAATACATTAAATAATCTGATGGATAAAATGCTTCTTCAAACAAGGAGATAATATCATCTGTTCTTTTACCTGCACCGAAAGCATTGTATATTTTTTCTGCACTTATATAGAATCTATTGCCGTCTACTTCAATCTCCAGCCTGGTATTCTCGTTTATGCCTCCGGGACCATAGCTGTTGGAAGCGTCGAATCCGAAGGCTTCGGAGATGGCAGCTTTGTCATTCGGGTATGCAGAATCATAGTCTATTACGAATTCTATATCCTGCCCCTCTTCCTTGCCACAGATCTTCAGCTCTTCATGGTCGGCAATTAATACTTTTGATATATCTACCACATTTCCAAGCTTTAGATCATTTGCTCCAATTGCGTTATATACGGCCTCATATACAGTGTCGATATCGCCGTTGCCATCAAATACAGTACACAACATATTTTTATCAATTACAAATTCTTCACTACCAAGGATAAACAGGACTTGTGTGTCAAAACCTTCAAGATAAATATGTGTGGCTGGCTCAAGACCTTCGGTCGTTATTGAGCTGAATTCCATATTAGGATTAAGGCCACTGGTTGTAAGCGAGGCCGGTTGTAACAGCTCTTTATTCGGAGTCAATCCGATGGTAGTTATTTCCAGAGGATGGCGTCTTTCTATCAGGAAGGTCACCGCTCTTTCCGGTTTTCCTTCTTCTTCTGCTGTAACCATAAGAATATTCAGACCTTCATTCAGGATGAGAGGATAGCCGTAATGCAATTCATCATAAGCTATTTCATTGGCATTAAGCGTTACTGTTACAGTATTCCCATCCTTAAAGCCAGGCTGAAGCACGATAGATTCTGTATAAGCTGTAACGGTATACAGTTTATAATCAGGGGTGTAGTGTTGATAATCCATTTTTTCAGGATACTCATGTTCATCAATGAATGTGACGCCGCCATCAATGAACCCAGACGGCAGAGCTTCTGTTACCGTAAATTCATACCCATCGCTTTCGGTCTTACCAGGAGCCTGTGCAGTAACCTTAAGCCGGTCCCCTTCATAGGGTGTGCCTTCTGTCAATTTCACCTGGTAGTACTTTGAGAAAATATCCGCTGTTCCCTCTTCAACCTGTATCCAGCCTTCAATTATGTCCTCATAGTAAACCCTTATTATTGATCCCGGCTCAGCAGTGCCGCATATGTCTTTGTCTCCCTCACCGACATTTCCTATGACGGTTGGGGCTTCAGTCATTTTTATAAGGGTTTGTACGGGTACATAGCTGTTGTCGGTATTGTTTGTCCCAAGCTGTCCGCTTCCACCGTCACCCCAGGACCATATATCGCCGTTTTCTCTTACAGCCAGGGTATGGCTGTCCCCTCCTTCAATGAATACAATATCAGGAAGTGGTTCGGTACCTGGCGCCTTCCGGACAAGCAGCGGGATTGTGCTTTCATTTTCATAGATGTCATTGTTGCCAAGAGCGCCATCATTATTATTTCCCCATATATAGGCATGACCATTTGTATCAACAGCCATGCTGTGGTTGTAGCCGGTTCCTATGGAGGCTATATCATCAAGAGTGGAGCCGAGCCCTTCGGTTCCCACAACCTGTGAAGGCATTGAATTGGTGTATACTGTAGTGCCTGATCCAAGCTGTCCGTAGTTATAATTATAACCCCATGCCCAGACGGTGCCATCGTCTTTCAGTGCAAGGCTGTGGCTTTGTCCGGCTGAAATGGCTGTAATATCAGACAATCCCGCTGCCTGCTGCGGTACAGGATGAGGAAGGCTGTCGGTTATGTTGTTGCCGCTGCCGTCCTTTCCCATGCCAAGGGTTCCGTAGTAATTGTCACCCCAGGTCCATACAGTGCCGTCGCTTCTTACCGCAATGGAATGACCATCGCCGGCAGAGACAGCTGTAACTCTGGTTAGGTATCCGGTACCATCGGGGCTTACTACAGGAACAGGAGTGTATCGGTTGTCAGTGGTTCCATCGCCTAACTTGCCTCTGAAGTTGCTACCCCATGCCCATACCGTTCCGTCCTTTCTCAAGGCAAGGACGTAATCACTTCCGGCGGAGATGGCTGTTATGTTCTCCAAACCAAGCACCTTGACTGAATGCATTTTATTTTTGTTGTATCCATAATTGCCATCGCCCAGCTGTCCATTGTAATTGTCACCCCAAGTCCATACAGTCCCGTCATTTTTAAGTGCGACAGAGAATTCATATCCTGCGTCTACTGCTGTGATACCTGTCAAATATGAATCGCCTGCATTGGTTGAATGTACTTTTACAGGTACGCTGCTATCTGTAGAAGAATTATTGCCAAGCTGACCTCTGGAGTTTTCGCCCCAGGCCCATACAGAGCCATCAGCTTTTGTTTTAAGACTGTAATATTTCCCAGCTGCTATTGGCTTATGTTGCTGCTCCAATGCAGGGTCGGGAGCTGTCGTTAATACTGTTGGGAACACTTCGGATATATTCCCGTCTTCATCTATTGAGTTTATTTCTACTTCATAATTTGAATCCGGTATCAGCCCATCTATCCAGGAACTTAAGGTTTCACCGTCAACCTCGGTTTTAAATACATTAAGTGGAAGATTCGGACCAAATATCTGTATTTTGTATTTGACGACTGCTATATTGTCTGTGCCTGCATCCCAAGCAATCTTCATCCAGGTGGGACCTACCTCTTCCAAACGGATACCGGTTGGAGCGTAGGGAGCTATCGTATCTGGTTCAGCATTCAGGTTCAGGCTTGATACCAGTACGTCCGGTTTATTAAATTCATCCACGGTGGAGGATAGATTTTCAGCATAGCTGACATAAGCAATCTGGCTTCCATCATAGTTTATTGCTGGTATAAAGCTTTCACTGTCGCCTGTAATGCCTGTGTTTGTCCTGCTAATACATTTTGTAGTGTTTTTGAATATATCACGTACGTAAATATCATTTTCACCGTTGGAATCAACACCTGCCAGGTTATTTGCCTTGGTATAGAAGCTGACTATACGCCCGTTGCTGCTAATTACGGGTTCTGAACAGCTGTAGTTTGCAATTTCCCAATTGTTGTTCACACTCGCCTGGTATATGGCATTACCGTCGGTTTCATCATAGATTCCGTCGCCATCAGAATCTCTGTCAAGTACATATATTTCGGACACGGTTCCCAGGTTCCCTGAATAATCGAAGCCTACTGTCTTAATTCCGGTTGCCGGGTCAGTTGAGGAGGAAAAGACCATATAACGTCCATCCTCGCTGAAGTCAGGATCCGATCCGACCGCCAGCCTTGCTGAGGAACGGGTTTCAACATTATACACATATATTCCATAGGTTGAATTATCCACTGTACCTGACTCGTTCAACAACCCGGTTGAGAATGCAACAAATCTGCCGTCTCCTGAAATTCTTGGGAAGTAGGATGCACCATATATCTGACTTCCCTCGGGGGACTGACTGACCCTGCGGGTTTCTACTGCGCCGTCCTCATCAAATATATTGTCTTCATCGGCATCCCTGTCATGCAGGAATATATCATAGCCTGAATTCGTATCGTTGCTGACTATAGAGCTTGCATTGGAATAATAGGTTACATATCTTCCGTCTTCGCTGATGGATGGGTAACTAATGAAGGTATTGTTATATATTCCCGAAACCTGCGTACCGTCACTATTCAAACTTACTCTCACTGTGGCAACCGCACCGGATTCGTCAAATACCCCGTCCTTATCGGTATCCCTGTCATGGACAAAAATGTCATATATACTGTTGGTATCACCTGCAACAAGATTTGATGCATAGGAAGCAAAGGTGACATACCTTCCGTCTTTACTGAGGTAAGGAGATTTGCTCATTCTATTTACTTGTGCACCGCTGCTTGTCACACTAACACGAACTGTTTTTACACAGCCGGGCTCATCAAATATCTCGTCTTCATCCGTATCCCTGTCGCGAACGAAAATATCGTCAGTACCATTGGTGTCTCCTGCAACCAGATTAGTGGCTGAAGATCTGAATGCCACATAGCGTCCGTCCCCGCTTATGCTGATATCACCTGATGTTTCTCCGCTTCCGCTGTAGTTATTGCCTAATGTATTATCTGTTGCAAGGCTTGCATAGTTTATATTTTTAACCGCTATATTAGTATGCGGGGCAGGTGTTTTCACAATAATCCCATATATCTCATTGGTCATAGTATCCTGAGCTACAGCCTTAAGACTCATACTTTTCGTCACAACGGCACTATCGTTGATTACAGGGAAAGTGAGCTCGGCATCTGAGTAGAGCTTGAAGCTCCCTGCACCATTGCCTACAATCAGGCCTTCCTTCAATGTTCGGAGGGATGTGCCGTTTATCACAGATATGGTTGTAGAATAAAGGTCTACGTTGATCAATTCTTCATAACCCGCACGTACTTGTATGATTGTGCTGCTGCTTGATTGTGAAAGCTGTATTGTATATGTTGCCTTTGTTGTTCCATCCTGTGCGATCGCTTCCGCTACCATGGCACCTGTAACAGGTTCACCGGCGTAAGTAACCTCATAGGATTTTGAGGTGTCTGCATAGATTTTCAGTGTTCCGCTTCCGCCACCTACCAGCAATGCCTGTAAGAGATCTCCAACTGTGATGCTTTCATTTATGCTTATTTTGTGCAGTGTATTGTCTGCACTTACTATGGAGGTATATTCAGGATCAATGCTTAATTCGGTATCATCACTGGGTTCGGCAGTTTCGGGCGTAACCGTCATTTTTGCCCTAGAAACCCATATCTCACCGGAGCTTATTCTTGCACCTACGGTGATTTCCTCTGCATTTGAGTAGTTTGCTATGACTGTGTATGTACCGTCATAATTATTGGTAACACTTTTCTTTGTTAATGAACCTGTACCATTAACAAGTAATAGTGTAAAGTCTTCCGCTTCCAGGCTGAGATTGGGGAAAACCCCCCCGTTCATGGAAGTAAAGGGCCTAAGCGTAAGAGTGAAGTCGGAATCGGAGTATACAGTGCCGATATCTCCATCTATATGTGAATATTCTATATCCACCGGCCCGTCATAGTTTTCACCTGATTCAGCCTCATAATCGAACTCAATACGCTTGCTTTCCAAGTAATTTTGATAAGGATGATCGAAGCCTATCCAGATGCTTCCTGACTCTGATCCCAGGTCGAGGGAATGAAAGACCGCAGTATTCTTGCCTGCAGGTACTGTATATGAAGCAATCAGGTCGGAGGGCTCCTCTTCCTCATAGTAAAGATCTGTATACAAATTGACTGTAAATCCTTCTGAAAGATCGTTAACAACTATCGTATCATTCGAACCGAGATCATTGGTAATAAGGATATCGGAATTATCTTCATCCTGTCTTACATCAATCACATATGCTGTTATTGTATCCTCTTTCAGCTCTACACCGTTTATATACACGCTGATTTCTATCTCTTCATGCGCCCCCATAGGTACAGGCACTGTATATTTGCCTGTCACCTTATAATGGCCTTCCAGTTCAGGGTCGTATTCTCCGTCATGTCGGGCTTCACTAATGCTGATATTTCCGTATGCTCCGGTACATGCAAGAGAGAAATCCTCAAGCTCAAGATTTGTTACGGGGTCACCGTTTAAATTGTTAAGTACAGCCTCAAAGCTGAAATCCCTTCCTGCGACTGCGGTAAAAGCATCGACAGGGAACATGTCTCCCCTGTCCAAGACGCGGTCGTCTACATCCGACACGGCTTCAACACTATAGAATAGCTCATTGTTATTCATGACAGCAGGTTTGGAATCAACAGACAAATTTTTCAGCCTGAAGGTGACGATATCTCCAACAGCTCCTACAGATCCCAGGTGGATCGGCAGATTTACCAACGCTTTGCCAATTGAGTCGATATTTATATTTTTTTGTTTATCTATGGTGACAGATGCTTGCTCACCGTTTACCAATCGTTCAAATTCCACAGACAGGTCTTTACCCGCTGCATCAGGACCGATCTGAAGCATAAGGGAAAGTGCAGCTCCGCTTTCAAATTCATCGTGATCGGTAAGTGCTCCGAAGCTCCATATGCCTGAAACCAATTCCGCATCCACATTATTGATCAAAGGATTGCTGCTTCTATAAATATTGGTAATCCTGGCGGATTTTATCTCAACACTCCTTGCTACAGTTACCTTGCAGACAGCCTTAACAGAAGGATTGGAGGCACTGGCGGAATAAATTTCTGTAGTGCCCCAGCCTTTGGAAGTAACGTTACCGCTTGAATCTACAACTGCCACTCCTGTATTGCCGGAAGTCCATGTAATCGCTTGATTGGTTGCATTAGCCGGACTCACAGCGGCAGTAAGCCTATGTGAAGCATTAAGCCCGTTGAAGGTTAGAGTGCTCTTGTTTAAAGTAACTGAGCTTACCGGTATAACCTGCTGAGGACCATCATCATCGTCATCCCTGGAAGGCGGTGGCGGCGGAGGAGGTGGCGGTGTTGGCTGCTGTTGCTGCTGCTGTTGCTGCGGAGGCTGCTGGTTATCCAAGATAATACTTGGCGGCGGAGGAGGTGGTGGCGGTGGTGCCTGCTGCTCCTCGATACGCTTCTGTTCAATTATCTGTTCGATATTTTCCAGTATCTCCTGCTTAATGCCCTGTGGATCCTGCTGAAGAGTTTCAAGAACGAACAGCGGAAGCTCTTCGGCTGTGACCTCCTGAAGCTCCGGCTGCCCTTCCTGTATGGCTCCTGAATCGAAGGAGGTCTGCTGGTTCTCAGACAGACTCAATTCTGCGGGCACCTGCCTTACTGTCCCGTCAGGCTGTTCCTCCAGGCGGTAGCTGGCTACTCTTACATTGCCTTCAAAAACAGCAACCTCGGTAACGCCTCCGCTATAGCCCACGAAGAATCTGGTGCCGCGGACGCCCATAACGGCGGTAGGTGTCTTTATTTCAAACTTGGAATCTCCATCCAGCTTCTTTTTCACATTTACCATTACCTGTCCGCCCAGGAGGTTAAGAGTAGTACTGCCGGAGCTGCCTTTCAAGGCTGTCATGAGCTCACTAAGTACGAGCTGGGTGTTTTTGGATATTACTACTTCTTTATCGCTGTCAAGCTCAAGGGTAACTGCACCATCAGCTCCTGTAACAAGCTTGTCTCCCTGCAGCAGTCCCATATTCTTGAAGGCAGGGAAGGATTTTTCACCCCCGGACTTCATAACTGTCACATCACCCGACAGCTTTGCTATTTTCGCCACTCTGAGATTGTTTTCTGCATAAAGCGGCATCATATTGGTAAAAACAAAAACAATAAGCAGCAGTAAAATGAGACAGCGCTTTACTGCACGGCTTTTCATACGGTATCGACTCCTTCCAATTGATATACTTGCACTCCCCGGGTTTTTCCCTTAACACTTATTTCACCCAGATAGGAGGCGCTTATTTTATCCTTGACCAGCTCATAAGTAGCCTGACTTATGAGTATCTGGCCGGGTTTTGCATTGCTTTCAAGACGGGCTGAGGTATTTACTGTATCCCCTATTGCGGTATAATCCATCCTGGATTTTGAGCCTATGTTACCGACTATTGCAAAGCCTGTATTTATGCCGATTCCGAATTGGACGCTATGTCCAAATTTCTCCTCCAAGGATTTGCGCAGGGCTTCGGAGCCCTGTTTCATGGCCCAGGAGGTTTGTACAGCCTTGAAGGCATGGTCCTCAAGGTCCAGGGGGGCATTGAATATAGCCATGGTAGCATCCCCTATGAACTTGTCCAGCGTGCCTCCATACTGGAAGATGGAACGGGCACAGAGGTCGAGGTAGTCGTTTAGAATAGCTACGACCTCCTCCGGCTGAGCCCTTTCAGACATAGGAGTGAAGCCTCTGATGTCAACGAAAAGCACTGTTATTTCCCTTCTAGTACCTCCAAGCTGCAGGCTTGCCTCTCCGCCCTTGAGAAGCTCGGTTACCACCTGTGGAGCCACATATCTGCCGAATATGGAGGTTACACGCCTGCGCTCAACAAGCTCATCCAGGTATTTATATGCCAGCATTACAAGGTATGTCAGTATAATAGCAAGAACAGGGTAGATAATGCTCAATATATACCCCTGCCTGAAGATAAGCTTTAAAGCAAAAATATATATAATTATGGCAGCGCACACAACAGCTGCCGATATTCCGGGATTCAGCTTCAAAAAGGAGAAATAGCCGATACAGCAGAAAACTGTGAGGATCGCAAGGTTTATAATGAAGGGCGCCTGCTGCTTAAAATTGCCGTATAGCAGGTTTTGTACAATATTTGCGTGTATTTCAATTCCATACATGGGAGTCTTTTTGTCTATCGACGTATAATAATAATCGTTAAAACCAACAGTATAAGGGCCTATCAGAACTATCCTGTCCTGAAAGAATTCGGGAGGGACACTGCCGTCAAGCACTGAAGAGTACGGAACAGCAGTAAAGTTGCCGGGCTCGTTAACATAATCTATAAATATACGGTTCCAGGGGTCAAGGGGCATTACAGGATCAGGCTTTCCCTGACCGGAACTCAGAACATACCTATTATATATATCCAAAGCAAAGCTTTTTACATGCCGCCTGTCAATATCAAAGGAGGTAAGGGCTTTTCTTATAATGCCGTCATCCTCAGGAAAAACATTGATATGACCTGAGGAAGCATACTGGGAGAGAAGCTCCAGAGGCTCCACAATGCTTACAGGAGTGAGGCTGCCGGCCTTTGCTGTGCCTTCAAAATTACCATAGGAGGCCAGTACGACATTACCTGCATTCCTGATCGCTTCGGAAAGAAGTGCATCCTCCTCAGGGTCGCTTGCTTCGGAAAAAATGAGGTCAATACCGATAACCGCAGGTTTTCCCTGGGCAAGGAGGTTCAGGAGCTCTGCGTGATAGCTCCTGGGCCATGGCCATTGACCCAGCATATCAAGGCTTTCATCATCAATGGTGATCAGTACTATTCTTGTATCTGTGGGTTTTCTGGATTTATAGACGGTATCGCCCGCACTGCTCTCCAGTCCGGATAAAGTATCACTGTAAAGCATAATAGAAAACACGAGGAGGAGAGCAAATACAATGAACAAGGGTTTGACTTTCATTAAGGCACCTTCTTATTAATAATGCTTTTTTTATAACGATCAAGGTAAGATTTACGCGAAGCTTGAATTAAGGGTGTAAAATGTATTCCGCGAAATGTTTAGTAATTATTTAACATTCGACAATGATAGCTGTATTCCTTCAATAATTGTTAAATTTATCAAATTAGTACGAAATACCCCTACTTCTGTAAGCGGGTGATGAGAGCACTCTCCTAAACTTTCCTAAAATATGGTTGAGGAACGAACATATGTTTGGTATAATATTCATATACCATAGTATGGAAGGAGGTGTAACCATAGTGAAATTAAGCTTCAGATTCTTTCCTAAACTTACATCTCTGCAGATGGATATTGTTGAGGAGCTATGCTTTCATACTACCAAACTCTACAATATTGCCAACTATGAATGCATTACCAATGGGTATAAGTCTTATTATGATATGGAGAAGCTTCATACAACTTGTTGGCATAAAGCTTTTCTGCATTCACATACATATCAGCAATGTCTTAAAGTGTTGGAACAGGATTGGAAAAGCTACTTTGCCGCTGCAGCTGATTATAAAAACAACCCACAGAAGTACAAGGCAATGCCTAAACCACCCAAATACAATAATATGGAAAATCATAAAAATCAAATAATATTCACAAATCCGGCAGTCAGATTTAAGAACAATATGCTAATGCTTTCACTGGCTAAAGAAGTACAGGCTAGATTTGGAGTGGAGAGCTTAAACTTTGAAGTTTCAGATAAACTTCAAAAGCTGATGAATCTGGATAGTATACAACAAGTCAAAATCAAGTACGATCACAGCCAGAAACAATGGTATATCATTATAATCTATAAAGCAGAGACAACTAGTCAAACAACAGGCAATAACGTCATGGCAGTTGACCTGGGACTAGATAACCTATGTGCTGTTACATTCAGAGATAATCCCGGCCAGTACCTTATAGACGGCAGAAGACTTAAAGCAAAGAACTCCTACTTCAATAAGCAAATTGCATATTACACATCCTTGGAGATGAAAAAGTCAGGAAATACCAGATTCAAACGCACAGCACGAATAAGGAAGCTACAAAAGCAACGGAATGACTATATACAAGACTGCCTGCATAAAGCCAGTAGGAAGCTTATAGAGATGGCCTTGCTGAATAATTGTTCAACTATAGTAATCGGAGACATATCAGGCATTAAGCAGGAGTCACCCATAGAAGGCTTTGTGCAAATACCCATTCAGAGACTTGTAGAACAGATAAAGTATAAAGCAGAAATAGTGGGTATTGAGGTAGTACTGCAAGAAGAAAGCTATACCTCGGGAGTATCAGCTATAGACCTGGAGCCGGTCGATAAAGTCCATTACAATAAGAATCGAAGAATAGCCAGGGGCTTGTTCAAAAGTAATGAAGGATTTCTAATAAATGCAGATATTAACGGTAGTCTGAATATACTGCGTAAATATAAAAATGTAGTCCCAGAGCTTGTAATACAAGTGAGGGATAATGGGTTAGTGGATAACCCCATAAGGATAGCTGCCTAAAACACAGTCGGTCTTATGAAGCTGCCACTTCTATAAGTGGTAGTAATTCACGGATAATTACCATTACCAGGCCAAATACTCCTCCACCTTTTTTTGTTTTCCCGGTTTTAACCCATCTCCCGCCGTGTGTTCCGTGAAACATCCGTGTGAATCCGTGTTACCCTTTCCTATACCCTAAAGGAATACCCAGGTTCTCCTCGCATCTCGTATCTCGTATCTCGCATCTGTGCACGATAGTGCGCATTTTTCTACAAGCTTCACCATTTTTATTGACATAAATGACAGAAATGTCTATACTGTACATATATGGTATACACGGTATTAACAGTATACACACTATGAACAGAATGTACAATTTTGGCGCTTCCACTGTGCTTAGCAACCCATAACAGTTGGGACAGAGCCTGCCCCACAGTCAGTTTTCACATAGGCGAGGTGTATATATATGGATATAACAGTCAGTAATTCGACACATGAACCAATATATGAACAGATAGCTGAGCAAATAAAAAAATTGATTATAAATCAGCAGCTAAAGCCTGGAGAGGGGTTACCCTCCATCAGGAAGCTGGCTTCTGATCTGCATATAAGTGTTATTACGACCAAAAGAGCCTATGATGAGCTTGAAAAGGAAGGCTTCATCGAGACGGTAGTGGGCAAAGGCTGCTTTGTTTCCAGGGAGAACAAGGAATTTATCAAGGAAAAGAAGATAAGGATAGTTGAGGACAAGCTGTCGGAGGTTATAAAGGAAAGCAGAGTATTGAACATAGGCCTTCAGGGGCTGAAAATGATGCTTGAGGTCCTTTACAGGGAAGTGTAATAAAAAAGCTTTGATTGAAGAATATCAACAACCAAGGAAGCCTTTTATGAAACTCGCTTACGGGGCATGATAAATAAAGGTGGAATTGATGCTCCTGCTCGTTATAAAATACATATACTATGAAAATAATAACTCAAATGGGATTTGAGTTATTATTTTTTTTGAGTACGCTGGAGCAGCAAGGAGAGGTAATGATGAGAGATAAAGAGGAATGGTTCAGGCGTGAGCTGGCGGGCAACGGGGATATAGTCTTCAGGGAGTTGATGATTGGAGGCAATGAAGAGCTGGCTGCTGTGCTTGTATATATGTACGGCAGTATAGACAAGACCTTGCTTAATACTGATGTAATAAAACCTCTTATGACTTTCAAGGACAAGGCTGTGGATAATTCTGACGCAAATACTGCTGTTAAGAAGATAATGGAAAGCTGCTTAAGCGTAGGAACAATAAAGGTAGTAACGGACAAGAACCTTGCAAAGGATATGATCTTCGAGGGTAAAGTTATTCTATTGCTGAACAATACTGATCAGATAATAATACTGGAGGCGGGCGGAGCAAAAGAAAGGTCTATAGATGAGCCTGAAAATGAAAAGGCGCTGAGGGGAACAAAGGAAGGATTCATTGAAGACATCTGGGTTAATATAGCCCTGATAAGAAGAACGCTGCCGGACCCGGCATTGAAGGTCGAGGTTTCCAAAGTAGGAAGGAGGACAAAGACCAGCCTTGCAGTTGTATATATAGAGAATTTGGCGGATGAAAAGCTCATAAAAGAAGTCAAAAGCCGGATAAAAAAGATAGATGTTGACGGAATATTGGGCAATGGCTATATAGAAGAATTTATTGAGGATGATCCTTATTCACCCTTTCCACAGACCCAGGGGACGGAAAAGCCTGATAAGGTAGCCGCTGGCCTGCTTGAAGGAAGAATTGCAATTTTCCTTGATCGGACAGCCATGGTGCTTTTGCTGCCTGCCCAGCTTATCCAGTTTTTTCAGGCACCGGAGGATTACTATGAACGCATGTACATAGGTACATATATAAGGATCCTGCGAGGCATTGCATTCCTTGTGACGACAAGTGCAACGCCAGCCTACATTGCGTTAAACTCTTTTCATCCGGAGCTGGTCCCTCTGGAACTGCTGCTGAATTTAGCGGAGATGAGAAAGCGTGTAGCCTTTCCTCCTATCGTGGAGGCGTTAATAATGGAGTTTGTAATAGAAGCCCTAAGGGAAGCCGGCCTGAGACTGCCTGCGGCAGTGGCGACGACTTTGGGAGTGGTAGGCGGCATAATACTGGGGGATGCGGCAGTAAGGTCCAACCTGGTCAGTCCGGCAATGATCATAGTAATTACAATAACAATCATATGCAATTTCATTATACCCAACTACAGTCTCTCCCTTGTTATCAGGCTTTTGAGGCTTTTTCTCATTTTCATGGCTGCAGCCTTTGGAGCCTTTGGAGTCACTTTGGGCTGGCTGATAATAATAATACACCTTTGCAGGCTGGAAAGCTTCGGCGTACCTTATTTTGCCCCTCTGGCACCCACCAGGTTCAAGGATCTCAAGGATATATACTTCAGGGTGCCTATCTGGGCTATGAAGGAGAGGCCAGTATCAATCCCTTCCAAGGATAAGAAAAGAATGGCTGATTCAAGGGAGCAAAAGGATGAAAAGTAACACCGGGTCAGAAATCACAAGCAAACAACTCATATTTGTCATGATAGGGACTATGCTCGGCTCGGGAATACTAAGCCTTCCGCGCCTAGCCGCTAAGGAAGCGGGACAGGATGGCTGGATGGCAGTTATTCTTGGAGCCTTGTTTCCCCTTGCATCATTGTCCTTAATAAGGTTGCTGTACAAAAAAAATAATGAAGCCAGTTTTGTGAAGGTATGCAGGCAAGTCAGCGGCAAATGGATGGGAGGCCTTTTCAGCATAATATTCGCAGTATATTCCATACTGACGTCCGGAATACTTCTCAGGGTATTCATAGAAGTGGTTTCATTGTTCCTGCTCACTGAGACACCCTTGCTGGTGAAGCTGATAATGATGCTTTCGGTAAGCGCTTACCTTGCAGCAAGCAATGCAAAGGTATTGGGGCGGGTAAATGAGTTCCTGTTCTACCTGCTGCTGCCTATTATATTCTTCGCACTGCCTGCAATAACGGAAAACGCTGATATACACAATCTGATGCCTGTTTTCAACCACAAGCTGTCAGACTATGCCAGGGCATCGCTTGCAACAGGCTTAGCTTACTCCGGGTTTGAGCTTTACATTGTTTTTCATCCTTATGTATCAAGGGAGAAGGATGCTTTTGGAGCAAGCCTGTATGCAGTCCTGATAACCCTTGTCATTTATTTGTATTTCGTTATCAGTACAGTTATGGTTTTTGGCACCGAGCTTGTCCAGGTATTTGCCTGGCCTAGCCTAAGGGTGCTGGGTACCTTAGAGGTGCCAATATTTGAAAGAATAGAATTCTTTTTTATCCAATGGTGGATTGCGGTATCCTTCAGGCCTATCACCATCCAGTACTTTTGTGCAAGCCATATAATTACTGAGCTTTTCAAAATGAAATCTCAGACATGGAGTACCTTGGCCATGTTCCCGTTTATCATCCTCATAGCCTATTATCCGAAAGACATTTTCCAGGTCTTCAAGTACTCTGATTATATAGGCCGGGCGGCATTGATAATCGGCATAGCATTACCACTCATACTTATCATATTCGGTTTCTTCGCCGGAATGAAGGGAGCAGCAAAGGATGAAAACACATAGAAGATTGATACGTATATCTGCCGTTTTGCTATGCTTGCTGATGCTTACAGGCTGCTGGGATTCAAAAGAACTGGATGACTTATCGATACCTCTTATTGTCGCCTATGACAAGATATTGGAGAAAGAAAAGGAATACCCTGATGACAAATATCTTGTCACTATGGGAGTTCCGGTATTCTATGAGGATGTGAAGGAGAAATTTCATGTTATAGATACTACAGGGCAGATTATAGGAGAAGCAAGAGGAAGAAGGAACACACAGATTGGTGAGCAGGTGATATTCGGACAGCTGCAGCTTCTGCTGCTAGGTGCCGAGCTTGGCAAAAAAGAAAATCTTCTGGAAATAACTGATGCAATAACAAGAAACCCGAAGGTAAAAGCTTCAATTTTTGTTATAATTGCAAAGGGAAGGGCTGTAGACATTATGAAGACTCCGATTCACAGCTATCCAAATGTGGGAATATATTTGAAGGCTCTGATAGAGAGCAGCAGGAATACCAATTTTTTCCCATATACCACGTTATTCCACTTCAACAGGGACTTAATAAGCTATGAAACAGCGGCTTTACTGCCGCATATCGCTTATGCAAAAGGAGAAGTCAAGCTGGCAGGCTCATGCTTGGTGAATAAAGGGAAAATAACAGGGGAAATGGGCAGGGAAGAGACTGAGACAGCGGTCATGCTGAGAGGGATCGAATGCAGGGGCACACTATCCTTTAAAGTGGAAGAGGATGGAGAAGTAATTGATGAGGCAACCTTTGAAGGCACCAACAGCAGGAAAGTGACCGTGGAAAGATTGGATGACAAATATGCTTTCAATATACAGATAAAGCTGGATGGAGCAATAGTGGAGCATAAGAAGCTTAAGCCGATGCAGGACGGAACCGACCTGATGAAGGTTTTTCAGGACTCCCTTGAACAGCACATAAAAAAGAGGGCGGAAGCTTTGGTGGAAAAAACCCAGGAGGAATTCAAGTTTGATGCATTGAGTCTTGCTAATCACATTAAGGCGCATACCAGGGAAAAGCTTACAAAAGATGATATAGACAGGATAATCCAGGAAGCAGAGATCAATGTGGAGGTTAATGTGCAGATAAGAAATGCTGGTGGAAAAATGTAACAGTCCGGTACATTTTTGATTTTTATTTAATATAGTATTATAATGAATGGACATGGAGATTTCCATATTTTTATAGCGCCTCGTAAAGTATATCACTTCTTGAGCGTGCGAGGCACTGAATCAAGGTTGCGTTATTTAACATATGAATGTCAGATTAGATGTAATGTTAAATAACGCTAAGCGCCTCGTAAAGTATATCCCCTCCAGGGTATGCGAGGCACTGAATTTAGGAAGCGCTTATTAACACTATGAAAGATAAAAATCTGTTGTGTTAATAAACACTAAGTATACGGGGTGTTAAATTGCTTACAAATTTACTGGTAAAGACCTTTATAAGAGGTAGTGAAAATATCAGGGATAAACAGGTCAGGCAGAAATACGGATACCTTGGTGGCTTCGTCGGCATAGTCTGCAATATAATACTATCCGGTGTAAAGGTCGCAGTAGGCCTGATGGCTAATAGCATTGCCATCACAGCCGATGCTGTGAACAATATGTCTGATGCCGCTTCTGCGATAATTACACTGGTCGGCTTTAAGATTACCAACAAGCCTGCCGACAGGGAGCATCCCTTCGGACATGCCAGGATAGAATATGTATCGGCGATGATCGTATCCTTTATGGTAATACTTGTAGGCTTTGAATTTCTGAAGAGCTCCTTTGAAAGAGTGAGGAATCCTGAGGCGATCAAATTCGATATAATATCTTTTTCCGTGCTTATAATATCCATAGGAGTAAAGGTCTGGCTAAGCAGATTTTACAAAAGCATAGGCGCGCGGATAGGCAGCAAGGCCATGGAAGCTTCTGCCACAGACAGCTTAAGCGATGTGATAACCTCATCGGTGGTTGCTCTCTCACTGCTGACCTCCCTTTGGATAACCTTTCCCATTGATGGGTATATAGGGCTCCTGGTATCGGCATTCATCATTTATTCGGGAATAAACCTCACTAAGGAAACATTGGATCCGCTGCTGGGAGAAGCACCGGAGCCGGAGTTCATAACTGAGATAACGGAAAAGACCATGAGATATGACGGTATAATAGGGATACATGATATGATAGTACACAACTACGGCCCCGGCAGGTGTGTAGTATCGCTGCATGCTGAGATTCCTGCCAAAATGGATATCATGAAGGCTCATGACATAATAGACCTGGCTGAACAGGAAATCTCAGAAGAAATGGACATACATATCGTGATACACATGGATCCGATCAATACCGACGACAAAGTAGTCCAGGAGGCACAGGACAGGGTAATCAAAGTAATAACTGAGCTGCATGAGGAATTATCGATACATGACTTCAGGATAGTGGGCGGAGAAGAGCACATGAACCTGATATTTGATCTGGTGGTACCCTATGAATATGATGAGGAGATGGCAAAGGATCTGACAAAGGAAGTGGCTCATGCCATAAAAGCAAAGTATCCCAATTACAATGCAGTCATTTATATTGACAGGGCATATTCCGTTTTGAATTAACGGCTGGTATCCGGCATATTCAATATTTGAGAATAGCATTGGACATAATAGTAAAGAGCTTGACAGGGCAATATTTCATAATATATAATTATGAGTATTAATTTTAATGAATAAAATGGCGTTGAAGAGGACAGTAGTAAAGAAAGCAAATCTCAGAGAGGCGGTCATTTGGTGAAAGATCGTCATTTGCCGGTTTATGAAGATCACCTTGGAGCCGGGGGGCTGAATTCAGTAAGCCTTTTCGCAGACATGCGTTATATGTATTGAGTGATGCGCTGATTTCATATATAGGTGCATAACCTGGGTGGTACCGCGGTATAATATCGTCCCTTCGGCTTTGGCTGAAGGGATTTTTATTTTCACGAGCCCTACCCCGTACTAGTGCTTATTAACACAACAAATTTCTAATCTTTCAAAGTGTTAATAAGCACAACATTGATTCAGTGCCTCGCATGCCCTAGAAGGGATATACGTTACGAGGCACTAAGTATATAAATTCTGAGAAAGGATGTTTTATATGGACAAATTCAAGTTTTTATCCGACAAGCGGGTAGCAGAAAATGAGAAAAGCATATCAGAATACTGGAAGGAGATAGATATTCTCAAAAAGAGCATAGAAACAAGAGCGGACAAGGAGCCGTTCATATTCTATGAAGGTCCTCCCACTGCCAACGGCAGACCCGGTATACACCATGTAATAGCCAGGACACTGAAGGATACGGTGTGCCGTTACAAGACGATGAAAGGCTACCAGGTCAAAAGAAAGGCCGGCTGGGATACCCATGGACTTCCTGTTGAGATTGAGGTTGAAAAGGAGCTTAAGATATCAGGAAAACAGGATATAGAAAAATTCGGCATAAAGGAATTCAACCGGAAATGCCGTGAATCTGTATTCAAATATGTAGGACTTTGGCAGGAAATGACCGAAAAAATGGCCTACCTGATAGACATGGAGCATCCCTATATAACCTATGATAATAATTATATCGAGTCAGTATGGTGGATATTGAACAAATTCAATAAAGAAGGCTATATTTATGAAGGCCATAAAATATCCCCCTACTGCCCCAGATGCGGAACAGGACTTGCAAGTCATGAGGTAGCCCAAGGCTATAAGGAAATAAAGACGACTACAGTAATAGTAAAATTCAAGAGAAAAGGCGCCGAGGAATACTTCCTGGTGTGGACAACTACACCATGGACACTGCCTTCCAACGTAGCGCTTACAGTCAACCCAAGGGAAACCTATCTTAAAGTAAATCAGAATGATGTAGTATATTACCTGGAAAAGACCCTGGCTCATAAAGTGCTGGGAGAAGACTTTGAGGTGCTTCAGGAGCTTAAAGGCACAGAGCTGGAGCATATGGAATATGAGCAGCTGATGCCCTTTGTGAATCCGGAAAAGAAGGCCTTTTTTGTGACACTGGCGGATTACGTTACTACAGAGGATGGTACCGGTATAGTCCATACAGCGCCTGCCTTCGGTGAAGACGACTACAATACAGGAAGAAAATATGACCTGCCGGTGCTGCAGCCCGTCAATGAAGCAGGTAAATTTACCGCTACACCCTGGGAAGGGCAATTTGTTATTGATGCGGATTCGGAGATAATAAAATGGCTGGCAATAGAAGGCAAGCTTTTCAAAAAGGAAAAGATAGACCACAACTATCCCCACTGCTGGAGATGCAAGACTCCGCTGCTTTATTACGCAAAACCCAGCTGGTATATCGAAATGACCAAACTCAGGGATAATCTGGTTGCAAACAATAATGCAGTAAACTGGTTCCCTGATTATGTGGGAGAGAAGCGCTTCGGCAACTGGCTTGAGAACGTGAACGACTGGGCTCTTTCCAGGAACAGATACTGGGGCACACCTTTGAACATCTGGAGATGCGAGTGCGGGCACTTTGATTCCATAGGCTCCAGAAAAGAGCTTGTAGACAGGGCTATCGAAAAAATAGATGAGAGTATAGATCTGCACAGACCTTATGTGGATGATGTCCATATAAAGTGTGAAAAGTGCGGCGGTACCATGACAAGAGTCAAGGAAGTCATTGACTGCTGGTTCGATAGCGGAGCAATGCCCTTCGCACAGCATCACTATCCATTTGAGAACAAAGAGAATTTCAATGAATTGTTCCCGGCGGACTACATCTGTGAAGGGATAGACCAGACCAGAGGCTGGTTCTATTCACTGATTGCAATATCGACCTTCGTAATGGGCACATCCCCGTATAAGAATGTACTTGTCGGCGGGCATCTGGTAGACAAGGACGGCAGGAAGATGTCAAAATCCCTCGGCAATACCGTTGATCCCTTTGAGATGTTTGAAAAATACGGTGCAGATGCTTTAAGATGGTATATGCTGTATGTATCCCCGGTATGGACCACCACCAAGTTTGATGAAGACGGACTTAAGGAAGTACTGAGCAAGTTCTTCGGGACACTGAAAAATGTTTATACCTTCTTCACGCTGTATGCAAATACCGACAACATAAATCCAAAGGATTTCTTCGTAGAGTACAAGGACCGCCCCGAGCTTGACAGGTGGATGCTTTCCAAGTACAACAACCTTGTAAGGGAAGTCAACGCCGAGCTTGAAATATATGACCTTACAAAAGCGGTAAGGAAAATACAGTATTTTATAAATGAAGACCTTTCCAACTGGTATATCAGGCGTTCCAGGAGAAGATTCTGGGAGACCGAGCTTACGGAAGACAAGAAGGCAGTTTACAACACCACCTATGAGGTGCTGGTGGGGGTATCAAAGCTGATTGCTCCATTTGCCCCTTACCTTTCGGAGGAAATATACAGGAACCTGACAGGGGAGCTGTCGGTACATGTGGCATACTTCCCTGAGGCGGACACAAGCCTGATTGACGATAAGCTGGAGGAGAGAATGGACCTGGTAAGGAGCCTTGTAGGACTTGGCAGGTCTTCCAGGGAGCAGGTCAGGATAAAGGTACGCCAGCCGATACAGAAGGTATTCATAGATGCAAAATATGAAGAGCTTATATCCTACCTGATACCGCTCATACAGGAAGAGCTCAATGTCAAGGAAGTAATATTCGAGAAGGACCTCAACAGGTACATGAATTTCAGCCTGAAGCCCAACTACAAATTTGCAGGCTCGATACTCGGAGCAAAGATAAAGACCTTTGCCAAGGTGCTCCAGGAAATGGACGCATCGGTGTATGCGCCGAAGTTTGAAGCAGGGGAGACCGTTAAGGTTGAGCTTGACGGCGAAGCCCTTGAGGTTAACAAAGACTATGTGATAACCAGCATAGCAGCCAAGGAAGGCTTTACAGTGACAACAGAGAACAACCTCTTTGTAATACTTGATACAACACTTACGAAGGAACTGATTGAAGAGGGCTATGCAAGGGAATTCATCTCCAAGGTGCAGCAGATGAGAAAGAACAGCAACTATGAGATGATGGACAGAATAAACATATACTTCGATGGAGACGATGAAATAGCAGGCGCCGTTGATGCTTTCATGGACTACATCAAGCAGGAGACCCTGGCCGACAAGGTCGTGAGAGTCACTGACAAGAGCTTCGAGGTCCAGGACCTGAACGGACATGACACAGGAATGAAGGTTGAAAGAGTATAACTGACTGCTAGGGTGACTGCCACGGGGACTGCCACGGGCATGGGTGCCACGGGGACGTTTCTCATGGCAGTGCCGATCAAGCCATAATAAAAGCCATGGGAAGGTTGAAGTTTCCTCTCATGGCTTTTCTCTTTTTATTCTGTGTTGCTACTCGTTGCCCTCTGGTTTGTCTTTAGTGCCATAATTACACTTCTGCCGACAATAGCAAACAGTACTATGATACCTCCTACAAAGGCCCAGGGTCCGGGGAACTCGCCCAGTGCAAGGAATACCCATACAGGGTTCAGCAATGGTTCTATTACAGGGATCAGTATTGCCTCAAGTGCAGAAACGTGCTTTATCGCCAGACTATATAATATGTATGATATACCCAACTGAAATACGCCCATCAGCAGAAGGCCTATCCAGCTTGATGTGTCGGGCATGGAGGTGAACATAAACGGTAGGCCTATGATGGCAGTAAGCACATTACCCCAGAATACCGATTCCAGCGGTGATTCATCCTTTTGCCTGCGGAGCAGCAGAACCATACAAGCGAAGCAGAAGCCGCTCAATATCGCATATATGTTGCCAAGCATGCCTCCGGGCGACATTTCATCGATAAAGAAGAGGAACATGCCGCCAAACACAAAAAAAATGGTAAGCCAGTCCAGTACAGTAGTGCGCTCCTTCAGGAACCAGGCGCCAAGCAGCGCCACATAAATCGGAGCGGTATATTGCAGAAGTATCGCCGTAGCTGCTGTTGTAAGCTTGGTCGCCATTACAAACAATGCGACAGTACCTACATATGCAAAAGCGCCGCCGATCTTGAACCTGTTAAATTTCAGGTTGGGCTTTCTGATAAACGCAAGCATAATTGCTGCAGCAATCATGCTTCGCATTCCGGATATAGCTACTGCATTCCACTCGACGGACTTGATCAACAAGCCTCCTGTACTCCACAGCAAGGAAGCTGCTACAAGAAAAATAATCGACCGGAACCGGTCGTTTTTCAACCTCTCTAATATTGAGCCCACAATTGACAACCCCTTTATGTGTTCATACAATAGATTCTATCAGAAGTATCAGACCAATACAATCGGCAGTAATTACTAACCCCCAGGTTTTCAGAAGGTTATAGGAATATAGGACTGTGTTGAGTGGTATAATGGAAGAAAATAGATACGAGATACGAGATTCGAGATTCGAGATGCGAGGATCAGTGTAAGACTATGGGGTTTCGGGGTTGCGGGGCTGTCAGGCTGCGAGGCTGCGGGGTGTAGGGAACGCATTGCATGCGTTCTGTGGTAGGGGCGACCATTGGTCGTCCGGACTTCGAAGGCTTTTCTTAAGCACGTGGCACGTGGCACGTGGCAAAAAAATAGAGGAGCGATATATTTGTTTTCCAAAGTAGTCAAAGTAATTGCAGCTGCAATGCTTTTAATTGCCGCTGATATGGTTTTTGAAATCAATTTCCCTGTGGTGCGGGAAATCAAAATACATACTGAAAAGCTGAAAAAGGGGAAAGAAATCTTACTACTGCAGATAAGTGATGTTCATGGCAGTGCTTCCGGAGAAATAGCAAGAAAAATTCTGAAGGAAGCTTTGAAAATCAGGCCGGCTGCTGTTCTGGTCACCGGTGATCTGGTGGATGAAGCTACAAAGGATTTCAACAATGTATACAAGCTGATCAAAGGACTGCATTCAATATGCCCCGAAATATTTTTTGTATCCGGCAACCATGAGTGGAATAATGACGGCAGGAGGGAGCTGCTGACAGGACTTCAGGGCCTGGGTGTAAAGCTGCTCAATAATAAAAGCACTGTTGTAACTGTAGACGGAATAGCTGTAAACATATGTGGTGTGGATGATCCATACAGGCGCAAGGATAATATAGAAAAAGCGATGAAGGGTGCGGATGGCAAAAGGTATTCAGTCCTGCTCGCACATTCTCCGAGGATAAGGGACAGACTCGGGAGCTATGCCCCTGATCTTATACTATGCGGGCATACTCACGGAGGGCAGGTCAGATTACCATTTGTGGGTGCAGTAATTGCACCCGGAGAGGGACTTTTTCCGGAATTCAACAAAGGGAAATACAATTTGCATAACGGCAGTCTGCTTTACATAGACAGCGGCGTGGGCACAAGCAAGCTGCCCATAAGATTCCTGAACCGCAGCCAGATAAGTTTGATACGGATTGAGGGAACGGGTAACACGGATTTCCTTCGGAAAAACACGGAAAACCACTGAACACACGGCAGCCCGTTCCCCATACCTATTGAATATATGAATATCGGCATGATGTTTGATAGATAAAATCAATTACTAAAATACCCCCAGGATGTTATAGAATAGTAGCATAGATCAAAAATACAGGCACTAGCGGCAGTCAATTCATATATCCCGCAGTGCCTTAACTATGTTAAGGGGGTAAAAAAATGGCAGATTACAGGGAACTTTGGGCCAGCCTGGGAATGGATCTGGAAAAGCATGATGTGCTTTGTTCAGTACTTCCCGAATTATACGGCGGGGTATACCTAAGCCAGCAGAACAGACCGGAAGGGATGAACTATTATAATTTTGTGGTTTCGGAAGTACATGGGCTCAGGATCAAGGAGCTTGATGAACACAGAAAAGCCGGCGGAAAGGTTGTAGGAACCTTCTGCGTATTTGTGCCGGATGAGCTTATATTGGCATCGGGGGCTATAGGTGTAGGACTTTGCGGAGGCTCTCAGTTCTGGATCGAAGATGGGGAAAAGGTGCTGCCGAGGAATATATGCCCGCTTGTAAAAGCCATAGTAGGTGCAAAAATAGGCGGAACCTGTCCTTACTTCCAGTCCTGCGACATGCTGACCGGAGAAACGACCTGCGATGCAAAGAAAAAAGCCTGGGAAATACTTGGCGAGCATGTGCCTGTTCATGTAATGGACCTTCCGCAGATGAAAAGGGATAAGGACTATAAGAAATGGGCTGAAGAAATAGAGGAGTATAAAGCAAAGCTTGAGGAGCTTACGGGAAACAAGATAACAGAAGAAAAGCTTGCAGAGGCAATAAAGCTGTGCAACAGGAAGCGGGCTGCCTTAGAGAGGCTCTATAATGCAAGGAAGGCTCTCAATGTTCCAATCAGCGGAAAGGATGCCCTCCTTATTTCACAGATAGCATTCTATGACGATCCTGAAAGATTCATAGAAATGACCAGCAAGCTTTGTGATGAACTGGAAAACAGGATAAAAGAAGGTATAGGCGTAGCGCGGGAAAAGAGCCCGAGAATAATGATAACGGGCACTCCCATGGCAATACCGAACTGGAAGCTGCATCATCAGATAGAGGAAAGCGGCGCTGTTGTTGTCTGTGAAGAGACCTGCACGGGAACCAGATATTTTGAAAAAGAAGTTGATGAGACCCCAAAAACAATGGAAGGCATGATAAAAGCTCTTGCGGACAGGTATCTGAACATCAACTGTGCATGCTTCACTCCCAATAAAGGACGGGAGGAGGACATCGTAAGGCTTGCCGGAGAATACGGAGCAGATGGTGTCATATATTATAATCTGCAGTTCTGCCATACTTATAATATAGAGTACAGGCAGGTGGAAAAGGCTCTCAAGGAAGCGGGGATACCTGTAATATTCATTGAGACGGACTACAGTAATGACGACACAGGCCAGCTTCAGACAAGAATAGAGGCATTTCTGGAGATGTTGAAATAGTGGAAGAACTAAATTATTATATACTGTTTCCAAATGTGACAGAGGGGCTGAAGCTGGAGAAGCATCTTAAGGAAGAGAGCATCAGATACACCATTGTACCGACGCCCAGGGAGCTCAGCAAATGCTGCGGTATATGCATAATGTACGAGAAGGCTGAGGAGGACTCAATCAAGCTGGCTGTAGAGAAATACGGGATAAGGACGGAAGGCTTCAGAAGCCTTCCAAAAAGGAAGCCTCTTGTAAAGTTCATATGAGCAAAGGAAAAGATGGAAGAGGAACGAATATGGTTAGCATAGGAATAGACATAGGCTCTGTATGTGCAAAGGCCGTCGCTTATGACGGAGGAACTGTGGATAGGCTCATGATGCCTACAGGCTGGAATCCAAGGGAAACTGGAGCAGAACTGTATAAAAGGCTGGTATCCGGTTCCGGTATTAAGGAAGAGGATATAGCAGCCGTTGTTGCTACCGGCTATGGAAGGGTGTCGGTTCCTTTCTCGACCAGGAAAGTAACTGAAATAACCTGTCATGCAAGGGGAGCCGCATTTCTCGACCCGGAGGCCCGCACCGTCATTGATGTGGGCGGCCAGGACAGCAAGGTGATATCAATAGATGATAAGGGTAATGTGCTGGAATTCATGATGAATGACAAATGTGCCGCTGGTACGGGGAGGTTTCTCCAGGTCATGGCCAATGTACTTGAAACAGAGGTGGACCAGCTGGAAAGCCTTGCTTCCGATTCAATACCAAGAGATATAAACAGCATGTGTGCAGTCTTTGCGGAGAGCGAGGTAATCAGCCTTCTGGCGCAAGGTACGGCAAAGGAAGCAGTCGCTTCAGGCATACTGCACTCGATATCGAATAAGATAATGCATCTTACCAGCAGGGTCACCATAAAGGACAAGGTACTTTTCACAGGAGGAGTATCCGCAAACGGTATGATAGGGGATATCCTCTCAAGAAAGCTGAAATGCAGTGTCGCTACCCACAAGGATTCACAATTTGCGGGAGCAATAGGCGCTGCGATAATAGGATACGAAAAATGCGCACTTTAGTGCGCATTTTTCAGATGCTAGTCACGAGACGCTAGTCTCTAGACTTCTGGGTATTTCTTACTGGTCATAGAACGGGTAGGGGCGATTCATGAATCGCCCCTACAAACTTCGAAGCCCCTCCCTAATCTAGCGACTAGCGATTATATAATAGAATATACCAGCAAATATATAAATTTCTATAAAGCTGCAAATGCTGCCTGCAAGGCCAAAACTATCTAATAATAGCAGTTTTGTGTGATATAATATAGATAGATTGGCGGAGCTAGTGATTATTAACACAACAACTTTCTTGTCTTTCATAGTGTTAATAATCACTACCTTGATTAAGTGCCTCGCATGCTCAAGAAGGGATATACGTTACGAGGCACATGCGGAGGGGATGATTAGCAATGAGCTTGAGGATCATATATGGAAGGGCGGGAAGCGGCAAGAGCACCTTCTGCCTTAATGAGATAAAGTCAAGCCTGGAGCAGGGGCAGGGGAACAGGCATATAATAATTGTTCCGGAGCAATTCTCCTTCCAGGCGGAGAAAAGGCTGATAGCAGCCCTGGGGGCAAGCGGCATAAACGGAGTCGAGGTCCTGAGCTTCGGAAGATTATCCCACAGAGTTCTCGGAGAAGTCGGTGGGATAGTAAGGAAGCATATAAACCCCGCAGGTAAGAGTATACTTGTGTATACCATAATGGAAAGGCTTAAGGATAGCTTGAGGGTGTTTGACAGGGCTGCGGGGCAGAGGGGTTTTGTAAATACCCTGTGCGGAACCTTCAGTGAGTTCAAAAGATATAATATCACTCCTGAAGCCATAAGCAGCCTTGAAACAGCGGACCTGAACACACAGCTTAAGGACAAACTCCATGACATGGGGCTTATATACGAGGATTTTGAGAAGAGACTCCATGATAAATATATTGATTCTGACGACGACCTTGCCTTATTATCTGAAAAGCTTGCACAGCACAAGCTTTTCGGTGCTTCAGAAATTTGGCTGGACGAATTTTCCGGCTTTACACCACAGGAATATGCTGTAATTGAGAGGCTTTTAGCTCAGGCGGTAAGAGTAAATGTGGCGCTGTGCACCGATTGCCTCGCAGATAATCCGGAGCTGGAGGAAACAGATGCTTTCCTGCCCGCAAAGGCTGCGGCTGCAAAGCTTAAAAAGCTGGCTGCCCGCATGGAAGTGAAAATAGAAGCTCCTGCCGCTCTTAAAAGCGATGGGTTGAAATATACTGCTGAGCTGGCATTTCTTGAGGCGAATCTTTATACATATCTGCATGGGACAAATAAAGACAGCACAAGAGGTCTGAGCCTGTATGAAGCTCCCAATCTGTATGCCGAGGTGGAGAGCACTGCAAGGGATATATTGGGAAAATGCAGGGAGGAAGGCTTCCGTTACAGTGATATTGCTGTAATAACAGGAGATCTTTCACTTTATGAAAGGATAATAAGGGTAATATTCAAGGAGTACGGGATACCCTGCTTCATTGACAGGAAAAAGGACATAACGGGGCATCCTCTGGTGCTTCTCGTACTTTCAGCCCTGGAGGTCTTCACAGGTAATTGGTCCTATGAAGCGGTTTTCAGATGTTTGAAGACGGGTTTGACGGGAATCGGCAGGGCTGATCTGGACCTGCTGGAGAATTATGTTCTGGCAAACGGTATAAAAGGCAGCAGTTGGATAAAGGATGAGGATTGGAATTACACCCTTGGATATAATCTGGAAAAACCCGGTGCAGGAAAATATGTCCTCGAAATGCTCGAAAGGGTGAATGGGGTGCGGAGAACGGCAGCAGCACCTCTTTTGAAGCTGTATCAGAAGATAAAAGGGAAAAACACAGGAAAAGAGATATGTACTGCATTGTATGAATTCCTGTGCGAGCTGGGAGTACCAGAAAGGCTGGAGGAGCTTGTGAAGCACTTTACTGAAGGTGGAGAGCTGGACAGGGCTGATGAGTACAGCCAGGTGTGGAATATACTTATGGAGCTTATGGATCAGGTGGTTGAAGCTATGGGAGACGAGCCGGTGAAGGTGGAAACCTTCCTGGAGCTTCTCGCTGTAGGCTTCGGAGAGTATAACATAGGACTGATACCCCCTGCCCTTGAGCAGGTGCTTGTAGGAAGCCTCGAACGGTCCAAAAGCCATGATGTGAAAGCCATATACATATTGGGTGCAAATGACGGCATATTTCCCGTGCCTTTCAAGCAGGAGGGCATTTTATCGGACAGGGACAGGGAAGCACTTTTAACTCTGGGAGTGGAACTGGCACCCGATACAAGAGGAAGGACCTTTGAACAGCAGTACATAATATATACCGCACTGACTGCGCCGTCAGAATACCTGAGGCTGAGCTATTGTGCGGCAGATAAGGAAGGAAGGGCTCTGAGACCTTCAATTATTATAAGCAGGCTTAAAAGGATATTCCCCGGTATCAGTTGTGACAGCGGCATGACACAAATGAACGACCGGAGCAGTGCGGAAATGTATGTATCATCTCCCGTTCCGACCTTCAATGAACTGGTGGCCGTTATGAGGCAGAGTATGGAGGGTAAATATACCGATCCCCTTTGGAAGAATGTGCTGGATTGGTATAAAAAGGAGGAAGAATGGCAGGATAAGTATGCCCGTATGCTGGAAGGCTTCAATTATACCAACCAGGTGGAGCTGATACGGCAGGAACGGGTAAGGAAGCTTTATGGAAATAATATACAGACAAGTGTATCAAGACTTGAGAGATATTCTTCCTGTCCTTTTTCATATTATGTGGAATACGGACTTAAGGCAAAGGAAAGACATATATTGAAAATGAATGCTCCTGACATGGGCTCTTTCATGCATACGGTAATAGACAGGTTCTCCAGAAAGGTGAACGAGGGCAGCATGGGCTGGAGGCAGGTTGAAAAGGGCTGGTGCGCCGAAAAGGTAGCCCTTATAGTCGATGAACTGGTGGAGGATATGGCCGGTACGGTATTTTTAAGCTCCAGCAGATACAAATACCTTGCGGACAGGCTGAAAAGGGTGCTTACGAGAGCAGTATGGCTTATTGCGGAGCATATAAAAAGGAGCACCTTCGAGCCGGTGGGCTATGAGCTGGGTTTTGGGGAAGGAGAGAAGCTTCCCGCCATAACCCTGGAGCTGCCCTCGGGAGATACCATGGTCCTGTCCGGGAGGATCGACAGGATGGACTGCCTGGAGACAGCGGAGGGCAAGTACTTCAGGATAGTGGACTACAAGTCGGGCAGCAAGCAGTTCAGGCTGGCAGACGTCTACTACGGCCTTCAGCTTCAGTTGATAACCTACCTGGATGCGGCAGGTGAGAGTCTGGGAAAAGAGTCCGGAAAACCGGTGCTGACCGCAGGCATATTGTATTTCAAGCTGGATGACCCTATTGTGCCGGCAGGTAGAGAAGCCTCAGAGGAGGAGATCGAGAAGGCCATCATGAAGGAGCTTAAAATGAAAGGCCTGCTGCTTGCAGATGTGAAGCTTATAAAGGAGATGGACACCGGTATAGACGGGGATTCCCTCATAATACCTGCCAGGGTGAACAAGGGAGGGGACCTTGGAAGGTCTTCCGCAGCAACAGCCGATCAGTTTGATATAATGAAAAGGCATGTAAAGAAGCTGCTTAACAAAATAGGGGAGGAAATGCTCAAAGGGAACATTTCCATAAGTCCTTACAGAAGGAAAAGGATGACCGCATGCTCATACTGCGGCTATATATCAATATGCCAGTTTGATACCAGGCTCAGAGGTAATCATTACAGGAACCTCCAGGACAAGAAGGAGGAAGAAGTCTGGGAGCTTATGGGCGGTTTAAAAGCAGAAGGTGGTGATAGCAGTGGATCAGAAGAATAAGACAGGAAAATGGACAGCTGAGCAGGCCAGGGCAATTTCCGAGGACCGCTGCAACCTGCTTGTGGCGGCCGCCGCCGGAGCCGGAAAGACAGCGGTACTGGTTGAAAGGATTATAAGAAAGATCACTGATCCTGATGCTCCGGTGGATGTTGACAGGCTGCTGGTAGTTACCTTTACAAATGCTGCGGCTGCTGAGATGAGGGAAAGGATCGGTACAGCCCTGAGCAAGGTGCTGGAGGCTGCGCAAAGGGATAGCGGGCAATATGTGAAAAACCTTCAAAGACAGCTGGCGCTCCTGGGGAAAGCCAGTATTACAACTATACATTCCTTTTGCCTGGAGGTTATAAGGAACAACTTCCATACAATTGACCTGGACCCCGGGTTCAGAATAGCGGATGACACGGAATCGCTGCTGCTTCAGCTGGAAGCGCTGGAAGAGCTTATTGAGTCGAAATACGAGCCGGAGAACTGCACCGAAGCTTTTTTGAGCCTGGTAGAGTGTTACGGCGGCAACAGGGATGACAAAAAGCTCCTGGATCTGGTGCTGACTGTCTATGATTTTGTTCAGAGCCATCCATGGCCTGAGGTCTGGCTGAGGGATGCTGTAGATGCGTTTGATCCGGCTGATGGAATGGACTTCGGAGATACAAAGTGGGCTAAAATACTGATGAAGAGCATATCAATGGAGCTGACCGGGCTTCTGTCTGCCATACAAGCCGCCGTCGCAGCAGCTGAGAGGGCGGAAGGCCTGTACCCCTATGCGGCTGTTCTTCAGGAAGACAGCCTGAAGGTAAAAGCCATGCTTGCCGCCTGTGGTGAGAAGGGCAGCTGGGACGGGCTTTATGAGGAGTTCAAAAACCTTGAGTTCACCCGTCTGCCCAGGTGCGGCAAGGAGGTTGATGCTGCAGCCCAGGAGGAAGTCAAAGGTATAAGGGATGATGTCAAGAGCAGGCTAAATAGGCTGAGAAAAGAGCTGATAAGCTCCAACTCGGGAGAACTGGCCTCCGATCTGAGGCAGCTGCATCCTATAATGAATAGTCTCGGCTGTCTTGTACTGGAATTCGCGGAAAAGTACCAGGAAAAGAAAAAGCAGAAGGGCGTAATTGATTTCAACGATCTGGAGCATTACTGCCTGAAGGTGCTGACAAACAGGGAAGAGGACGGCAGGGCTTTGCCGACCCAGGCAGCACTGGGACTTAGAGATCGCTTCGAGGAAATATATATTGACGAATACCAGGACAGCAACCTTACCCAGGAGGTGATACTCGGTATGGTCTCCAGGGAGGATGCGGGTGAGCCAAATATATTTATGGTAGGCGATGTGAAGCAGAGTATTTACCGCTTCAGGCAGGCAAAACCCGAGCTTTTCATCAGAAAGCTTAAGGCCTATTCCGGAGCTTCTGAGTCCAAATACAGGAAAATACTGCTGAATAAGAACTTCAGAAGCAGGGAGGACATTATAAACGGTGTGAATTACATATTCGGACAGATAATGTCCGAAGGCCTGGGAGATATTGATTATACTGAGGAGGAGGCGCTCTATGCCGGAGCTGCCTTTGAGGAGCCGGGGACATCTTCAGACAGCTTCGGAGGCGCAATCGAGCTTCATATAATCGATAACAGGGAAGCAACGGCGGCAGAAGCGGAAAATGCTGAGGAAAGCGCCGATGAACCGGTTGAAGCCGGATTGGAACCTGATATGGAGGATAAGCCGGATTCAGTGCAGTGCGAAGCCAGGGTGGCGGCTAAAAGGATAAAGGAGCTGGTGGCGGAGGGCGGCGGTTTCATGGTGTCTGACAAGGAGACGAAGGAGTACAGGCCTGCCCGCTACAGCGATATAGTGATACTTATGAGGACTACCAGGAACTGGGCGGATGTGTTTGCAGAAGAGCTCAGCCTTCATGGGATCCCTGTATATACCGATACGGGAAGCGGGTATTTCAGAACTATCGAGATATCCACGGTAATGTCCCTGCTGCAGATAATAGACAATCCGCTTCAGGACATCCCGCTGCTGGCAGTTCTGAGGTCTCCCATAGGGGGCTTTGATGCTGAGGAGCTTATTGACATAAGGCTGTGTGACCGGGAGGTTACATTCTTTGAGGCAATGGTCAAAGCTGCCGCAATGGACGGAGAACTGGGAGCCAGATCGGCAAGGTTTATCGAAAGGCTTGGCCATTGGAGGGAAAAAGCTCTTTATCTTTCCACTGATGAGCTTATATGGTACCTGTACAGTGATACGGGATATTTCAGCTTTGTGGGCGCCATGCCCGGCGGAGTCAAGAGGCAGGCCAATCTAAGGATGCTTTTTGATAAGGCAAGCCAGTATGAGGAGTCCAGCTTCAAGGGGCTTTTCAACTTCGTAAACTTCATAAACAAGCTCAAGGGCAGCCAGGGGGATATGGGAAGCGCCAAAACCCTTGGAGAGAAGGACGATGTGGTCAGGATAATGAGTATTCATAAAAGCAAAGGACTGGAATTTCCAATAGTATTTGTCTGCGGTACCGGAAAGGGCTTCAACCTCACTGATGCCACGAAGGGAATACTGCTGCACCATGACCTTGGAATAGGGCCTGATTTTATAGACCACAGGCGGAGGATATGGTATCCGACCATATTCAAACAGGCCTTGAAATACAAGATAAGGCTGGAGAGCCTCTCTGAAGAGATGAGAATATTATATGTGGCCTTTACAAGGGCAAAAGAGAAGCTTATCATAACCGGAACGGTAAATGATCCCGGGAAAAGCGCTGCAAGGTGGAGAGGCGGCAGCGGGGCAGGATCCCGGAAGGTGCCTGAGTTTGATATATTAAAGGGAAAATGCTTCATGGACTGGATATGCACTGCTCTTATGCTGCATCCGGCAAAGCCGCTGGCAGAAAAGCTTGGAGCAGAGCCGGCCGCCCTTTATGAGGGAACTGACGGCTCCAGGTGGGATATAAGGCTTTGGGACAGGGAAGAGGTTCTAAAGGACATAAGCTTTGAAGAGAATGACAGTAATGAGCTTATAGGCGAAGTAGCCCTTACTTCTGCAGATGCAGCTGACCATATACATAAAAGACTGATTGACAGGCTGGAATGGAAATACCCCTACTCTGCTTATGAGAAGCTTCCTGTAAAGGTTACCGTAACAGAGCTGAAGCGGCTTTTTGAAGCCGAAGCGGCTGAGGAATACAACCTGCAGGCAGTTCCGGGCATAAAAAGGAGGCCCAGGTTCCTGGAGGAAGCAACAGAAATGACTGCTGCCGAGAAGGGCTCACTGATGCATTTTGTGCTGCAGCACATGGATTTCAGGGGAGATATCTCCGAAGCCGGAATCAGGAAGCAGATGGAAGGCATGGTCACGGCTGAGCTTCTGACAGAGGTCCAGGTACAGAATGTGAATGTCCGCAAGCTGGTAAGACTGATGCAGTCCGACCTGGGCAGGAGGATGATAGAAGCTGAAAAGCTGCACAGGGAAGTGCCTTTTACCATGGAAGTGAAATGTTCCGAAGTATTCGGCGGTCTTCCAGTGGATGGCCACGAGGAAACCATAGTGCTCCAGGGGATAATAGACTGTTACTTTGAAGAAGACGGTAAGCTGGTACTGGTCGATTACAAGACCGATTATGTTTCCGAAGGGGAGCTTGGACAGATAAAAGAAAAGTACCGGACACAGATCGAGTATTATGCACGGGCTCTTGAGCAGATAGCCGGCAGGGAGATAGGAGATAAGTATATTTATCTTTTCTGGAACGGCTCGGTTTTGGAGTATGAGTAAAAAAGGGATCTACTCCAATTCACCAATAGTTACTTCGGCAGGTCCGCCATATCTTATGAGCAAGAAGGAGTTGTCTTCTTGCTTTTTCAGTTTCCACTCCTTACTGTCTGCATATATTCCATCCTTTGAAGAGTATATTCTAAGCTGCTGCAGTCCTCCGTCCAGGAACCTGACCCTCAACCTTCCCTCTGATGCCCTGACCCTTACAGGAAGATTTGCGCTTTCGATATGCAGCCGGTTCCCGGGGTCGGGAGATGCATATATTTTCACATCACGATTCAGGCCAATATACAGGCTGTTTCCCTTCCACATGTAGATATCTGCATTTGTACTCACATGTTCCGCTTTCATACGCTCACCGAATTCTACCTTTACTCCGGATACCCTTCTATAAGGACCCTTCAATAAGCCTTTTCCATCCATCTTTACCACAGGCTTCAGTGTAATTTCGAAAGGTTTTGCTTTCTTTTCCGGACCCGGAAATTTCCTGGGGGCAGGATCGGTTGAAGTATTTCTTACCTCTATATGTGTATTTAATTGAGCCATAAGAGTTTTAGCCATCTGGTCCTCGCTCATGAAGGCATAATCCCATTTGTCACAAAACCCTTCAAGCTTTTCAGCGACTTTTTCTATTTGCTGAGGATTATTTTCGATGTTGTATTCTATATGATAATAATAGCTTACGATAGTTTCCCAATTTCCCGCATAGCTGTCCAGCGCTTTCATATTGCCTATCGAAGCATTGTAAACAAGCATATCGGAGCGTTCAGTCCCTTTGCACAAATAAAAGGGTATTATCCAGGTGTATTCAGAAGCTGCAGAGGGCTCCACATTTGAACCCGAAGGCTCAAAGCCGGAAATCCAGCGAAGACCTGACCTATATAAGGCCCATAAGGTTTGTACAGGCTTTTCCTTGTTGATATGCCAGGTGTGCTGGTTGGTCCCCTGTCCGTCCCATTGCAGGTCATATTGCCTGAAGGCTTGCTTGTGCAGCTCAAGCTCTTTCTTTTCTTCAGCAGCACTTTTATAAAAATGGGAAAAATAGTGAGGTTCAACATTCACATAGTGATCCTTTGCATATTCCAATGCTTCAATTAGCTCGCTTCTGTAAGGAAACCACGGTGAATCAATTGCTACAGGCATCTGCCCGTATTCCAGCCTGCCTACTATCAAGTCGGTATTTCCGTCACCATTTATATCTGCAAATGCCGGTACTGCATTATTTCCATACTTGTAATGAAAATTGCCCAGGTGGTTTTTATCTTTGCCGTCAAAACACCCGCCATCGGTAAATGCACTGCCGGTGTTTATCAGCTTGTGGATATAGCCGTCACCGGTACCGACGGCAAGATCCCTTCTGCCGTCTCCATTCAGGTCGGCTATTCTTGGAGATGCATTCAGGCTTAGCTTGATTTTTGTACCCTTATCATCCAGGAGCAGCTTCCCGCCGGCAAATACCAACCTGTCTTTGGATTGCCTGCCCTTAAAATAAAAAATATGTCCGCTCCTTGTACCAACTACAAGGTCTGCCGTTTTGTCCCCGTCAATATCACCGATGTCAGGGGCGGATAAGGAATACGAACTCCCGAGGCTCAATGCCGGTTCAAGGTTTTTGAAGCTGAAATTACCGGTATTTTCAAAAAAGCATAAGGCCCCTTTTTCATTTCCTGAAACAAGATCCGGGTCACCGTCAAAATCCAGGTCATAGAGGACCGGCGCGGAAAAACGGTCTGCACTGAGCTCTTTTCCATCAGAAGAGAGCAGCTTTTGCGCTTTATCCAGTACCCAGGCCTTTCCCTTGCTGCGGCCGTGATAATAATAAAAACAGCCGTCCGAGCTTCCCGAAACTATATCCATAACACCATCTTTATCGATATCAGCCACATAAGGGTACGCCCTGTACGGAGCACTTATATCGGAAAAGTAGCCCTGGTTTAAAGGATATCTGGATTGCGTCAGCCAAAGGCCGTTAACTACCGGATGTATGCCCGGGGTGTAAAAGGCCTCACTCTGCTCCAGCTCAAATTCCATTGCTGAATCGGAACCATAATTATACTGGTAGCCGATGCTTTCATACCGCCTGTTCCATTCATAGGCACCACGGGCCAAGGAGTAGGAGGGTATAAGATTATGCTTTTCAGCCGTATCTATCCACTTCATAATAGACCTGTCCCTGATAGCTGAAAGCACCTCAAAATGGTTTTGCCAGGCAGCCGCGGGACGGCCGTATGGTCCAAACACCTTTTTCAATGCATAACCGTATTTCTGTTTTGAAATAAATGTAGCTGCCTCATTGCGGAGCATCTGACCGGCAGCTGAAACGGTATTGTTGAAATAAGGCTGCGACTTTGTTTTGGGCAGCATGTCGAAGCCGTTGATATACCAGGTATTCGGAAGCAGTGGATTTGCGAAGAATACATAGCCCTTTCCATACCGGTTCAGAGTGTATAAAGCCAGATCCCCTGATTTTATAATAGGTGTGGCTTTATCCGGCACCATTCCATATCCGTAGGATTTGTCCTTGAGTTCTCCAATCCTCTTAAAGCCTTTATAATTATCATAAAAGTCGAGAATGAGCTTCTGGAAGGCAGTTAAATCAGGACGTACAGCGGGTGCATCCAGCTTAGCGGGAAATCCGGCAAGCTTTTTAAACTCCTTTGCACCTGATAATTCACGGGGCAGCCATTGATACAGGTTATTTTCCAGAAAAACAGCACCCCCGGACCATACATATTCCCGTATATCCTGTTGAAGCTGCCTGCCTGCCTGAGATCCGACCACTGAAATATCAGGATAGATCAGGTCATATTTATGCAGCTCCACTGTCTTCGCCTGTCCGATATCTATTGCTTCCACAGTGAGATTCATTAAAAGAGGCTGTGAATATTGATTGTATATGTCCACCCAGGTCCTGGAGCTTCCTGCATGCAGGACGGCTACGTTTATCCTCTCGAATTTACCGTCTTCTGCAGAGAAGAATTCTATCGAAAGAAGGATGACGGCCATGACCAGGAGGATCAGGAATATCCTGTTATACTTCTTTAGCATGCTTATTTTATAAACCCTTTCAGTATTTTAAGTACAGTCTGCAGATCGCTGCTGAAAAAGATAGTGCCGAAAGCAACCAGAATATTGACCAGCAGGCATCTCAGGTAGTAGTTGACGGTATGCAGCTTATTGCGGTTGAATACACTCAGGTTTAGTATGTTCTCGAGAAAAAGAAGTATACCGTGGTAAAGGCCCCATAAAATAAAAAGCGGCTGAAGTCCATGCCACAAACCAATGAAGACCATTACCGCGAAAGCTGAAAAGCCTGAAATAAGCCGGCTCCTGCTCTTCCTGGCCATGAGAATGAATATGTGGTCACGGAACCAGTCTCCAAGCGTTGCATGCCAGTTCCGCCAGAACTGGGTCAAGGTAGGAGATCTGAAGGGCCTCTTGAAGTTCTCAGGCACCCTGAAGCCCATTAGCCTGCCAAAGCCTATGGCTATATCGGTATACCCGGAAAAATCCAGATATAACAGTACATAATAGGTGATCACCGCATAGGTGCTTTTTTTCCAATCCAGCTCACCGGCCAGAAGCTGATTGTATATCAACAATAATAGCTCCACAAGTACGATCTTCTTGAAAAGGCCCAGGATCAATCTCTGGATACTGTTTTCCACCGAACTGGAGTCCAAGGGCAGGGGAGAGGTCAAATCCTTTTCAAAATCCCTGTAGCGCAGGATAGGCCCTGATGTGAAAGTGGGGATGAACAATATATAGACGGCATATTTTAACAGGTTGATCCTTACATCTGCAAAATACGCCATATAAAGGGCATCTATCGCCTTTAACATGTTATATGCCAGTCCGATAGTCATAATTGTAAGATAAGCAGACATCTCAACAGATTTTATACCTAGAAACCTGAAGCTCAGGAAAACGGACAGGTTGAACAGTATTCCCAACAGGAACAGGGGTTTTTTGAAGGGATGCTTCAGGTGAGCAATAGCTGTGCAGAATAAAAAGCCTGATATTATGTAGCATATATAAAAAACCGCCAGCTCCTTACTGTAAAGCCACAAAAACCCCATGAAGAGACCCAGGAGCAGCAGCTGCCTGGCCAATATCACCCTACCGCTTGCAAACCAATCAAATATGGCCAATAGTACAATAAACCCGGCTAGTATTAAAATGTTGTCGATATCCAGATACCACATCAAAAACCCTCATATATGAATGTGCCTTTTCCGGTGAAGAAAATAATCACCAGTATGAGCATAATTACGTAGACAATTATTTTAAGAAACTGTCTGAAAGCTATTTTTTCAGCCATACCTCAATCTCCTTCGTGAATAAAGGTGCGCCTTTCTCAATATTCAGATGCCCAAGGTCATGGAAGTATACGCTGTCGATTCTGCCGGACCAGTCAAGGACTTCTATGCGGTTTTCCGCCAATATTGTGTTGACCTCCTGCTTCAGGCTGTTAACATAGGCAGGGGGTGTGTAATACCTGTTCCACGGCATCCAGAGGACCCTCAGGCGTATATTGTTCCGGTTACAGAATGAGATTATATTTCTAAGAGAATTGATATTGTCACTGAAATCCGAAAGACGCATATTACCATATTTGCTTTCATATTCCTTGACCTTCGCCCTGAGCTTTTCCTCACTTAATCGTCCGTAGTAAAGCTCTTTGCGGGTAAGGGACGAAAACCTGGTGTTTACAGGCTTACCTGTAAGCTGTGTTTGAACTCTATCCACTATCAGCTTTTTGAACTGGTCGCGGTAAAAAAAAACGTAGGGTTCATAGATTTTCCTGTGCCAGATATAATATGGGTCTGTAGGAAGCTTATCCATCAGAGTAAAGAAGTTCAAGCCGATTACAATATCCTCCGATACTGTAACAAGGCCCCTGCTGAGTATCTCATCCAGATCAGTGAGCTTGCCGTAATTAATCCCCATATTTATGTAGCCGCTGTCGCTGCGGTCTTCCATATAAGAAGCAATCACCGTGGAATTACCGAAAAAGACTTTCTCCCAGACCTTATAAGGATGAAGCACCCGTGTTTTCTCCAGGTCATTCTTATAAAAGATCTTCAGGTTGTTTACGGGATCAAAATGCGCAATAGTCATATCCGCGGCTGCAAAAAGCACCAGAAGTGACAGCAGGAAGACATTTTTCTTAATGAAAGCAAGCATATCCTCACTCTTCCTTTATACTCTTATACATGACCTGCATCATGGCATCAAATCCATTTTTGCTCCAGAACCTGATACCGCCGGTATTGCCGGAAATGACATGCAGCTCGATATGACGGATACCGGCTTGCTTCATTTCCAGCTCAAGGGCTGCCAGAAGCTCTTCGCCGCAGCCCTTGCCCCTGTAAGCGGGTTCTATATAAAGGTCGTGAATGAAGCCTATGAACTCATCCTCTCCCAGCTTGTATTTCCTTTGCAGCTTTACCATGCCGGAGGAAGCAAAACCATGGATATTGCCGTCACACTCAAGGATATGCAGGAAATGCAGCCTTGATTTCAGCTGTGCCGCCAAAGCTGCTTCCACTTCCTCTTCACGCAGTGAAAAAATCATCCCCTGGCTTTTCTGCTCCCGGTACATTTCCTTAAACAATCCGGAGACTACAGGTATATCCTTTTCCTGCATCTTCCTGACCAGGCAGCTAAACATTCTGGTTTCTCCATTCCACCCAGTCGCTATGCAGCTGCTTGGGCCATTTTGCCTCATCCAATCCGTATTGAGCCAGGAAGGAGAATACCCACCGCTCCAGCCCGAAGGCAAGGCAGCCTGTTGCAGCCGGCCTCCGGCCCGCAGTGATATTGAAGGCCTTGCCGAAGGTATTGCTGTGGAAATTGGAGGAGGATACGGCAATAGAGCGGCCCAAATAAGGGATATTCATCCTGAGCTCATATTTCATGTCCTGTAATCTCTGGAAAGAGGCCTTGACCTTATAATCATTCGTAAAGAACGGATCATTTGCATTTTCAATAAAGCAGTCCAATTCCCATTCTTTGACGAGCTCCATCAGCAGGTTCAGGGATTTGGTGCGGTTCTCCTTTACATATGCCGGTGTGCCTACAAAAATTATCTCACGCATGGTAAAATCCAGAAGCCTGCCGAAGTCCCTGTGATTCTTGGATTCATACCTGTGTGCCTTGGAAACTGCAGTAACAGCTTTGCCGTCACCCTCGACGGTCTCATCCTGCAATGCCTCGTAGCAGTGGTAGCAGGTAGCGGGATTTATTGCATGGCCGGGGGGTCTCATATTCCTGCTCGTATTAATATTCATGCTGCTGTCCAATCCCCCGTGAGTACGTACATCATTGGCAAAAAGGTCAATAACATCCAGATCCTCCCGCAAATGCATCACAAACTGGATATGCTCAGGGAAGGAAGTGAAATGGCTGGTTTTGTTCAGCGTGTCTACCTGTATCACTACAGGGTAGTATTCCTCCGTAACGTTGAAAGCCCTTCCTATTTTGCTGACGAACCGGTGGTCAAAGAAGCGCAGGATAGTGGTGAAGGGCTCCCTGAAGGTAAATATGCCTGATTCAAGCTCCCTGACTATTCTGCGGGCTTTCAGGGCCTCGATTATATTATCCTTATAGGGAACTTCACAAGAATTCCTAAAAAGGATATTCTCCTTGAATACAAACTCATGTTCAGTAAAACGTTCTATAAGCCTGCCTACCTTTTGCGCGATTTCCTGATCATCTGAATCATGCTCTATCACAAGACTGCCGTTTTTTTCATAGACGTCGGCGATATGTTCGTCAATAAAAAAAGTGGAATATTTCAGCTGCTGCTGGGTTTTCAGATCAAGCCCGCTGATTGGGACCAAACATTCTTGCATTTTATCCGTTCACCTTCTTAACAATGTATTCCGTAATTTCAGAAATGCTGCTCATAGGGTAGAGCAGCAGATCCTTCTGTGTTACCTCTATGCCATACGTGCTCTCAATGAAAGCCAATATATCCGTGGCGCCGAAGGAATCCACATAACCATAATCAAACAGATTCACATCATGGGTGTATTCCGTATCATCCTCCGGAACTTCACAAGCATCACGTATATAGTTATATAAAGTATCCCTTATCCTTTCCGGTTCCATCTACAGCTCTCCTTTTTCAGTTTCGTTTCTACATGGATATTATATACAGAATTATATAATTTAGTATTTCATTTGATTGAGCACTGAGTATAAATCTGAAGATGAAAAAAGACCTCACTAAAGTGAAGTCTTTTCAGATATTACCAGCCGTTCATTCTGGAGATATCTTTTTAGCTTATTTATAGATACCCCGGTTTCTTCCGAGACCTCCCATGCACTGCTGTTGGGATGCTTGCAGAGATAATCCTTTACCTTCCTCAGCTCATTTTCATATTCAGGAAAACAACTTGCACAGACCTCCTGTGCTTCCATGTCCTCGAAGATCCTACCACAGACAGGACAATTTCTTACTGACATAATCCATTCCTCCCATAAAACAAATTAAAGATGGTTCCAAATTACCATTTTGTGTGTCTTATAATGCATGTCCACTTATTGTATAATAATAAAGTATAAGGATTTTATATTATATAATTCGCAAGTAACCGGGTAAATTTTGGGGTTATGTGAAAAATTTGGGGTGAGCTATGTTTTATAAATCCATAAATGAAAGAGTAATGAATATCAAGTCTGCAACAGATGAAAAAAATACTTTCATAGAGGAATATAAGCCTTTTATTGCAGCTGCCGTAGAAAAAGCGACGGGCAGGTATGTTTCCTATGGCCAGGATGAGGAGCTAAGTATAGGACTTATGGCTTTTGACGAAGCGATCATTCACTATGACCAGCAAAAAGGGAACTTTTTAAGCTTTGCCCAGAACATAATCCGTAAAAGGCTTATTGACTATTACCGGAAAGAAAAAAAACATCAGGCAGTTACATATATAAGTGAATACTCTACCGAGGAAGCCGACGGAGAAGAAGTATTTGATAATATTATAACTGCTGAGGAAGCTCAGAGCAAGTATTATCAGGGAGAGATAAACCAGCTCAGGAGGCAGGAACTTTTACAGCTAAAGGAGGAGCTTTCTTCCTGGGGGCTGAAGCTTGACGATGTGGCAAAAAGTTCTCCGAAGCATATAGGGACAAAAAATTCATATCTTGATATAGTCAAGTACATAATAGACAAGCCGGAGCTGGTAAAAAGAATAAAAATAAAGCATTATCTTCCAGTATCAGAAATTGAAGAAGGCACAAAATTACCCCGGAAAACAATAGAACGATCACGAAATTATGTAGTAGCAGCAATGATAATATTAACAGGGGATTACTATTGTATAAGGGAGTTCATAGACTGGGGGTGGAAGAAATGAAGGCAATAGTGGCGGAAATAGATAAAAAGCAGATGATAGTGATAACAGACAAGGGAGACTTTATAAAAGTCAAAAGGCAGATGTCTGCTGCAATAGGGGATGAAATAGAGCTGAAGCCCCAGAAGATAAATCCGGCATACAGAAGGGTTGCTTCACTGGCGGCCTGCTTCCTTGCATGCATATTCCTGTCAACAGGAGTATATGCATATTATACTCCATACAGCTATGTCAGCGTCGATATAAACCCCAGCATCACATTGTCCCTCAACAGGTTTGAAAGGGTAATAGCAGTGGAGCCTCTGACCGAAGATGCAGCGGGCTTGATAGAGGCTTCAGAAAACATAAAGAATAAGGAAATAGATGAAGCACTTTCCGAAATAATAAAAAGCGCTTCTGAAGAGGGTTATATCAGCAAAGAAACAGAAAACCAGGTCATGGTTGTGGTTTCCGCAAAGAATCCCGGACAGGAGGAGAAACTGGCGGCCGCAGTGAATGCGGCTGCTGCGGTTGAACTGTCAAAGGTCAATGACAACTATGGCGTTACTGTAGAGAAAACAAGCGTGGAAGACTACAAGGCAGCGCTATCCAACAAGGTTTCCCCCGGGAAGGAGATACTTGCAGGCAGGCTTATGGAAGTAAACCCGGAGATTAAGGCCGAAGATGCAAGGAAGATGTCCGTGAAAGAAATCATGAGCCACATTAAGGAAGGGAAAAAGGCTGCAATGGCAACAGAAAAGGACGATAAAGACAGCGTAAAAAATAAGGACAATAAGGATAATGCAAAAGACAAGAGCAAGGAAGAACAAGTACTGGGCAGCAAGGATAAAGATAAAGAAGGCGGCAATAAGGCTGCAAAAATTGACGCCGATGATAAAAATAGCAATAAAGGCAGTGAAAAGAACAAGCCGACTGTAGCAGCAAGTAAGGACAATAGCTCCAAACCTGCAGCTGCAAGCAAGGATACTGAAGGCAGGGACGAGGGTAACAGTAAGGGAAATGCCGGAGTATCCGGTAAGGATGACAAGGATAATAAACAGACAGGCAGTGATAAAGGAAAAGCCGGCAGCAGCGGCCGTGAAGGCAAAGACGATGAAGATGAAGACGATGAAGGTGACAAAGATAAAGAAGACAGCGATGATGAAGGCGATAAGGATGACAAGTATAAAGAAGATGACAATGATGAAGATGACGATGACGATGACGATGACGATGACGATGAAGATGAAGATACAAAAGATAAGGACAAGAAAGAGGATAAGGACGATAAGGGTCCCGGCGGAAATAAAGATAATGATGGTAAAGATAAGGGCAAAGGTAAAAAGGGTGATTAACAGGGCTGCGGCCCTGTTTTTTGTTTGATATTTGCTTACGAATGTTGTAAAATTAAGGAGGAATTATTGTCAGATACGGGGTTTCGGATTCGTAGGGAACGGTTCTGAACCGTTCCGCAAGTGACCCATAAGAAATACCCCGGAACCTGGAGTCTAGTGACTCGTGACCAGCGACTAAAAACCAACGTCTTGCATAAAGCGCATTATTATTCTAGGTGGTGTTCAGGTGGCGAAAAGACCGGTGCCTTTATGGATAAAGATCCTTCTGCTGGTTTTGGCGGTTTTACTGATATCCTGCATATTCATATTCCCCTCTGCCCTTAAGGCAGCCATAGCTTGTGAGAGCGGCCGGCAAGCCCAGCAGGAGGGAAGGCATTCAACTGCCATAAAGAAGTATGAGCAGGCGCTGCTGCAATTCCCGGATTATGCACCTATAATCGCAAGGCTTGCGATTTCTTACTTCCATAATGAGCGAATAGATGAATGCAGCGAACTGCTGGACCGTATTGCAGGGAAGGAAGTATCAGGAAAGCTGAGCCGTCAGGTCAACGGGATCATAAGGAAAATGGATTCCACGTACTATGAAAGCAAGGATCTGGTGGAAGTGCTGAAGCTGTACGGGCAGGAAGAATTGGAAAAGACGGCTTTGAAGCTTGAAGCATATCTGAAAATGAATAAGAATGATGTTATGGGTATTTTTCATCTGGCTAATATCAATTTTGACATTGGGAGGTATACTGAGGCAGAAAAGCTGTATATTAAGGCTGCAGAGCTCCGGCCGGAATTCTACTCAGTATATCTGAACCTTGCGGCGGTATACAGGGAAACAGGACAGTTTGAGAAAGCAGTGGAAAACTGTAACAAGGTACTTGATTTAAATAAGGAACACCCCCAGGCTTTTGTAGCTCTTTCAAAAATAGAGTTTGAGAGGAATAATCCCGCTGCCGGCCTGGAATACGCCAGAAAAGCCTATGAATATGACAGCGGTGATCTGCACATTATTTCGAACCTATGTCTTGCATATCACTATAACAGAATGACTGATGACAGGGATAAACTTTTTGAGATTCTCAGGCAGAATGACTATTACGATACGGCGGCCTTGCAGTCTGTTATTTCAGAAAATTAAGGGATGTGATAACTTTGAAATTTGATGAAGAGACAAAAAAAGAGATATACTCATGGATAAAAACTATTATTTTTGCAATAATTCTGGCTCTGATATTCAGAACATACATATTCAGGACCGCTTATGCAATGAGCGTGTCAATGGAGCCGACGCTCCATGAAGGCCAGATACTTATTATTTCCAGAGTGAATTATTTGCTGGGCGAACCGGAAAGAGGAGATATAGTCGTAATAGACAAGAGACAGGACAAGCAGGAGCAACTCAGCCTTATTAAGAGAGTTGTGGGCCTGCCTGGAGAAACAGTTGAAATAAAGGACAACAGGGTGTACATTGACGGAGAGCTGCTGGAGCCTGACTTTACCCAGTCCCCGACACCGGACTTCGGGTTTGAGAAGACGACCATACCCGAAGGCAAGTATATGGTCATGGGTGACAACAGGGAGAACAGCAGGGACAGCCGGTTTGAATCGGTTGGCTTCGTTGATGAGGAATACCTCGGGGGCAAGGCTGTATTCAGAGTGTGGCCGCTGAGCAAAATAGGAAAATTGGAATAGGCAAAAACCCGGCATGCGCCGGGTTTTTTTAGGTTCGGGGTGCGGGGAAGTATGGGTATTCCTTAAGGGTATGGGAACGGGAACCACGGAAGACACGGAAATTGCACGGAAGGACACGGCGGGGATCATATTGATATATAATTGTTATACGATAATGAAATATTCATAACATGTTATGCATTATGTCAACTTTTTTTCAAATTGTCTTTTAGTAAATAATCCGATAAAATATAAATAAATGAAATATGATTATGGATTAACATTTCAGGCATAAACTAGATATAGGGTTCCGAGGCTGCGAGGCTGCTTGGGAGTCATGGTATTCCTCGAAACCTCGTAGCCCCGAAACCTCGTAACCTGTAGTTAAAGGAGGCATAGCATGCGGATACTTCATACATCAGACTGGCATCTGGGCAAGACCCTTGAGAATATAAACAGGATAGAGGAACAAAGGCAGTTCATAGATGAGCTCTGCGGGATCGCAGAGAGCGAGGCTGTGGACCTTGTGCTGGTGGCCGGTGATATTTTTGATACATACAACCCGTCCTCTGCTGCGGAGGAACTGTTTTACGATGCAGTGGACAGGCTGAATGCCAGGGGCACAAGAGCCATTGTCGTAGTTGCGGGGAATCACGACAGCCCCGACAGGCTTTGTGCGGCAAGCCCCCTGGCATATAAGAACGGTATAGTGCTTCTGGGGTATCCCGGAAGTGATGCTTCGGTATACGGCGCACAGCGTTCAGTAATACTGCAGGCAGGTCCGGGATGGCTGGAGCTGAAGCCCGGGAGTGCAGACCACAGCGCTGTTATAATAGCACTCCCCTATCCGTCTGAAGCCCGGCTGGAGCAGCTTATATCGGTTGATTCACAGGAAGACAAGCTCCAGAAGGCTTATTCCGACAAGATATCCGAGCTGCTGCGCCGTTTGAGCGGCAATTTCAGAGATGATACGGTGAACCTTATTGTCAGCCACCTGTACCTAAGGGACGGCAAGACCTCCGACTCCGAAAGGCAGCTCGGGGGGGCACTGGTTGTGGACCCGGGACAGCTTCCGGATAATGCGCATTTTATAGCCCTGGGACATCTTCACAGGCCTCAGAGAATAAAAAGCACACCTTCACCTGCATATTACTCAGGTTCACCAATTGCATACAGCTTTTCAGAGACGGACTACAGCAAGGTGGTATATATAGTGGATGCTGTTCCCGGTAAGGCCTCCGAGGTAAGGGAAGTATATCTCAATTCAGGGAAGCCCCTGAAGCAGTGGCGGGCAAAGAAGGGGATAGAGGAAGCCATGAGCTGGTGTGAAGAAGGAAGGGACCTGAATGCATGGATAGACCTGGAGATACATACCGACAGGGCACTGACCCTGGAGGAGCAGAAAAAGCTCAGGGAGCTGAACCCCGGGATTATTAACATCAGGCCGGTGGTTATCGATGAGAAAGAGAGTGAAATAAGCTTCGAAAGCCGTGAAGGGAAAAGGATCGAAGAGCTTTTCAAGGATTACTACCGGTACAGGACCGGTATGGAAGCTGCTGAGGAAATGCTTGATACCTTCCTTGAAGTGGTGAACGGAGATATGGAAGAGGATAACGAGGAAATACTGCCTGGAGGTGATGTTTTTGAGACCCAGGTATCTTGAGCTGGAGGGGCTGCAGAGCTTTAAGGAGACACAGAAGATAGACTTTGACAGGCTTGGGGAGACAGGACTGTTTGGAATATTCGGGCCTACCGGAAGCGGGAAATCAACAATACTGGATGCAGTGACCCTTGCCCTGTACGGGAATGTACAGAGAGCGAACAGAGGCACCCAGGGTATAATAAACACATCTTCAGACAATGTGAGAGTTACTTTTACCTTTGATCTGATCAGGGAGAAGGAGAGAAAGACCTACAGGGTGGAGAGGGTATACAGAAGGAAGAAGGACTCGGAGAACTCCATAGAATCACGGGTGGCAAGGCTTATTGAGCAGGGTGCCCTGGGGGATGTCGTTATTGCAGACAAGCAGGGGGAAGTCAACGAGGCCGTAATAGAGCTTATAGGGCTTCAGTTTGACGATTTCACACGTTCAGTAGTACTGCCCCAGAATAAATTCCAGGAATTCCTCTTATCCGCCAAGGCTGATAAGACAAAGATGCTGGAAAGGATCTTCTACCTTGAGGAGTACGGGAGAGAGCTTACGGATAAAGTGAACAGAAAGCTAGGAAGAATAAGGAACAGGCTTTCAGGGATTGAAGGAGCACTGTCTGTACTCGGAGACATCTCAGAGTCTTCCCTGAGGGAAGCTGAGGCTGCCCTCAATGCTGCGGCGGATAATAGGAAAAGTATGGATGCGGCATTGAAGACTTCTGAAAAGGAATACGGCAGTGCCAGGGAAGTGTGGGAGCTTTCCGCTGAGCTCCAGGAGGCGGTGCTGAGGCAGGAAGAGCTTCACAGCATGGCAGTGGAAATAGATTCTATACGGAGTCAATGTAAAAATGCCATAGCTGCTCAAGGTTTTATGGACAGAATCAGTGATCTGGGAAAGGCCAATGCTGAATTAAAAAAAATAGAAGGAGAGCTGGAGAATCTGAACACCGGCCTTTCTGAACTTGGCAGCCGACTGGAACAAAGTAAAAAAGAGTGTGATGAGGCAAGTGCATTAAGACAGGAGAGGATACCGGTCCTCGTAGAGCATAGGACCAAGCTCGCAAAAGCGCTTCAGACAAAGGATGAACTGGAGAAGCTGGAAGAAGTACTTCAAAAACTCAGAAGCGAATATCTTGTGCAGAAAAAGAAGGTCGACCATTGGGATGAGACTATAGCAGCACAGAAATCCAAGCTTGAGGAGTCTTTGAAAAATACAGCGGAGCATAAGACCCGTATAGAAGCTCTAAAGGTTGATGCCAGCTACAGGGACAAAGTGCAGAAGGGTGCTGCACTGGAAGAAGAGCTGGATCGTTCACGAAGAGTGAAGGAGCAGCAGAGGTCAAAATATGAGGAGCTTTCAAACATCATAAAGGTTCAGGAGCAGGAGCTTTCAGCACTTGAAAAATCAGGCCTTGAATTGTACAACGAACTGGAGACGGTCCGGGCTTTATATGAGCAGCACAAGGAAATGAAGCAGTGGGACCGGAATGACATACTCAAAGCAGAGACCAGGTTCTACAGCATCAAGTCTGTTACTGACGGGATGAAGCTCAAGAACAGGGATATCGGGCAGCTGGAGCTTAGGATAGCGGATATAGGAAAGCAGCTTGAGCTGCTGGAGGAAAAAATAAGCGGGCTTTGCTCCAAAAAGGAGAAAAAACAAAGGGAGCTTGAGGATAGAAGGTTTTTACTTGAGGAGAAGAAGAAGGAGCAGGAGAGGAACAGTTCATTTACACTTGCGCAGAGGCTGAAAGATAATGAGCCTTGCCCTGTCTGCGGATCCACAGCACATCCGAAGCCTGCAGTTCATTCCGGCGGCGCGGACGCTGGGGTGAGGGAAGAGGAATTAAAGGAGCTTCAGTCCTCGGTGGAAAAGCTGGACCTGGAATGCAGGGCTCTGGAGAATGATGGAATAAAGCTCACAGAGCAGCATATTAATCTGAGAAACCAGAAAGAAGCGCTTGAAGCGGATATGGTAAGCAGGCTGGAGGAAAGATCCGAGCTGCAGAACAGTCTTCCGGAGGATTATAGGGAATTATCAGTCACTTTGATAGAAGGCACCCTGGATAAGCTGTCAGGAGAAAAGCAGGAAAGGCTCAGGAAGCTCGAAGCTTGGGAGAAAAGGCTTTCAGAATTGGAAGAAATGCAAAGGAAGATAGAGCCTGAATATAACCGGTATCAGGTGGAAAGCAGCGGAAAGCGTTCACAGCTGGAAGCGGACAGAAAGCATCTGGGGGAACTGCAAAAGGCATGTATTGAAGCGGAAGAGGATTACAGCACTAAGAAGAAGGCCTGCGACGGGATCATGCAGGCTTTGGGAATAAGCAGCATGAAGGCGGAGCTTGAGAGCATAAAGAACAATGATCATGAAGCGGAGAAGCTTTATAGGAAGCTGCAGTCCAATGAGAATAGTGCCTTAGAGCTTAGAAAGGAGCTCGAGAAATCAGAAGAGGCAAAAAAGCTTGATGTGGAGAAGCTTTCGGAAAACACGGCAGAGGGTAGAGGCTTCAAGTACCGTAAGGAGGAGAAGGAGAAGGAAATTCAAGCCCTCATAGGGGATAAGGACATAAAAGCAGAAATAGCAAAGGCAGAAGAGGAAATGTCTGCTTTGACAAAAATGGAACAAAAAGCTCAGGAGAATGTCAATTCAGTCAGAGAAAGCTATGAAAAAGCTGTCAAGGATAAGAAGGTATGCGAGAAGCAGAGGGAGATATACCAGGAAAAGCTGAAGAGCGACAGCGAGAGACTGGACAGGGAGCTTGCAGGCAAAGGCTTTGCTTCTTTTGAGGCAGTTATGGAAGCTTTTATGCCGGAAGACAAGCTGGCGCTCCAGGAAAATGCCGTCAAGGAATATGAGGAGGCCATTAGCAGTACAAAAGCACACAAAGAAGTAATAGTGAAGAAGCTGTCCGGAAGAAGCATAACTGAAGAGCTGTGGCAGGAAATCAGCAGCAGGTATGAGGAGCTTAAGCTTTCAAAGGAAAACAGTATTGCTGCCTATGAAAGCGCGAAGAACAGGTTCGAGACGATAAGCTCCAATTATGCCAGCTGGCTTACCCTTGGTGGTGAGCATCGGGAATACTCCAGAAAAAAGGAACATCTTGAGCTTTTCAAGAACCTGCTTAAAGGAAATGCATTCATAGAGTATATATCGGAGGAGCGTCTCAGATATATTGCCAGGGAAGCCTCTGAGACACTTGGCACACTGACCAGACGCAGATACGGACTGGAGCTGGATACGGAAAACGGCTTTGTAATCCGGGATGATGCCAATGGGGGGATCAAGAGACAGGTAACTACCCTTTCAGGAGGGGAAACATTTTTAACATCCCTTGCTCTCGCTCTTGCCTTGTCTTCGCAGATACAGCTTAAAGGACAGTGCCCTCTGGAGTTCTTTTTCCTTGATGAAGGCTTCGGAACTTTGGACAGCAGTCTTCTGGATACAGTAATAGATGCTTTGGAAAGACTGAGTGATCAGAAAAGGGTCATAGGGCTTATAAGTCACGTACCGGAACTGAAGAGCAGGATCACAAGACGCCTTGTGGTAGAAGCCCCGGTAATTAACGGCGCCGGCAGCAGGGTTTATATGGAAAAGGCTTAAATAAGTCGAATGATGGGTATTTCCCGGGAAATATGCTGAAGGAACGGAAACCACGGAACACACAATAAGTCACCAGACGCTAGACTCTAGTCACTAGATTAGGGTGGGACTATGTAAGATTAATTTGAGAAGGGGTTAGATTACATGAGAAACGGTTTTATGGAATTGATCAAAAGGATCAGGTATTACAATGACGCACTGGAAGTGCTTTATTGGGATCTGAGGACCGGAGCGCCAAAGAAGGGCATGACCCAGAGGGCTGAGGTCATAGGCATGCTGTCTGCAGAGATATTCAAGCTTACCACTTCTGCAGAGATGGAGAAATACCTGGAATACTTCGGTGAGCCGGACAGAAGCAGCAGGCTTGACAATATTATGAAGACTGTAGTAAAGGAATGCCGGAAGGAGTTTGACAGATATAAAAAGATACCGGCAGACAGGCATAAAGAATATGTTATTCTGACTTCACAGGCAGAGTCTGTCTGGGAGGATGCGAAGAACAATAACGACTTTGAGCTATTCAGGCCTTACCTTGAGAAGATAGTTGCCTTTAACAGGGAGTTCATTGAGCTGTGGGGCTATAAGGACAATAAATACAACACCCTCCTGGATATATACGAGCCGGGAATGACAGTGGATAAGCTGGACATGATATTTGACGAACTGAGGAACAGGATAGTCCCTCTGGTGGCAAAGCTGAAGGAGTCTTCCTGCCAGCCTTGTGATGATATGCTGAAGCAATATTTTAATATTGCAAGGCAGGAGGAGTTTGGCCTTTATATACTGAGGGAGATGGGATACGACTTTACAGCTGGAAGGCTTGACGAGAGCGAGCATCCCTTCACCACGGGCATAAACCCGGGAGATGTCAGAATAACAACCCATTACTATCCCAATGATTTAAGCAGTGCGCTCATGAGCTGCATGCATGAGGGCGGACATGCACTGTACGAGCAGAACATTTCTCCTGAATTGAACGGGACTCCGCTTTGTACGGGGGCTTCCATGGGAATACATGAATCCCAGTCAAGGTTCTGGGAGAATATCATAGGAAGAAGCCGCGGCTTCTGGAAGCAGTATTATAAGGAGCTGCAGAAGGTTTTCCCGGAACAGCTCGAGGCCGTAAGCCCGGATGAGTTCTACAGGGCGATAAACAAGGTGGAGCCTTCCTTTATCAGGGTGGAAGCCGATGAGGTCACATACAACCTCCATGTGATGATAAGGTATGAAATAGAGAAGGCTCTTATCAACAAGGAAATAGAAGTGGCGGAGCTGCCGGAGATCTGGAGCGGAAAGATGAAGGAGTATCTGGGGATAGTGCCGCAGAGTGACACCAAGGGCGTGCTGCAGGATGTTCACTGGGCAGGAGGGAGCTTCGGTTATTTCCCTTCATACACCCTCGGAAATATTTATTCGGCGCAGTTTTACAATACAGCAAAAAAAGAAATTGAAAATTTCGATGCCCTTGTGGAGAAGGGTGAGCTGACAAAGATAAAAGAGTGGCTGTCGGAAAAAATATATAAACATGGGAAGCTTATGGAGCCTGCAGAGATTCTCAAAGAAGTCACGGGTGAAGAGATCAATCCAAAGTATCTGACCGACTACCTGGAGAATAAATATAAAGAAATATATAAAATATAGAATCAATTCTTGACAGAAGGGCTTATAATGTATTATAGTAAATGAAAACCAAAAAATGTTTTGGAGCTGATTTTATGAATACCATCAATTGCATGACAAACAGATTACATCATCATAGGCAGAGCACTTAAGCCTTTCAGGAAATTTTCCCTGGGCATGAGTGCTATTTGTGCTTGTGCCTATGGGATGAAATATTAAAAAACCCCGTAGGTAAATAATACCTGCGGGTTTTTATTTTATCTATGATGTAATTTCGTAGGGGCGATTCATGAATCGCCCGTACATAAACGCCAAATTCTAAAAAGGGAGTGGGACAAAACTATGCACAGTATTGGAATTCCTCAGGGTATGAGAGATATCCTTATTGATGAAAGCAGCAAAAGGACTATACTGCAGGAAAGGCTGCAGCATTATATGCAGTCCTGCGGCTTCTGCCGTATAGAAACGCCGCTGTTTGAATACTATGAATTATTTTCAGAGGACATATCACCTGTTGAAAATGAAAGTATCATAAAGACAATAGACAGGGACGGAAGAGTAATAGTATTGAGGCCGGATATGACAGTCCCGACGGTCAGAGTCGTAGCCACCAAGCTTAAAGATCAGCAGAAGCCCATGAAGCTGTCTTATATGGGAAATGTGTACAGGGCTGACAGGAAGAAACGGGTCGCAGGAAGGGAATTCAGCCAGGTTGGGGCGGAAATATTCGGATGCTCAGGAAAGTGGCTGGATATAGAGGTTCTGAGTATGGCCAGGGGATGCTTAAGGGAAGCCGGAGTGTCGGATTACAAGATAGATATAGGACATGCGGGCATTATCAAAGGCGTTTTCGAAGACCTTCCATTAACGGAAGAAAAGAAGAGCTATATTATCTCACTTATAAGCGAAAAGAATCTGGTAGAGCTTGAAAAAGAGGTGTATGAGCTTCCGGTTGACAGCAGGTACAAGGAAATAATCTGCAAGCTCCCCTGCTTTTTCGGAAAGCCTGAGGATATTTTCAAAAGGATAGACGAAATCATAATCAATGAAACTGTCAGGAAATCCGCCGGTTATCTTTATGAAATATGCGAGAGATGCAAGGATATGGGTCTGGCAGCCAATCTGATAATAGATGCGGGAATGACCGGGAATATGAAATATTATACCGGCTTGATATTCAAGGTGTATGCACAGGGGACAAGTGACGTAGTGATCTCAGGAGGCAGGTATGACGATCTGCTTCTTGAGCTGGGCATAAGTACGACTGCAGCCGGCTTTGCAGTATATGTCGATACAATGGTTGAAGCGGCGGCAAAGGAGAACCTCCGGCAGGAGAAAGTGTATAAGGTATTGGCCGTTTTCAGCGAAAAGAGGTTCATTGAAGCTTTGGAGTATTCCGAAGGCCGCAGGAAGCAGGGAACAATAGTAAACCTTATGAACTGCAACGACATAGCCGATCCCGGGCAATACTGCAAACAATACGGTTATGATGACATAGCCGATTTCAGATAGGAAGGAGCATTGCAAATGTTGAAGATAGCCATAGCAAAAGGCCGGGTGGCTGATAAAGTAAGCGAGCTTTTGCTTGACACAGGCGCTTACAGGAATATCCTTGATCTCAAATCCAGAAAGCTTATTTTCATTGATAAGGACAAGGAAGTGGAGTTCTTTCTGGTAAAGCCTTCGGATGTTCCGGTATATGTGGGAAGCGGAGCGGCAGATATAGGCATTGTAGGAAAGGATGTACTTATGGAGACCCAGAGCCAGGTATACGAAATAATGGATCTCAAGACCTGCGGCTGCAGGATGGTCCTGGCGGGTCCTTCGGAAAAGAGTCAGGCAAGACCAGCAGTAAGGAAGATCGCAACCAAATATCCCAGGATAGCAGCAGAATATTTCAACAGGAAAGCAGAATCAGTGGAAATAATAAAGCTCGACGGCTCGATAGAGCTTGCTCCGATCATAGGCTTGTCAGATGCGATAGTTGATATTGTAGAAAGCGGAAGAACCTTAAAGGAGAACGGACTTATAGTATATGAGGAGATCTGCAGTATAACAGCCAGGATGATTGTGAACCGGGTCAGCTACAAGCTTAAGAACAGCAGCATAAATACCTTCGCAGCGGCTATAAGCAATTCGATTGAAGGAGGGGAGACCATTGCTCAGAATAGTGTCATGGGAGGATAAATACGACAGTGAAAGCTTTTTAAACAAAAAGGGAGACAGCTTCATACCCGAGGAAGTAACGGCTGCAGTGAAAAAGATAGTTAGTGATGTCAGAGACAGGGGAGACAGCGCAGTTCTTGAATACAGCAGAAAATTTGACAATGTGAAGGATATAGGAGATTTCCAGGTCAGTGCCGATGAGTTTGAGACTGCAGCAGAAAAAGCGGATACTGCCTTCATAGCTGCAGTAAGCAAAAGCATAGCCAATGTGAAAAGATATCATAAAGAGCTGGCCGACGGGGACTTCAGCATAATGACAGACAATGGCAGCGTGCTGGGCAGCAGGGTAACTCCCATAGACAAAGCGGCAATATATGTGCCCGGCGGTAAAGCCTCATACCCTTCCACTGTCGTAATGTGCGCCGTACCTGCCATAATTGCGGGAGTGAGAGAGATAATACTGCTGACCCCTCCTTCCCCAGAGGGCGGCATAAATCCATATATAGCAGCAACGGCAAAACTCCTGGGAATTGACAGGGTCTTCAGGGTGGGAGGAGCCCAGGGCATATCGGCAGCAGCTTTCGGTACTGAAACAATACCCAAGGTCGACAAGATAGTAGGTCCGGGCAATGCATATGTAGCAGCTGCAAAGAGGGAAGTATACGGGTTTGTGGATATAGATATGATAGCAGGCCCCAGCGAAATTGCAGTAGTTGCAGACGGCAGTGCAAATGCAGCCTGGGTCGCAGCTGATATGCTGTCCCAGGCAGAGCATGATGAAATGGCCAGATGTTTTCTGGTTACCGACTCAAAAGCTTTTGCAGGCAAAGTAGGCAGTGAAATAGAAAAGCAGCTTGCAGGAATGAAAAGAAAGAGCATAATCATAAAGGCTCTGGAGAATAACTCGGTGGCTTTTGTGGTCGATAAGATAGAGAACTCTGCGCGTATAATAAACAGGATTGCACCGGAGCACCTGGAGATCATAACGGAAAATCCCTTCAGAGTATTAAAGGATATCAGGAATGCAGGAGCCATTTTCCTTGGAGCTTACTCCACAGAGCCCATAGGTGATTATATTGCCGGACCCAATCACGTATTACCGACCTATGGTACGGCGGCTTTCTTTTCCCCTCTTTCAACAAGGGATTTTCAGAAAAGGTCGAGCTTGATTTATTACAGCAAAGAGGATCTGGCGGCATACGGGCCTGCCGCAATAAGAATCGCAGAGGCTGAAGGACTTGAAGCCCATGCCAATGCACTGAAAGTGAGGCTTCAAAATGATAGATGATTTAATTTCAAAAAGAGCTCTTGAGATAGAAAGCTATAAAGTGGAGCCAAAGCTTCAGGGAATAGCTCTTGACAAGAATGAGATACCCTGGAGCCTGAATGAGAGGGTGAAGGAAGCACTTATCGGCAGGATCAGGACGATGGAATTCAACCGGTACCCTGACAGCAACTGCACAGAGCTTAAAACGGCGGTTTCAGATTATACTGGTGTTGATACCGGACGTATTGCCATAGGCAATGGTTCCGATGAGCTTATAAGTGTGATCCTTCAGGCATTTATCGATCCGGGAGACACAATTGCGGTTTACAGTCCGACATTTTCAATGTATAAGATATATGGGACCATATGCGGTGCAAGAATATGGGAGTATGACCTGGACAGCAATTTTGAACTGGAGCCGGATGGATTCATTGCCGGACTCAAAGCAGAAAAACCCAAGCTCGTTATTCTATGCAATCCCAACAATCCTACCGGCGGCTGCCTTGAACTGGAGGAAATTGAACGGATACTGGAGGCAGCACCCGGTATTGTGATTGTTGACGAAGCATATTATGAATTCTCAGGAGTAACTGCTGTGGGGCTCCTTGACAGGTATGACAACCTCATTGTTTTGAGGACACTTTCCAAAGCTCTGGGAATAGCGGGGCTGAGGTTGGGTTATATGCTGGCCTGTCCGGCTGCGGTAGGCTACATTGACAGAGTCCGCGCCCCCTTTAATGTAAATGCATTTACACAGACTGCGGCAATTGAGGTTTTGGCAAACGCCGATATAATGGCGGAAAGAGTAGAAATAATAAAGGGTGAGCGGGATAAGCTTGCTGAACGGCTTTCAACATTAAAAGGGCTCCAGTGCTTTGAATCCCGGAGCAATTTCATACTGATGCGCACGGTCCGGGCAGGGGAAATATTTGCAGGGCTCCGGGAAGCAGGGGTCCATGTCAGAAGCTATTCTGATCCGGTACTTAAGGATTGTTTAAGGGTCACAATCGGAAGTCCTGAAGAAAATGAAAAATTCTACGAAGCAGTAAAGGAGGTGCTGTATGAAGGAGCTTGATCTGCAAAGAGCGGCCGAAATATCCAGGAAGACAAATGAGACTGAGGTATATGTAAAACTTGATCTGGATGGAAGCGGTACATATGATATAGATACCGGGATCCCTTTCTTCGATCACATGCTGGAGCAGCTCTCCAGACACAGCGGATTTGATCTTGTTGTCAAAGCACAGGGAGATATACAGGTGGATTTTCATCATACTGTTGAGGATGTAGGAATAGTTCTGGGGAAGGTATTGTCCCGATGCACTGCCGACAAAACAGGCATTGCCAGGTACGGCAGTACGATGCTTCCCATGGATGACTCGCTTTGCATGACAGCCGTGGATTTCTGCGGGAGGGCTAATCTTGTATATAACTGCAGTATACTGCAGGGACGCATAGGGGACTTTGACACAGAGAACGTCAGGGAATTCTTTAAAGCTTTTGTAAGCAACTCCTTTATAACCCTGCATATCAATTTGCAGTACGGTGAAAATGCCCACCACAATGCAGAATGCATATTCAAAGCTGTGGCAAGGACATTGAAGGAAGCCTTGAAGGCGGATAAAGCCCAGGGCTTGCTCTCTACAAAGGGGTGTATTTAGACTATGAAGCTGGGAATTGTTGATTATGGGGTAGGTAACATATACAGCCTGAAAAAGGCTTTTGAATACCTGGGGGCCGATATTGCGGTCTCAAGGGATGCAGAAGTTCTGGACAGCTGTTCCGGGATCGTCCTCCCGGGTGTAGGCGCCTTCTGCGATGCAATACTGAATATGAAGGCTGAAGGGCTGGACCAGGTGATACTGAAGCAGGTGGCTGAAGGGAAGCCGATATTGGGAATATGCCTTGGAATGCAGCTGATGTTTGATTACAGCATGGAGGGCGGAAGGTTTGAGGGGCTGGGGCTCTTTAAAGGCTGGGTGGACAGGATACCGGACACGGTAAAGGTTCCCCATATGGGCTGGAATACCCTTGAGAAGAGAAATGAATGCAAGGTACTTGAGGGAATCAAGGATGAGGCTTATGTGTATTATGTCCATTCCTACTTTGCAAGGGCAGAAGCCGTAAGCGACATATGCGCCGTCAGCAGCTACGGAGGCGACATACCCGCAGTTGTAATGAAAGACAATATCATAGGGCTGCAGTTTCACCCGGAAAAAAGCGGTGAGACCGGGCTTGCCATATTGAAAAATATTAAGGAGATGATCATATGAAAATTTATCCGGCAGTAGACATTTATGATGGGAAATGTGTGAGGCTCAAAGAAGGAAATCTCGAAAAAATGGAGGTATTTTATGATGATCCGCTGGATGCGGCGAAAATGTGGGAACAGAAGGGCGCAAAGGCCTTGCATATCATTGATCTCAACGGAGCCTTTAATGGGAAAATGGGGAACAGGGCTGCAATTGAGAAGATAATAAGCTCTGTAAGCATTCCGGTACAAATCGGAGGCGGCTTGAGAAGCTTTGAAGACCTGACGGGGGCGCTTGAGACAGGGGCGGCAAAAGTCATTATGGGTACCGGAGCAGTATTGGATGAGGAGCTTCTGGAAAAAGGCCTGAAGAAATACCTGGATAAGGTTGCAGTAAGTATTGATGCCATAGATGGCTATGTGGCCATAAAAGGCTGGGTGAATGTAAGTGAATTCAGTGCCTATAACTTCGCAAACAAAATTGTGGAGAAAGGCTGCAAAAATATAATATATACGGACATCTCCAGGGATGGAACAATGAAAGGGCCCAATATTTCGGGTATAGAAAAAATGTGTAATGTTGAGGGGGCAAGGATAACTGCATCAGGAGGGGTCAAGAGTATAGACGACCTTATGGCCATCAAGGACACAGGGGCAGAGGGAGTAATAATAGGCAAGGCCCTGTATGCCGGAGTCATTAAGCTGGAGGATGCCCTTAAGGCTGTGGAGGGATAGTATGCTGGCAAAAAGGATAATTCCCTGCCTTGATGTAAAAAACGGCAGGGTTGTAAAAGGAGTGGGCTTCAATAACCTCAGGGATGCGGGAGACCCTGTTGAAGCGGCAGGGGTGTATAATGCCGCAGGAGCAGATGAGCTTGTGTTCCTTGATATCACAGCATCCATAGAAAGCAGGGGCACTATGGTCGATGTGGTAAAGGCAACCGCAAGGGAGATATTCATACCTCTTACAGTGGGAGGGGGGATAAACAGCCTGGAGGACATAGATGTGCTGCTTCATGCAGGTGCGGACAAGGTATCCCTTAACAGTGCGGCAGTGAGGGACCAATCGCTTGTTTATGAAGCGGCAAGAAGATACGGAAGCCAGTGCATTGTGGTTGCTGTTGACGCAAAGCTCAAGGCGGACGCAGGAGGCTGGGAGGTATATACACATGGGGGCAGGAACAGCACAGGGATAGATGTGCTGGAATGGTGCAGGAATGTCTGTCGGCTGGGCGCAGGGGAAATACTCCTTACCAGCATAGATGCAGACGGTACCAGGGATGGCTATGATATTGCACTGACCTCAAAGGTTGCAGAAGTGGTTAACATACCTGTCATAGCCTCAGGAGGCGCAGGAAAAAAGGAAGATTTCTCGCAGGTCCTCAAAGAGGGAAAGGCTGATGCTGCACTTGCAGCTTCACTGTTCCACTATGGCGACCTGAGTATCGGAGAGTTAAAAGCTTACCTGTATCAGCAAGGAATAAGCGTAAGAATATAAGATTGCGAAGCAATCTTATAGGCAATGGGCTATGGGCAATGGGCAATAGGTTCAAGCCGGGCTTCGAAGCCTATCCCAGAAATCCCATTGCCTCTTGCCTCTTGCCCGAATATTATAGATGGGAGAAATTATATGGTAATTGATGATATTAAATTTGATGACAAAGGGCTGGTACCTGCAATAGTGCAGGACTATAAGACCGGAGAAGTGTTGATGCAGGCATATATGAACGAGGAAAGCCTGGAGAGGACACTGGAAAGCGGACGCTCATGGTTTTACAGCAGAAGCAGGAAAGAGCTCTGGGAGAAGGGGGCAACCTCGGGGAACATACAGGAGATAAAGGAGATACTTTATGACTGCGATGGGGACTGTCTGCTTTTGAAGGTTCTGCAGAAGGGTGCAGCCTGCCATACAGGAAACAGGAGCTGTTTTTACAGGAGCCTCGGATCCTTTGACGGTGATGAGAAAGCTGCAGACATAGGAAAGGTTATTGAAGCTCTGTACAAAAAAGTTGGAGACAGGAAAGAGAATCCCATTCCTGACTCCTATACCTGCTATCTTTTTTCAAAGGGCATCGACAAGATCCTGAAAAAAGTAGGGGAGGAGAGCACGGAGGTAGTGATAGCAGCAAAGAATGAAAGCAGGGAAGAAGTGATATATGAGATATCCGACCTGGTTTATCATTTGACCGTATTGATGAACTATATGGGGGTATACCCCGAAGACATAGCAGCCGAGCTGCTGAAACGGGCAAAATAAGTCATTAGTCGCTAGACTCTGGTCACTAGAATCAGGTCAAGGCTTCGAAGTCTGCCTCTGACCTAGTGATTATTAACACAACAACTTTCTTGTCTTTAAAAGTGTTAAAAATCACAACCTTGATTCAGTGCCTCGCATGCTCAAGAAGGGATATACGTTACGAGGCACTAGTGACTAGTGACTAAACGCAAATGCCTTCCTGCAAAAGTAACCTATTGCGCCAAACCGCATATTATAGTTATTACGGAGGAAGGTGTGACTATGAACCATGTGGTAATAATGTGCGGAGGTTCAGGCAGCAGGTTCTGGCCTATAAGCAGGAAGATGTATCCAAAGCAATTCTTGAATACAGTAGGGGAAAAAACCATGATCCAGCTTACAATAGACAGGATCGGCAGGTTCATTCCCCTTGAGAACATTTATATGGTGACAAACAAAAGCTATGTCAAGACTATAAAAGAGCAGGTACCTCAAATGCTGAAGGAGAACCTTATTATAGAGCCGCAAATAAAAGAGACCGCTGCTTGTATAGGTTATTCAGCCGTAAAGCTTCTTAAAAAAGACCCGGAAGCGGTTATGATCGTACTTCCTTCCGACCATTATATAGAGGATGAAGCAAGATTTATCGAGACCCTGAAGCAGGGTATCGAAATAGCAGGTTCAGACAATTGCCTGGTAACAATGGGCATAAAGCCTTCGAGAGCGGAGACGGCTTATGGATATATTGAAACCGGGAAAAGAATAGATAGGCCATGGGAAATACCTACTTACAAAATAAAAAGGTTTACAGAAAAGCCTAACAGGGAAAAAGCTCAGGAGTTCATCGACAAAGGCACTTACCTCTGGAACAGCGGGATGTTCATCTGGAAAGCTGCCGTACTGCTTAAGCAATATAAAAAATTCCTTCCCGAGATGTATCAAAGCCTGAAAAGAATGAGTGATCATATAGGAAATCCTGAAGAGACCAGAATAGTTGAAGAAGAATATGACAAAATCGACGGTATATCCATCGATTATGGAATACTGGAGAAGACCTGGGATGTATATGTTATGGAAAGCAGCTTTTTCTGGGATGATATAGGAAACTGGACTGCGTTGGAGAGATATATGCATAAGGACGAAAACGGCAATTCAGTAAAGGGAGAGCACACGGTACTGGACTCGCGCAACTGCATATTGTACGGCAATAAAAGGCTTATTGCCGCACTGGGAGTCGAGGACCTGATAATAGTAGAGACGGATGATGTGGTGCTGGTATGCAAAAAGGACAGGGACCAGGACATCAAGCTTATGATAAAAGAGCTGGTAAAGAGTGAGGAAACAAGCAAATATGTATAAGCGCCCTATGGGCGCGGGTTGCGAGGTTACGAGGTTTCGGGGAGAACGTAGGGAACGGTTCTAAACCGTTCCGCCAGTTTCAAACAATACAATTTCTATAGTCCATCAATTTTTAATTTAAATATTTTAGTATCCGTACCTGGACCCGCAAGGAATACCCAAGCTTTCCTCGCAGCCCCGCAACCCCGCAGCCTATCTTATAAAATCAGGAGGAGTTCCTATATCAAGCTTCTCATTATATACAAATTCCTTGTTGAAGGCAACATATATATCATCATCTATGTAATCCTTAAGGACATTATACTTGCAGTCGAGGTATTTCCAGCGGTCTTCCTCTTCGAAAACCAGATAGGAGCTGTTCTCACCCAGGGCAATCCAGGCATTTTCATTGCCGCCCGTGAGCTGACCATACAGGCCGAAGGCCAGCAGTGCTTTATCCCTGTGGCTTCCCGCCTTGTTGGCTATGCAATAATCGGGAGAAAAGAACATATCCGGATTTCTCTCCTCTTCTGAAATATCTTTAAGAATATCAATTATTCTCTGCGTTTTTTCCGTATCATCGGATAGAAGGTTGGAGATCCCACCGCTTAAATCCTTTAGCAGTCTTGAATCAAGAGAAGCCTCTGCATAGACATTGGGATGTTCCACGTTTATAAGGCCGGCGGCATACCTGGCATAATCAAACTGACTGGCCGGATACCTGGAGGCTGTGTTTATCAGATATCTTGTGCATTTCACGGCCAGCAGGCTGCCCATGACAGAGCTCAATTGCTCCCGCGCTTCATCCAGTGTAGAATAGAGGCAGGGGGTATCATCTATAATAAAAGCATTCCTGAGCAGGTCATAAATATCCTCTGAGTCATATGGAACATCCAGCAGCTCTGTTAGCGCAGATTTCCTGAAGGGTACCTTTGCCGGTGCTTTTCTTGACGGCCGGCCGGACAATCTGAACAGTTCCTCAGCTCTATCATAGATTTCAGAAGCTTCTGCGGTATCCAGGTTGGTGTTGTTATTTTCACAGCTCAGGAAAGCCCCGTCATTATAGACAGAGATCAGGTCACCAACCGGAAACTGCAGCTCAGGAGTATACATTACCGTACTTGCGGGGCTGGCGGCATAACCAGCGTCAATATTAAAGAATACAGCATTTCCTGAAGATGTTGTTATACTATACACTTCCTGGGAAGAAAAGCCTGAGAGCCTCAGAACTGCTGTGCCCAGGCCTGTAATTTCAAGCTCGTTTGCAGAACCGCCTATTTCGTGGGCTGTGCGTATATGCCCGGTGCTGTCCTTCAATAACGGACCTTTGTCATCATTGGCTCTGTCGGTAGTCAGGCTTATGTTGCGGTTGATATAATCGGTATAGGCATATGCCGTTCCGCTGTTATTCCCGTATGGCAGCTTGAAGGCTGTGGTGCACAACCGGCTGTCCGTGAAGTTTGCATTTATAAGCACCATGCTGTCGAATAAAGACTGCTCCGGGTAAAACTCATATCTGGAAAAAGCCTTGACATAATCCTCATGGTATTGATTGTCAAGATAATTCTGTTCTTTTAGAAGCTGTTCTTTTTCAGAGAGGAGCTCTTCTTCAATAACAGATATATTGGCTTCCATATGTTTTTGCACCTCTTTAAGCCGCTGGGAGGATTTATCCATATCGAGAGTGACCAGAGTGGTAAGCTCAAGAGGATTGGCTTTTCTCAGGCTGTTTTCTTCTATAAAATAAACACCGGGATTAAGGTAAGGGTTGTCCTTCAAGTATCGGGTCATAAATTCAACTGAATTCTCAGCATTTTTTATACTGCTGCCCTGGATTACCACCACATGCCGGTAATTCTCCACATTGGACATGACCTGGACGATCCCCAGGTCACTGCCTGGATAATCATCGGTGACCCTGACTACCGTAAGGCCCTTTTCCTCCAGATCAAGAATGGATGCATTATCATAGGGGGTACCGACCATTATGATATCCCCATAAGACTGAAGGTGCTCCGTGTCGGTGCGCAGCTTCGATGATAGCTCCCCGCTCATCCGGTAAGCGGCGTCATATAATATGCTTTCACTGCCTACTACAACAGTGGGGTTTTTGTACGGGTAGTAGTTATAGTCACCTATTTTCCAGGTCGCCTTCTCATATATGAAATATATGTCCCTTATGGATTGGCTGTTGATGCTTTTATTGCCGGAATTGCCCTCAAAGCTTATTCTGACTGTGCATACGACTCCATCACGAAGTCTTTTCGAAGCTGCGACAGCTTGTGAGTAGCTCGCAAGCTCAACGCTGTCCGTAAGCTGCTTCAGGTTGTCCAGCTCAGGTCCGCGCCGGGGACAGCCCTCTGAAAAACTGCTGTCAATTGCTTCGCTGTTCTTTTCCATAATAGCCGAAGATAAATCATCCAGTACATTCTGTATTTTTTCAGCTTCAGGAATATTGAAGCTGCTGTTTGCCTCCTGCTTATCAGTACAGCCTGTAAGTGCTATTAATAAAGTTAAAACCAATATAATGAAAAACATATTGCTTTTTCTCATCTGTATTCCTCCGTTAGTATTGGCGTGCGGCTCGCGGCACGTGGTTTGAGCAGGCCCTCGGAGCCTGTGCGGGCGAACACTGTTCCCCCCTACAACGCCTTGCTAAAGCCCGCACAACCAGCCTCCATAGCCCTGCCCTGAACTAGCGACCAGCGACTGGCGACTAGTGTCTATCTACTATTATACACCTCTTCATATACCTTTATCGTCTCAATTACTGTCTTTTTCCATGAAAAATTATAGGCTCTTCTCAGGGCTTTGGCTGTAAGTTCATCTCTGAATCCGGCGTCTGCTATGGTTTTGTAGATTTTATCAGTCAGCTCGTCTGTGTCATATGGATCTGCCAGTAAAGCTCCGTCTCCTACTACCTCCGGAATTGAAGTCACATTTGTGGTAATAGTGGGAGTTCCACAGGTCATAGCCTCAAGAGGAGGCAGGCCGAACCCCTCATATAAGGAGGGGTACACGAACAGAGAGGCACAGTTATAGAAGTAAGGCAGATGCTCGTAAGGCACATATCCTGCGAAAACCACCCTGTCGGTCAAGCCCATATCCTCTACCTTTTTTTTGAGCTCATAGTGGTTATCCCTGGACGCCCCAAGCAGCACCAGGTCATAATATCCGGGGAGCTCCCGGTATAGACTGCTGAAGGATTGCAGCAAGCCCTCCACATTTTTCCTGGGACTGAAGCCGCCGAGATATAGTATGAAGTCGTTTGAATAGCTGTATTCCTTTCTCAGGAAATCCCAGGCCTTTTCTTTTTCCATAAGCCTGAATCTGCTGTCGGCAGCCAGGTATGTGACTATGATCTTATCCTCAGGAAGCTTGAAGTATTTTATGATATCCTGCTTGGAATAGTTGGATACGGTGATTACCTTATCACATTTTTCAAGTATGTAAGGCATTTCCTCCAGAAACTTATCCAGGTAGCTTTTACCGCAGGTTTCAGGCATAACATAGGGTATAAGGTCATGCACAGTTGCAATGTAGGAGCAGTGCTTTGACTTGGGAAGCCCCAGCCCGTTCTGGGGTAGATGGAAGATATCACAGTTGCTTTTCCTCACCTGGGCAGGAAGGAATATCTCATCCCAGAATCTTTTGTTCTTTTCGCCAAACAATGTGAGATTAATATTGTCTTTCCCCAGGAGAAAGTCATAACCGTCGTTTGGCCAGAAATAGCTGTAATTGTTCCGGCTGTCAATATTGATTATATTCTCCATAAGTCTTGCTGTATAGGTGCCTATGCCGGTACCGGCATAAAGCTTTGCTCCCCTGACATCTATGCAAATATGCATATAATTCACCCCTATATATTAGATACGAGATACGAGATGCGAGATGCGAGAGCCAGAGCAAGGCTTCGAAGACTTTTCTGCAGAATACTCGCATCTCGAGTCTCGCATCTCGCATCTTGCCCCAGCGGAATACCCATAATAAACATTATATTTTTCAGCCCTTGTACCTGTGACTGGTATTCCTGGTAATAGCAGTAACACAATTTTTCCCGTATCATATAATGGTATAAATGCTGCAAAATGAGAGGATTCTTTATGGATACAAAGCTTATAGAGGAATCGTACGGTTTCAGGATCAAGGACATCCATAACATTAAGAATATCAGCCGGATAGAGACCGACTGCGGAGTGAAGTGCTTAAAGAGGGCCCACATGAGTCCGTCATTTTTCCTCTTTATATACTCAGCCGTGAATCATCTGAAGAGAAAAGGATATGAAGGAGTGATCCCATACAGTACCACTATCGACGGAAGCATATGTATACCTGATGATAAGTATGTCTACTATGTTGTGGATTGGATCGAAGCAAGAGAGTGCAGGTTTAAAAGGGATGAAGAGCTTAAGAAGGCCATAAAAGCAGCGGCAGAGCTTCATCGCTTATCTGCAGGCTATGTACCGCCCAAAGGTGCCAAGCCCAGAGTATTCTATAACAAATGGGTGGAGAAGTGTGACAAGAAAAGCATGGAGCTGCTGGAATTCAGCAAGGTAATAGAGGAAAAGGAGTATATAGACGATTTTGATGAGATGTTTTCCAGGCATATGTCATATTTCTGGCAGCAGGCCAGAGAAAGTACCGGCATGATAAATGAAAGCCCATACTGGGAGGTATCAGGAAAGAGTAAAGAGGCCGGAGAGTTCTGCCACCACGATCTGGCTAACCATAACTTCCTTATGACGGATAATGGCAATGTGTATCTTATTGACTTTGATTACTGCATAATGGATACCAGACTTCACGATATTTCCAGCCTCATTATACGGAACATGAGATATGGAGTCTGGGATATTGAGAAGGCCTATACAATACTTGATGAGTACAACAGGGTATATCCCATAGACCAGAAGGAGCTTAAGGTAATAAAGGCATTTATGACTTTTCCGCAGGATTTCTGGCAGGTAGGACTGCAGTACTATGTGGAAAAACAGCCCTGGACTATGGAATACTTCTTAATGCGCCTCGGCAGGATCGTAAATGACAGGGAAATCAGAGATAAATTTTTAAAGGAATTTTTGAAGCTATAAAGGTTTCGGGGTTCCGGGGTTTCGAGGTTCCGGGGGTAGGGGCGCCCATCGGGCGTCCGGATAGGCTTCAAAGGCTTAGCTCAATTCTCACATCTCGTATCTCGAATCTCGCATCTAAATATTAAGGAGTTGGGCTTATGAGTGATAATAAGCATGAAAATGATGAAATGTTCAATACAGGAAGCGGCATTAGCCCGGGAGAACAGGCTGAAAGGCTGGAGTGCCTGATTAAGGATATGAAGGATGAAATAAAACAGCTTAAAAAGCTCGGCAAGCACAAGGAAAAGATCGAGAAGCTGGAAAAGGAGAAAAGGAAGATAATAAGCAAAAAGCTTAAAAAACATCATAAGCACCACCACAGGCATCACTAAGTGATTATTAACACAACAACTTGCTGATCATTTCAGTGTTAATAATCACAACTTATATGTATCGCACTATACAATAACGCCCTAAGAAAGGATGATGTTATGTCCAGGGGATATGGAAAGTTGAAAAGGCATGATTTGAAGCTTCTGATAGAAAGCCTGTATGGTTTGGAAGTAAAAAACATGCAGGAAGATGACAGGGGCATACTTGTCTATACGGACAAAGGCATAAAAAGGCTGAAGGAGACAAAGAGCGATGAGGCCAATATACTTTTTGCAGCATCAGCCTATGAGCATATTTACAACAATGGTTTCAAGGAGATCAGCTGTATAAACCGGAGCTTGAACGGCAGTTATTGCATGAGATATGACAAGAACAGCTATGTACTTCAGGATTTTACAAAGGGCAGGGTATATGAGATCGGCACCAGGGAAGCTGCAGCAGCGGTGGGGAGAGCGCTGGCAGAATTCCATAAGGCAGGGGAACAGTTTATACCTGTTCCGGGGAGCAGAGCCCGCGTTGATTGGGGAAAATGGATGGAGAAGTTCAAGGCTAATTCCATAAGTCTGAAAAAGTATAGGGAAATTATATGTCTGAAAGAAAAAAACAGTGATTTTGACAGAGTGTTTATTGAGAATGTTAACGAATTTCTTGATAAAATGCAATATTCCTATAGCCTTCTGAAGGAAAACGGATACCTTGACAGGGTCAGGCAGGCCATGGCCTGCAATCAGATAACCCATAGCGAATTCAAGAAGCATGCGATATTGGAGGAAGCTGGAGTCGTTTTTATTACCAATATGGAAGAATGCAGCTATGATATCTGTGAAGCGGATATAGCGACACTATTTGAGAGCTTCTCGGGGAAGAACAAGGTCGAGCTGGTAAATGCTGCACTGGAGGCATATTCCGCCGTAAAGCCCCTGGATAGGTGCTCAATAAAGATAATAACGGCGTTTCTTATATACCCTAAAAGATTTTACAAGATTGTGGACAGTGCCTACGGAAGAAGGAAGAACTACAATGAAACCGAGCTTGCACGAAAGCTGGAAAGAAGCATAAGGAGGGAAAAGAGAAAAGAAGAGGTTATTAAATATCTTGAGTCGATATGAAGTAAAAAGGTTCGGGGTTCGGGGCTGCGGGGTGACGAGGCTGCGAGGAAAGCTCAGGTATTCCTTATGGGTCCAGGAATGATAACCACGGTTTCCGTTCCTGTGCTGTTAAGGAATACCCTGACTCCCCGCAGCCTCGCAGCCCCGAAACCTCGCAGCCTGCGCCCATAGGGCTCAATATTCTACCAGGATGGTGAAACGATCAGTGAGGATGGGACTTTTTATGGAAGAGAACAGACAACAGGAAAGAGAGTTTCTTAGCGAATATGACCTGGATGCCAGGCTTTTTGAGGCTATGGGGCTTAAAATCAAACAGATAATTCCTGTAAGAAGTGTATATAGGATAGTTACTGACAAAGGATTTTTCTGTCTTAAGAAGCTTAGGTTTCCTATCGAGGATATGAATTTCATATTTGAAGCAGTGGAGCATCTAAGGGAGAAAGGCTTTATAAATACCTTCAGTATAGTAAAGCAGAAAAACAGGGAGAACTTTATAAGCTTTAAGGATGAAAAGTATTTTCTTACGGAATGGATAGACGGCAGGGAATGTGATTTCCTGAATCCAATGGATCTTGACGCTGCTATAGAAGTGCTTGCGCACATGCATAATGCGGCGGAAGGCTACAGGCCAGAGATATGCCCCACCTGCAGATGCTACTTTGGAAAATGGCCTGATAATTTCAGTATGAGGATAGACGAGATGAAGCAGATGAAGGAACGGGTGCAGGCAAAACAGGAAAAGAGTGACATCGACAAAATATATCTTGAATATGTGGATATGTGCATAAATGACGGGGAGGAAGCGCTGCTGCTTCTTGATAAAGCTGATTACAAGGGCCTCTCGGAGGCTGCGGCAGGCAGGGGAGGCTTTATACATCATGATTTTGCCCATCATAACATATTACATACCTTTGATGGGAGAACGTATGTAGTTGATTTTGATTACAGCATAATGGATATAAGAATGCATGATGTAGGAAGCCTGATACTGAGAAATATGAAAAAGTCGAACTGGGATATTGACAAGGCTTTGGAAATACTCGAAAGCTATGACCGCAGAAACCCGGTCAGCAGGGAGGAGCTAAAGATTCTTGCCCCCTTCTTCCTTTTTCCCCAGGACTTCTGGATGGTATCCAGACAGTATTATATTGAAAGGAAAGCCTGGGATGAAGAGGATTATGTGGATAAGATGAATACAAAATCCGAGTACACCTTTATGCGGAGAAAGTTTATTGAGGAATTTGAGAAGAGAGTGCTTTAACAGGTTACGGGGCTACGAGGCTGCGAGGCTGCGAGGCTGCGAGGAAAGCTCGGGGATTCTTTACGGGTCCAGATACGGGTACCACGGAATACCCTGACTCCCCGCAGCCTCGAAACCTCGCAGCCTCGTAGCCTGATTCTGTCATATTCTCATTTCTACGGTATAAGTGTCCATAAGCCCTCATATAAATTACTAAAGCCCTGTACGGGGCAATTTTGTGTATATTATGAGGTGTTGCCGATGAACATAGATGCTATTGCTAAAGAGTTCGGGTGCAGAATACTATACAGCAAGCCTTTGAGAGCTGTAAACCTGGCTCAGACCGACAGGGGAATGGTGATAATAAAGGAGACCTACAGAGAGCCGGATAAGATATTATATATACACGGACTCAAGGAATATCTGTATGAGAGGGGTTTCACAAGGCTCGACAGGTATTTGCCGTCCAAATACCAGCTGCCCTTTGCAATATATGAGAACAGAATTTTTGTAATGGAAGAATATATCGGAGGAAGGGAATGCACCTTTACCAATCCCTATGACAGGGAGGCGATCGTAAAAGCACTTGCACAGCTGCACAATGCAGGTAAGGGTTATTCTCCCGCTACAGGTGCTGCCAGCAGGAACAATATAGGTAAATGGGTAAAGTCCTATAGGAATAAAATTGATGATTTGATAGAATACAAAGAGCTTGCGGTCAGTAAAAAGAAAAAGAGCAGGCTGGATGTCATGTTCCTTGAGGATGTGGACTTTTATATAGAAATGTGCTGGAGAGGCTTTGACACCCTAAAGGACTCCAGATATAATGAAATATGCAAAAAAGCCAAAATCGACAATGCCATATGCCATCATGACTACACTTATCACAATCTGATCATAGGACCGGAAGGAGAGGTGAATGTCATAGATTTCGATTACAGCTGCCATGAGCTACCGGTATATGACCTGGCTTCGTTGATACAGAAGATATTGAAACGCTACAGCTATGATATCGATATGGCCCTTGAGCTTATTGAAGACTACAGCAGCATTGCACCTCTATGTAAGGATGATCTTACATTGATGCTTTCACTTTTTGAATTCCCGCAGAAGTTCTGGAGAGTAAGCGAAAGATATTATAAGGGAAAGAGCGACTGGGATGAGAAGACCTTCCTGAGTAAATACAATGACATAATCGTAATGAAGGAATTAGCCCTGGATTTTGTGGAGAATTTCAGGAGATACATATAGGGTTTTGGCACGTGGCACGTGGGTTGAGAAAAGCCTTCGCAGCCAGTAGGGGCGATTCATGAATCGCCCGTACGGCTTCGAAGACTTAGCCTGAACTCTCGCATCCCGTATCTAGCATCTCGCATCTGGAAAAAACAGTACAAAGTACTGTTTTTTTCATTCACCTTGTCAGCATGAACAACATACTATGTATTATACGGGCTGTCAAAGAGCTTGTAAGTTGTTGCATTAGGGGGTTGCAGGTAATGGATATTAAGGTGGGAGATATTGTAGCGAGAAAATCTTATGGCTTGGATGTACTGTTCAAGGTTAATGATATAGTGGCTGGCAAAGAGGAGGGCAGAACTATAATTCTGAAAGGACTTAACTATAGGCTTATTGCCGATGCACCGGAGTCAGATATTGTAAAAATACCAATGAACAAGGTGAATGAAGAACTGAATGCCTTGGAAAAAAAGCTGGGAAAGCTGACCAGAACCAGCGGATTCAGGGCTATTTCCATGGCCGGGAGGCTGCTGCCGAAAAGAGAGGAATACATCAGATTTGAGTTGCCGGGAAAAGTCCTGCATATAGATGGTGACAAGGACTATTTGTCTATGAGTATGAAGTATTATAAAGAGCAGGGGATCAATGCTGTAGGAAAGCTAGTGCCGGAAACAGAGCAGCCCAAGCTTTTAAGGGCATTGTTAGGGGAAAACAATCCGGATATAGTTGTAATAACCGGGCATGACAGCATGCAAAAACCGGAAGGAGCAGGTAAAGATTCCATAGACAGGTACAGGAACTCGAAATATTTCATTGAAGCAGTCAAGGAAGCCAGAAAATATCAGCAGTCTTTTGACGAGCTGGTTATTATAGCAGGAGCATGCCAGTCATATTATGAAGGTATACTGGCGGCAGGGGCAAATTTTGCAAGCTCACCTGCCAGAATACTGATACATGCTCTTGATCCTGTCATGCTCTGCAGAAAAATAGCATTCACTCCCGTTGATAGGACAGCTCCGATAGAGGAAGTGCTTGAGGGAACCATGACTGGGGTAAAGGGCATTGGAGGTATACAGACAAGAGGAAAATTCAGAGCGGGGATGCCCAGGTCTCCCTATACTCCATGACAGGGGAGGGGATAGAATGTTATTTAAGGTATATGACTGTGAAAAAAATGTTGGGGTAGACTTGGATTTAGATGAACTGACAGCAAGAATAACAAGCTACAATGCTGTTGGGGAACATGATTTTGAGCTTCTGAAAGCTTTTGCCGTTATGGCGAGGACGGAACTCGCAAGAAAAACCTTCATATATGGCGGTAAAGGCTGTGAGAATCATAAAAGCTTTGATATATGCACCGAACCGGGTCATTGTCTGGAATACGGTCTTATCGATGTAGTAGTGTCCCAGGCTGTTTATGAGGCTGTTGCTGCAACAGACAGGGAGATCATGATATTTGAAGGCAGGCCGATAAAGCCGTTTTTCCATTATAGATGCGGTGGCGCGACAGAAAATTCAGAAAATGTCCTAGGAAACAGGATAACCTATCTTAGAAGGGTGCTGTGCTCTTTCTGCAAGGACATAGAGGATAGTGGAAAAGACAAGTACTTTACGCTGGTGGAACTGGAGCAACTTCTAAATACCAGACTAAGTAAGCCTGAGGGGATATATTATAATATCCAGGGGATATTTGAAGATATTGAGGTTGACGAGCATGGGAAAATAAACAGGATAAAGATTGGTTCAAAGACCTTGAAGGGAACTGAAGTCAGGGAGCTTCTTCAGCTCAACTCAACCAGATTTGACTATATACCTGTGAAATTTCTTGTCAAATGCATAGGAACAGGTCATGGGCTGGGACTCTGCCAGTGCGGAGCAAACGAAATGGCGAAGCTGGGCAAAGACTATCATGATATCCTGAAATATTACTATACAGGAATATACTTTGAGCAAATGGAGATCCCAGACGACCACAAGCCTTTAAAGGGCGTCAGGCTTGTGCTGGATGCAGCTCAAGGCGGAGCTGCCTGTGATGACAACAAGGGCATTACAGGCCTCAGAGAAAAGGATGTCAATCTCGATATCATACTGAAGCTTGGAAGCCTGCTTATGGCGCAAGGGGCTGAAGTTTTCCTTACAAGGGACAGTGATGCGTCATTGGTACTATCTGACAGGGCAGCCATATCAAACAGGAAAAAGCCGGACTTCTTTTTATCGGTCGGACAAAACAGCTTTCCCAATTCTACAGCTTCGGGTACTGAGACATACTATTACAGGGGAGACAGCCAGGGGGAAAAGTTATCAAGGCTTATAACCGAAGAGCTGAGTAAATCCCTCGGGCTCAAGAACAGAGGGGCAAGAACGGCTGAATTCTATCTGCTGAGGGAGGTCAAAGCATCGGCTGTAATAGTACAGCTCCTTTATATAAGTAATCCTGAGGACGAAAAGCTTTTAGCCGACCAAAGCTTCAGAGAAGCTGCAGCCGCAGCTATATTCAGGGCAATCCGGAAATTTTATGATATATTGGGAAATGGGATTGAAGCAGAACGGTATTGACCGTTCTGCTTTTTGTAAAGACCCCTGTTTTTTTGATATTATTCATAAAAAACATGAAAATCGGGGAATAATAGTACTATTATCATATATAATTAGCTGTAAATTGAAATAAAAAAATTTGACTATTAAAGTATAAGTTGATATAATATTTTGTTTCAATTGACATATAATATATGTTATGATAAAATTAAAGATGTTGGGAAGGAAGGTGATTTTTTATGGCTTCAAAAAATACCCTCTCCCTCATCAAAAGCAATATAGACAACTATGTTGGGGAAAGAGTTGTGCTCAGAGCCAATAAAGGCAGGAAGAAGATAAGCATCAAGCAAGGTGTGATTGAGAAGACATACCCCAGTATATTTTTAGTACGAATTGAAGGAGAAGTGCCTGAAGATTTCGGGAGAACCGTCTCATTCAGCTATTCAGATATACTGACAAAGTCTATCGAGCTATTTGCATGTAAAGACAATGTAAAGATAGGCTGCATGTAGTAGTTACCTATCAACTAAAGACTTAGCCTTTTTGAAGTATCAATTGTTGAAGTATTGATAGCAATTATCGCCTTATAGGCGAAGTATAAACTATATAGGCAACCTTGTGAGGCAAAAATTGAGACCCCGTTCAGGGTTCTTGATTTTTTTTGCCTTTTTTTCTATTTCTATCCAGAGCGCACTTTGGGTAGTACTGTAGATATAGTTTGAATTCAATAACAATCAAGGAGGCCATTTTGCAGAATTTGAATTAAGAATGAAAAATGATTTTCACAAAATGTTTATAATAATTTTTTATTCCTGCTTCTAAATTAATATGCATACTATGCATAAATATGGCAGAGTCTAATTATTGAATATAAAGTGGTTAGAATAAGAAATATGTCGGCTATGTTCAGGTACTTTATATTTATTCATTGTATCGGTGAATTAATATGCAGGCTTATGGGATAAAATGTAAATATGCTCTTGGGTACTGAATTCCAGCCACTTGTGTAACAAATGTTATTTGTATATACTAAAGTTGGTTATACGGGAGATTGGAACATATAGAAGGGAGATTAACAAATGTTCGATGCAGACAGAGGACCTTTTTTGAATGTTACATCTGAAATAGGCAAATTGAAAGCTGTTCTGTTGCATAAACCGGGTAAAGAATTGGAAAGACTTACCCCGGATTATCTGAGAGAGCTTTTGTTCGATGACATTCCGTGGCTAAGGAAGATGAGAGATGAGCATGATGAGTTTGCTGAAATATTGAGACAAAGAGGTACCAGTGTTTATTATGTCGAGGAGCTGCTGACTGAGACTCTTGAGAATGTGGATGTCAAAAGGAACTTGATAAATGATATACTGCTTCACTGCCACATAGAAAATCATGAGCTGCGGGAGTTGATATTCTCCTACCTGTTTGAAAAAAGCTCTGCGGAAGTGGCCGAAATAGCCATAGCAGGCCTGAATAAAAAGGATATACCTGATGTGGAGAGGGAGTATAGCCTTTCGGATCATGTAATGAAGGATTACCCTCTGTATATAAATCCGATACCAAACTTATATTTCATGAGAGATCCCTTGTCTATCATAGGCAGCGGTATTTCCATCAACTCCATGCATACGGATGCAAGGAGAAGGGAACCGCTTATCATTAAATACATATATGATTACAATCCACTTTTCAGGAAGGATTACTCCCCAATATGGTATAATTATACCATACCTCACAGCATTGAAGGCGGAGACATACTGGTGCTGGGCAAAGAGGTTGTGGCAGTCGGCTGTAGTGAAAGGACCTCTGCCAACGGTATCGAGATACTTGCACGGAACCTGTTCGCAGGAAATGAAAGCCTGAGGGAGGTACTTGCAGTGCAGATACCGCCAATTAGGGCGTTTATGCATCTTGATACAGTATTTACAATGGTTGATAGGGATAAGTTCACAGTATATCCGGGTATCCTGGACAGAGTTGCAGTATATAAGCTTACCCGCGGCAGCAATAATGGAATAAAAGTAACTGCAGAGGATGATCTTGTCGAAGCCTTGAAGAAGAGTCTAAGGCTTCCCGCAGTCAGCCTTATACAGAGCGGCGGAGGAGATGTGATAACAGCAGCAAGGGAACAGTGGAATGACAGTACCAATACCCTGGCAATAGCTCCTGGTGTGGTAGTGACTTATTCAAGGAATGAAGCTTCCAATGAGGTGTTAAGAAAAAATGGCATAGAAGTGCTTGAAATAGACGGATCAGAGCTGGTAAGAGGCAGAGGAGGCCCAAGATGCATGAGCATGCCGCTCGTCAGGGAAGATATTTAGTCATCCTTCGGATGACGGGCAATAGGCAAGGGGCAATAGGCAATAGGTTCAGAAAGGCTTCGAAGAGTTGGCCCAACCCATTGCCCATCGCCTATTGCCCCTTGCCGGAAAATATTGTAATATAACATGGTAAAAGTGAAATTTAAAACCTTGGAAATTGGAAATTAATAAATATTTTTAAAGGAGAGATTTTAGAATGGCAGTTAATCTTAAAGGCAGAAGTTTTCTTACATTAATGGATTTTTCACAAATGGAAATCAGGTATATGCTTGATCTGTCCCATGATCTTAAGGCCAAGAAAAGAGCAGGCATATTCAATTATCTTCTCAGAGGAAAGAATATAGTTTTGCTTTTCGAAAAGACATCTACAAGAACAAGATGTGCTTTTGAGGTGGGCGCTCTTGAAGAAGGAGCCCATGTAACCTATCTTGACCAGGGAAGCTCACAGATGGGCAAAAAGGAATCCCTGGAGGATACCGCCAAAGTGCTGGGAAGGTACTATGACGGTATAGAGTATAGAGGCTATAAGCAGTCAGTTGTTGAAGACCTTGCAAAATATTCGGGAGTTCCTGTATGGAACGGTCTTACCGACGTTGATCATCCCACTCAGATTCTCGCAGATATGCTTACGATTGAAGAGCATGTTGCAAAACCGATCAACAAGGTTAAGGTCGTATTTGCAGGTGACACAAGAAACAACATGGCATATGCATGGATGTACGGCTGCGCAAAAATGGGCATGCACTTTGTGGCATTGGGACCAAAGGAATTGAGCCCCAGCCAGGATATTATCAATAAAGTCAATGAAATAGCTAAGGAAACAGGCGCTGTAATTGAAGTAGCTCATGATATGGAAGCTATAAAAGGCGCGGATGTAATATATACAGACGTTTGGGCATCTATGGGTGAAGAGGACCAGATACCTGAAAGAGTAAGATTGCTCACACCATATAAGGTTACAATGGAAATGCTCAATAAGACAGGTAATCCTGATGTGATATTCATGCACTGCCTGCCGGCGTTCCATGACTTTGAGACCAAGCTGGCGAAGGAAATGAAGGAAAAGGGCCTTGATATCAGAGAAGTGACTGATGAAGTATTCAGAAGCAGACATTCCGTAGTATTCGACGAAGCAGAAAACAGAATGCACACAATAAAAGCAGTAATGGTAGCAACGTTATAATAACAGATACGAGACTCGAGATTCGAGAGGGGGAACGACCCTTGTGCGGTTCTCCTGTAGGGGCGAACAGTGTTCGCCTTGGAGGCTTCGAAGGCTCTGCTTGGACCCTCGTATCTCGCATCTCGCATCTCGAATCTATTTATGTAAAGGAGAAGGTTTATGTCAGTGACAAAGGTAGTTGTAGCGTTAGGCGGAAATGCTCTGCAGGAGGCAGGAACTCCAGCAACTGCGGAAGCGCAGCTTATGGTAGTGAACAAGACGGCTGAGTATCTGGCGGAAATGAGTATAAGAGGATATGAAATGGCAGTGGTGCATGGTAATGGACCGCAGGTCGGAAGGATACTTCTGGCTTCGGAAACTGCTGCAAATGTAACTCCTGCTATGCCTTTTGACGTATGTGGAGCAATGAGCCAGGGTTATATCGGCTATCACATTCAGCAGGGACTGAAAGAAGCAATCAGGAAGAGAGGCAGGAACATACCTGTTGTCACATTGGTCACACAGGTAGTTGTAGATAAGGATGATCCGGGCTTCAAAAATCCCACAAAGCCAATTGGTGCATTTTACACCGAAGAAGAGGCTATGAAGCTTCAGAAGGAAAAGGGCTATGTGGTGAAGGAAGATGCAGGAAGAGGCTGGAGAAGAGTTGTTGCATCTCCAATGCCAAAGAAGATAGTGGAGATTTCTGCAGTTAAAGAGCTGTGGGATACTACCATTGTTGTAACTGCAGGCGGCGGCGGCATACCGGTAATTGAGAAGGAAGACGGCTCGCTGGAGGGTGTAGCTGCAGTTATTGACAAGGATCTTGCTGCAGAAAGGCTTGCTGAGGATATAGAGGCAGATATACTCATGATATTGACTGAGGTTGAGAAGGTTTCAATCAATTTCAAGAAACCGGATCAGAAGGACCTTTCCAGCATGACTGTCGCAGAAGCAGAACAGTACATCAAGGAGGGACACTTTGCACCTGGCAGTATGCTTCCTAAAGTGATTGCAGCCGTGATGTTTGCAAAAGCAAACCCGGGCAAGAAAGCGATAATCACCTCTCTGTACAAAGCGGTAGAAGCTCTGGAAGGCAAGGCAGGAACAGTAATTACCTTATGATGATCCGAAAAACTCAAGCAAATGCTTGAGTTTTTTTATAACGAGTAAGAAAGTATAAATTTCCATAGTGTACCACTTGACCTCAACGAGTTTCAAAAAAGGCTTCCTTGGATTAAAAAATATTTCAATGGAAGCCTTTTTTATGTCTAATAATCCTATTAGAAGAAATTATAATAGAAACTGTAAAAAAGTTGTTGATAATTACTATATTTTCATATATCATAGACAAAGAGTGCTTGTAGAAGCCTGTAGAAATTTGTTTTAGTGGACATAATATATTAAAATAATAAAAATTTTAAGGGGGTAATAACATGGCTAAACGTGTTGTACAAATCCATGAAAAACTGCCGTTGGTTGAAAGTATTCCGCTGAGTCTTCAGCATCTCTTCGCAATGTTCGGAGCATCTGTATTGGTTCCGATACTTTTTAAGATCAATCCGGCAACAGTTTTATTGCTTAATGGTATAGGGACACTGCTTTTTATCTTTCTCACAAAAGGTAAAGTGCCTTCCTTCCTCGGTTCCAGCTTTGCATACCTGTCACCCACATTTGTAGTTATGGCATCCCAGGGTTTTCAGGCTGCACAAGCTGGATTTGTTATATCCGGGCTATTATTGGTGCTTGTTGGAATGCTGATCAAGTATGCAGGCTATGAGTGGATCGATGTAGTATTCCCCCCTGCTGCGATGGGAGCAATCGTTGCAATCATAGGTCTGGAGCTTGCGCCTACCGCAGCAAATATGGCAGGGCTGATATCTCAGGATGGCAAGCCCCTGGATCCCAAATTCCTGATAGTATCTGTTTCGACCCTTGCGATCGTGGTAATCGGTTCAGTAGTATTCAAAGGCTTCCTGTCAATAATCCCGATACTTGTGGGCGTTGTTGCAGGCTATATAATATCGTTGTCCGTCGGCATAGTTAACTTTGATGCCGTAAAAGAAGCTTCATGGTTTGCGTTACCTACATTTTCCGCTCCTGTATGGGATATGTCCGCAATACTTACAATATTGCCGGCCACTCTGGTTGTTGTAGCAGAGCATATAGGGCACCTTATAGTAACCAGCAACATCGTTGAGAAGGACTTGATAAAAGATCCGGGATTGCACCGTACTATGGCCGGCGACGGATTTTCGACAGCACTTTCAGGTCTTGTGGGTTCAGTGCCGACTACAACCTATGGTGAAAACATGGGCGTTCTTGCAATTACCAAGGTATTCAGTGTCTGGGTAATCGGAGGAGCTGCTGTGATATCAATAATAATGGCTTTTGTAGGTAAGCTCGCTGCAGCAATAAAAACCATACCGGATCCGGTAATGGGTGGAGTATCACTGCTGCTCTTCGGAGTCATAGCTGCTTCAGGTATAAGGATGCTGGTCGATCAGAAGGTTGACTACAGCAAGCCCAGGAATCTGGTGCTTACGGCAGTAGTACTGATAATCGGCCTGAGCGGCGCCCACGTGCAGATCGGGACCGTTACACTGGCAGGTATGTCCCTGGCCACAGTTGTTTCAATAATAATAAGCGCGGCTTTCAAGCTGTTCGAAGTAACAGGTCTGATGAATGAGTAAAAATGTTGGCATAAATTCTTCCTCGTCTCATATAAATTAATAGAAAAACTATAGTAGGAGGAGGAGAACTAATGCCACTAGAGTTAATAAAAAACCCACTCAAAGTATCCAGGATAATAGGCGAAAATGTATTCAGCACGGTAGTAGAAGAAGATATAAATGTGCCGGACATAAACCCGGATTTATACAAGATACTGGCTCCCAGCGCAACTGTACAGCTGAAGGATTGCGAGGTGTTGAACGACAAGGTCGTAGTAAATGGTCAGGTGCTTATAAGCATATTATATGCAGCAGATGATGAAGGAAAACCACTCTGCAATATGGATATAGCTGCGAACTTTTCGCAGGGCATTGAAATACCGGGTGCCAGGCCTAAGATGAAAGAAAATATCAATACGGTGATTCAACATATTGACTGTTATATGATCAACTCAAGAAAACTTAGTGTTAAGGTCATTATGGACCTGTCCTGCAAGGTCGAGGATCTGTTTGATCTGGAGCTGGCCGCAGATGTAAGGGGTTTGTCAGATATTCAGGTACTCCGCGAGCCAGGCAGCTTTAAACAGGTGGTAGGTTATAATAAAGACCGCTATGAGTTTAACGAAGAGCTTAATCTGGCAGCTGATCTGCCTGCAATAAGCAAGCTACTAAGATCGGATTACAAGGTAGTTGTAAAGGATGAGAAAGCAATTGACGGCAAGGTTGAAGTAAATGGAATACTGGGAGTAAACATACTGTATAAGACTGATATTGAGGAAAAGCAGTTGCAGTATCAGGAGTTTGAGGTGCCATTCACTCAATACATAGAGATCCCGGCAGCAGAGAAAAACATGGAGTGCACGACAGACAATACCCTCCAGGAATGCTACGTAGAGGTCTCTGAGGATGAGAATGGTGACAGGCGCGTACTGAATGCCTATATGGTCCTCAGCATGGGGGCAAAAGTATTTAAGGACACTGAGCAGGACATAGTAATAGATGCATACAGTCCGAGCAATGTTGTGGATATAGAAAAGAACATGTTCTCCTTCAGTGAGTTTGTCGGCAAAGGCCGCTCGAATATTGTGGTCAAGGAAACCATGGGCATAAAGCATGGAGATCCTGAAATAGAAAAGGTATGCTATGTGGATGTGATGCCCATTGTAAATGAAGTGAAGCTTTTGGATGACAGGGTGATGCTGGAGGGAATGATGGAGTGCACGGCAGTCTATGTGACTTCATATAGTGCAGAACCTATGTGCAGTATGACAGAACAGATTCCTTTCAGACATTCCATGGACATATCCGGTGTAAGGCTTGGGATGCCGTATACTGTAAAATGCAGTGCCGACAGTGTAAGCTTCACCCAGATAAACAATGAGGTAATTGAGGTCAGGGCAGTACTTGGGGTATATGCAGAAGCTGTCAGGTATACTGAGAAGAAGCTGGTGGGAAAGGTAGAAGCAGTGGAAGGCGTGAGCATAGACTATGGAAGGATACCGGCGGTGACCATATATATGGTTCAGAGGGGTGATACCCTGTGGAGCATCGCAAAGAGGTATAACACTACAGTGGATGCCCTGGCTAGGCTGAATGACATTGAAAACCCCAGCAGAGTAACAAATGGTATGCAGATAATGGTATTGAAGAATATGCGGGTAGGGCAGAGTGTAAATAAATAATCAAATATGCTCATTTAAAGCAGGAGATAAAATCCTGCTTTTGTTTTTTCAAGAATATACTAAAATCAAGTGATTTGTATTATAATAAAAATGGGGGAATATGTATACATTAGGCAATAGGCACGGGGCAATAGGCAATAGGATTTAGCCGGGCTTCGAAGTATTGGCTGAATCCCATTGCCTATCGCCCATTGCCCATTGCCCCGATAATGGAGCGTGATATTTTGAATACACAGAGCGGCAGGGCAGCTGCAAAGATAAACCTTGCTATTGATGTTCTAAGGAAAAGACCGGATGGATACCATGACGTATCAATGATAATGCAGTCTGTTGCATTATATGACACAATTACTGTAAGGACTTTAAAGGGTGAAATAAGAGTTACTTCAAACACTGACAAGATACCGACGGATAATGGGAATATAGTTTATAAAGCCGCCGAGTATTTAAAAATGAAATATAATGTCAAGGAAGGCGTACATATAAATATCGATAAAACAATACCTATTGCTGCAGGGCTTGCAGGAGGAAGCGCAGATGCGGCGATGACACTTAAGCTTCTGAACAAAGCATGGAATCTGCGTTTATCAAAAAATGAAATTCTTGAGGCGGGGAAAAAGCTGGGCTCTGATGTGCCTTTCTGCATTCAGGGCGGTACTGCTCATGCAGAAGGCCTCGGTGAAAAGCTGACCCCTCTTGCAGGCATCCCCGACTGTCTTATATTACTGGCAAAGCCGGCTGTGAGCATATCCACAAAAGAGGTCTATGAAGGCCTGCAGCTTGAAAGTATTGAAAAGCGGCCTGATATCAAGGATATGATAAGGTGCATGGAGGATAGGGATCTGGAGGGCATTGCAGTGAATATGTGCAATGTACTCGAAACAGTGACAGTAAAGAAATGTCCGCAAATAGAGGAACTGAAGGGAAAACTTGTGGAATACGGTGCTCTGGGAAGCATGATGAGCGGCAGCGGACCGACAGTATTTGGGATTTTTAAGGACAATGCATCTGCATATAATGCATATGATCATATAAAAGACATGGTGAATGAGATATTCGTAGTAAAGACTATAAATCAGACCTGGGATTTTTGATTGATTTTTGTATTAGAATACTAAGAGGGGGCGATACTAATGGAAAAGGATTTTTTTGAATTGAAGTTGGACAACTATAAACCTTTAAGGGAAGTAGTATTTGAGTCGGTCAGGGGTGCTATCTTATCAGGGATATTGAAACCAGGGGAAAGACTTATGGAAGTGCAGCTTGCAGAAAAGCTGGGGGTCAGCAGAACCCCTATAAGAGAGGCTATAAGAAAGCTTGAACTGGAAGGCCTGGTTATAATGCTGCCCAGAAAGGGTGCATATGTAGCAGACCTTTCCATTAAGGATATAACTGACGTTCTGGAAATCAGGGCTGCACTGGAAGGTCTGGCTTCAGGCCTTGCAGCATTGAGAATGACCGAAGATGAGATTGAGGAGCTTAAATTGACTGCGCAGCATTTCAGTCAGGCAATAGAAGCGGATGATTTTGACGGGATCGTGCAGATGGATATTGAGTTTCATGACAGGATATTCAGATCCACAAGAAACGAGAAGCTGCTTCAGATAACAAACAATCTTAGGGAACAGGTCCAGCGGTTCAGGATAATGTATATCAACAAATCAAACAAGTCAAAGGAATTGGCAAAGGAACACTTTGAGATTGCTGAGGCAATTTCAAAAAGAGATATGGATAAAGCTGAGAAAATAGCGATAAAGCATATCGAAAATGCAGAAAAATATATATTGAAAATGGTCGGGAATTCATCAGAGGACAATGATGAGCTGTAGGGGCGGTCATCGGCCGTCCGTATGTACTAGGGGCGAACAGCCTTCGCCCGCAAATAGAAAGGATTGAGCCAAGTGGATGTAATAGTCCTTGCAGGGGAAAAAAGGGATAGCAGCGGCAGTATCGGTGAAGAAAAGATGAATAAAGCCTTTTACAAGATCAAGAATAAGCATATGATAGAATATGTGGTGGAAACCCTCAGAAAGTCCAGTCTTATCGGAAGAATTGCCGTTGTAGGACCAAAGGATAAGCTGCTGCCGGTAATAGGGGGTATCGTGGATAATATTATCGAAGGGACGGATTCGATAGTATCAAATATACTGCTTGCTTTGGATTATTTTTCAGGAGAAAAGGAGATTCTGATCGTGACCTCCGACATTCCTATGATCACAAGGGAAGCAATAGAGGATTTCATAGCAAGATGCAGGCAGAAGGATGTTGAACTGTGCTATTCAATTGTTGATAAGAAGGTAAACGACGAAAAATACCCCGGGGTCAGGAGGACCTATGCACGGCTTTGGGAAGGCCAGTTTACCGGAGGCAACGTATTTTGCTTCCGACCGGAAGTTGTGGATAAGTGCAGGGATTTTGTCGAGCAGATGCTTGAATACAGGAAAAGCCCTACAAAGATGGCCAGAGTCCTGGGTTTTGGTTTTTTGCTGAGACTCGCACTCGGAATCCTGACTATCAATGCAATACAAAGGAAATGTGAGTCCCTTCTGGGGATAAGGGGAGCCGCTATTATATCCCCCTATCCTGAAATAGGTAATGATGTGGACAGACTGAGTGATCTGGAAATCATAGAAAAGTATATGTGATCACAAAAGACCTACCGGTTAACCGGCAGGTCTTTTTCTTGTTGTATAAGAAAGAAAAGTTTATGCCGGGAATAGTAGCTGTCATACATACCTTCGGAAGGGATTTGAAATGGAATCCCCATGTACATGTGCTGATGACACAGGGGGCTATGGGGAAGAGCGGAAAATGGAGAAAGATAAAATACATACCATATGACATGCTGCGAAAAAGATGGGAAACACTACTGCTTAAAAACCTTGAAGAGAGAATAGGGAAGAAGAAAGTCAAGGCGTTAAAAGATTCTATGTACAAGAAATATGACAAGGGATTTTATGTATATGCAAAAGGTGAAATGAAGGATGCCAGAGGGGCGGCACAGTATGTAGGAAGATATATGGGGAGACCGGCAATAGCAGAGAGCAGGATAATCGGATATGATGGGGAAAAAGTAACCTTACTGTAAGAACAAAATGAGCTGGGATGGGATATATGACGGAAAAGGGGAGAATTTAGGGTTAAAAATACGAGATAAGCTAGAGGGGAAAGTACAAGTAGAAATCAGAGAGCTGTTAGAAATGTATGAAGCAGTAAAGTCAATAAGTAAAGGAAAGCTAGAACCGTTATTTAGATAGGGGATAAAGTATGTGAAAGATTAGCGAAGAGTGAAGTTAAAGGAAGCCAGAAGGCAAAACAAAGAAAAGGAAGAAAAACAAATTAAATTTGTATGCTTAGATTGCGGAACAGAAGAATTAATACCAGAAGGAGTAGTAAGAACCTTTGATATATATGACGATGGAGACATAGCAGAACCTCCACGTTTCCGATGTGAAAACTGTGAAGGTTCAATGGTGCCTGAAGACTACACAGGCGTTGATGGAATCCATTATACTATCGATGATTACAGATAGTATCTAATGTCGCAGTCTAAATGCGGCCGCAGCCGCCTTTTTTATTTTCTTTTTGAAAAGAATACTTTTGTACTACTGCATGGATTTGTTAAGAAAACGAGTAACACACAGTTCGTGAGCTTGAAAAAGTATTAAATTATAAATCAGATTATGAAAGAAGGTGTCAAGATGACTAAAGCAGGAGTGAAATTATCAGAGATTGAAGCAAGGCTGATGAAGGATGAAGAATTCAAAACAGAATACGAGAAGCTAAAACCGCGTTATGAATTGATTGCGCAAATCATTGACGCCCGGAATCAGCTTAATATTACTCAGGAAGAGCTTGCTTTGCGTGTTGGGGCACAGAAATCTAACATATCCCGTTTTGAAAGTGGTTCTTACAATCCTTCCTTGGATTTTGTCATTAAAATTGCCCGTAGCCTTGGCAAGGAAGTAAGTATTACGATAAAGTAAATTGATACTATATTTTCCCAAAATTGTATTGCAATCTGTAAAGCTTGAGCGGGCGCTTACTGGCGCCTGCTTTTTTGCACCTGTTGGTTATGGTTACCCTGGCTAAAAATCTGGAAAGCGAGTCGGCTTTTTCCGATATTTCCACAGAAGAATTAACCGAAAAAATGTTAAACATATTTTTACACGGCATTCTGGAATAAGCTCTCAAAACTTAATATTCAAGAGGTGGATACATGGGACTCACAATCGGTTTTCCGCGGACTTTATTTTACTTCTGATATTACCCTTTTTGGCATACCTTTCTAGCAGAATTAGGGTTTACGGTGGTCACTTCCCAGCCTACCAGCAAACTGAGTCTGGATTTGGGCATTCAGGAGGCAGTCAATGACGCCTGCCTATCAAGCTATACCATGGGCATGTAGCGGAACTAAAAGATCAGGTGGGTATCTCGTTTATGCCGCGGTTGGTCAGCGTCCGCAAACTAGACAACGAGACCTCCTGCCCTAAGTTTTTAGGCTTGCCGGATATGGTTCGCAACTCCATTTCCGGTTTACCCAAGGTGATCGACCAAAAGGTAGATTTGGCCGCGGGGATTTTTCCTTTTTGGCAACTCTGCAGGCGGGTAGCCCATGACTTGCATCGTAAAGGCTGGGCTGTTTGGGAAGCTTTTTATAAAGCCAACCGGGTGCAAAAAGTTTTTACGGACTATTTGGCAGCAGGGGTTCCGGCTTATCATGCGATCGAAGCCGCTATCACGGGGGAACCTTACCAGGCGCCCGCGTATCCCGGCGCGGATGTGCGTTTGACGATCCTGGGGATGGTGAAAGGAATCAAGGAAAAAAAGAGCACCTGTATACAATAAGCGGGCTAAGCGGAGCGTTTCCTTATTGACGGAGCCCTGAAGATATGTTATCATTAAAATGGTATACCAAATGGAGTACAATAAGATATCCAATTTTGAGTGGAAAGGGGTACGTGATCGTGGAACAAAAGGAAGTATTAGAAACGCTGAGAAAAGTTGGGGCGATCCTGGAAGGCCATTTTAAACTGACCTCGGGAATGCACGGAAACGCCTATGTCCAATGCGCTTTACTGCTGAAGGAGCCGATCCTGGCGGAAAAAATCTGCCGGGGGATCGCTGATCATTTCCGCGCTAAGCAACCGGACCTTGTTATCGGCCCCGCCCTGGGAGGGGTCATCGTTGCTTATGAAGTAGCCCGGCAGCTTGGAGTACCAGGCCTCTTTACGGAGAGGGAAAACGGCAAGATGACATTGCGGCGCCAGTTCACTGTGGAGAAAGGGCAAAAAGTCCTGGTGGTGGAAGACGTCATTACCACCGGCGGTTCCTCCCAGGAAGTGGTGGATTTGGTAGAGGGCATGGGAGCCCAAGTGATCGGAGTCGGCTCCATCGTTGACCGCAGCGGCGGCCAGGCTAAGCTTACGGCCCCCTATTTCTCTATGCTGCAGTTGGATGTGAAAAATTATGACCCGGCCCAGTGTCCCTTGTGCGCAGCCGGACTCCCGGCGGTGAAACCCGGAAGCCGGTGAAAGTAACTACTTATCAAATACAGATCATGCTTAACAAAGAAAGGAGTGTTAGAGTGTGCTTACCGAAAATATTCCCCAAGTCTCCACAGACGTTCTGATCATCGGAACCGAAGCGGCAGGCGCTAAAGCGGCGCTGGAAATTGCCAAAGCAGGCTACAAAGCATTAGTGGTTACGAAAAGCGTGGCGGGGAAAAGCGGGGTAACCGTTCAGGCTGTCGCCACCTATAATGCGGCCCTAGGTCCTGACGATTCGCCCGAACTACATCTCATGGATACGCTCAAAGGCGGCAAGTATCTTAATAATCAGGCCATGGCGGAACTATTTACCAGGGAAGCGCCGAATGTTGTCCATGAGCTGGAGGCGGAGGGATGTAAATTTGCCCGTCAGCAGGGCCATCCCGAACGCTACGACCTCTATCATTACCCCGGCCATTCCCAAGCCAGGGGAGCCTATACATATCCAGGGGGCACCACAGGACGGCAGCTTATGTCTACCATGATCAGGGCTCTGAAGAAACATGAGCAGATCAAGATTCAAAATGATGTAATGATTATCGATATTCTGACGAACCAAGAACGAACCGTAGGAGCACTGGGAGTAGATTTGAAGACGGGCGGATTCATCCTGTTTGCAGCCCGGGCGGTCATCCTTACTACCGGAGGAGCCATGCAAATCTTTAGCAACAACGCCGCCGCCCGGGAAGCGACGGGGGATGGCTACGCCATGGCTTACCGGCTGGGATTGCCTTTGGTAGACATGGAGTTTTGCCAGTTCTTTCCTTACAATGTGGTGGCGCCCAAGACCCTTTACGCGCAGCAGACCGTTTGCCAGCTATGCCAGAATTTTGGCGCCCAGTTGCTGAACTATAAAGGCGAACGCTTTATGGTCAAATACGACCCGGTCAATATGGAACGGGGCACCCGTGACATCGTTTCCCGGGGGATTTTTATCGAAATCAAGGAAGGACGCGGAACCAAAAACGGCGGGGTCTATATGGATGTGTCCTTCTTACCGAAAAATGTGCTGGAAAACTGGATCGCCGACAACCATCCCGGCTGGGATTTCGGAGGCGTTAAAATGCTGGACGAGGGGATCGATTTACGGGAAGAAGCCATTGAAATTGCGCCTCTAGCCCATTTTTACCTGGGCGGGATCCAAATCAACACCCGGTGTGAAACCGGGATCGCCGGCCTTTTTGCCGCCGGCGAAGTCTGCGGCGGTAGCCACGGCGCCAACAGGCTTGGCGGCAATGCCCTGCCGGAAGTGCAGGTGTTCGGCAAAATTGCCGGAAACATGGCCGTAGAATACCTGAAGGCCGGAGGCGCAGACGGCGGAAGCTTTGATGAAAGCGTAGTACTGGCCAGGGAACAGCAAGTCAAAGAGATGATGGGCCGGGATCAGGGGATCAGCCCGTTGGTCTTACGCAACAGGATCCAAGAAGCCATGTTTGAAGTCTCCCTCATCAAGGACGAAGCGTCCGTCAAGAAAGCGCTGGGACAAATCGAAAGCATGCGTGAGGACTTGACCAAACTGGTCGTCAAGACACCGCGGGGGAGCTACAACCTTGAACTCTTGGATGCTTTTGAGGACGAATTTATGCTGGACGTGGCGGAAATGCACTTGCGGGGAGCCCTGCTCCGTACGGAAAGCCGGGGCGCGCATTACCGCTTGGACTATCAAGAAAAAGACGACCAAAACTGGTTAAAGAATATCATCGTGCAGAAAAAGAACGGCCGGATGAACTTTACCACAACGCCGGTAGTATTCGATAAAGTTGGATGGGAGGGACTCAAATAACATGAGCTATGGAACAAGGGAAATGACGACTGTGACGGTTTTCCGGTATGATCCGGCCTTGGATCAAGAGCCCCGCTATGAAAAATATGAGGTCCCCTTTGAACCGAACGAAAGCATTGTCGGGGTCCTGGATTACATCCGGGCACATTACGACAGCACTTTTAGCTTCAGGTATTCCTGCCGCACCGGCTGCTGCATGATTTGCACCTACAGGTTGAACGGCAAGACGGTGGTGACCTGCAGGACGAAAATGCAAAAAGACATGGTGATCGAACCCGTCAATAAGGATAGAGTAATGAAGGATCTGATGGTCAATATGGACAGATAACGATTATTCTCAAAAGGAGGTGCAGTCAATGGCGATTAAAGTTATAACGAGAGATAATTTTGCCAAGATCCCCTATATTAAAGGAAAATTTGCCAAGGCTCTCGTCTGGCCGGGGATGGGTTCTAAATTTACCACGGTCAATTACTTTGAAATGGAACCGGGGGATGAGAACGTACCCCATGTTCACTGGCAGTCGGAGGATAGTTTCTATATTTTGAGCGGAGAAGCCTATGTGGTGGATTTAGACACCGGTGAAGAACAACACATCTACCCGGGCTGCCAGGTGTTTGTGGAGCCGGGGACTTGGCATACCGTCCGGGTCGTGGGAAACTCCACTTATTCCAGTATAGGCGGCCCCTGCCCGCCCGATCCGGAGATGTTTCAGAAAGCGGGACTGATGAACCAGGTGGATTTCGGGGTTTACTACGCGGCTCACCGGATGTTGAGCACGTCATACTCCGTTAAGGATCAATATGACTACAAGGCGGCTGTGCCCGCAGCGAAGGTGCTGGAAGCCGCCGGGAAATTTGCGGATCTGGCCGAATACCCGGGAATCTTTCAACGGATCGTGAGCGAAAAAGAAACCGGGGCCAAGTTGTCTGCGGAGTTAGGCTGGGAGGCGCCGACTTATCTTGCGTTTTACGCCTTTCGGGTTTTGGATCTGTTGGACGCATTCAGCCTGGGCAGATTGACCTCCTTCCTGGAAATAGGCGCTAAAACCCTGCGCCTGGTACCGAGAATCGAAATAACCAAACCGGCGGCGCAAAGCAAACTGGCGGCGACGCTTAAGTTGCCGCCAGGGGCCAGGGTGATGGCCGTGGCAGGTCTGGGATATGTGGATGATCAGCCGCCGGAGGGACAAAGATGAGGGATAAAGCGGCGGAATTGCGCATCGATAACGGAATGATCGTCACTATGAACGAGAGGCGTGAAATCATCAAAGAAGGCTCCATCGTCATAGATCAGGGTTCGATCGTGGCTCTTGGCAAGACAAAGGCCTTGGCGAACCAATACCCGGCCCAAAAAATAATTGATGCCCGCAACAAAATCGTAATGCCCGGACTCATCGACGCCCATGTCCATAATACGCAGATGCTGGCCCGGGGCCTGGGGGACGATCTGGATCTGATCCCCTGGTGTTTCGATTACATTTATCCCTACGAAGCGGAAATGACCGACCAGGATACGTATTACAGCACGCTGCTTTGCGCCATGGAGATGATTCGTACCGGCACCACTTGTGTGGTCGATCCGGGGGGCTATCGCATGGATTACGTGGCCAAAGCCCTGCAGGACTTTGGCATGCGCGGCATCATCAGTTGGGCGGGCATGGACGAATGGTCCCCTGAACGGCATCTGCCCGAGAAGCTGCCGGGACGGCTTAGCACCAGGAAAACCCTGGAGGAAGAGGAAAGACTGGTATCTGCCTGGCATAAGAAAGCCGAGGGACTGCTCCGGGCCTCTTACGCTTTGCGGGTCGAATCCAATGTCAGTGCCGACCTGTACAGGGAGATTACCCGTTTAGCCAAGCGGGATGGGGTTATGATCCAAATGCATGCGGCTGTGACAAAATCACAAGTGGAGTTTGTCAGAAAAAAAACGGGTCTCACCACCATCTACTATCTGGATTCCTTAGGCGTTTTAGGACCGGAATGGTTTTTAAGTCATCTCTCGGTTGTGGATGAGCAGGAATTGCAGATCCTGATCGACAAAGGAGTCCGTGTCTGCCATAATCCCGGTTCTTCAATGCACGGAGGATATGGGGCCTGCGCCAAAGGCAGGATCCCGGAAATGATCCAAGCCGGAATGGCGGTCGCCTTGGGGGCCGACGGAAGTTCCTCCAACAACAGCTTGGATATGTTCCGTACCCTCTGGCAAGTGGCTACGGTCCATAAAGAAGCCCGTCAAAGGTGTGACTTGATTCCTCCCGAGCAGGCTCTGGAGCTTGCCACCATTCAAGGAGCCAAAACCATCCAATGGGATGATGAAATTGGTTCCCTAGAGGCAGGGAAGAAGGCGGACCTGATCATTGTTGATTGCTACCGGCCCAACTGGCTTCCCCTGCATGATTTTTCTATCATTTCTAATCTTGTCTATGCCGGCAGTGGCGATGACGTGGAAACAGTTGTGATCAATGGAAAAATCATTATGGAAAACAGGGAATTTATGACGATCCCCAAAAACGTTGTGCTGAAAGAGGCCCAGTCTATCTCCGAAAGAATTATCGCCTCCATCCCGAAAGGAGCCCGCTTAAAAGCGCGCTGGCCCGTGCAGTAACCCACCCTAATGATTGATGGAAAGAGGTGTTGCCATGAGTGAGAAGATAAAAATTTCTTTGGCCTGTGAGGATTATGACCGGACCCGTGCCCTGCGCGACGGCTTGGTATCCGTGGAAGGAGTGGAATTGGAATACGTTTCTCTCGGCCCTCTGGAACTGTTCAAACGGGTGCTGCAAAACGAAGAATTTGATGCGGCCGAGTTGTCTTTCTCGAATTACATGATGGAAAGATCCAGGGACATCAACCGGTTCATCGCCCTCCCCGTGTTTACTTCGAGAATGTTCAGGCACTCATCCATCTTCGTAAACACGCAAGCGGGGATCGAGAAGCCCCAGGATTTGGCCGGGAAAAAGGTAGGAGTATTGGAATATCATATTACCGCCGCCCTATGTATCCGCGGATTTCTGTCGGATGATTACGGCGTTAGGCCCGAGACGATACGGTGGTTTACCGGCGGGCAGGAAAAGCCCGAAGCGACGGACCGCATGGCCCATATCAAGCTTCCTGAGAGTCTCTCCATTCAACACATCGGCCCTCACCAAACCCTTAACAAGATGCTGGAGGAAGGAGAACTTGACGCGTTGATCACGGCCTTCAATCCGACCTGCTTTATAAAAAAATCCCCTCATGTCCGCAGGCTGTTCCCGGATTTTAGAAAAGAGGAAGAGGACTACTACCTGCGGACAGGGATATTCCCAATTATGCATCTCGTAGTGATTCGACAAAAGGTCTACGAACAAAATCCGTATCTGGCGGAGTCCTTGTACCGGGCTTTTGCGCAAGCAAAGGACCTGGCCCAGGAGAAGCTGCGTAAAACTTCGGCCCTGACGGTCTTATTACCTTGGCTGATTCCGGAGATAGAGCAGGTAGAAAATATGATGGGGCCTGACTACTGGGCTTATGGAGTTTCCCGCAACCGCCGGACACTGGACGCGGAAGCCAGATGGTCCTTTGAACAAGGATTGAGTCCCAGGCTGTTGGATGTTGAAGAGCTGTTTGCGCCCAATACGCTAGCCCTTTAAAAAAAATTGTAATTGAATTGTGTATACATGGAACAATTCAACAAAAAGAAAATATTTATATTGCAAATGGTATACCAAATGGAGTACAATATTAGAAGAAAACATAAAAGGAGTGTGACAAAGAGTTGGCCAATCTGGAAGTCGAAGTATTTGGAATTAAATTTAGGCACCCCATCATCTTGAGCTCCGGTTGCCTCACCCATACAGGAGCAGGAATGATTGCCGGGCTTAAGGGGGGTGCATCGGCAGCCATCGGGAAAACCTGCGGATCAAAAGGAAAAATCGGTCATCCCCAACCCCAGATCGTTCGCAAACCGTCTAAGACCTATATGGTGAATGCCCAGGGGATCCCCAATCCAGGGGTGGAACTATTCAAACAAGATATTATCATGGCTAAATCAGTGAACTTAGGCCCTATCTTAGGCAGCGCACTGGGCGAAAAGCCCGAGGACTTTGTTTTTGTGGCGCGTGGCCTGGAAGAAGCTGGGGCTGAACTGATCGAGCTGAACGTTTCCTGTGTGCATCCCACCCATGGAGTAAAGTACGGGTTCCTGTCCGGCGACAGTCCGGAACAGGTTTATGAAACAGTGAAAGCGGTAAAACAAGCAGTACGGATCCCGGTAGTTCCTAAAATTTCATCCCATAAGATTCTCGATGTTCCCAAGCTGGCGATCGCAGCCGAAGAAGCCGGTGCCGACGGCGTTACTGTGGCTAATACGCTTCCGGCCTTGGAATTAGATTCCGACACGCTGAAGCCGGCGCTGGGCAACCCGGATGGAGTGGGCGGACTTTCCGGAGATGCGGTGAAACCCATCATTTTACGGTGTATTGCCGATACCGCCAGAGTGATAAAAATACCTATCATGGCTACCGGCGGATGCACTACGGGAGCCGATGCCGCCGAAATGCTGGCGCTGGGGGCTTCGCTGGTTCAGGTACATACTTCGGCTATGTATTACGGGATGAAACACTTCGCTAAAATAGCCCAGGAACTGGATGAGTACCTTGACAATCACAATTTTAAAGCGGTAAACGACATCATCGGCTATTCGCTGCAGTTCCTGCCGCCCAGACCTCTGCAGATGAGCGAACACTAAGCCGGGGCATCGACAAAGCTATAGCCGGTTAGACCGGTTTCGAGATTTAATTACTCTAATATCATTCAAAACAGAAAAGGAGAAATTATTAAATTGATACAAAAAGGAAAGGCTTCAGATAGTCTGTATGAAACTATTAGAGAAAAAATAATGAACTATAACTTAAAACCAGGTCATCGTCTTATCGAAAGGGACCTTGCAAAAGAATTGGGCACCAGCCGCACGCCGATCCGGGAAGTCATACACAAGCTGGAAAAAGAAGGTTTGGTCGTGGTCGAAGCAAACAAGGGGGCTTATGTGGCGCCCTTCTCGGCTATGGATATGGCCGAGATCTATCAGATTCGCATGGTGATTGAAGCTTTTGCCGGTAGGTTGGTCACACCCGATGTCACCGAAGAGACGTTGCAATTACTGGAGCGAATCAATTCAGAGATGATTGCTGCGTTTGAGCAAGGCAACTTTAAATTGGCCGACGAGAAAAACAATGAATTGCATAGGGAGCTCTACAAAAACTGCCACAATAAACGGTTATACGAGATGATTATCGATTATTGGGCTTATGCTAAGAGACTGCGGTCGGCTATTCTTACTGTTCACGGCCGAATGCAGGAAATCTACGAAGAACACTTGGAAATTATTCAAGCCTTAAGGATGCGGAATCCGGAAGAGGTGGAGCGGTTGATCCGCTATCACCTGGAAAGGGCTCTGGAATTGTTTCACAAAGCCATTGAGCAAGATTTGATCATTTTATAAAACAGTTAGGGGGAATTCGTATGGCAGTAGAAAAATCAAATCGCTGGGAAGCCGACCGCATGCAAGCCTTGCCGTTTTCGGGGATCCGCAAAGTATTAGAGGCTTCCAACCGTTTGCGGGCGCAAGGAGTGGATATTATCGACTTAGCCTTGGGACGTCCGGATTTCGATACTCCGGTGAACATAAAAAAAGCAGCACAAAAAGCGCTGGATGAAGGACAGGTACATTACACCTCTAATTATGGGATCCCGCAGCTTACCAAAGCCATTGCCAAGAAACTGAAAGCCGATAACAACCTGGAGTATGATCCTGCCGCCGAAATCATGGTGACAGTGGGAGCCTGCGAGGCAGTATACGCGGCGATGGCCTCTTTTTTAAACCCTGGCGACGAAGTCATTGTGCCGGCGCCCGGCTGGCTGAACTATGTGTATATTCCCGGAATGTTGGGAGCTACCGCGGTCACGGTGCCTTTGAAAGAAGAAAATAATTTTGCGCTGTCTGCAGCAGATGTGGCGGCTAAGATTAGCCCGAAGACAAAAATGCTCATTCTGGTCAGCCCCCAAAATCCCACGGGCGGAGTCGTGCCTAAAAGTGAGTTGCAGGCCATCGCAGAGCTGGCCAAAAAGCATGATTTTCTGGTGTTGGCCGATGAAGTGTATGAAAAAATTATTTATGACGGCAATGAACACGTCAGCATTGGTTCGCTCCCCGGCATGAAGGAACGCACCATCAGCATCAACGCTGCTTCGAAGACCTATTCAATGACCGGCTGGCGTATCGGCTGGATCGGTGCCGATAAAAAACTGATGGGAACTCTCATCAGGAATCATCAATATCTGGTAACCTGCGCCACTTCTTTTGCGCAATTTGGGGCTCTGGAAGCTCTGGAAGGTTCCCAAAGCCAGGCTCAGGAAATGGTGGCTGAGTTCAAACGGAGAAGAGATCTGGTAGTCAAATCCTTAAATAACATTCCCGGAATCAAATGCACCAATCCATCCGGTGCTTTTTACGCCTTTGCCAATATCAAAGGCTTACAGATGTCCTCCATGGACGCCTCCACGTTTTTCCTGGAAAAAGCCAACGTGGCTACAGTACCCGGTTCCGCTTTCGGCGAGGAAGGGGAAGGCTACGTGCGGGTTTCCTACTGCAACTCCTATGAGAACATTCAACGGGGTATGGAAAAGCTGAAAGAAGCGGTGAAGGGTCTGTAAGCAGGTTTGCGTGCCTTCAAAACATTGTATTACTAGTATAGTAAGGAGATATAATTTATGAATATTGAAAAAGGACCTTGGAAGAGCGAGGGATATTGGTTCAGCCATTACAACTACCTGGAGGAAGTGAGAAAAGGCTGGACCCTGCCCTCCAAAGTGGAGATCCATGACGCAACGTTGCGGGACGGGGAGCAAACTCCCGGCGTGGTGTTAAAGCCCGATGAGAAAGTGGCCATCGCGGCCAAACTGGCCGAGGTTGGCGTGGAGCGGATTGAAGCGGGCATGCCGGCTGTTTCCCAGGATGATTTCAACGCCATTAAGAAAATCACCGGCCTGGGACTGCCCTCTAAAATACTGGCCTTTGCCAGGGCGGTTCCCGATGACATCAAAAAGGTTGCCGATTCAGGCGCCTGGGGCGTGGTGATCGAAACACCCATTGGCTATCCCAAGCTACGCCACCAGTTCAACAAGAGCTGGGAATGGGTCTTGGAAACCAGTATTATCGCGGTTAAAGCCGCCAGGGAAGCCGGTTTGTATGTGGTCTATTTCCCTTACGACGCGACGAGATGCCTCATTGAAGAATATGACGCTTTGCTGACCGGCTTATGCAAGGACGCCAAGCCTGATTCCATCGGTGTCGTTGATACCGTAGGCTGCGCCATCCCCGAAGCCACCGGCTATTTAACCCGGCATATCAAGAAGCTTACCGGCTGTTCGGTGGAAGTGCATACCCATAACGATCTGGGGATGGGAGTAGCCACTTCCTTAGGCGCGATCACGGCGGGAGCCGATGTAGTCCACGTCAGCGTCAACGGGCTGGGCGAGCGCACCGGCAACACCGGGTTTGAAGAGATGGCCCTTGCACTCAAAGGATGCCTGGGCTATGAAATGGCCAATTATAACTTCGCTAAGTTTAAAGAACTTTCAGATTTGGTAGCTAAATTCAGCGGCGTACCGGTTAATTCCAACAAACCGATCATTGGGGACAGGACCTTTGCCAGGGAGTCAGGGATCGGTATCGAACAAGTGCTGAACTATCCTCTGGCCATGTTTAACATGGATCCGAAGATGGTGGGAACCAAAGCCCGGGTCATGTACGGCAAAAAGTCCGGATTGGCCTCGGTCAAGGTTAGACTAGAAGAGCTTAGCCTTACCGCCTGCGACGCCGAACAAAAAGTCATGCTGGAAAAGATCAAACAGGCCGGTATTGATAAGAAAGGTCCCCTGTCCGACCAGGAAGTGGATGGAATAATCAAAGGAGTACTTGGAAAATGATAGAATTTATCACCGATTTGCAGGAAACCTCCCGACTGCTCAATACGGCAGTCAAAAACAAATTTCTTTCCGTGGCCCTCAATTATGACGGTTATCGCTCGGTTGCGCCGGTGATCGCTAAAAAAGACGGGCGGAATATCCTCATCACCCGGCATATCGAACGCGGAAATGTGGAAGCCTTACAGAAAATCGACAAAGCAATCCCCCCTGACTATCAGGTGGTGTATTACAACCCGTATTTTACTTTTGAACCCTCCGAAATAGCCGTTTATGAAGACTTTATTTCCGCCGTTGACGGGATCGCCGGACAAGAGGGCGTAGCGTCGGTACATCAGGACATGCCCCTGTCCATGTACCAGTCCTTAGCCAAGAAGTATGACTGCGTCCTGGCTGAAAAAACAGTCGCCGACCCTCGGTTCTACCTGTACACAGTTTCGCAGGCCGCCGTGTTGGAGAAGTTTAACCAGAAGAGAGACCAGGCTGATCAGGCCGCATTAAAGCTGATTGAAAATTCGCCTGTTAAGAAAGAATTGACGGCGTATATCAAAAACCGGGTTGATACCCGTTTTGTCTTACTGGATAAGCTTTTGCAAACCAATGGCCTGGAAGCCGTACTCTGCACCTCCCCCCTGGGGGTACAGGAGATCACGGGATATGGTATTACCCGCCACCAGGAAGACCGGGTCGCGGCTCTTTATATCAAAGGCAGTGCTAACGTTTATCTCTTTTCGGTCCTGCCTTTAGAAGACTATGGCCCTGGACAACAGGTGGATTCTTTTGCCGCCATGGTCAAGAATCTGGTTAGCGATGGTCCACTAGGCTTGGAAGAACAGCATTTTCCCATCGGTTGGCTGACCGGACTGGGTTTTGCCGAACTCAACTGGAAGAATGCCATGAACATGGTCAGACAACTCCGTGAGCTTAGGGCGGCGGAGGACCTTTCCTACTGTATTATTGCCGCCCGGATCAGCGTCTTTGCCACCGACGAGTCTTTGGAATGGGGCAAGAAGGAGATTTTGGCGGGCAGAAAAATCTCGGAGCTTGATATTTACAATAAATACCAATTCTTGTTGCAAGTTTTTAAAGAACGGCACAACCTTCCCCTGAAGATCAATACTTTTTGGACGAACTGTCATGCTGCCGGCAGGAGCGTCATTCCATCCCTGCCCTTTGACTATCCGTTGGATCAAAGCTGTAAAGCTGTAAAAATTGACGCCGGGGTTTCGCTGATTGGGGATACCGGCATCCATCATGCCGCTTCCGACATTGCCCGTACCATCATCTTTGACGGCGATGTCCAAAAAGCGTATGACCGCTTCGAATCCTACATGGTCAAGGACGTTATTCCCAACGTGAAAGCAGGGATGTGCGGCAAGGATATCTATGAGCTGGCCGTATCCAGGGTTGAAAAGGAACGACCCTATTTCTTAAGCCTGGGCATGATACCCGACGCCGATCTAGCTCGTGTTTTCAACCGGGATGTGGGCCATAATATGGGCTTACAGGAGCCGGTCACGATCTTTTTCAAGAAGGATACCGCTGCCGCCGTTACGGAAGGCATGGTGGGCGCTCTGGAATACCAATGGTCCATGAAGAACTTCGGTATTGGCGTGGAAGACTTGTTTCTGATCGGACCTGACGGAGGTCTCAACTTTTCCCGGGATCAGCTTTAGGCTGGAAGGGTCGGTAAAGAAAAGGAAAATATGGCAATGTTCTAAATTTGGACATCCAAGTATTAAATTTGAACGGTAGTTGTAAATAAACGACCGGAATCTTCTAAAGCAAGGCTGCAATTGGCTGGTCCGTCCCCTCGGTATCTATTGGCACGAGAATTGCAACATATAAATTTTTTAAAAAGCAAAGACGCTTAACTGCAATGAAGCCGAACATTAGGAGATTTACTGTATCCTCCTTGCGGTCGAGCCGCAAGGAGGACTAAAGCTTGTCCCATATTAACTTTACAGAGAGTATAATAGCTTTATAATCAGATTCGTTAAAACTTTGACTATTATATCATGTAATGGCAGAACAATTTAATGATGCTACAGGTTATCTCGGATGTAAAGAAGAGAAAAGAATTGCCATGTTTGAGTGAATTGAAATTCCCAGTAAAATACTGGATAATGTGATACCTGAGACACGAACGCTGAAGCGTTCGTGTATGAGTATAGTATACGAGGAGGCATCAGTATGGCAAAATTACAGTTAACCATGGCTTGCCAGGAGTATGACAGGACCACTGCCTTATTTTCCGGGTTGGTTCAGCCGGAAGGAATCGACTTGAATGTGATCAAGCTGGGTCCTGAAGAGATTTTCTGGCGGCAACTGCAGAATGAAGAGTTTGATATCTGCGAGTTCTCCAATTCGTCCTATTTTATCCTCCGGGCCCGGGGCGACGACCGCTTTATCTCTCTTCCTGTTTTTGTTTCCCGGAAATTCAGGCATTCGGAAATCTGGATCAACAAGGATGCGGGAATCAAAAGCCCCCAGGATTTAAAAGGCAAAGCGGTAGGGGTACCCGACTATACCATGACCGCTACAGTATTCATTCGCGGCATGCTACAGCACGAATATGGTGTAAACCCCACGGATATCCACTGGTATTACGGCGGGCAGGATACTCCCGGGAGGGAGCAGAGAATCGCGACTCCGACCCTGCCCAAAGAACTCAAACTGGAAAAGGTCCCCCATAAGACACTAAGCGACATGCTGGAAAAAGGGGAGATCTCGGCCATGATCGGGGCGAGAGCCCCGAAGTGCTTCCGCGAAGGTTCACCCAAAATAGGTTTGCTGTTTCCTGATTATATGGAATTGGAAAAGGCCTATTTTAAGAAAACGGGTATTTATCCGATCATGCACAACATCGTGATCCGTAAAGCTGTACTGGACCGTTACCCCTGGGTAGCCCAGAGCCTTTACAAAGCTTTTTGTGAAGCAAAGGATATCTGCCAGCAGGCGATACCCAACACAACGGCTCCTGTGTACATGCTGCCATGGCTCATTCCGGCCTATGAAGAAGCAGTGGAGATACTTGGTCAAGATTACTGGCCCTACGGTATCGAGCCCAACCGCAAGACGCTGGAAGCTCTGGCCCTGTATGTATATGAACAGGGACTTGCCGCAAGAAAGCTGGATATTGACGAGGTTTATATTTCCAGTGTTCCTTATAAAATCTGACATGTAAAATACTGTTTACAGGAGGTGTGATTAGGGGGAATTTTCCATTATGGAACAGTTAAGTGGAAAAATAAAGTGGAAGGGGATGTAGAAATGAAAAAAGGGTCTAAATCAAGATTATCTATTATATTGGTGCTGCTTCTGGCACTCATCATTCCGACGGGATGCGGCCAGGCTACAACAACGACGGCGCCCGAACAAGGCAGTACCTATCCGGACCATAATATCCGGCTGATAACGGGTCAGGGGGCCGGTTCCTCAGAGGATCTGGCCATCCGTGTCGTTGCCCCGGCTCTTTCCCAGGCTTTAGGGCAGACCGTTGTGCCGGAAAGTATGCCGGGCTCAGGCGGCAGGGTAGGCAGGAGCTTTGTGTACAAATCCAAGGCGGATGGCTACACCTTAGGCATTCTTGGTCAACCATCCTACTCCCTGGGGAAACTTCTGTATGACGGCGAATATGACGTTACCAATACTACGTATCTCTATCAGATCATCGAAGACTATGGCGTTGTACTGGTCAAGAAAGATGGAAGATACAAGACTTTCCAGGATTTATTAGACGCCAGCAAGAAGCAGCAATTAGTCATCTCTACCGATGCGGGGATGGGCTCTACCCAGCATTTGCAATCGGTCTTGATGAAACAAATTACCGGTATCGATTTCCGTCTCGTTCCCTTTGAAAGCGACGGCGAAACATTGGCAGGCCTGGTCGGCGATAAAGTAGACGCGGCCATGTTTACCGGTACCTCCAATATTGTGGGATATCCAGACCAAGTGGTTCCCATCGTTGTTTTCGCCGATGAACGGGTTAAGAACCTGCCTGATGTTCCAACTTTCAAGGAACTGGGGTTTGATGTGCCTTCCGTAACGATTTCCAATGGGATCGTTGCGCCTCCGGATCTTCCTGCCGATGTGAAGCAGAAGCTCGTCGACAGTCTGGAGAAAGTTGTGAAAGACCCTGAAGTTATAAGTATGGCCGAAAAAGCAGGTCTGGCTTGGAATGTTGTGGGCCCGGAGGAATATGAAAAGAAAGTCAAAGAAATTTATGCAGATATGGAATCCACCTACGTGCCACTGATGAAGAAGGACATGGAGGAAGCGGCTAAGAAATAGAAGCAGAACAACCGGACGGGGGGAGGATGTTAATCTTCTTCCCCCATCTCTATGTCTATGACCCTATTTTCTTATTGAGGAGGGAGAAACTTGTTAAAGGGTAATGTTGCAGATCTATGTACCCAAGCGGGAATGGCTCTGCTGGCGTTAGTGATTGTCGTGACGGCTCAGGGCTACCCCGACTCCGCACGGTATTTTCCAACTTTAATCGGGAGCATTACTTTTGTACTAGCCTGCGCACTTTTAGTGAAGACGATTAAAGAAAGCAGCGGGCTCTCTGGCAAAAAAATCGAAAAAGCGACCATTTTGCGTTGGATCCCCACCGCGGCAGGAATCGTTGGCTGCATTCTGTTCATTTATTTGTTAGGCTACCGGCTGGGCGGAATACTCTATATGGCAGGGCTGATTTGGTTTCTTGGCTATCGCAAGCCTCTACTAGTCGCCGTTTGGGCGGTAGTGGGCGTCATTGCTATCTGGCTGCTGTTTGCCAAACTTTTGCTGGTGCCGCTGCCCACGGGGATCCTGTGGCAGTTGATTTAGCTAAAAGACTGTAGAAAGGAGGAGAACAATAGGTGGTACTTGATATTTTAAGCAGTGTCTTCAACCCCTTGACGATAGAGTTAGTCTTGATCGCATCCTTTACCGGCATTATTTTCGGCGCCTTGCCCGGCATTGGTCCTACCCTGGCCATGGCTCTCTTGATGCCGTTTACTTTTAAGCTGGGCGCTACCGATGCGTTGATCTTTTTAGGCTGTCTTTTCGGTTCGACAATTTACGGAGGGTCCGTTTCGGCCATTCTGATCAATGCGCCGGGGACACCGGGTTCCGCCGCAACGGCCCTGGACGGATACGCCATGGCCCAGCAGGGCAGGGCCGGAGTCGCCCTGGGCATCGCCGCAACCGCTTCAGCTTTGGGCGGAATCGTATCGATGGTGGTTTTGATGACCGTAGCCCCTTTCTTAGCCATGATTACCCTTTTGTTCGGACCTATCGATTACTTTTTGCTGGCTATTTTTGGTCTGAGCGTCATTGTGGTTTCCAGTAAGGGTTCGGTTTTGAAGGGTTTTGTCATGACCGGTTTCGGATTGATGCTGGCCTTTGTGGGCATGGACCTTGTTTATGGGGTCTACCGGTTTTCTTTCGGAGTCACTTACCTGCAAGACCCGATCGATTTTGTTCCCGTTCTGATCGGACTCTTCGGGCTTTCCTCAGCCCTGGAACTGGGACTTAAGGGAGGAACGGTTTCCCAAGTGGCCGCTAAAGCTGAAGGAATGTTTGAGGGGGTTAAGGAAACCCTCCGTCATCCCAAAACCTTGATCCGGTCGATTTTACTCGGCACAGGTATGGGCATGATGCCGGGCGTGGGCATCTCCGCCGCTAACTTTATCGCTTATAACGTGACTGTCCAGACGTCCAAGGACCCAGACAGCTTCGGCAAGGGCAATCCCGAGGGGGTTCTGGCTCCTGAGGCGGCCAACAATGCGGTAGAAGGCGGAGCGCTGATTCCGACGTTTGCCCTGGGTATCCCGGGCAGCGGGTCCTGTGCAATTATGCTGGCCTGTATGATGATGCAGGGACTGGAACCGGGGATCCGGTTGTTTGACCGGAGCGGGAATATCGTTTACACTGCGGTTGTTGGAATTATATTAGGCTTAATATTTACCTGGGTTTTCGGAATCCTGGGATCCGGGTGGTTTGCCAAAGTCACGGTAGTGAAGAACGAGGTGCTGGTCCCCCTTATCGTCTTACTGTGCCTTACCGGTACTTATTCCCTGCGCAATAACATTGGTGATATGGTGGCGACCGCTGTGTTCGGCTTTTTAGGCTACTTGTTTAAAGTTAAAAATTATCCTACCGTTCCCTTGATCCTGGCCATGATTTTAGGGCCCCTGATTGAAAAGAACTTTCTCCGGGCTATGATTATGAGTAATGGTTCGTTATCCATTTTCTACGGCAGCTTGACTACGATCGTCCTGCTCATTCTGGTGGTATTCGCCTGGTCGTGGCCGGTATACGAAAACTTTAAAGCAAAGAAGACTGAAGCGGTTGCGAATAACTAAGAAGGATTGCTTATTTTGCGCTGCTTGATTTTACTTGATTTTTCATGAGAAAGTGAGGTTCGACAAATGCCAGTAAAGGATTTGCGCGAATGGTTAAGCCGGATCGATTCTCCGGCAGAACTTCAAAGAATCAAAGGCGCCGACTGGAACCTGGAGATCGGCGCACTTACAGAGTTAATGCAGCAGAGGGCTCCGGTTCCTGCTCTTCTATTTGATGAAATTCCCGGCTACCCCAAGGGGTATAGGGTGCTGACCAATGTCTGTTCCTCGATTCCCCGCCTGGCCTTTTCCTTAGAAGCGCCGGGGGCGAAGAAAGCGATGGATCTGATAAGTCACTGGCGTAAGTCTTCCAAGGACATTCCCCTGATTCCGCCGGTTGAAGTTCAAAACGGTTCAGTAATGGAAAACGTTCATTTGGGAAAAGATGTTAACCTGTTGGAATTTCCTGCTCCCAAATGGCATGAAGCCGACGGCGGAAGGTATATTGGCACCGGATGCCTCGTCGTTATGAAGGATCCGGACAGTGGATGGATCAACGTGGGCACCTACCGGGTGATGACGGTAGATGAACAAAGAGCGACACTCTATATGTCCAAAGGTAAACACTGTCATCAGATCCGGGAAAAGTATTGGAAAAAAGGGCAGCCCTGTCCGGTGGCAGTGGTTATGGGACAAGACCCGCTGCTGTTTATCAATGCCAGCATGGAGCTTCCTTACGGCGTTTGTGAATATGATTACGCCGGGGGCCTCAGGAAGCAGCCGGTTGAGATCATCCGGGGACCTATCACCGGTCTGCCTGTTCCCGCTCACGCCGAGATTGTCATTGAAGGTACGATCACCGAGGGAGACATAGCTCCCGAGGGACCTTTCGGCGAATGGACAGGATATTATGCCAGCGGAGTGAAAGATGAAGCGGTGATCCGGGTGCAGTCCGTTCTTCACCGGAATGATCCGATCCTGATGGGCGCATGTCCGTGCAAACCGCCTTCAGAGCAAACTTTTTACCGGGGGCCGATCCGTTCCGCCATTATTTGGGACCAGTTGGAGGCGGCAGGGATTCCCGGTATCGCCGGTGTTTGGGTGCATGAGGCCGGCGCGGGCCGGATGCTTTTGATCGTATCCATCAACCAGAAATATGCCGGACATTCCCGGCAGGCCGGACTGGTAGCCTCTCAGTGTCATGGGGGGGCCTATGCCAGCAAATGCGTGATCGTGGTGGATGATGACGTAGATATTACCAATACCAACGAAGTGCTGTGGGCGGCGCTGACCCGGTGCGATCCGGCGGAGGACGTAGAGATTTTGAAAAAGTGCTGGAGTACCATTCTTGATCCTACGGCTTATTACAAGGATGGCGGCCTTTATAACAGCCGGATGGTGATCGACGCCTGCCGTCCTTATGGGAAACTGGGTAGCTTCCCTGCTGTGTTAGGTCCGGAGAAAGAGTTGGTGGACCGGTTGAAAGACAAATTCGCAGGTTTGTTTTAGCTGTATGCCAAAGTTCCTGATGGTCTGGAAGGTGTTTCAGATCAACTTGGTGGGACGGCTCAGGCCGTCCCATTTGGTATTTCGACAGATCAACAATGAGGAGAGATGTATCGTGCGTGTAATAGTAGGAATTACCGGCGCTTCAGGCGTAATTTACGGGATCCGGCTTCTGGAAGAATTAAGAAAGACAGATCTGGAAACACACCTGGTAATCAGTAAATGGGGAGAAGAGACCATCCGGAAAGAAACCAGCTATACGGTCCAGCAAGTGAAGTCCCTGGCCGATGTTTGCCATGAGCGAACAGATCTGGCGGCGGCTGTTTCCAGCGGCTCGTTTAAAAACGAGGGGATGATGGTAGTTCCCTGCAGCATGAAGACCCTATCGGGAATCGCCAATGGGTATTCTGAAGATTTGCTGGTGCGAGCTGCGGACGTAACAATCAAAGAAAAGAGGAAATTGGTCCTGCTGACGCGGGAGACTCCTTTAAACGTGATACACCTGGAAAATATGCTGAAGCTAGCCCGGATCGGAGTGACAATCATGCCGCCGGCACCGGCCTTTTATACCCATCCCCAAACCCTGGAGGAGATCGTCAACCAGACCGTGGGACGGGTTTTGGATCAATTTGGCATAGAAATGACAACCTTTAAACGATGGTCATAAACTCGGAAGATACGGGCTGGCGCCCGGTTGAGGTGAAGAACATGTATAAAATAGCGGTTATTTATTCGGCGTATCCTGAAATTGAGGAAGCAGCCAACGAACTCATACGCAATAAAGAGTACTATGTGGAAATTGCCATTGGCGTATTAGATAAGGCCGTTGAATTAGCCAAAAGATACCAGGCCGGCGGCTTTGACCTGATTATCAGCCGGGGCGTTACAGGAGTTCTCATCCGCTCAGCCGTGAGTATTCCCGTGATTTTGGTGGATATTACCAACTTTGATATTATCCGTACCTTATACAACGCCAGGCAATACGGGAAAAAACTTGCTTTTTTACAATATTCTCGGGGCTTAAAATATCACGATTTTGACTTTATCCGTGAAATTCTGGGAATGAACGAGGATGAGCTGCAGATCTTGTATTTCCGGAACGACGGGGAACTGCAAGAGCAGGTTAATAACGCCAACAACAGTTCTGTGGATGTGATTATCGCTACAGGGGCCTATATACTTGAATTAGCCAGACAGCAAGGTTTCAAAACCATCATGGTTCGTTCCACCAAGGAAGCCATCTATAATGCCTTTCAACAGGCTGAAGACATATTGAATTTTCAGCATGTGGGGCAGGAACTATATCGGTATTTCCAATTATTGTCGGAAGCAAGTCCCACCGGTCTTATTTTTCTTGACGCCTGTGAAAATGTAAGATATGTGAGCGGCCCGGCCGGGAACTTGCTGAAAATCGATACTTCCAGAACGGTCAATCGGAAATTCGCGGATTTATGCGCCGCGTCGCCGGCCTTAAAAGGCCTGGTCTTCTGGCAAAACACCGGCCAGATCCATTTTGAGGGTACCGACCTCCTGGTGAAAAAGCTGGTTTTACACCAGGGAGATAAGGTTACGGGGTATGCCATTGAGATCAGTTACCCAACTGCATCCGTCACAGTCGCGGATCCCCGCAATAATGAAGGCCTTCGCAATCAGGGACTCGTAGCGCGGTATCATTTTTGCGACATCGTCGGAAATTCCGAAGCGATTACGAAAACCATCACGAAAGCCAAGAGTTACGGAAAAACAGACTTAACGATCCTGATTACCGGGGAAAGCGGCACCGGCAAAGAGGTGCTGGCCAACAGCATCCATAATGTCAGCGCCAGAAAAGACCGTCCCTTTGTGGCCGTTAACTGCGCCACCTTGCCTCAGAGCTTGCTGGAGAGCGAGTTGTTCGGCTATGAAGACGGAGCTTTCACGGGGGCGAAACGGGGTGGAAGATTGGGGCTTTTTGAGATGGCCCAAGGCGGAACCATTTTTTTAGATGAAATATCAGAGATAACTATGCCCGCTCAAGCCCAACTCCTCCGTGTTCTGCAGGAAAAAGTGATCCGCCGGGTGGGCGGCAATAAAATTATTTCGGTAGATGTCCGTGTCATTGCCGCCAGTAATGCGGATCTTTTAGAAAGAATTAAAACAGGTCAATTCCGGGAAGATCTGTTTTATCGCCTGAACGTCCTGAATATCCGTATTCCTCCTTTGAGGGAAAGGAAAGAAGACATTCCGCTTTTGATCAAGTATTTTCTCGAAAAACAGGCTGATAGTGCCCAGGACGTCGTAATTCCCGAATTGTTTATGCGAAAGCTGCAGGCGTACAAGTGGCCGGGGAATATCCGGGAATTGGAAAATTTTGTAGATAAATTCGCCATTTTGTCACAGGACACGCAAAACGGGCATCCTTTATGGGAGGATTTGTTTATGGACTTTTCACATTATGAACGGCTCAGCCAAAGCGGTGACCAGCGATCCTTAAACATCAAAATCGATACTCTCAGACGCATGGAACTTCAGATCATTGAAATGTTATATGAAAGGTATGGCGGGGATAAGTCGGAACTCGCCAGAATGTTGGGCATTAGCCGCTCCAATCTTTGGAGCAAATTAAAGATATTGGGCAAGGAAGAAGAAATATAATCTGCAAAAGGAGGCAGAGAATCATGGAGATCACCACACCGATTTCAGTAGAGCAAATTCAACAGCTCCGGGTATACGACAAAATCCTGATCAATGGAACGATTTTTGCCGGCAGGGATGCTGTTTTGCCAAAGCTGGTTCGATTGATTGAGGATAACAAGCTTGATACCACCGGGATCGATTTACAGGGAGCCGTTATTTTCCATACCGCCGTAAGCCCTGCCGGGATAGGGCCCACTTCCAGCAACAAGGTGGAGATCGAGTCGTCTATTCCCCTCTTGTCTAAAGCCGGGGTCAAGATCCATCTTGGCAAGGGGAGCCTGGATCAAAAAACAGTGGAAGCCCTGCGGCAAGCCGGCTCGATTTTTGCTGTCACGCCGCCGGTTACGGCTTTGTTTTCGGCCAAACTCAAGTCTCAACGGGTGGCCGCTTTTCCCCAGGAGGGAATGGAGGCTTTTTATGCCCTGGAAGTCGAGGATTTTCCGGCAATCGTGGCCATAGCCCACGGAGTATCCATCTATAACAAGTAGGGAGGATTGGCGATGAATTATTGTTTTGAGGAAATAGCGGATAAAACAGCAGAGGCTTTGGTACAAGCCAGTACAACGTTTCGGCCGGATCAAATCAAAGCCTATCAAGCAGCCATAGCGAAAGAAGATAATGCCCATGCCAAGTGGGTTATGGAAACTATTTTAGAAAATGCCCAAATCGCGGCGGAAAAGAAATTGCCTCTCTGTGATGATACGGGCATACCCCATGTTTTGTTGGAAATCGGTTCCGAAGCCGTTGTGCCGCCAGGTTTCTTTTCTGCGGTGGAGGAAGGAATCGTCAGGGGTTTGCGCATGCTGCCGGGCAGACCCATGGCTGTCAAAGGCAGCGACATCGAGCGGATCACCCAGTCGGCCGGCCTTTCCGGCAGATCTGAAGACCTGGCCCTGGCACCTGTGCAAATCAGGAATATTTCCGGCGCTCAGATCCGTTTGACCGTATTAATGCTGGGCGGCGGACCTGAAATCAGGGGTAAGACACAGCGTGTCTTCCATAAGCACTCTTTGGAAGTGGTCCTTGACGAGATTGTATCTTGGGCCCGGGAAGGTGCCGATAAGCTGGGCTGTCTCCCCTGCACGCTCCTGCTCGGCATAGGCAGAACCAATGTGGAAGCAGCTTCTCTGGCTTTGGAAGCCGGCGCCCATGGCAACTTTCAAGTGCAAAGCGAACTGGAACGGAGAATTACCGATGCTGTTAATGACTCCGGCATTGGCGCTCTTAATTTAGGCGGGAAGACAACTGCGTTGGCCACGTTTTTAAAAGTGGGACCCCAACGGGCCAGCGGGGTCAGGGTCGTTTCCCTGCGGCTGGGGTGCTGTTTTGATCCTCGGCGGGCTACCATCTCGTTTTAGATTGAAACACGAATGTACTAAATTTGAACAGGCCGCACTATAGAGACTCTTAGAAATTTTCTCAAGCAGGGATTATCACGGGTAAGGTCATTCTTTTCCCTTTGGCACGAGAATTGCTATATAACTTATTCTGAGAGGTCTTTAGATCAACGATGAGGCCTGATAACAATAAATCAAAGGAGGAATTGAAATGATTCTGTTAAAAGATGGAATGGTCGTTACAGGGGATGGCCAAACCCTGCTTCCAAAGGCTTCGGTGATTATAAAAGAAGATAAGATCGAAGCTGTGACAGAGAGATGTGATCCAAACCTGGAAAAGTATGCCGAAAAGGTTATTGACTGCACCGGCAAGGCTATTTTTCCCGGTATGATAAATCATCACCAGCATGGAGTGACCTTTGGCCCCATTTTTGCCAGCGGCATGAAAAACTACGGCAGAGAAAGAATTATCGAACACCTGGATAGAAGTTTATTGCAGGGACACACCACTGTTTTAAACGTTGACGGTTTTGTAACCATGGACGAGGTTAAGGAAACTCAAAAAAACCATCCCATCCGGATCAAAACGGCTACCACCCATGCGCCCATCAATTATGAGGCCGGAGTCAAGTGTGACGGCTCCGGTTTTGAAGAAAAACACCGCACCATGACCATCGAGAAGATGATAGAAGAAGGGGCTGTTTGCATCGGGGAAGTTGGCGGCGGTCATACCCTGGGCGGGGGCGGGCAGGATTATTTATATATCCCCAAGGCGGTCAAGGAGAAATTTGGAGCCGATATTGATTACCTGCAGGCCAGGGCTATGAAACTGTCGGTTTTGGGCAGGTTCATGGAAAAATCTTATTATGACCATGACCGTGTGGCCGCTGCCCTCAAAGAGCATAAACTGGACCAGATTATGACTCCCGAACAATGCCGGGATATCGTCTATGCCACCACCATGGCTTCGGTGAGCCTGGCTTTGGACGGGTATATGGAAGCTGCCCGGATCGCCAAAAAATTAGATGTACCCATCATCGTTCATAACGCGCCTACCTCCATGAAAAAGGTCCATGAGATTGCCCAACTGGGCGTAAAACGGCTGATCGCTGCCCATTCCAATTATCTCTATACCTTGGAAGAAGCTGTGGAAAACACGAAGAAACTGCGTCAATATCCCGGCGTCATCATCGACGCAGCCGTACATGATCCTTTTGGCGCCAAGAGATTGGTGGCTGTTCCCGACAATTTGTTTGCGTTCTATAAAGAAGATTTGCTTGATATTATCTCGACGGATTTTGCAGCCGGGTCATCTGATTCCATGCTGGAAGCGATCCAGCACGGGGTGGCCGGTGGATATGTATCCTTGCCCAAGGCCATCGCCCAAGGGACAACGAAAGTAGCTGAAAGCATTCCTGGCATCGCGCCTGACTTGGGTCTGCTGCAAAGAGGATACCTGGCCGACGTTTTGGTTACGGCAAATCCCGAGTTTTCCAAAGTAGAGCATATATTCATCGGCGGGAAGCATATTGCCGAGAACGGCCGACGCTTGTGCTGATTATAATAAATGTAATTCAATCATAAAAGATAAGGATGGAGTTGAAGCATTATGAAAATTAAAAAGGTTTTATGTTCACCGGGGATGACAGGTTTTTATATGGATGACAAGGAAGCGATCAAAGAAGGCGCTAAAGCCGACGGTTTTATTTATAAAGGAGAACCGAGAACGCCCGGTTTCAGCAGAGTACGGCAGCCCGGCGAGGCAGTTTCTGTGATCTTTGCTCTGGAAAACGGCGAAATCGCTTACGGCGATTGCTCCGTAGCCCAGTATGCCGCCAGCGGCGGGCGCGAAACCCCTATGCGGGCTAAGGACCTGATCAAAATCATCGAACAAGAAGTAGTTCCTCTATTTGAGGGAAAAGATATTAGCAGCTTCCGTAAATCTGCCGAGGAATTCGACCGGATGATCGTTAAGGGCGAGCAATTCCCCGCCGCCATCCGTTATGGTGTGACGCAGGCTATTTTGGAAACTGTGGCTAAGGAAAAACACTTAACCATGACGGAAGTGATCGCCCAGGAATACGGTTTGGAATTAGAGCTAAAGCCGGTCAAAATCAACGCCCAGTCCGGCGACGATCGATATACCAATGTGGATAAGATGATTTTAAAGCGTGTTGACATGATGCCCCACGGCCTGATCAACAACGTGGAAGAAAAACTGGGCAAGGACGGGGAAATCTTTTTAACGTGGGTTACTTGGGTCAAAAACCGTATCCTGGAGATCGGTGATCCTGATTACCGTCCGGTGATGAGATACGACGTTTACGGGTGCATGGGCAAAGCCTTTAACAACGATCTGGATAAAGTCACGGATTATTTGCTGAAAGTCGAGAAGGCTTGCCAACCTTTCGAGGTGTTTGTGGAAATGCCGATCGATATGAAATCCAACGCTGAACAATTAAAAGCCATGAAATATCTGCGTAAAAAGCTGGACGAAGCCGGTTCCAGACTCAAACTGATCATTGACGAATATGCCAATACTTATGAGGAAATCAAGGAATGGGTCGACGCCAAAGGCGCGGATATGGTCCAGGTTAAAACCATCGATTTAGGCGGCATCAACAATATCGTCGAAGCCGTCCTGTATTGCAAGAAACATGGCGTCCTGGCTTACCAGGGCGGCACCTGTAACGAAACCGACAAATCAGCCGTTGTTTGCGTGAACCTGGCACAAGCGACCCAGCCTTTCGCCATGGCCGGCAAACCGGGGATGGGAGTCGATGAAGGGGTCATGATCGTCAACAACGAGCAGCAAAGACTACTGGCCATCTTACGGGCGAAAAAGGAAGGCCGGATCTAAGAACTCAAAATTGCTTAGGGAGGGGTTCCAAATGATGAAGGTGGACCGGGAAAAGTGTATTGGCTGTAAACAATGCGAGAACATCTGTCCTTTAGGAGCGGTCAAAGTGATAGAGAAAAAGGCTGTAGTCGGCGATCAATGCGCTGCTTGCAAAGCCTGCCTTACGGTTTGCAAACCCCAGGCCATCTCTCTTGGCCATAAGCCGGACGATCACATTGTTTGCACCAATTGCGGCGTCCGTTGTGAAATTCCGGAGGGATCCACGGGAGCTTGCAAACGATTCACCAACCAACAGGGAAATCTGGTCCGTAACAGACCGCTGCAGATCCCGGAATACGGGCCGGAAGACCGGGAGAAATTTGTCATCGGCAGGCCTTTGATTACCGCGGTAGGAGCAGGAGCGGCTTATCCCGATTATCATCCCGCGCCCTATATTGTACAAGAAAAGATCGAGGACTATGATGTTGTCACGGCAGTCACCGAAGCGCCGATTTCCTATAGTTCCATGATGGTGAAAATAGACAGCAATATCCATATCGGCGATGAAGGAGCTTTAGTGAAACGGGACGGAAAAACCGTGGGCATGGTAACTACAGAGCAGTATGGGGCTCACGTCCTGATCCTGGGCGGTGTGAATAAAGTAAAGGGACCGGATGGTCTGACCGTGGTAAAAACCATGGTGGAAATCGGGAACCAGGAAGCGGTCCGCTTAAAGATCGACCATGGCTCGACCCTTGACATCCAGGTTGGCAAAGCCCCGGTCATAGATGGCGCGGAAGACACCAAAATGCGCGTGGGGTGCGGTGGAGCCTGCTGCGGGCTGTTCGCCATGTCTTTAGGACGTTTGGTTGACGAAGCGATCATCCTGGACCACCACGTGACGGGGCTCTTTACCGCTCACCCGGCCGGGGCCGAATTGCTTCCGCCCAGCGGCATTACTCCGGTGGGGCGCTACGCCACCCCCGGACGCTATTTCTTTGATCACGGCAGCGGCTGGGGGGGAACCAATATCCAGGAACCGCGGCAAGCCATTCAATCCGTGGATATGCGGGTGGCCCGGCCCGGAATGAGGGTGTTAGTGGCGGAAACCACCTGGCGCAAAGTAGTTTTGTTTGAAATTGGTCAAAACGGGGAACTTTTGGAGATCCCCTTGACGCCGGAACTGGAAGCATTCAGGCAAATGGCGGCCGCTTCTTGCGAGGACAGCCGGGTTTCGGCCTTATATTACGCGGGAGTCGGCGGCAGCGCCCGGGCGGGTATGACCGTGAACCCGATTGCCCTGACTGAGGCGGTTCACCGGGGTGACGCCGTCTTAACCGTTGCCGGGGCGCCGACCTTTGTCCTGCCGGGCGGAGGGATCACTTTTATGTCGGATGTGGAGGCCATGCGTTCGAAACCCTTCACGTACACTGCTTCACCGGCCCTGGTAGCGCCCATCGAGTATACGATTCTTCGCAGCCGCTATGCAGAAATCGGCGGACATATTCAGGCCATCCGGCCGCTCTGTGAAGTTTATCAAGAAGACCGTTTTGAAAGATTTAAAAAATAAAAGCCGAGGTTCGTTATGGAAATTCTTAAGCCGGGTAGAATTCTTGTGGATTATGGGCCCGTGACTATGGTCATCGAGGCTTCTCGCAAAGGAAAACCTGATACGGAGGCAGCCTTATCCGGGGCTGAAATTGTGCCGGTCATGCTGGAACAGGTAAGGAAATTTTTGCCGGAGGCCCGCACAGAAGTGGCGAAACTTTCATTCGGCCTTGAGCCTGCGTATCCGGAGGTTTTCCGGAAAATGGTGGCTGCCGTCCGTGCATTGGGAGAACCTGACTTTACCCCGATGGCCGCCGTGGCCGGCAGTTTTTCGGAAATGGTGAAAGATACGGTGGTGGCCGCAGGGGCCGACAGGGTCTGTGTCAACAACGGAGGAGATATTTCATTATACCTGGCGGACGACGGACGACCCTTTCGGGTAGGAATTTTGCGTGATCTGGCGGAAGGCAAGGTCACCCACGTGATTCCCCTCGGGAAGGACGACAATATCCGGGGAATCGCCACCAGCGGTTTTGGAGGGCGCAGCTTAACGAAGGGAGTCGCTTCGGCGGTCACGGTTTTGTCGGCCCATGCTTCTTATGCGGATGCGGCGGCAACTGCCGTAGCAAATGCAACGAATTGTACGAGCCCTGCGGTGGTAAAATGCCTGGCTCAGGAATTGGACAGCCAGACAGATATTAACAATCATATGGTTACGAAAAGTATCGGCATCTTAAACAGGGAAGAGATAGAGACGGCCCTAAGCAGCGGGATGCAATGCGCAGAGAGGCTGATTCGCGAGAATATGATCCAGGGAGTTGTTATCTTTTTACAAGGGCAGATGCGGTCATGGCCGCAGCAGATTGCCAAATGTATTCAGCAGTGAAAGGGGGAGATCAATTTGAATGAAATCGGCTTGTTTTCTACTATTAAAATTAATACTTTAGAACTACCCAATCGGATCATGATGTCACCGGCTTTTTCCAATGGCGCCGCTTCAGGCGGTTATGTGACGAAGGACGTTATCAAGCATTACCAGGCCCGGGCTCATTCCGGAATCGGCCTGATCATGACGGAGCACACCAGCGTCAATTCTTATTACATTCATCCCGGCAACCGGCTTCAAATCAGTAAGGATGAACACATCGAGGGAATGGCGAAACTGGTGGAAGCCGTCCATGGAGAAGGGATCAAAATAGCGCTGCAGATCGCTCACTCTATTCAAGGGGTAGGATTGAAACCTGCCGACTTGTCCAAGGAGACTTGTTACGAAATTATTGAGGACTTTGTAGCAGGCGCCAGACGGGCGGCGGAAGCCGGGTTTGACGCCATCGAATTTCATTTTGCCCATACCTACACCCTGGCCGACTTTATATCCAGGCGGACTAACCAACGGACCGATGAATTCGGCGGTGATATTTATGGCCGGATGAGGATACACCTGGAAATCGTCCGGCGGGTCAGAGAATTATTAGGGAAGGATTACCCGCTTTTTGCCAGAATTGACGGTGAGGAGTTTGTGATCGACGGCAACACTCTGGTTCATTCCGGCATTTTTGCCCGGGAGTTGGAAAAGGCCGGAATCGACTGTCTGGATGTGACAGCCGGCGTGAGATTTGATGACGCCCCGGTGAAAGGCTACAGCGATATCAGGGGCAAACCCACGGCGGAATTTCCCGATGGCCCTAACGTTTATCTGGCGGAAGCCATCAAAAAGCTGGTTACAGTACCGGTCATCACGGTAGGAAAGCTTGGAAATCCCGAGTTTGCCGAGAGCGTGATCCGGGAGGGACGGGCCGATATGATCGCCCTGGCCCGGCCCCTGCTGGCTGACGCCATGTGGGTGGATAAAGTCAGGCACAAGCGGTATGACTTGATCAAAGAGTGTCTCTATTGTACGGAATGTCTTTATGAACGTTACGACGCTCAGGCGCCGATCCACTGTATGCGTTATGCCTGCCAGAATGCCTGCCCGGCCAACGTGGATGTGCCGGTTTATCTTGATCTGGTTGCTCAGAAAAAATATCAAGAAGCTTACCAGACGATCCAGCTGGAGAATCCCCTGGCGATGATCTGCGGCAGAGTCTGCAATCATCCTTGCGAGGATTATTGCGTCCGGGTCAGGTATGATGAGGCCATTGCGATTAAAGGCGTGAAGCGTTTTGCGACGGACCAGGTGTTGAAAGCTGAAAAGAAATTCCCCGTCCCGGAGACAGCAAAAAGCAATGGGACCAAGGTGGCTGTTATCGGTTCCGGACCTTCCGGCCTGACCTGCGCCTTTTATCTTCAGAAAAAAGGGTATGAAGTGACGATCTTCGAAGCGCTTCCGGTGGCCGGCGGTATGCTGGCGGTTGGACTTCCCGCTTATCGTTTGCCAAAAGCGCTGCTGGCCCAGGAGATCCAGGTGATCCGGGAGATGGGCGTAGAAATCAAAACAAATACCCGGCTCGGACGGGATATCAGCTTGGCAGGATTAAAGGAGCAAGGGTATCAGGCGGTGTATCTGGCGGTGGGGACCCATCAGAACCGTTCCCTGGGGATTCCGGGAGAGAATTTGCAAGGCGTCTTGCCCGGAGTCGATTTCCTGCGGGACGTCAGTCTGGAGCGGAGTCCCGGCGTCCAGGGAAAACAGGCGCTGGTCATCGGAGGCGGAAACGTGGCCGTTGATGTAGCCAGGAGTCTTTGGCGGCTTGGAGCGGCCCAGGTCCATCTTTACTGTCTAGAATCCCGAGAGCAAATGCCTGCTTTTAAGGATGAAGTAGCAGAAGCTTTGGAAGAAGGAATCTCTATCCATAACGGCTGGGGTCCCCAGGAGATCTTAGGTGAAAACAGCCGGGTCAAAGAAGTTCTGTTTAAGGCTTGCGCCTCCGTTTTTGATAAAGAAGGACGATTTGCTCCCGTTTATGATGAAAGCAAGACTAAGTATGCGGATGCGGACATCGTGGTTACCGCTATCGGACAGGCTGTAGAGCTGTCCTTTAACACATCGGAACCGAAGATCCAAGCCCTCAGGAATTCCTTGATTAAGGCCGGTAGTTTCTGTGCCACCAATCTTCCGGGAATTTTTGCCGGCGGCGATTGCGTCAGCGGACCCAGTTCCGTGGTGGAAGCCGTAAAGTACGGAAAAGAAGCGGCAGCTTCCATTGACAGCTATTTTGGCGGCGACGGGCAAATCATTGACCATAAGGATTTCGTTCGCAAGTTAAATCGCCCTGTTACAGAGGAAAAATTAATCCGTGAGAAGATGCCTTCCATACCGCGGGAGGATAGGAAAGCCGGTTTTGCTGAAGTGGAGGCTGGCTTTAGTGAAACAGCGGCAGAAAATGAATGTAAACGTTGCTTGCGCTGCGATGTGCAAAGAGAATACCAGGCAGTCTTACTGGGAGCTAAAAGATCATCTTAAAGGCAGCCTTATATTAAAGAAATGGCAAGGGGATATCATATGCTGATAGTCGGAAATTTTGGCAATTTGCGCTTCAAACAGATCAATGATCTCATAGTTAATCGCAAAATGGATGAAATAAAGAGTTTGCTCAAAGAGCAGGTCCAGTTAGGCGTTCATTATCTGAATACCGGACAACTCGATCTGTCTTCAGGGAACATGGAGAATGTGAAGTGGTTTTTGCATGCCGCCCAAGAGGAAGCAGAGATCCCCCTGTTTATTAATAATCCTTCGCCGGAAACGCTGGACCAGGTCTTGTCCCTTTGCAATCATGGGCAGCCCATTCTTAATTTGGTTTTAGCCGAACGCAAACATCTTCCGGAATTTTTGCCTTTTATCAAAAAGTATAACGCCAAGGTCGTTGGTTTGCTAATGCCGGACGATACACCTCCTGAAAGCGCCCGGCAAAGGATCGAAGCCGCCCGGATGATTGTAGGAGCATTACGGGAAGAAGGGGTGGCGGAAAAGGATATTTACCTTGACCCATTTATTAAGCCGATTTGTAACAATACCAGGGCAGGTGTTGAAGTCCTTGAGGCGATCCGGTCTATCAAACAGCAATTTACGGAAGTGAATTTTATTTGCAGCATCTCAAATATCTCTTTTGGGTTGCCAAACAGCAAATTAATCGATCAGACCTTTTTAATTCAATTAATGACTGCGGGTATGAATGCTTTTATCTTAGATCCGCTGGAGAAGGATCTTCGAACAGCCTTTTTTATTTCGCGGATGCTGTTGGGCCAGGATGCCTTTTGCCGTGAATACCTGACCGCCCATTGGCAAGGGATGATCTAAAGAGGAGGAATCAAGAAATGAAAGAACTGAGAATATTATCTCCTTGCGGGATACTCGGTTATGGCTTTCCCAAAGAATCATTTTTAACCGGGGTCAGCAAAAAACCGGATATCATCGCCGTAGACGCCGGTTCCACCGACGCCGGGCCGCACAAGCTGGGAGCCGGAGTCGGCATTGTCAGTAAGCAGGCCACCAAGAAAGATCTGGAGCTTATGCTGAAAGCAGGTTTTGAATTAAAGATCCCCGTCGTCATCGGTTCAGCAGGCGGGTCCGGCGCTAAACCCCATGTGGAATGGACTATGCAGATTATTAAGGAAATTTGCGAAGAACAACAGTTGCATTTTAAGACCGCGATTATCTGGGCCGATATCGATAAATCCTATATCAAAACCAAAATGAAGAAAGGCGACGTAGCGCCTTTGGGACCTGCGCCGGAATTAACGGAAGAGGCTCTGGATCTGACCACCGATGTGGTAAGCCAGATGGGGCATGAACCGATCATCGAAGCGCTGGACAAGGGGGCTCAACTGATTGTGGCGGGGCGTTGCTACGACCCTTCCGTTTTCGCCGCCTATGCCATTCACAAGGGCTATGACCCGGGACTGGCCTATCATTTAGGTAAAATATTGGAATGCGGTGCCTTATGCGCGGAGCCTGGCACCACCAAAGACTGTATTATGGGATATTTGCGGGAAGACCATTTCCTGGTCGAACCCATGAATCCTAAAAGAAAATGTTATATCACCACGGTAGCGGCCCATACCTTGTATGAAAAAGAACATCCCTATCACCTTTTCGGACCCGGACTGGAGCTTGATTTATCCGGTTGTACGTTCGAACAGCAGGGGGATGGCGTGGTAAAGGCTGCCGGAAGCAAGTTTATCAAGCCGCGGGAGTATTACCTGAAGATGGAAGGCGCGGCTAAGGTAGCCTACCGCACCTTGGTTATCGCAGGAATCAGGGATCCGATTATGATCCAAAACATTGAAGCCATCAAGGCGGAAGTGATTGAGCAGGTCGCCGCCTATTTTGAGGAGATCCCCCGTTCCGAGTATCAGATTATCTTCCATTTATATGGCAAAGACGGAGTCATGGGTCCCCTTGAACCGGTGAAGGAAACAAAAAGCCATGAGCTGGGGATGGTGATGGAGGTGGTTGCTTCCACCCAAGACTTGGCAAATGTGATCTGCTCCTCGGCCCGGTCGACCATGATGCACTATGGATATAAAGGAAGGAAATCGACGGCGGGTAACCTGGCTTTTCTGTATTCGCCTTCGGACATCGTCTTTGGGCCGGTCTATAAATTCACCGTCTACCATCTGATGCGGGTAGACCATCCCTGTGAACTTGTTAAATTTGAATATCTGGAGTTATAAGCTGGGAGGAAGAAAAATGATGGAGAACAATTCTCTTTATGATCTGGCTAAAGTTCTGAGGAGCAAAAATTCGGGGCCTTTTGAATTGACCCTGGACGTGATCTTTGACGATCCGGGAAAATATTTTAAGGTAAAAAATTCCGGCGTCATCACAAAAGAATTGGTGTGTAAGCTTTACAACATCAAGCCGGAGGATATTTCTCACCTGGTGTTCTTTGATCCGGCCTTAGCTTTTAAGATCACGATAAAAAGACCCATTGATTCAGGCAGTATCGGCGAAACGGATGTCTACGGCGCTCAACAGCATGCGCCTCTCATGGGTATTCAAATCCCCTTTTGACGATCGATAAAAACAAGCAGCCATGCCAGTTCCCCCGGCATGGCTGCTTGTATTGTGCGCACGGCATGCGCTCGACCATGCATGATAACCGGTTATAGGAGGTAAAGATAATGAAGAAAGGTATTATTGGAAACTTTAAGATGAAGGGCATTAAAGGAAGAATCGTTATGTCTGTAGGTCTGCTTTTATTTATCGTATGCTGTCTTTTCGGAGGGATTTCTTACTACATATCCGGCAAATCATTGAATGCAAACATACAGGCTACGCTTCCACAGATAGTACAGCAGGCGTCCCAGACCCTGGAGAGCCGTGTGGAAGCACAGTTTCTTACTTTAGAGGCGATTGCGGAATTGGATGTGATTCAAAACCCCTCTTATATGCTTGAGGAAAAGTTCAAGATCCTCGATGATCAGCTTAATATGGCCGCGTATATAGATATCGGCCTTGCAGATACAGATGGAAAGGCAAACGTTTCAAACGGTAATAGCGATGTTTCTTTAAAAACAGTGGATGTCAAGGACCGGGATTATTTCAAGAAGGCGATTTCAGGAGAAAGAGCGGTGTCCGACCCCATGGTGAGCAGAGTAAACAATTCAAGAATAATCATGTATGCCGTACCGATAAAATATCAGAACAAAACAATCGGTATTCTCATGGCAAGCAGGAACGGGAATGAATTAAGCGATCAGACCAGTGATATCAAGGTCGGAAAGACTGGAAACTGCTTTATGATAAACAAAACAGGCGTTATCATAGCCCATGACAACAATAATTATGTACTGGATATGATAAATTTTATAGAAGAAGTGAAAAAGGACCCTTCATTGAAACAAATAGCCGAGGTTCATCAGAAAATGGCTGCGGGCCAGACAGGATCAGACTCGTATGTTTTCAATGGTGTAGAAAATCTTGTCAGCTATACTACCGTAACAGGCACAAACTGGTCTATAGGTGTTGCCGCTCTTAAAGATGAAATGTTGTCCGGACTGAATTTGATGGTAAGGATTATAATCATCACCACGATACTGCTGCTTATAATCAGCATGGCTGCTGCGTACTACATAGCATCCAGGATTTCCAGACCGCTTGAGGCAGCAGCAGAGCATATAACTATAGTAGCTTCCGGAGATTTTACCAGGGAAACTGACCCCAGTTTCATGAAGATGAATGATGAAATAGGGATATTGACTAGATCCATCGATTCGATGCAGAGTTCTTTAAAGATTCTGATAAAGGGAGTAAGGGACTCTTCCATCAATGTTGCCGAATCAATAGCTAATGCTCAGGGAAACATATCGATGCTTAACAGCGAGATAGAAGGGATATCCACAACGACGGAGGAGCTATCGGCAGGTATGGAGGAAACTGCTGCATCTTCCCAGGAAATGAATGCAACCACATCCGAAATAGAAGGCGCTGTTGAAGGCATAGCAAAAAAGGCTCAGGAAGGTGTGATATCTGCCGAAGAAATAAACAAAAGAGCGAATGAACTGAAACAGAACGCTATTAATTCCCAGCAGCAGGCAGACAGGATATATTCGACAACACAGGACAGTCTCAAAACGGCAATCGAACAATCCAAAACAGTAGAACAGATAGGAACGCTTTCAGATGCCATACTACAAATCACGTCACAGACAAATCTCCTGGCGCTGAATGCAGCTATTGAGGCGGCGCGAGCCGGTGAAGCAGGGAAGGGATTTGCAGTGGTCGCGGATGAGATAAGGAAGCTGGCTGAAGACTCTAAGAACACTGTAAACAAGATACAGGAGATTACAAAAACGGTTGTCGAATCGGTAGAGAACCTTTCGTCCAATTCGGAGAAGGTTCTGGATTTTATCGATAAGCAGGTTATAAAGGATTACAAGGAAATGGTGCTTACCGGAGAACAGTACAGCAGGGACGCTATATACCTGGATGATTTCGTGACAGAATTAAGCGCAACTACTCAGCAACTTGCAGCTTCGATTCAGAATATGGCTAAGGCAATATCTGAAGTGACCGCATCCACTAACGAAGGTGCAGGCGGAACTACCGAGATAGCTCAGAATGCAGGGGATATATTGTTAAGATCGCAGGAAATTATCAATGAGACGACAAAGGTAAAAGACAGCTCTGCGATGCTCATGGATATGGTCAAAAGATTCAAGGTATAGAAATGAGGGGACCAGATGTGCCCAGTTGGCCCAATTACAGCATCACTGTCATGTACTGAAAAGTAACGACTTAAAGCTGCGTATATTAGTGCATTTAAGATTTAGTAAAATATAAACAAATTCAAACATTATTAACAGATTATTAGTGGGTGGGTGAACCATGCATATATCAACCGCCTTTTGTAGAAAATACATATATTGCAAATCAGGCATGAATCGTAGGGAAAGGTTCATAACCGCTCAGCGATGAAAAGGGTGGGGACGGAATGTTCAGAATAATCAGGGATAATATCAGGAGCTTCCTGGATATTACGGTATTCATAACGATGATAGCAATTGGGATATTCGCAATCCTGGAGGACTACAGGTATTTCTGGAAGGTAGAATTCCACAAGGATGCGGCTGTAACCTTCGGAATCGGACTGGCGTGCATAATCCTGCCCTTTGTTCTTCTGCTGGTATCACGGCTGTAGCGGATAAAGGGAACATTCCGGGGAATATAGTGCCTCGTAAAGTATATCACTTCTTGAGCATGCGAGGCACCAAATCAAGGATGAGATTACTAATACTATGAAGGATAAGAAAGTTGTTGTATTAATAATCACTAGGAGGCATTTTATGGGCTTTTTTTCAAGCAGGAAAGACAGTAGAGGCAAGAAAGAGAATGAAATGGGGAAGCTGCTCAATTCCAGGAGCATAGAGGAAAATACAAAAAGGCTGAAGGACCGTTTGAAGGACTGTGATGACATTGTATATAAGGAATTCAGGGTGGGAGAAGAGCAAAACTTCAGGTTCCTGTTGGTATATACAGATGGGATGAGCAGCAGGGACATGCTGAATGAAGCGGTCTTGAATGCTTTGATGGTTCATGCCAGGGAGGTGCCTCCGGGGGCGCCGGAGCCGGGTGAAGAGCTGTACAAGCTTGTACGGTATGGGGGGCTTCCTGCCTCCGAGCTTGCAGATAATGACAATCTTGAGGATGCGATTCTGGCCATACTCATTGGAGATGCAGTACTTTTTATAGATACTACGGAAAAATGCATAATAATAGGTGCCAAGGGCTGGCCTATGCGTGGGGTTTCGGAGCCCAACACCGAGTCTCTGATAAGGGGACCCAGGGATGGCTTTACAGAGACCTTCAGGGTAAACACTGCTCTGGTAAGAAGAAGGATAAGAGATCACAGGCTGAAGCTGAAGCAGCTCCGGGTCGGCAGGAGAAGCTTCACGGATGTCGGGATCATGTACATTGAAGATATCGTCACCCCTGAGCTGGTGGAGGAAGTGAAGCGGAGGATCAAGACTATTGAAATTGATGCAATAATAGAGAGCGGTTATATTGAGCAGCTTATTGAAGATAATTATCTTTCACCTTTTCCACAGATAAATGTGACTGAAAGGCCTGATGAAGTTGCAGCAGCCTTGTACGAGGGAAGAGTGGCAATACTTGTTGACAACTCACCCTTTGCACTTATTGTGCCTACGACCCTGAACAGCCTCTTTCAGTCTGCTGAGGATTACTATGACCGATGGTATGTTGCATCTATTCTCAGATTCATAAGATATGTTGCCAGTATCATCTCATTAGTGCTTCCTGCGCTGTATATAGCGGTGACGTCCTTTCACCCGGGCATACTGCCGGCGAAGCTGGTCATATCAATAGCGGCTGCACGATCAGGAATTCCATTCCCTGCGATTATTGAAGCTTTTCTGCTGGAAGTTACCTTTGAGCTTTTGCGGGAAGCCGGCTTGCGGCTCCCTGTACCTATAGGCAGTGCCATCGGTATAGTAGGTGGTATTGTAATTGGCCAGGCGGCTGTGGAAGCAGGAATAGTAAGCCCTATTATGGTCATTATTGTGGCAGTGACAGCGATATCTTCATTTTCGATCCCAAATTACAGTCTTTCTGTAGGGTTCAGGATGCTCAGGTTTTTGCTTATGTTCCTTGCAGGGATATTGGGATTGTACGGGATTATGCTCGGTGTGCTCCTGATACTGAGCCACCTGGTTAAATTGAAGAGCTTCGGGATATCCTACCTGTCACCGTATGATTCCTTTGTGGGGAGCGACTTCAAGGATACAATTGTTAGAGTGCCCCTCTTCTATATGGGCAAGAGGCCCCTTAATCTGGCAAGAAATACAGTAAGGCTTAAGAATAACAGGCATTTGATTAACCAGATGGAAATGGAGGGTGATAAAGATGATAAAAAATAACGATATTGTATCACCTTATCAGCTTGCAATGCTTATTATAATGACTGTAATCTCTGTGGGTGTATTCTCAATAGCCTCAGATGCTGCCGAAGCTGCCGGCACTGATGGTTGGCTGACGGTTGCGATTGCAGGGGCACTCAACTTACTGGCTGTATTAATAATAGTAAGGCTGAATTCCAGCTTCCCCGGTAAAACCTTTGCTGAATATAGCCAGATAATAATAGGGACAATTCCCGGCAAAGGGCTGATCTGCTTGTTTGCCGTATATCTTTTGTTTGTCATAGCTTATATTACAAGGGCGTTTACAGAAGTCGTCAAGATGTTCCTGCTTTTCCGGACGCCTACAGAGGTAATCATGCTGAGCCTTATTCTGGTTTGTACGTATATTGTAAGGGGTGGAGTAGAGTGTATCGCAAGGGTAAATGAGCTGATATTCCCTGTTTTGTTCATACCTTTTTTTATACTTTTGCTGTTTGGATTCCCTATTATGGATTTCAGTAACTTGCTGCCGGTCCTGCAGACACCTCCGGATAAAATCCTTACTGCCATCCCGGCACTGACTTTCAGCTTCGGAGGTATAGAGCTTGCGCTTTACTATATCGGTTTTATGAAAAATCCTAAGAAGGCATACAAGCCGGCTATAGTGGCCGTGCTTTTCATTACGCTATTCTTGATTATGATTACGGCTTTTTGTATAGCCGCCTTTGGGAAAAATGCCACAACACAATTTTTGTGGCCGCTGGTCACCTATTTCAGGGCAATAAGCCTGCCGGGACTGTTCATAGAACGTCTTGACGGGATAATACTGTCTCTCTGGATGCTGACAGTTTTCACCACCATCGTATCGGCTTATTTTATTGTAGGCTATTCAATATCCAGAGTGGTGGGTACAAAGGAACAAAAGCAGTATATACTGCCGCTGTCAATTGTCATCTATTATCTGGCCCTGCAGCCGGATAGTCTGGCTGAGCTATATGAATGGGGAAGCGTGATTTTTCCATATGCTGTTACTGCTTTCCTGTATGTTGCACCGTTTGCATTGCTCCTTATAGCCAAATTGAGAAAGCTGGGGGTGAGATAGATGAGGGCAAGGAGAGGGTTGAAAGTAATTGTACTATTGCTGCTGTGTACGCTGATCGCAGGCTGCTGGGATCAAATAGAGATAGAAGACAGGCTTTTCGTACTTGGCATAGGGATAGACAAGACAAAGGCAGAAGAGAAGAAGACACCTGAGGACAGATATACACTTTCCTTTGTATCTCCTGTAGTGGACCAGGTAAAGGAAGGGCCGGGGCCGGCTTTTAAAACTTACAAGACAATCAACAATACGGTGATCATGTCGCTGACTCAGCTTATGGAAAGGTTTTCCCAGAAACAGTTTTATGGACATACAAGAGCTATTTTCTTCGGCGAGGACTTGATGAAGGATGAGAAGCTTCTGAAAGGTGTAGTAGATGGTGTTTCAAGATACCATGAGCTGCATAACAGTATGTTTGCTTACATAGTGCCCGGCCGCGCGGAGGATGTGTTCAAGGTGGAGCCGTTGTTTGACAAGCTTTTGATACCATACATAACAGGAATAACAGAGAACAGCGATTACAGCTCGAGGATCATTGAGCTCAGCCTTGCAGATATGCTGATTATGCTGGCAGACCAGAATGGCAGTCTGGTCATACCAAAGCTCATGCCTGAAAAGGATGAGGTAAAAATGAACGGTGCGGGAGTGATCAAGGATTACAAGCTCATCGGATATCTTGGCGATCAGGAGGTTGCGGTATACAACTGGCTGACGGACAAAGCCGAGGGAGGGAATATAGCTGTTGAGCATAAGGACATATCAGTGGCTTTCAGACACTTTACCTTCAGAAGGGATATAAAGCTTTCCAAGGTTGAGGGGGGGAAGCTGTATCTGAACTACAATATAGAGACAGAGGGCAGCATAGAAGAATATATGCTTGGAAGAAGGGTGCTTGATGATGCTCTTCTGAAGGAAATAGACGAGGAATTGGAAAAAAGGATAGCAGGTGAAAGTGAGCGGCTCGTAAGGAAGTTCCAGGAGGAATTCAAGGTGGACCTTATCGGAGTGCGGGAATATCTGAGCAAGCATCATCCCGGGCTTTTCAAAAACATAGAAAAGGACTATGATAAATATTTTACCGACAGTATAGTTGTTACAGTAACTGCCGACGTCCACATCAGAAGAGTAGGCCTGATCAAGTAGGGGCGGGCTTCCATGACAACTGCTGAATAAATCCTCCAAAACAGGCAAAAATAAAAGATATGAGGCTGCGGGGCTGCGGGGCTACGAGGCTACGAGGCTACGGGGCCATGCTGGAATTGCGTAACGCGCAACTCGAAACGCGCAGCCAAAAGCATATTATTGGAGGTTTATCATATGAAAAACAAATTGTTGAAATACAAAATCGGATTTTTTCTACTTTCATTTTTATTCTTTTTCGGACTGCTTATGAATGTTTATATAAATACTGATAAGGAGCTGGCTGATGTACCGGACAAAATAATAAGGCTGCATGTAGTTGCCAACAGTGATTCTCCATTGGACCAGCAGCTTAAGCTTCAGGTGCGGGATAAGGTAATAAGCAGCATGAATGAAAGATTCAAGGGGATCAAGGATATTGCAGAGGTAAAGAACATTATAACCGGAAGCCTCGAAGAAATAGAAGCTATCGCAAAAGAAATCATAAAAGAGAAAGGCAGTCTGTATGATGTTAAGGCAGCCTTTGCAACGACTGAATTTCCTACCAAGACATATGGGAACCTTACGCTTCCGGCGGGTACATATCAGGCACTGAATATAGTTATTGGCGAAGGAAAAGGTAAGAATTGGTGGTGTGTCATGTTTCCACCCCTATGCTTCATAGATGTCGCCCATGGTGTAGTACCTGAAAAAACCATGAAAGAGCTTAAAAACGCACTGACAGCTGAAGAGTACAGGCTTCTTCTCTCCTCCAGGACAGAAGAAGAGATACCGGTAAAGCTAAGGTTTAAAGTACTCGAACTGGCCAAAAGTGTGAACCTGAGGCTGGCAAGGTTGGGTAAAATGCTTGATTAGACCAGTAAACCCAAATAGTGGCTCCGGGAAACGTACGGTCAGGTCGGCTTTTTGACCAATAATAATATATTATGTATAAAACACTTCCTGCATCAAAAAATAAGAGCAGGAGGTGTTTTTTGTGTTCAACAAGAAATTCAGGAGACTGATTCCCTTTATAGTTATATTGTTCATCTATGCAGGCTTTGGAGGCTGGGTATACAGCAATTATGTTACTTCCCAGATCAGCGGGGAGGCAGGAGCGATACTTCTGAAATGGGGCGCCAGAGGCTCCGAGGTCAGAACAGTACAGACAAAACTGAAAAATTGGGGCTTCTATAAAGGGAAGGTAGATGGGATATACGGGTGGAGAACAGCAAATGCAGTAAAGAGATTCCAAAGGAAGCATGGGCTCAAAGCGGACGGAATTGTAGGCAATGCAACCGCAAAAGCCCTTGGTATGAGGACCGGAGCTGCAACAGCCAGAAAAAGCACGTCAAGGAGTAATGAAACTTATACCCTGGCCCAATGTATCCATGGAGAAGCCAGAGGCGAGTCGTATATCGGGCAGGTAGCTGTAGCTGCGGTTATCCTGAACAGGGTGGATAATCCGAAATTTCCAAAAACAATTGCCGGGGTCATATTCCAGCCCGGCGCTTTTACGGCGGTATCCGACGGGCAGATGTTCCAGCCTCCGGGAGACACTGCATTAAAGGCGGCAAGGGATGCTTTGAACGGCTGGGATCCTTCGGGAGGAGCATTATATTACTATAACCCCGCTAAAACAACAAATAAATGGATTTGGTCGAGACCTATCATAAAAGTGATAGGAAAGCACTACTTCTGCAAGTAAAGGAAAAGGTTTCGCACATTTTAAAACTGGTTTTAATGGAATAGTGCGAAGCATATGGGAGGAATAGCCATGAAACTATTTAATATGCAGTTGGATAGAAAGCAGTACCACAAGATAATGGTGGTATTTGCTGCAGCCTTGATACTTACCGGTTTATTCGCATATAACACCTACACAGAGAAGAAGCAGTACCAGACCTTTTTGCAGAATAACTACCAGAGATCCTTCCGGGAGCTTGTAACAAACGTCGAAAATATAAAGCTGCTTCTTGAAAAAGCTGAAATATCAGCATCCCCAATTCAGAGCAATGCGTTGATGTCCCAGACCTGGATGCAATCCTATTCCGCAGCGGAAAACCTGGGGCAGCTGCCTGTAACTCATGTTGCATTGAGCAAGACTGAAAAATATCTGAACCAGGTAAGCGATTACAGCTACAGCCTTTCCAGGGCCAATGCGAAGAATGAAAACATCAGCGACAAGGATTTTGAACAGGTTTCGAAGCTCAGGGGCTATGCGGCTGAGCTATTGGGGCTGCTTCATGAGATGGAGTCTGATATAGCAGAAGGGAAAATACAATTTGGTGAAATACGGAAGAAAGGCAGGCTTGCACTTAGAAAAGCGTCTAAAGATGCAGTGGAAGTCAGCTTCGGCAACATGGAGGATAAGTTCAGTGATTATCCGACGCTGATTTATGACGGTCCTTTTTCCGACAATGTCATAGAAGGGAAGCCGAAAGGGCTTGATGGAGAAGACATTTCCCTTGCAAAAGCAAAGGAGAAAGCAGAAAAGTTCCTTGGAAAGGATAAAATAGGTAAAATTATCGAGACCAGTTCAGGGAAAGGCAAAATACATACCTTCAGTCTGGAAGCGATCCCTAAGGATAATGACAGGAACAAATCAATCAGCATAGATATAACCAAGAAAGGCGGATATGTACTTTGGATGCTTGACCCCAGGGATATACCCGAGAAGAAGCTGACGGACCAGCAGGCCAGTGATAAAGCACAGAGGTTCCTTAAGGAGCAAGGCTTCGGAGAGCTTACCGAGACATATTTTCTGAAAAATGACAACACGACAACAATAACCTATATTGGAGTCACAAAGTCCGGTGTTCTTATTTATCCGGACCTCCTGAAGGTCAAAGTTGCCCTTGATAATGGAGAGATCGTAGGTTTTGATGCCTACCCGTACTTAATGTCTCACAATAAGCGTGATATTCCTAAGCCAAAGCTGACTGAAGCTGAAGCTAGAAAGAAGGTCAGCCAGAGGCTCAAGATAGAGAGAGTCAAGCTGGCAATAATTCCGATGCCCGGGAATAAAGAGCAGCTCTGTTATGAATTCAAAGGAAAATATAATCAATTTGACTATTTTGTTTATATAAATGCAGAGACAGGAAGCGAGGAGAACATACTCAGAATAATAAAGGATGAAGATGGCACGCTCACACAGTAATGCTCCCAAAACCACTTATTTCTTGACATAAAACCGGCCGATTACACAGAAAATATATGTGTACAGCAGAGTGCAGCACAACAGATGATGCACGCTTTAACTATATAATGCGAGGAGGATTAGCTATGAGTAGAAACAGAAGTTTGATGTCAGATAATCTCAAATACGAAATAGCTAGAGAGCTCGGCGTAGACAGCATAGTCAGGACTGAAGGCTGGGGCGGAGTATCCTCAAGGGATTGCGGAAATATTGTCAAAAAAGCTATCGAAATAGCTGAAAAAAGCTTAGCCGGAAGATAACAAGTAAAAAACCGGAGGCAAACCAATATCATGGCTTGCCCCCGGCTTTTATTTTCTTGCCCTGCTCAACTCCCGTATCTCGCATCTCGCATCCCGTATCCCGTATCTATTTTATTGATAAATAGTATCCATGAGAGTAGAATAGTAATATAATGAATCGTGGTATGCAAATATGAATGAAGCGAAGTGTATTTTTATAGCTTGGAGGTTAATTAATGGGTGGTAAGTTGAATGTGGCTGTGGTATTCGGCGGAAAATCAGGAGAACATGAAGTGTCCCTTATGTCTGCAACCAATGTGATAAAAGCCATGGATAAAAACAAATATGATATTCATATGATAGGAATAACAAGAGAAGGTAAATGGTTGGCATACAAGGGGGATGCAGATAGAATAGCAGACAGCAGCTGGGAGAAGGAAGCGGCAAGGGCGGACAGGGATGAGACAATTAATCTGCTGTTTTCCGGTTTGTTCGGCGGGAACAATGAAAGCAAAATTGATGTTGTATTCCCGGTGCTGCATGGTCCTAACGGTGAAGACGGTACGATACAGGGACTTTTTGAGATGCTTGATATGCCGTATGTAGGCTGCGGTGTTATGGCGTCAGCCCTGGGAATGGATAAGGAGTTTTCAAAACAGCTTTTTAAAGATGCCGGATTGCCTGTAGGAAAATATGCTGTAGTGCTGAAGCGGGATATTGAGAGGGATATGGAACCGATCATAGGTATGGTGGAAAAAGAATTCGCCTTTCCCGTATTTATCAAACCTGTCAATATGGGCTCCAGTGTAGGCATCACCAAGGCGCACACCAGGGAGGAGCTGAAGTACGGGCTGACAGAGGCCTGCAAGTATGATAGGAAGGTCATAATTGAGAAGGGCATCAATTGCAGGGAATTCGAATGTTCGGTACTTGGAAACAACGACCCTGTTGCTTCAGGAATAGGAGAGATAATCCCAAGTCATGAATTCTATGATTATGAGGCAAAATATTTTGATGACGGAAAATCAGTGCTGGTAATACCCGCAGAGCTTCCGGAAAACAAAATCCAGGAGTTCAGGGAAGCTGCCGTCAAGGCATATAAGGCGCTTGACTGCTGTGGAATGGCAAGGGTGGATTTCTTCATGGATAGGGAGACGGAAAAGATTTATATAAATGAAATTAACACCATTCCGGGATTCACCAAGATAAGTATGTATCCCAAGCTGTGGGATGCGGCAGGATTGAGTTACGGCAAACTCATCGACAGACTGATTGAACTGGCCATAGATAGATACAATGAGTAGGGGCGATTCATGAATCGCCCGTACGTCAGCAGACGCATTTCATGCGTTCCGCAATTACAAAGGAGAATGAAAAATGGGTTACAAACTGGTTCATGTCAAAGGGAATACATATTATCTGGATGGAGCGGCCAAAATCGGTATCATTAAGAATGTTGACGATCCATCCCGAAGTATAATTATTGATACAGGAATAGATGATGATTCAGGAAGAAGACTGCTTAAGACAATGCAGGAAAACGGCATGGGGGTGGGAGCAATAATTAATACGCATTCCCATGCCGATCACTGTGGCGGTAATCATATTATTAAAAGCAGGACAGGCAGCAGCATATATGCCCCGCCCTTTGACAAAGGAATTATCGAATATCCTGAACTGGAGCCGTTTTACCTCTATTCGGCCTATCCGCTGAAGGAAATGGACACCAAGTTCCTGAAAGCGAAAGGTTCAAAAGTTGATCAAGTGCTGGAGACAGGGGAGCTTGATATCAACGGAGTCAAGCTGGAGGTTGTGCCGTTATACGGACATACCCCTGCAATGGTTGGAATCGCAACTGCCGATAATGTGCTGTTTGCCGGAGACTCCTTCTTTTCGGTGGGTATACTGGAAAAGCATGGGCTCCCGTATTTCACAGGGATTGGAGAATCCCTCGGTACTCTTGAAAGCCTTAAGAACATGAACTATGATTGTTATGTGCCAAGTCATGGGGAGGCCCTTACAGAGGCCGGGGATACACTGGATGCCAATATAAGTATTCTGCAGGATACTGTGGAATACATAGCTGATATATGCAGCAGAGCCCTGGACAGGGAAGAAATAGTGGCAGGCATGATCGTCCGGTATGGCATCAGGCATACCATACCACAGTATTATCTGACTGTCTCGACTGCTTCAGCCTTCCTGTCCCATATGGCAAACACAGGGATACTCACTACGGTATTCGAAGATAATAAGCTGAAATTTATAAGAAAATAGGTACGAGGTTCGAGGTGCGAGGTACGAGGAGAACCAAAAGGCCCCCCGAACCTCGAACCCCGGACCCCGAACCAGAAAAGCCGAAAGGATTTGATAACATGACAAAAGCTCTTGCTCTTGTTTCCGGAGGGCTTGACAGCATATTAGCTGCTAAACTTATTCAAATGCAAGGTATTGAAGTAACCGGTATATGTTTTGCCTCTGCTTTTTTCGGATCCAGGAATGCCGAAAAAATGGCGGCTCAGATAGGTATGCCATTAATAGTAGTTGATTTTACAGAGGATCATCTTGAAATGACCAAGAATCCCAGGCATGGATATGGCAAGAATATGAACCCTTGTATCGACTGCCATGCAATGATGCTGAAATATGCGGGAAATATGCTTGCGGAGCTTCATGGTGATTTTCTGATCACCGGAGAAGTACTTGATCAGAGGCCAATGTCGCAAAACAAGAAATCCCTTGGAATAGTGCAAAAGGAATCAGGTTTTGAGGATAAAATACTGAGGCCTCTCTGTGCGCAGAATCTTGCTCCTACACAAATGGAAGCAGATGGGCTTGTGGATAGGACAAGGCTTATGGGTATAAGCGGCAAGTCGAGAAAGCCGCAAATGGAGCTGGCTGATAACTGGGGGATAAAAGAATACCCTTCGCCGGCAGGCGGGTGCATGCTTACCGAACCGCAGTTTGCCAATCGTCTGAGGGATCTGTACAAGCATGGCAAGGAGAGTGCGGAGCCAATCGATGTAGAGCTTTTAAAGCTTGGCAGGCATTTGAGGTTTTCATCGGCCGCAAAGATTGTTTGCACCAGAAATGAAAATGAATATACCCTTCTTACAGAGCTTCTGAAGGATGAACATATAGTATTTGATACGGCTGATTGTACAGGCAGCACTGCTGTCCTTGTACCTTCGCCGGAAGCAATGGTTTCCAGTGAGGATATTGGATTTGCCGCTTCTGTTGCCGCCAGATACAGCAAGGACAAGGAAAAAGACAGTGTGAGAATAAAATTTAAAAAGAAAAGTGATACTGAATATGAGTACATATATGTAAAACCGATAACTGATGAAGAGATAAGGAAGGTATTACTATAGATACGAGATACGAGATGCGAGGTTTCGGGGTGCGGGGCTGCGAGGTAGGGGCGATTCATGAATCGCCCGTACAGGCTTCGAAGCTCTGTTTGAATCGTGCAACCTGACCCAGCAGGAATACCCAAAAGGAATGATCGTCATGAATAAAGGAATCCCGATAAAACTGCATATCACATCCTCCCAGTCGGACAATCAGGGAATCATAGACGGTATGGAGTTTTATACCGAAGGAAAATATTACGAAAAGCAGGGCAGCAGATATATAACCTATGAGGAATCGGAGATATCAGGACTGGAAGGTACAACTACCATTCTTAAGCTGGAAAAAGAAGAAGCAGCTCTTTTCAGGAGCGGGGCAATAAGCTCAAGGATGGTTTTCAGAATGGGCTGTGAGACAAAAAGTACATACAGGACAGCGTATGGAGTGTTTGATCTTTTTATTCTGACGCAAAACTTTGATATAAAGATTTGTAATAGCAGGATAAATAGTGTATACTTAAAATACAGGCTTGGTATGAATTCCGGGGAAGCCTTTATGAATGAAATGACTATAAATGTTCAATATCAGGAATAAGCAGTATAACAGCAGGTGGTGTGCCTGCTTTTAAAATAATTTTTGTGCCGAATAATCGGCAGCATATATAGGTTGCCGGACCAAATCGACCCGGGAAAGGAGGCGGATGCTTGTTGAATTCCTTATTTAAAGAAAACATTGAAGACATACTGGATAATATAGAAGAGGGTATCCATATCGTTGATAGTTCAGGGAAAATAGTATATTACAACAAATTCGCAGCAGAGCTGGACAACATAAACCCGGAAGAGGCTCTGGGCAGGCATATACTTGAGATATACCCATCCTTGACAGAGGATACCAGTACTATATTAAGGACCATAAAGACAGGGAAGCCTATTCTTAATTATCAGCAGTCTTTCAAAAATTACAGGGGTGTACAGATAACCACCATTAATTCAACCATACCGATAATATCAGGAAAACGTGTCATGGGTGCTCTTGAGGTATCGAGAGATATAACAGAAGTAAAGAAGCTTTCTGAAAAGGTCGTGGATTTACAGGCGCAGCTGCTAAAGGATGCAAAGATTGAAAAAAGCTATGACGGCAGCAGGGCATTTTTTAACTTTGCAGATATAATTGGTATCTCAGAGGTAATGCTCAAGCTGAAAAAGGACGCTCTGACAGTAGCTTCATCACCGTCGCCGATCATGGTATATGGTGAAACGGGAACAGGTAAGGAGCTGCTGGTTCATGCCATACACAATGCCAGTCCCCGCAGGGATAAGCCTTTTATTGCCCAAAATTGTGCGGCGCTTCCGGAGACTTTACTTGAAAGTATACTCTTTGGTACAATAAGGGGCAGCTTCACCGGAGCAGAAACCAGGCCGGGACTTTTTGAGATAGCCAACGGAGGGACTCTGTTCCTGGATGAGATCAACTCCATGTCCCTGCAGCTGCAGGCAAAGCTTCTGAGGGTCATACAGGACGGCAATGTAAGAAGAGTTGGTGATACAAGGACCATCCATGTTGATGTAAGAATAGTAACAGCTATTAATATTGATCCAAGGCAGGCGCTTCAGGATAAGACCCTGAGAGATGACCTGTTCTTCCGGCTAAGCGTCATATCCCTCAAAATGCCGGCTCTGAGAGAGAAGAGGGATGATATTCATCTTCTTATAGAGCATTTTGTCAGGAAGTACAACAAGCGGCTCTATAAAAACGTAAAGCATGTAAGTGATGATGTAGAGGAGTTTTTCATGAACTACTCCTGGCCCGGGAATGTGCGGGAGCTGGAGCATGCCATAGAAGGAGCCATGAACATTGTTGACGGGGACACCATTAACAGCAAGTGCCTTCCCTATTATTTGGGCGAGATATTCAGGAAAACGGAAACATCGCAGGAGGATCATGAGATCAAGTCCTTGAAGGAGTCGCTTTATTGCCTTGAAAAAAACCTCATTGAGAAGGCCATGAAAAAGAGTGAAGGCAATGTGACCAAAGCCGCGGAGCTGTTGGACGTGCCAAGACAGACACTTCAATACAAAATAAGCAAATATAATATAAGGATCTATGATGCCGGATTTTAGGCGATAATAGGACCAATCCCGTGAAAATCCTTTGGCTAATGATAAACACCCATTGAAGAATGGGTGTTTTATTTTATATAGGATAATTGGCATATAACTTGCTTATGTTAATAAAGTAACAAACAGATTTGTGAATGGGCGGGTTTCCAAGCCCGTCCGCCTAATATATTTAAGGAGGAATACAACACATGAAAAAGGGATGCAAATTTGGTACTCACAGAGTTATTGAGCCAATTGGGGTATTGCCGCAGCCGGCAAACAAAATTGACAACAATATGGATGAACTTTATGATAATGAAATACTTATCGACGTCCAGACCCTTAACATTGACTCAGCCAGCTTCACACAGATAGAAAAGCAGGCAAATGGTGATGAAAAGAAGATTGAAGAGATCATGCTGGGTATTGTTGAAAAGCAGGGGAAGCACAGAAATCCTGTAACAGGCTCGGGTGGAATGCTTATAGGTACAATCGAGAAGATCGGATCTGCTCTTGAAGGCAAGACCGATTTAAAGGCGGGCGATAAGATAGCAACACTTGTATCGCTTTCATTGACCCCTCTCAGAATAGATAAAATCAAAGAAATAAGAAAAGATATAGACCAGGTGGATATTGAAGGTAAAGCAATACTTTTCGAAAGCGGAATATATGCAAAGCTTCCGAAGGATATGCCGGAAAAGCTTGCACTCTCAGCATTGGACGTAGCTGGTGCTCCAGCGCAGACTGCCAAGCTGGTTAAACCAGGCGAAACAGTGTTCATAATAGGCGCAGGCGGAAAGTCAGGGGTTCTCTGCTGCTATGAAGCCAGGAAAAGAGCAGGAGTTACAGGCAAGGTAATCGGCTGCTGCGGAAGCCCGAAGAGTGCGGAAAGACTTAAGAAGCTCGGTTACTGTGATGAAGTTTTCGTAGGCGATGCAAAAAAACCTGTGGAAATAATGAACAAGGTATCAGAGCTCACAAACGGCGAATTGGCTGATTTGACAATCAACTGCGTAAATATACCCGACACGGAAATGACAAGTATACTTGCTACAAAAAATACAGGCCTCGTATATTTCTTCAGTATGGCTACAAGCTTTACAAAAGCTGCTTTAGGCGCTGAGGGTGTTGGAAGCGACGTTACCATGATAATCGGAAACGGCTACACAAAAGGACATGCGGAAATAACCCTCCAGATACTCAGAGAAAGCAAAGAATTAAGGGAACTTTTCACAGAGATGTATGCGTAATTAGATGCGAGATACGAGATACGAGATGCGAGTAGGGAACGACGCCCCCGTCGTTCCTCTGTAGGGGCGAGCGGTGTTCGCCCGCCTTCGAAGCACCGGCTTAATTCTCGAATCTCGAATCTCGAGTCTCGAATCTGTTTTGGCAAAGCCAAAAATATAGAGGAGGTAAATTCATTGAGAAATTATAAAGACATACCTTTATGGAAGGATGTCACTCCGGAACAGTGGAATGACTGGAAATGGCAGGTATCCAACAGAATAACAACAGTAGAACAGATGAAGCAGATAGTGAACCTTACTCCTGAAGAAGAAGCAGGCGTAAAAGAATGCCTGAAAACCTTAAGAGGAGCAATAACCCCATATTATGCATCCCTCATGGATCCGGACGATCCTCATTGTCCGATAAGGATGCAGGCTGTTCCGACTTCACAGGAGCTTCACAAGGCGGATGCCGATATGCTTGACCCGCTGCACGAAGATGAAGACTCACCGGTGCCGGGTTTGACCCACAGATATCCGGACAGGGCGCTGCTTCTCATTACAGACCAGTGCTCGATGTACTGCAGGCACTGCACAAGAAGAAGATTTGCAGGACAGCATGACGAGCAGATGCCTTTGGAAAGAATAGACAAAGCTATAGAATACATCAGGAACACTCCTGTTATAAGAGACGTGCTTCTCTCCGGCGGAGATCCTCTGCTTGTAAATGATGACGTACTGGAATATATTATCAGAAAGCTCAGGGAAATAGACCATGTGGAAATTGTAAGACTTGGCTCAAGAACACCTGTGGTTATGCCTCAGAGAATAACGGATGATCTTGTGAACATGCTCAGGAAATATCATCCGATATGGCTGAATACACATTTCAATCATCCGAAGGAATTCACTCCTGAGTCCGCTGCCGCTTGCAACAAGCTTGCCGATGCGGGTATAGTACTCGGCAACCAGTCGGTGCTTTTAAGAGGAGTAAATGACTGTGTGCATATAATGAGAGACCTGGTACATGGATTGGTAAAAATGAGAGTAAGACCATACTACATTTACCAGTGCGACCTTTCAATGGGGATAGAGCACTTCAGGACCACAGTTTCCAAGGGCATTGAAATAATCGAAGGCTTGAGGGGACATACTTCCGGCTTCTGTGTGCCGACCTTTGTTGTTGACGCCCCCGGCGGCGGCGGAAAGACTCCTGTAATGCCGCAGTATGTTATTTCACAGAATAAGAGTAAAGTGATACTCAGGAACTTTGAAGGAGTTATCACTACTTATACAGAGCCGGAATACATTGAAGAACCATGCAACTGTGATGTATGTAAAGGGAAGAGAGCAGACAAACTGTCAGGTGTGGCAGGACTTCTGGAAGGAAATGCAATGAACCTGGAGCCGACAGAAATGCTCCGCAAAGACAGAGCAAAAGCAAGACATAAGTAGAAGATTGCGCACTATCGTGCGCAGGTTTCGAGGTTTCGAGGCTGCGGGGCTGCGAGGAGTCAGGGTATTCCTTAACAGGGCAGGAACGGAAACCGTGGTATCCGTACCTAGACCCGCAAGGAATACCCGAGCTTTCCTCGCAGCCTCGTCGCCCCGCAACCCCGCAGCCTAATGTCGCATCCTTATATTTTCACGTATCTATACTCATTTCCCCGCCAATTGAGGAATTTCATAAAATCAGCATAAGACACCGATATTGATGCGGTATTTACATTCGGATGAAAGCATATCTGTCCGGAATTCCTGAGGTCTTCATCTATAAGAACTGTGATTTTTCCTTCTGCATCGTTCAACAAACCGAAGGGAGTGACGGAGCCGGGAGTCAAACCAAGATATTTTTGCAGCCTTTCTTCAGAAGCAAAGCTTAAGCGGGTACTGTTTATCTGCTTTGCAAGCAGCTTAAGGTCAACCTTCTTTTCCTGGTCCACAAGAATGAGATAGTGCTCTTTTCCGTTATGATTCCTGACAAAAAGGTTCTTGCAGTGCTGGCCTTTCATATCAAGCTTAACGGCAGCAATTTCCTGTATTGTATAAACCGGCACGTGCTCGTACCTTTTATAGGGAATATCGAGCATGTCCAATGCATCGTATACTTTCTTCTCATTTTCGGATATCATGTCTTCGCCCTCCTTAGTTATTACTAATAATTATCCTATCACATCAGAAATATTATACAAGCTTTTGTCATCCTGAATATGGTGAAGGCAAGCTCAAAGTGTCAATGGAGTGAAAAAATCCCTTATAAACTTAAGCGAGAAGTTATGATAAAATGAATATATGTTTACGTGCGGTAATAGAAAAAGAAGGTGATATCATGAGTTCCATACAGGTTAAGCTGCTTCAGGCGCCGCTGGTCCTTAAGGACGGTGGACAGATAGGTTTTCCCTTCAAGAAGGCGGAGGCTTTGTTTTACTATCTTGCAGTCAACAGGCAGGCGACCAGGGATGAGCTGGTGAATCTGCTCTGGGGTGAGACTGACGAAGAAACGGCCAGAAAGAACCTGCGCCATGCCATATATATGATACGAAAGGCTTTTGGTCTGGAAATCATCATATCGCCTCAAAAATCAACGGTATTGCTTAGTCCTGGTATTGAAATAGAAACAGACCTGCAGAGCTTCCTTGAGGATAAGGAAAGCGCTGTTGAGTCTTATGGCGGCGAATTTCTCAAAGGCTTCCTGTTAAAGGATGGGGATAAGTATGAGGAATGGATGTTCCAATGCAGGGAGCATTACAGGGATCTGTATATGTCCAGGCTGTATGAGCTGATCAGCCGGTGCGGTGCGGGGAAAGAAAGCAGCAAGCTTGAATATTATGCAAAGCTCCTTATAAATGAAGACCCTCTGGATGAGAGACCTTACAGACTCCTTATTGAGAGCTATGGCAGTACAGGGGCCTATCATAAGGCGGAGGAGCTATACCGCCGGCTTAGGCATACTTTGGAGCAGGAACTGGGTATAGAACCGGATAGCAAGACTGAGAAGCTATACAGAGACATTCTTGCAAGGAGGAGCCTTGAGGATAAGAGGATAGACAGTACCAGAAGCTTTTTCTTTGGCCGGTCCAGAGAATTGGATGTGATAAGAAGGCATTATGATAGCTTCAGCATGCAGAAAGACTATAGATCCATTCTTATAGTAGGAGAGGCGGGGATCGGGAAGACAAGGCTTAAGGAGCGTTTTTTCGAGAGTGTGGATATAAGCAGCCTGTATGTGGTCAAGTCCAGCTGTTACCAAGCCGAGGAGGATTATCCTCTTAAGCCCTGGAATCAGGTTTTTTCTGTACTGGCAGATATCATAAAGGAAGAAAAAATAGAGATACCACAGCTCTGGAAAAATATAATTGTGAGGCTGTTTCCAGCCTTTGACCCGGATATACAGGCTGCAGCCGATATTTTGACAGAGCGCTCGGATAAGGTGAAGTACAAGGTTGTTGAGGATGCGGTGCTGGAGATATTGAAAAGAGTCTGCGGAAAAAGGAAGCTTGTAATCGTTTTTGAGGATCTGCATTGGATGGACAGCAGCAGTATAAGGCTTCTCAGCTTTGTACTGAGGCGTCTGGGAGACAGCGGGGTTATGATGGTTGCTGCCTGCAGGAACAGCTACGATAAAAGGGTGGAGCAGTTCATTGCAGCCATGGTAAAGGATGGACTTATAGAAAAGCTCATGCTTACAAGGTTTACAAAGGATGAAGTAGGGGAATTCATAAAGGGGCTGCTCCCGGAGCAAATGCTTTCCAGGGAGCTTGCAGACAGGATATATGAAGAGACGGAAGGGAATGCCTTTTTTCTTATGGAGTTTCTGAATACTGTAAAGGAGAAGGGGACCATAGGCGAAATCTCCAGTAAAGCCCAGGACATATTGAAGAGCAGGATCATGGATATTTCAGAAGGAGGCATGAATCTTCTGAATATAGCATCGATGTTTTTTGACAGGATTGACCTGGATATGCTGCAGACTATAAGCGGAAAAGATGAATTTGAGCTTCTGGATATACTGGAGGAGCTTCAGGGGAGGTATATTATAAAGGAAGTGGAGAACGGCGAGGACATAAGCTTCGAATTCACCCACAACAAGCTGAGGGAATTCATATACGGACTTCAGTCCCCTTCGAGGAAAAGGCTTCTGCATAATCGCATAGGGCAGGCTTTGGAGAAAAGACTCAAGGGTGGCTTTGAAGATAAATTCATATATCCCAGGTTGATATACCATTTTGCAAACGGAGGGAATAAGCTGGCGGCATTGAACTACCGCATCAAAAGCCTGGATGAGTATTCCGATTTCAGCCATGAGCTTTTCCCTGTGCTATATGATGATGTGAGAGCAGAAGACCAGGCTTTTCCGGATCAGGAGGAGTCCATCAAATATCTGGAGGAGCTTGAGGAGCAGCTTAAAGAGCTGAAGCTGCAGGAGAAGGAATCACACGAGCTGCTTGCACTGGAGCTTGCACTTTATTATATAAAGGGCAGATATTGCATACAGGAAGGAGAATACAAGCTGGGGGTGCAGGCTATCGGGCATCTGCTGGAGCGGGCTTTGGAGACAGGGGACTACATATATATTCTGAAGGGCTGCAGGCAGATGATATACTATGGGATACAGGTGCACAACACAGACCTTATGCAGGAGTATCTGGAAAAAGGAATAGAGCTTGCAGGGCGGTATGACCAGATGAAGGAAATGGGTATACTGCTCCGCTTGAAGGGTTTGCAGAGGCTTATGACAGAAAATTATGAAGAGGCTGAGGAAACCTTGAAGCATTCCATTGGAATATTTGAAGCTTTTAACAGGCAGGAGGACAGGTATTCACTGAATATCGCCGCAGCCTATAATTATATCGGGGAAATACGCCGCTATAATATGAAATTTTCAGAGGCACTGAAATATTATGACAGGGCAATGAATATATGCAATGAGAAGAAAATATTCAAGGGAGTAGCGGTATTCAATACCAATGCCGGCAAAGCGGCCTTCGATATGGGGGATTATCAGAGGGCAAAGAGCTATTTCATAAAGGCAATAAAGGATTACAATCAGATGGATACTCTTCTTGGGCGCTCCACGGCAGAAGGCTATATGGCACTTCTGCTCATAAGGGAGGCAAGATATGAGGAAGCCTTTTCATGTCTGCTGAGAAGCGAAGCATATGCCGAAAGACTTAAGAGTCCCTATGAGCTTGGCCTGGTATGCAGGGTGAAAGCGGAAATAAAAGTGCAGATGGACAGGAATCCAAGGCTCAAGGGAATATTCTTGGTAAAGCTTCCTTTACCGGTCAGTGAATATTGCAGCCAGGGGATCGTGTATCTCAGCGGCGTGCGGAACTGCTACGAACATGAGATCCTCGAGGTTCTGGCAAGGAATAAGGATTGATGGGTACTTGTATATAGAAGAATGCGCAGCAACCTTCCGGACAATGGGCGATGGGCAATAGGCAATGGGTCCAAGCGGGGCTTCGAAGCCTGGCTTGAACCTATTGCCCCTTGCCTCTTGCCCATTGCCCAGAAGAATGCTGCGCATTCTTCTTTTTTTGTGTAATTATACTCAGTTCCGTTTGGATACTGCTTTGGCTACCAGCTTGACCAGGTACAGCAGCAGTCCGAAAAGCAGCAAAAGCAGGCTGATCCACATAAAAAGGTCCTTAACATTGGTCATCAGATTCGAGAATACCACAATCATTTTAATTACCTTGGGATAGCTGAAAAGCATACACAGTATGAGTATGTTTTCGAGATAATCGGCAATGCCTGCCACGAAGGGAAAAAGACTTATGTACATGAGCTTACTGCCGCATGGCAGGAACCTGCTCAGAAGAAAATATATTGCAGCAGACCAGAATAACATATAGGAGAGGGGAAATGCAAAGTCCAGCATCAGGATCATTTTCGCATAGAATAGCCTGCCTGCTTCTCCAAGCTTCTCCATAAATGCACATACGTCATCAGCGGTATAATTATCCTGTAGATCCAGAGGAGTCAAACCTCCGAAGCGTTCATTGAACTCTGCAACTCCAAATGGCTGCCCGTTAACAAGCATGTACATTATAGTGAAGAACAAAGCCAGCAGCAGTAAGGATTTTGTTGAGGACATCCTTTTGACTTTATCAGACAAGGCATATAGCATTAATATCAACCTCCATTTTGTTTACTACTTAATAATATGCGGGAGGCTGCAGCGTTAGAAAGCAGCATTCCAGTAAGGACAAGGAGTTTGACAATTATTTTTTGTAAGTATATTTATATGAATATAAATTGGTATACATATGATTATGCCTACAAATAATACTGAAGAGGTGATTTTAATGAAAGATGGGAAAAATAAAAATAACATAGTGAAAAAGCACAATCCTACTCTTAGTGATTTGAACAAGGCTGCAGAAAGACAGGAGTTCATAGATCCTGAAAAGGGACCTGAGAATAAGGGCAGGAAACGTTAATATTGTCAGTCAAAGGCGGTATGATTAATGAAATCAATAGACATTCTGGTAGAAGAGCATAAATATATTAAAATGGTGCTTAAAGAGATAAGAAGACAGTGCATTACGATAGTTCATGGCGGCAGGGTTGATTATCAGCTGTTTTATAATGTCATTGACTTTGTAAGGAATTTTGCTGATAAATACCATCACAAGAAAGAAGAGGACAGACTTTTTAACATCATGGCGGAACAGCTGGGACTCGGGGTCGAAAGCGGTCCTATAGCAGGAATGCTTGTAGAGCATGATCTTGGAAGGTCACACATCATGGACCTGGAAAAGGCTCTTAGGGAATGTGAAAAGGGTAATGCGGATGCCAAGGTGGATATCATAGCAAATGCCATAGGCTATGAGCAGCTGCTGCTGAAGCATATAGAGAAAGAAGACAATGCGATATACAGGCATGCAGAGAGGCGTTTATCCAGGGAGACTCTGGAGAAGCTGGATGAGGAATTTGAAGCAGTGGAGAAGGATGCTGAGAATACTGCCACGAGGAATAAATATATGGGTTTTGCGAATAGTCTGGGCAGCAACGCATAGGTAAATAGGACCAGGTCAAGATCAATCCCTACAAAGTTGAGACACAGTATGTAGGGTACGGTCTTGACCGTTCCGTTTTTTGCAGCAGCACCTTTAATCAATAATCAGTATAAACAGTGGTGTTGCCATATATCAGATGATAATGACCGCTGTCCAGGGTGGTTATACTCTGGAAGAAATGCACGTGCCCACCTTCTACCTCGATGTCAGGACTTGTTACTATCGAGTAGTAATGTACATGGTCGTTGCCTTCTGTGGTATAACCGGATATATAGTGTACATGGCCGTCAAAATCAGGATTTTTGGTGGATACTCCGGAAAAATCGTGAAAATGTCCGGAAGCCTTGCCGCTTCTGCCTCCATAGCTGTGTGTGTGCAGTTCATCATACATGTTATCAACCCCCTCTTATTAATCTATGCAGCTGCAGCTCTTTTGGATATTAATGCTGTGAATTATTCAAGGATTATTGAGCAGCAGGAGCGGGTCTTGCTTCTGCTGTTTTATTTATATCGTGGTTCAGACCTTTAAGGATATTATACGTATAGAATAATGATAGGAAATAATTGTACTATATGTTTCGCACTAAACATTTTACATGAATTCAAATAGTGCGAAATATATGTTTTGGAGGTTTTAGAATGGACAAACGCAATATCTACCTGGGCACAGCACTTATACTGGCTGGATGCCTGCTTTTTTCGAACCAGTTCTTTGATTTCAACTTTTTCAGTATGGAGTATTTCTGGCCAGTTTTTGTGTTAATACCCGGCTTGATTTTTGAGGCGAGCTTTTTCTTATCGGGGAGAAATGCAGGACTTCTGGTACCTGGCGGAATACTGACTACAATAGGTACGCTGTTTTTCTTTGAGACCTTTACGGGCTGGAGATTTGCTGAATATACATGGCCGGTTTATATATTGGCTGTAGCCATTGGCTTGGCACAGCTATATATGTTCGGTACAAGACAAAGGGGACTTTTGATACCGGTATTCATACTTACTTTGATTGCTATGGTCTCCTTCGTGATGGCAGTATTCGGCGGTATAATGTCATGGCTGAATTATAATACTGTGCTTCCGGTAGCGCTGATTCTTATAGGGTTATATATACTGGTAACAAGGAGCTCCAGCTCGGAGCGCAGATAGAAACAGGCTTACAGCCTGTTTTTTGTTGTTTATTGACTGATGTTGATGTATCATAATTATTAGTATAGGCTGAAATGGTGGAGATATATATGAAGGGAAGAATCTTGGTCGTCGATGATGACCGCAATATAGCAGATCTGATAAGACTGTACCTGGAGAAGGAGATGTTCGAGGTAAAGACGGCACACTCCGGCAGGACTGCTCTTGATGAGTTCCGTCTGTGGACTCCCGATCTTGTCATTCTGGATATAATGCTTCCTGAAATAGATGGATATGAGATCTGCAAGCAGATACGGAAGGTCAGCAGTATTCCGGTCATAATGCTTACTGCAAGAGGTGAGACCTTTGACAAGGTACTTGGCCTGGAGCTGGGAGCTGATGATTATCTGGTAAAGCCGTTTGAGCCCAAGGAGCTTACGGCAAGGGTCAAGGCAGTGCTGAGGAGAACTATGAATCCTGAGAATATAGTTGAAGAGATCGTATACCCTCAGCTGGTGATCAATAAAAGTGATTACAGTATCACATACCAGGGAAAGAAGGCGGACATACCGCCAAAAGAGCTGGAATTGTTCTATTTTCTTGCAAGCCATCCCAATCAGGTGTTTACAAGGGATCAGCTTTTGGAAAAGCTTTGGGGTTATGACTTCATGGGTGATACCAGAACTGTAGATGTCCACGTGAAAAGGCTGAGGGAGAAATTCGGCGATGAAGCAGGCAGGTGGGAGATAAAAACTGTCTGGGGAGTTGGCTATAAATTTGAGGTGAGATGATGAGGACCAGTATTCAGAAAAAGCTATTCATCACTTATGGAATTGCAATAATAATTGGTTTTGGAATACTGGCCCTGGCGCTTCTCCGGCTATTGGACCAGTTTTTCGTTGAGAATAGGAAGGAGCTTCTATATGAGCAGGGCAGAAAAGTGGCCGAGGAGGCTGCTGCAGTGCTATACCTTGGGAATCCCAACTCCAGGAATCTTAGAAACGACCTGCAGGTATTGGACAAATTCCTTAATGCCCATATATGGGTGGTCAATAGTGAAGGGACTATAATCGCGGTGTCGGGATCCAAGGAGGAAAGGCTTCTGGGTGAGAAGCTGGAGGAAGGAAAGCTGAATGACCTTGCAATGGGAGAAAGCATAGAATCGCGGGGCAGCCTGGGAGGGATGCTGAGTGAACCTTCACTGACAGTAGGCTATCCTGTTTTTGTCAACAACAGGTTTTCGGGAGGAGTGCTGGTCCATGCTTCACTGCTGGAGATACAAAAAAGCTTCAGGGAAGCATATAAACTGGCTTTGTGGGCTATTCTCGTTTCTGTAGCTGTTGCTTATGGAATTTTATATATACAGATCAGAAGGATTTCAAATCCTTTAAGGGAAATAAGCGAGGCGGCCAAGGTCATAGCAGGCGGAGAATTCCAGAAGCGCCTCAATATAAATACCGGAGATGAGATCGAAGAGCTGGGTAAAAGCTTCAACAACATGGCGGAGTCATTGGAGAAGATCGAGGACAACAGGAGAAACCTTATAGCAAACATTTCCCATGATCTTCGCTCACCCATGACCTCCATAAGGGGTTTTATCGAAGGCATCATCGACGGCACTATTCCGGAGGATAAGAGAGAGCATTATCTTAATATAGTACTGGATGAAAGCAAAAGATTGATCAAAATAACAAATGAGCTTTTAGAGCTTAGCAATATGCAGCAAGGAAGTCTGGAAATCAGGAAGGAAGCTTTTGAACTGAACGAGACAATTAGAAGGAAGCTTATTGCTTATGAAAAAGGAATTACTGAAAAGAAGCTCAATGTAACCTTCTGTATGCACGAAGAGAAAACCTTTGTGCTGTCAGATCAGGGGCTTATAGAAAGAGTGCTTTCCAATCTTATTGATAATGCTGTGAAATTCACACCGGAAAAGGGCAGTATTGAGATAAGGACTACAGAAAAAGAGGACAGCATCAGCCTGGAGATCACAAACACGGGAGCATCGATCAGCCCTGAAGAGCTTAACAGGGTCTGGGAGAGATTCCATAAGGGCGACGCCTCCAGAGGGATATACAAAGGTGGCTATGGACTGGGACTTGCCATTGTAAAGGAGATAATAAGCCAGCTTGACGAAAAAATCCGGGTTTCAAGCGGTGAAGACTTTGTTAAATTCACATTTACGGTCAAAAAAGCGTAAAGTTTACAATTTGTTCATATTCTGTTCAAAACTTTGCGTTAAATTAAGAATATAGATTAAATTCACATGCGGGGAGGAACAGGATATGAGTGAATTTTATAATGAAAATAATGAAATTCAAGAAAATAATGAGCTTGAAGTAGTTAAAGCGGAGAGCATACCATTTTACAGGGAGGTCATTGAGAAGAAACCGGAAAAAAGCCCGAGGAAATTCATTGCTTTGGTGCTTGCTGCAGGACTTGGATTAGGTACTATCTTTGGTTATGGGATGCATGATTTTATTCCAAGCCCTGAAAATGCTGCAAACAAGGTATATGCAGCAGAAAACAACAATATAGTTTTTGATGCATCGGTTTCACCGGTAGTGCCGATTGCAAGGAAGGTTTCACCTTCAATTGTTGCGATAAGCCTTAAGACAAGAAGCAGGGATTTCTTCGGCAGAGTCTATGAGGGTCAGGGCACAGGCTCCGGGATCATCATCGACAACCAAGGGCACATAGTTACCAACAACCATGTCGTGGATGGAGCAAATGATATAACTGTAATACTCCAAGACGGAAAAGAGCTGGAGGCAACTGTTGTTGGGCGTGATCCCCAGACAGACCTTGCAGTAATAAAGGTAGACCCAAAGAATCTGACTGTTGCGGAGCTTGGAGACTCTTCAAAGCTTGAAGTGGGAGAGCTTGCAATCGCCATAGGAAGCCCGATGGGAACAGAATATGCCGGCTCTGTTACCGCTGGAATAATCAGCGGACTCAACAGGGAAGTAAGTGTAGGAGACAATTCCATAAAGCTCATACAGACAGATGCGGCCATAAATCCCGGTAACAGCGGGGGCGCATTGGTAAACAGCAAAGGTCAGGTCATAGGCATCAACACTATAAAGTTTGCACAAACTACAGTTGAGGGGATGGGATTTGCTATACCCATCAATGAAGCAAAGCCTATCATACAGGAAATAATAGCAAATAAAAAAGTGTCAAGACCTGTTATAGGAATAGGAGGAATAACCATAACTAAGGAAGATGCAGAAACATACGGTTATCCTCAGGGAGTATATGTCAAGGAAGTGACCCCTTATAGTGGTGCTGAAAGGGCTGGAATCAGGGCAGGTGATATAATTACAAAGATGGACGGCAAGAAGGTGAATACTGTAGAAGATTTGGTTGAGACCATAAGTAAGCATAAGGTCGGAGATGTTGTGCAGGTTGAAATATACAACGCTCTGGATGAATATAAGACGGTTTCTGTAAAGCTCAGGGAAAACAACCAATAATATTTGGCAGGAGACAGGTAACTGTCTCTTGCTTATTTAAGTGCTTTATTTACCTGGCAGATTTGGTAATATATTAATAGGTTTTTCACATAAAAACTGCAATAATATTGAGGAGACGTTGCAATGAGATATGATGGAAGTATATACAGACCCCCAAGCGAAGCACAGAGTCTGATAATCCAGGCTACTATCGGCTGTTCCCATAATAAATGTACATTCTGCAGTATGTATAAGGATAAAAAGTTCAGGATAAGAGATGTAGAGGAAATATTTGCAGACATTGAGGAGGGCAAGCGCAGCTATAGGAGAGTGAGCAGGGTCTTTCTTGCTGATGGCAATGCTCTGGCGATGAAGGCAGATGATCTTAAAAGGATACTTCTTAAAATCCATGAGCTTATGCCTGAATGTGAAAGAGTTGGGATATACAGCAGTCCCGGGGACATACTTCGCAAGTCCGTTGATGAGCTCAGGGAATTGAGGGAGCTCGGCCTTGGCATAGTTTATATGGGACTTGAATCAGGCTGTGATGAAATTCTGAGAAGCATCAGGAAGGGTGTCACATCCCGGGAAATGGTTGAAGCAGGTAAGAAGCTGATAGGCTCAGGGATCAAGTTATCTATAACATTGATTTCCGGAATAGGCGGAAAGGCTCTATGGAAGGAGCATGCCCTTGCGTCTGCAAGGGTGATAAATGAAATAGATCCCCATTATTTAGGTCTGCTGACCCTTCTGGTAGAGCCGGGAACTGAGATGGAACAGCAGATTGCAAAGGGCGGGTTTGAACTGCTGGATCCAGGGGAAGTAATGGAGGAAACGAGGCTTCTTATTGAAAATTTGAACTTGCACAATTGTGTTTTCAGAAGTAATCACGCATCAAACTATTTTGCCCTTGCAGGGGCTTTGCCCCAGGATAAGCATAGACTCCTGCAAGAGATAGAAAAGGCGATGAATAACGAATATGACTATAAGGATGAGTATTTCAGGAGATTATAGGCTTTCTGCATCCTGAAGCGGTACCGGCATCTGAGCTTTGAAGCGGTTGGTGCCCCAGACCCCAATAATTATCATTATACCTCCTGCAAGCTGGTACCAGTGGAAGGCTTCGTGCCGTACAAAAACACCGGCAGCTATTGATATAACAGTAGTGAGGTTGGAGAATACAACAGAATTTGTGGCAGGCAGCTTGGAAAGCATGTAATTAAGCATGAAAAACGCACATACCGATGACAGTATACCGAGATACAGTATCGGAACCAATGTGCCGGCACTGCCCAGATAGGTGATGTATTTGTCCAGATCGCCATAAATCAGGCCGGTTGCCGCTGATACGATACTGAATACTACTGCCCCTGTCCACATCATAACAAAGGTGATTTCGACAGGGGTATAATTATTGGACAATTTTCTGGACAGGATACTGTAAATGCTTCCGGCCATCACCGCTCCGAAGAGCGAGAGTATGCCTGCGAAATGACTTGAGCTTCCGGTACTTCCTGACATAAGACCTATAAACACGACGCCTGAGACAGAAGCTATTATGAAGATAAGCTGTGTTCTGCCTGTCTTCTCGTTAAGGAATATTGCAGCCAATATGGTCACAACTACAGGTATCAAAGCAATCATTATTCCTGCCTCGGAAGAAGATGTAAGCTTCACGCCTATAGTCTCAAAAATAAAATATGCGATAGGCTGGAAAAAGGAAAGCAAAAGGAGCTGCTTCAGGGGCTTGTTCTTAAAGCTCACCTTTATAACTCCAAGAATCCGGAGCAGCGTCAGGAGTATTGCTGCCATGACAAATCTGCAGGATAGCAGAAGCATCGTCGGCAGGGTATCCAATGCCTGCTTTGTGAACATGAAGGACAAACCGAAGATCAATGCCATGGTAAGTCCTGCAATATAAGGTAAATAAGCTTCATATTTTTTCAAGGTAACACTTCCTCTATAGAAGATATATACAGACATTTTATCAGAAGTATTGAAGCCTGTCTATGTGAGGTTTTGCAAGGATAGAAGCGTATATGTCGATAGATGGAATATATGTAGAAAAATAAGGTTATTAAGGAAGGAATTTGAAATTATTGGTAGAATATATTAGTTATTAGTAAAATGTTATTGAAGTAAAATAGATGGAGGTGTGATGCTGTGGGACTCTGGGGCAAAGATATTGCAAGGACAAAATATGTGGGACAAGTTTATGCTGATCAGTTGAGCAGTATTAAAAAAGAGAATGGAATACTTAAAAGAATAGCTTCCAAGTGCGAAAACTGCGGCAGCAATGAATATTATAGTATTTATGAGACCTCCAGGCTTTTCAGGGTACTGAGCATATCTCTGGTACAGTGTGATACAGTTTACTACTTCAGTTGTCCGGAGTGCAATTATGGATTCAAGCTGGAGCAGGAGGAGTTCAAAACCCTTGAGCAGATCGCACTGATTAACTCTAAATATCTGGAAGGCTCAATTTCAAAATCAGAATTTGAAAGCAGCCTGAAAAGAATCCAAATATAAGAACTGCTGTATATTGTTTTTTCAATGAATATTAAAATAGCATATACAAACAATATTAAAAAGCAATTTTTACATTTCCGGAGGTGATATTGTGGAGATAAACAGAGTAGACGCTTTCACTGAGTGGTCAAATTGGAAAAACACTTTGAGTAAGGCTGTAAATCTTGGAGAGACTGTAGGAATGTCTGAGAATACAATAGAAAATATTGCAGTTAAGGTAGGCAATGTTCTTGCATCCAGAGTTGACCCCGAAAATGGGGAGCAGCGGTTGCTTCAGGAATTATGGAAAGTGGCCGATGACGGCGATAGGAAGGTTTTGGCCAAGCTGGTTGTAAAAATGGTTGAGACAGATGCAAAGCAGTGAAGTTACTGCTTTTTCATTCTTGCAAGCTTTGCACCCAAGTGGGAGCTTATGACGGAAGATCCAAGTGCAGTTAATGAATATAGGAGATTTATAGGTAATGCAGTCGGCTCTTTAATAGAATATATCAATGAGAGTATCAAAGCAGGAAGACTTAGCCATAATCCTGTGCCATATCCCGAATCGCGGCCGGCAAGTCCGAAGGCAGCCCCCAGTGTCAGGTAAGCTGCAGCTACCACCAGTAAAGAGAAGACTCTTTCATAAAGTGATATGACATCAGAAAATATGAAATTGAAGACCAGAAAAAATCCCGGCAATATGCCAACGATAAATGCAGCAACAGACCAAAAATACTTTTTCAATATGACCGCTCCTTTATAAGTGTATCTATAATATTGTTATACATAATCATAATATAATACCGACATATTTTGTTGAATGATCAATCATGTATTATAAATATATTTGTATAATGCTTCAAGAAAAGCCTTTTTTAGTACGTTGACAGCAAAGACATTAAAGCTTATAATAAAATAGCTGAATGCACAAGATGTATTGCAGTCATGAAAAAGTTAATAATCTTGGTCGTGCTAGACGGGGAGACTGCGGTGCCCTGTAACCTGCAATCCGCAATAGCAGGGTTGAATTCCTTTGCTGAGGCGCTCGCTTGTGAGGACTGCCCCGGGCAAGTGGTGACGATGATTGGGTCTTGCGCAACGGAAATTCATGAACCCCGCCAGGTCCGGAAGGAAGCAACGGTAAGTGAACCCTTTCGTGTGCCGCAGGGTTGCCTGATTGGAGCTAACTATCCGGGTAACGCTTGTAGGTGCGTGTCGAAGAAAGGTGCACGGCCATAATTTTTAAAACTTGTGTCAAACAAGTTTTTTTGTTTTTGACCTTTTATTGGTAAAAAGTCGAGTCAAGTAGGACCAAAGCCCTATTTTTACGACTTTATAGCCAAAATTATGCACTTGCTGATATAATATAATAAAACATCATGTCGAATTATCAGACATCAAAAGGGGGATATGATACTGTGCATAAGATCAACTTCAAGCTGAGAATATTATTGTATTTTTTGACAGTATCAATAATCCCTTTTGTAGTTTCATGGGCTCTTATATATAATATCTACGATGGAAAAGTGCAGAAGGACTTCAAGAGCTTCAGCTATATGTACATACAAAACCAGATCAGCAAAATCGAGCTGCACTTAAAGCAGCAGGAAACTGAGTTAGAATCCATTGCACAGGCATTCAGCTACCTGGATCAAAAAAATACCAATCTTAATGCTTTTCTAAAGGATCAAAAAAGAGTAAACCATTATTTTATGAACCTATCTATTATAAAACCGAATGGTACGGTATATACCGATGACTTGAATTCAAAAACCCCTGGAATAGATTTTTCAGCACTTCACAGCTATATTAATGCCAAGAAAGCGCAGAAATTGGTGTGGCTTGAACCATATACAGATCCGATAAGCGGAAATGAATGCATCGGAATGTCAATACCTTTACTGGATAAGCAGGGTAACGCATACGGTGTGTTGGTTGGTAACTTTTCCTTAACTTCCTTTGGGGAATTTTTGATGAATGCAAAATATATACAGGATACAGAGATGTTTTTCATTAACCCTTCCGGTTATGTTAAGTATCACAGTGGTGGCAAGTACAGCGAAACTGTAAATGTAAAGGATGCAGGCTTTATACTTTTTCCTGCGGCGGAAGCAGTACTGAGTCTTAGCGATGGCTACAGGGAGTACAGTTATTTGGGCGGGGACTGGACCTGCTATTTTTCTACAATCAATTCAAGCGGTTGGAAATTACTTTCTCTAATTGATACCAGTGAGCTTCAAAACATATTCAGTACGACAAATCAGAATACAAACAGTGTCATTGCTACCTTGGGAATGCTTTGTGTTTTTTCCGGACTGATTGCTTCCCTTTTCCTTTCCAAAACATTAACAGCACCGCTTACAGAGTTGAGGGAAGGCGTCAAATCGATCACTGCAGGTAATCTTGACAGTAGAATTGCAGTAAACAGCAATGATGAGATCAGGGAAGTTGCCGAAGCCTTCAACGAAATGGCAGGAAACCTTAAAAATACATATACGGATCTTCATACAAGGACTGAGGAGCTTCGTTTGAATAATGAGGAGCTTCATAGTATAAATATTGAGCTGGAAGCTTCTTATGGGCAGTTGGAAGCCACAATGGCACAGCTTAATGAATCTGAGGAGAAACACAGGACTTTAATGGACAATATATCGGATATGGTATTGGTGGTTGATCCGGATAACAAGCTGGTCTATATAAATAATAGCATGGAAAAGGTACTGGGCTATAACGAAGCTGAGCTTATAGGGAAATCGATATTGAATATAGTGAAGCATGAATATCCCGGATTTGAAGAGATGGCTGCACCCTGGAACGATTATAGGGAGTTTGAGGGAAAATTCTTGAAGAAGGATGGAAGCCTTATAAGAGTTGAAGGCAGTACAAAACGGGTTATAGAGGATGAGAAGGTAGTAGGTATACAGGCTATAGTAAGAGATGTAACACAGAAGAAGACAATGGAGCTCCAGCTCAGGAAGAAGTACAACGAGCTTCAGACCCTGAACAGAATCAGCAATACTCTGACATCCACCATGGATTTGAACAATATGCTTATTACAGTTGTCAGCCATGTGGTTGAAATAACCGAAGCCTTGACCTGTGCAATAAGGCTTATCAGCGACAAAGATCCATACAAGCTGGAGCTTAAGGCCTTAAAGGGTATAAAGATGGAGAAGTATGACAGGGGCATCATTGATATAAGGGAAGATATAGCAGGACAGGCGGTGGAGAAAAAGAGCACGGTTGTGATAGAGCTTACCGAAGAAAACACTCCCCGCGGTTATTATGAGGCACTTTTTAAAGAGGATGGAGCCAGGTGTGTTGTATTCACTCCAATAATTGTGAAATCCAGGGTGATAGGCGTAATGTGCGCTACCTTACAGCAAAAGCCGAAGGATGAGCTTATTGAGCTTATTAGTTCATTGGCAAACAACATTGCCATAGCCATAGATAATGCCCGTGCTTACGAGACCTTGAAGCATTCGTATCTGAAGACGGTACAGAGTCTGGTATCGGTAGTTGAAGCCAAGGATGAATATACCGAGAGTCATTCCATAAGAGTCGCAAAATATTCTTCCTTCCTTGCAGCAGAAATGAATTTTGATAAGAGCTTTATAGAGGACATATGGGTTGCGGGTGTACTTCACGACATTGGCAAAATAGGAATAAGCGATTCAATACTAAATAAGAGTAGCGGGCTTACAAGAGAGGAATACGATATTGTTAAGCAGCATCCGGGAATTGCTTATAAGATAGTATCCAAGATAGGACTGGGTGAAGATGTTTTAAAGGCAATCAAGCATCACCATGAAAGATATGACGGCAGAGGTTATCCTGACATGATCGGGGGAGATGAAATACCTATAATGGCATCAATTATAAGTGTGGCAGACGCTTTTGATGCAATTACCTCCAGCCGCCCATACAGAAAATCAAGGAGTATCAGCCAGGGTATTAATGAAGTTGCGATGAACAGAGGCACACAGTTCAATCCAATTGTAGTGCAGACCTTTGAAACATTATACCTGACAAAGCCGGAAATTATTAAAAAAATCTATAACGGTGAAGAAATTGATTTCTTCTAGTGCCCGGAAGCGGGCATTTTTCTTTCCCTGAATGGCTTGAAGCTATATATATCGTGAAAAAGATTTATCATTAATTTACTATAACCTCTCATTATGCTAATATTTAATATAATAACTAAACATTTACGAAGAAACCTTATAAACAATAGACCTGGAGGATAAGCCATGTATACAGCTCTATACAGAAAGTGGAGGCCGCAAAGGTTCGAGGATGTGTGCGGACAGGAACAGATAACGGTGACGTTAAAAAATGAGCTCAAAAGCAGCAGGATATCCCATGCATATCTTTTCTGCGGAACAAGAGGTACGGGCAAGACAACAACTGCCAAGCTTCTGGCTAAGGCAGTCAACTGCAAGGCCCCGCTTGATTTCAACCCGTGTAATGCGTGTGACAGCTGTATCAGCATAAATGAAGGAAACTCGATAGATGTAAATGAGATAGACGCAGCTTCAAACAGAGGAATAGATGATATAAGAAATTTAAGGGAAGCTATCAAATTCACACCAACTTTGGGCAAGTACAAGGTATATATAATAGATGAAGTTCACATGCTAACCAATGAGGCCTTCAATGCACTCCTGAAAACCTTGGAGGAACCGCCGGAGTATGTGCTGTTCATTTTGGCGACTACAGAACCCCACAAGCTGCCGGCGACCATACTGTCCCGGTGTCAGAGGTTTGATTTTAGAAGGATAAGTGTGGAAAACATAGCTGAAAGGCTGAAAGCTGTCTGCAGTGAGGAAGGCATAGAAGCCGGAGAAGATGCTGTTAAGCTCATAGCAAGAAACAGTGACGGAGCAATGAGGGATGCATTGAGTATCCTTGATCAATGCTCAGTATACGGGGACAAGGCAATAACCCAGGATAGTGTGCTTGAGGTACTGGGTATAGTTAATAACGATTACTTATTCAGGGTGTCCGAGACAATACTTAAAGAGGATGCCGGCAATGCTATAAGGATAATTGATGAAATAGCCGCCGGAGGGAAGGACATCAACCAGTTTATCAGGGATCTCCTAATACACTACAGGAACCTTCTGATGACCAAGGTAGTATCGAAGTGCGAAGAAGTAATTGACATGTCCAGGGAAGGAATAGAGCAGCTTAAGAAGCTGGCTTCAAATTATGATAAGGACAATATAATAAGATGTATTGGAATACTTTCAGAGCTTGAAAGTGAGTCAAAATGGTCGGCTAATCCAAGGATACTGCTGGAGGTTGCACTGGTTAAGATGTGCAGGGCAACGGGTGATGGCAGCCTGGAGGGTATACTGTCAAGGTTGGCTAAACTGGAGGAGATGATTTCTAAGGGAAGCTTCACTCCTTTGGCCATAGAGAAGGCATCGCCCGGTACTGCAGAAGCCAGCCGGGATAAGGCGGTAAAGAAGGAAAAGACTGCTCCTGCCAAAACAATGACGGAACCGGTTCAGAAGGCTGACAGTCCGGATATAATTCAGAAGTGGTCAGGCTTCATCCAGGATATCAAAAGCCGCGGCAAGATCAAGCTGAGGACATATCTGGCAATGGCAAAGCCGATAAAAGTGGAGTCAGGTATCATAGTACTGTCCTATGAAAAAGAGGACAGCTTTTCCAAAGAAGCCCTTGAATCATCTTCCAACAAGGCAGAGGTGGAGGAAGCCGCATCACAGTTTTTCGGAATGCCGCTTAAGGTAAGGTGTATAATAGCAGGTGCGGCTGAACAGGAGGAGCAGGAGGATATGGTAAAAGCCGCTATTGAACTTGTCGGCATGGACAATGTTGAAGTGATTGAAGAAGAATAGTATAATAACTATGGGCAATGGGCAATGGGCAATGGGCAATGGGCAATAGTTGCGCGTTATGCGTTGCGGGTTACGCGTGATTTAGCAGGGCGCCGGAGGTAGGGGCGACCATTGGTCGTCCGCAAATGCCACATTAGAGTTAAATATGAGGAGGAAATATTAATGGCTAAAGGCGGATTCCCAGGAATGGGAGGAAATATGAATAATATGATGAAACAGGTACAGAAGATGCAGAAGGAAATGGCCAAGCTCCAGGAGGAAGTAGAGCAGAGGACTGTTGAGGCAAGTGCCGGAGGTGGGGCTGTAACTGTTGTGGCATCAGGTAAGAAGGAAATAATATCTATAACTATAAAGCCGGAGGTAATTGATCCGGATGATGCTGAGATGCTTCAGGATCTTATTACTGCTGCTGTAAATGAAGCCATAAGGCAGGCAGATGAGATGATAAGCAGGGAAATGGGCAAAATAACCGGAGGACTCAATTTGCCTGGAGGTTTATTCTAAATGAGCTTTTATGCAGCTCCAATAGCTAAACTCATTGATGAGCTTTCAAAACTGCCCGGGGTAGGTAATAAAACGGCTCAAAGACTGGCTTTCTATATACTTAACATGTCTCAGGAGGATGTAGAACAGCTGTCGAGCTCCATAACAGATGCAAAGAAAAATATTAAGCAGTGCAAGATATGCTGCAATATAACTGATACAGATGTCTGCAATATATGCTCCAACCCCAGGAGAGACAGTGCCATGATATGTGTGGTTCAAGACCCGAAGGATGTGGTGGCAATGGAAAAAACAAGGGAGTACAAGGGATTATACCATGTATTAAATGGAGCTATATCTCCTATGGAAGGTATCGGACCGGAGGAAATCAGAATAAAGGAGCTTCTTAGAAGGGTAGCTGACAATGAAATAAAGGAGATAATACTTGCTACCAATCCCAATATAGAGGGGGAAGCAACTGCTATGTATATTTCCAGGCTTTTGAAGCCTGCCGGAATCAAGGTTACCAGAATAGCCCACGGCGTACCTGTGGGAGGGGACCTGGAATATGCCGATGAAGTTACACTTATGAAGGCTCTTGAAGGCAGAAGAGAAATATAACGAGGCAGAAGATGTCCCTCACCTCTAAAGGTGGCGGGTAACAATTTGGATTTTCAGGCGGTAAGCATATTTCCCGCCTCGTTGAAACGGTGTGTTGTTATAATCAAGGGGAAATTTTCATAAAAATGGAATACACCTCAGTATATTATTGCTAATAAATGGATAGATTAGTAATAATAACGGAGGTGTTTTTATGTCTACTAATCTGGCTGCCGGGAACACAAAAAAGCAAAAGCAGTTAAATAATGTTATAGGCAATATGTTAGGGAACCTGCAGGGTGCAGGGACAAGAGATGAAAATCAGGAATTCATAAATACCATCAATAAAGTAAAACAGGATATGCTTGATGCGCAATGTTATTTTGACAGTGTCACAGCTCCTGATCTTGTAGACCATGCAATATTCAAGATGGAAGCTGCCAGAGCTCAATACATTTATCTTCTGAAGCTGGCTAAGGATAAGGGATTAAGTGTGAGAATATAATGTATGCAAGCGGAATAAGTGAATCACCAACAAAGGGATTTGTACAAAATCAGTAATAAAATGAGAAAACAATAATATAAATAAGCTATAGATTAGTTGTTGAAGGGGGATTTATGGTGCCGCAGATAGATGTTTTCTCAATACTGGCAATTTTTCTTGCCATAGGTGCTGTCTACGTAATAGGGGTATTGCTTGTGCTTCCGATCAAGATAATTGTTAAGCTTGTGATAAATGGTATTGTAGGGGCGGTAGCGCTTTTTGTAATCAACATTTTTGGCGGATTCATAGGCCTTACTATAGGTATAAATCCAATTACTGCATTGATTGCCGGATTTTTAGGTATTCCCGGAATAATACTGCTCATATTTCTGAGGTATATTTTATAACGAGCAGGGGCACCAATTTCACCATAATTTATTATGCCCCGTAAGCGAGTTTCAAGAAAGGCTTCCTTGACCATTAGATTTTTTAGTTGAAGCCTTTCTTATAACGAGCAGGGGCATATATTCCACCTTGATTTGTCATGCCCCGTAAGCGAGTTTCAAGAAAGGCTTCCTTGACCATTAGATTTTTCAGTTGAAGCCTTTCTTATAACAGATAAAAAGTGGCGATCTCCTTATGCATAATATTAGATTTCTCCTTATAATTATTAAATTGACTAAAAAATAACTAACTACTTCCAACCATTGGGAGACATGGATAGAAGTAGTTATTATTTTTTGACAATAGCAGTCCTTTTAGTTTGACATTGCAATTAATGTTTACTATACTAAAGGTGGTAGTTTTTTAAAATATACCCACAATTTAATATTAATATAGGGGGTCTAGCTATGGCTAAAAAAATGAAAACGATGGATGGTAATGCAGCAGCCTCACATGTCGCTTATGCGTTTACAGATGTCGCTGCTATTTACCCAATAACTCCATCATCCACAATGGCTGAAAATGTTGACGAATGGTCTGCCCATGGAATGAAGAACATTTTCGGTCAGCAGGTAAAGGTTGTTGAGCTGCAGTCAGAAGGCGGAGCAGCCGGAGCTGTTCATGGTTCACTGGCATCAGGCGCATTAACCACAACCTTCACAGCATCACAGGGTTTACTGCTTATGATACCTAATATGTATAAGATCGCAGGGGAATTACTTCCTGGCGTATTCCATGTATCTGCCCGTGCATTGGCAAGCCACGCGCTTTCAATATTCGGCGATCATCAGGACGTTATGGCTACAAGACAGACAGGCTTCGCTATGCTGGCTACCGGTTCAGTACAGGAAGTAATGGATCTGGGCGGCATCGCTCACCTGGCAGCAATTAAATCAAGAATTCCATTCGTACATTTCTTTGATGGCTTCAGAACTTCCAGCGAAGTTCAGAAGGTAGAAGTAATGGACTATGCAGATCTGGAAAGGCTTCTTGACAAGGAAGCATTGAACGAGTTCAGGAACAATGCCCTGAATCCGGAGCACCCGGTAGTCAGGGGTACTGCACAGAATCCTGATATATACTTCCAGGCAAGAGAAGCCTGCAACAAATATTATGACGCAGTACCGGACATAGTAGCAAGCTATATGGCTGAGATAAGCAAAATAACCGGTAGAGAGTACAAGCCCTTCAACTACTACGGAGCACCGGATGCAGAGAATATAATAGTTGCTATGGGTTCAGTAACAGATGTTGCAGAAGAGACTATAGACTATCTGATGGCAAGAGGCGAGAAGGTAGGAGTTGTAAAGGTACATCTCTACAGACCATTCTCAGAGAAGTACTTTTTCGATGTTTTACCGAAGACAGTGAAGAGAATCGCAGTACTTGACAGGACAAAAGAGCCTGGAGCACTGGGAGAACCATTATACCTTGATGTACGTTCAATGTTCTACAACAAGGAAAACGCTCCAATGATCGTTGGCGGAAGATTCGGACTTGGTTCCAAGGATACAACGCCTGCACAGATCAAAGCTGTTTATGATAATTTGAAAGCAAGCAAGCCAAGAGATGGATTTACATTAGGTATAGTTGATGACGTAACAAATCTGTCCCTTGAAGTTAAGGAAAATATAAATGCAGCTCCTGAAGGAACAATAAGATGTAAGTTCTGGGGTTTGGGATCAGATGGTACGGTTGGAGCCAACAAGAGTGCAATAAAGATCATAGGCGACAAGACAAATCTTTATGCGCAGGGCTACTTCGCATATGACTCCAAAAAGTCCGGCGGTGTAACAATTTCACATCTCAGGTTCGGCAAGAGGCCTATTAAATCACCATATTTGATTGATGAAGCTGATTTTATCGCCTGCCACAACCAGGCATATGTCAATCAGTACGATGTTATAAAAGGCCTCAAGGATGAGGGTACCTTCGTATTGAACTGTAAATGGAGCGTAGAAGAGCTTGAAGAAAAGCTCCCTGCAAACATGAAGAAATATATAGCGGACCATAAGATCAAGTTCTATATAATCAATGCTACTGACATAGCTGTAGAAATCGGTCTCGGAAACAGGATAAACATGATAATGCAGTCCGCATTCTTCAAGCTTGCAAATGTTATCCCGCTGGAAGACGCTGTTAATTACTTAAAGGGTGCAATAGAAAAATCCTACGGCAAAAAGGGCGAAGAAGTCGTTGCAATGAACTACAAGGCTGTTGATGCAGGAACAGACGCCCTGACAAAGGTAGAGGTTCCGGCAAGCTGGAGCGGTGCAAAAGAAGAAGCTGCGGCAGCAGCAGATGCTCCTGAGTTCATAAAGAAAGTACTTATTCCTATGAACAGACAGGAAGGGGATTCACTCCCTGTAAGTATATTTGAAGATGCCGCCGACGGTGCCTTCCCGATGGGAACATCTGCTTACGAAAAGAGAGGTATAGCTGTATTTGTTCCAGAGTGGCAGAAGGAAAAATGCATACAGTGTAACCAGTGCTCCTTTGTATGTCCTCATGCTGCAATCAGACCGGTGCTTGTGAATGAAGAAGAAGGGAAGAAGGCTCCTGCAGGCTTTGAAACATCAAAGGTTACAGGCAAAGGCTTCGAGGGTCTCTCCTACAGGATGCAGGTCAGCCCGCTGGATTGCACAGGCTGCGGTAACTGCGCAGACATATGTCTTGCAAAGGAAAAGGCTCTTGTGATGAAGCCTCTTGAGACTCAGACAGAAAAGGAAATTCCTAACTGGAACTATGCAATGACAGTACCTGTTAAGGATAATATCGTATCAAAATCAACAGTTAAGGGAAGCCAGTTTGCACAGCCGTATCTCCAGTTCTCAGGCGCATGTGCAGGCTGCGGCGAAACTCCATATATAAAGGTTATAACACAGCTCTTCGGTGACAGAATGATGATAGCGAATGCAACAGGCTGCTCATCGATCTGGGGAGCTTCAGCACCATCGATGCCGTACTGCAAGGATGCCAATGGAAGAGGTCCTTCCTGGGCAAATTCTCTCTTCGAAGATAATGCTGAATACGGCTTTGGTATGGCAATGGGTGTAAAGCAAATAAGAGCAAAGCTTGCTGATTTAATGACAGAAGCCCTGACTCTTGATATTCCTCAGGAATACAAAGAAGCATTCAAGGCATGGCTGGATGGCAAGGAAGACGCAGATGCCAGCAAGGCAGCGACAGAGAAGATACTTCCTCTTGTCAGCAAAGCAAATGCTCTGAATGGTAGAGCAAAAGCAATTGCAGCTGAAGTGGCAGAGAAGAAAGACTATCTGGTAAAGAAATCAGTCTGGATACTCGGCGGAGACGGATGGGCTTATGATATCGGTTACGGCGGACTTGACCATGTACTGGCATCAGGAGAAAACGTAAATGTACTGGTGTTCGATACAGAAGTTTACTCCAACACAGGCGGACAGTCCTCCAAATCAACACCTGTCGGTGCAGTTGCCAAATTTGCAGCTTCAGGTAAGAAGACAAAGAAGAAAGACCTTGGCATGATAGCCGCCACATACGGATATGTATATGTTGCACAGGTTGGTATGGGAGCAGACAAGAACCAGTTCATGAAGGCAATACAGGAAGCTGAGAAGTATGAAGGACCATCCCTCATAATCGCTTATGCTCCATGTATAAACCACGGACTCAAGGAAGGCATGGGAAGAACCCAGGCCAACACTGCCCAGGCTGTAGACGCCGGATACTGGCACCTGTGGAGATTCAATCCTGAGCTTAAGAAGGAAGGCAAGAATCCGTTCATACTTGACTCCAAGGAGCCAAAGACGAGCTTCAGAGACTTCCTGATGGATCAGGTAAGATACACATCCCTTGTAGGAGCCTTCCCGGAAGAAGCAGAACAGCTTTTCACGAAAGCGGAGAAGGAAGCAAAAGAAAAATACGAAAACTACAAGAAGATGGCACAAGCTTAGTAAATATACTAAGAACCGGTTGAAAATCAACCGGTTCTTTTTTTTACCATACATTCTTGACACTGGAAGAAAAATGGAATATTATTTAACTAACTAGTTAGTTATGGAGGATTACATATGAGGAAAAGAGATTCGGCCGAAACCAAGGAAAAAATACTGAGGACTGCAGAGCTCATATTCGCAGAAAAAGGCTTCGATGGTGCCAGGGTTGACGACATAGCAAAAAGAGCCGGTGTCAATAAGGCGCTTATCTACTATTATTTCAAAAGCAAGGATGAGATACTTAATGAGCTGTTTGAAACACTTATGGCGGACGGCAGCCAGGTACAAAATGATTCATTGACCTCCTATCCCGATTTGAGCCGGGAAGAAATATTCAGGGAGTTTTTTGAAAAAAGTTTGGATTACGCTGTAAAGCATAGGAGTCTTATTAAAATAGCGTTTATTGAATCCATGAAGACTGATTCAAAGCATCCTAAGCTGCTGGAAAGATGTACGGCAATCATCGATAAGGAGGTGGAGCACATAAGGAAAGTATATGAAAGCAAGGGCCTTGCGTTTCCATATACCAGGAAGGATTTTGCCGCAATGGAGTTTTTTTTGGGGATCATGCCCATCTTCAACTATGCCGTATATTTTGACCGGCTGATGGAGCTTTATGAAATGAGTGAGATGGAATTAAAGGAGCAATTTATCAAAGCTTTCAGGATGACGCATATGCAGAGCCATCAGAATAAGTATTGGGAAAAGCTATAGTCCGAATCATGTAATAAAAGAATAGTAAATAGTACACAATATTCAGGAAGAAAAAAACATATAAAAATCGAAGGGAGGAAAAATTTTGGGCAGGCTAGTAGAAATACGTTGGCATGGACGCGGCGGTCAGGGAGCGAAGACAGCTTCACTTCTTCTGGCTGATGCAGCTTTTAACACCGGGAAATATATTCAGGGTTTTCCTGAGTATGGCCCGGAAAGGATGGGTGCACCTATCACAGCTTACAACAGGATAAGCGATGAAAGAATAAACATCCATTCAAACATTTATGAGCCGGATTATGTGGTTGTGGTTGATGAGACACTGATCTCGGCTATAGATGTGACCGCGGGACTCAAGGAGACAGGGGCAATCATAATAAATACCGAGAAAGCGCCTGAGGAAGTAAAAAAGTATCTTAAGGGTTATAAGGGAAAGGTTTGTACCATTAATGCCAGAAAGATATCAGAAGAGACTATTGGCAAGAACTTTCCCAATACTCCCATGCTTGGTGCAGTTGTAAAAGTCGGTGATATAATGGAGCAGGAAAAATTCCTTGAGGATATGAAGGATTCCTTTGCACATAAGTTCAAAACAAAGCCAGAGGTAATAGATGGGAATATGAAGGCTATCGAGCGTGCAATGCAGGAGGTGCAAGGGCTATGAGCAAAACAGCTAAAAAAATGACTCCTGAAACACCTTGGAAGGAAATAACTCCCGGAGGAGCCATATTTGAATCAGGAAATGCAGAGGGCTATAAAACCGGTGACTGGAGATCCATGCGCCCTGTATGGATTGAGGAAAAGTGTACTCAGTGCATGCTCTGTCCGCCGACCTGTCCTGATACGGCCATTCCGGTGAAGGACAGCAAGAGGCTGGATTTTGATTATGATCACTGCAAAGGCTGTGGAGTATGTGTGAAGGCATGCCCTTTCGATGCAATAGACTTTATTAAAGAAGAAGACAAGGAAGAACAGGAGGTGTAAGCGTACATGGCAATAAGGGAAAGATTATCCGGAAATGAAGCGGTAGCAGTTGCAATGAGGCAGATAAACCCTGATGTAGTCGCTGCATTTCCTATTACTCCATCAACGGAGATACCCCAGTATTTCTCTCAATTCGTATCTAATGGACAGGTACAGACCGAATTTGTGGCAGTGGAGTCAGAGCACAGTGCAATGTCTGCATGTGTTGGAGCACAGGCGGCCGGAGGCAGGACAATGACAGCGACCTCCGCCAACGGCTTGGCTCTTATGTGGGAGGTTCTGTATATAGCAGCAGCTATGAAGCTGCCGATAACCATGTCCTGTGTAAATAGAGCGCTTTCAGGGCCGCTGAACATCCATAACGATCACAGTGACTCAATGGGGGCGAGGGACTCAGGGTGGATCCAGCTTTACAGTGAGACAAACCAGGAAGCATACGATAACCTGATACAGGCAGTGAGAATAGGGGAGCATCAGGATGTAATGCTTCCGGTGATGGTATGCCAGGATGGTTTTATAACTAGCCATGCTGTCGAAAACATAGAGCTTCTGGAGGATGACAAGGTCAAGGCCTTTGTGGGAGAATACAAGCCTGAACACTACCTTCTGAACTCCAAGGAGCAAATCGCGATGGGTCCTCTTGATCTCCCGGCACATTGTTTTGAGCATAAGCGCGAACAGGCCCAGGGGATGATGAACTCCAAGAAGGTCATACTTGATGTGGCGAAAGAATTTGAAAAGCTTACCGGAAGAAAATACAGCTATTTTGAAGAATATAAGCTTGACGATGCAGAAGTAGCGGTAGTCATAATAAACTCAACAGCCGGTACGGCAAAAACAGTAGTTGACAGCCTGAGGGAACAAGGAATCAAGGCAGGGCTCCTTAAAATCAGAGTCTTCAGACCTTTTCCGGAAGAAGAAGTTGCTAATGCCTTGAAAAAAGCGAAGGCACTTGCAGTTATGGATAAGGCAGAAGGCTTTTCAGCAGTGGGTGGACCGCTGGGAGCTGAGGTAAAATCTGCGCTTTATGGAAGAGCGGAAGGAATCAAGGTTGTCAATTATATATATGGCCTAGGCGGTAGAGACGTAAGAGCTGATGATATTGAAAAGGTTTACAATGACCTGCTTTCAATACAGAAAACCGGTCAGGTAGGAGAAACATACAGATATGTAGGAGTTAGAGAATAGGAGGTGGATGATCTATGGCATATAATCTTAAGCAGGTAATGAACAAACCGGATAGGCTGACCGGAGGACACAGAATGTGTGCAGGCTGCGGAGCACCGCCGGTTGTAAGGACAATATTGAGGGCATTGGAGCCGGAGCACCACGCAGTATGCGGTGCAGCTACGGGGTGTCTGGAGGTATCTACCTTCCTTTATCCATATACAGCATGGAAGGATTCCTTTATACACAGTGCCTTTGAGAATGCAGGAGCTACCATAAGCGGTGTTGAGGCTGCCTATAATGCAATGAAAAGGAAGGGCAGATTGGATGACACATATAAATTCATAGCTTTTGGAGGAGACGGCGGAACTTACGATATAGGTCTGCAGTCGCTTTCCGGTGCAATGGAGAGAGGTCATGACATGGTATACGTATGCTATGATAATGAAGCATACATGAATACAGGGATTCAAAGGTCATCAGGAACACCCAAATATGCAGATACGACAACAAGTCCACAGGGTACTGTAATACCTGGAAAACAGCAGTTCAAAAAAGATTTGACAGCGGTGATGATTGCCCATAATCTGCCTTACGTTGCGCAGTCCACACTGACTTCAAACTTTAAAGACCTTTATGAAAAAGCGGAAAAAGCTATATATACAAAGGGACCGGCATTTATGAACGTACTTGCTCCTTGCCCAAGAGGCTGGCGGTACGATACTCCGATGCTTATGGAATTGTGCAAATTAGCTATGGATACCTGCATATGGCCTTTATACGAGGTCGAGAACGGAGTATGGAAGCTCAACTACAAACCGAAGAAGAAGCTTCCGGTCATTGAATATCTAAAGCCGCAAGGCAGATTCAAACACTTGTTCAGTGATGAAAACAAAAATCTCATTAATGATATTCAAGAAAGTATCGATAAAAGATGGGAAGAATTGCTGAGAAAATGCGGAGAAAGTTCTTAAAAACGTGCGAGAGCACGTTTTTATTTATGTCAATACAAATTCAATAAATTACAATTTTTGCATAAATAAATCATATTTTGTTAACATATTAGTCGAAATGTTTTAAATAAAGTGCTATAATAAAATTTAAATAATTATTACATATAAACAGATAGAATTTATGCAGAAACAGGGAGGTATTATATGAGGCTGAATCTCAAAATCACATTACCCATAGTTGTTCTGCTGGTTGCAGTAATAACGGCATTATCATGGACATCATTCTACTTCACAGGACAGTTAGTCGAAAACAACATGTCACAGCTGGCGCAAAACAAGCTTGATGAAGTCCACTACAACATTTTTGGCAAGCGTGCCGAGGTATCTGTAAAGAAGCAGGAAATTAACAAGGAGTATCTGGACAAAGCAAAATTATTGGCCAATATAATTAAGCAGAGCCCCGGAATATTGGAAAACAACTCTGCGCTGTTCGATCTGGCAGCATCTCTACAGCTTGATGAGATAAACATATGTGATGAGAATGGGGTAGTAAGGTGGGGTACAATTGCAAGTTCTTACGGAGTGGATTTTAACACAGTTGAAAGCATGAAACCCTTTGTACAGGCCCTGACTGATGAAAATTTCCAGCTTATACTGGAGCCTACGGAAAGAAATTCGGATAAAGCTCTTTTCCAGTATGCAGCAGTAGCCAGGAAGGACAAGCCCGGCATTATACAAATAGGATTAACACCTTGGAAGCTTATAAAGGAAACCAAAGATGCAGATATAAGCAGTATTTCGAAGAATTCAACCTTTGGAGCCAGTGGTACTGTTATTATCGTAGATAAAAATACTGATATGATAATAAGTCACAAAAACTTATCGGTACAGGGTAAAAAAGCTGCTGAGTTTGATTGGGGTAAGAAAATCAGGGAAAGTGATTCCGGAAGTTTCAAGTATATTCTTGATGGAGAAGAGTATTTCATGAAGTACCAGCTTTCAGGAGAGAATATAGTATGTGCAACAATACAGGTCAAGGAATTCACAGCAGGACTCACTGATCTGTTGAGCAATACAGCCGTTATCTCGGTCGCAGCCCTTGCACTTTGCATACTTATTATATACTTGATCATAAAGATCAATATCACAAATGAAATAGCAAAATTATTGAAAATTTTAAATACTATAGGCGAAGGAGACCTTACCAAAACAGTCAGTATAAAATCAAGCAAAGAGTTTTCCAATCTTAGTAAAGGAATCAATTTGATGACCGATAACCTTAAGGAAATTATCGAAAAAGGCTTTGAAATGACACAGAGTCTGAGGGAGTCGGGAGAAAGGCTGACGGCTTCGGCAGAACAGTCAAGCAGAGGAGCTTCAGAGGTAGCTACAACAATAAATGAGCTGGCAGAAGGAGCAAATGACCAGGCAGAAGGAGCTACAAAGGGAGCAATGACTGCTAAGGATGTTCTGGAGAGAGCGGAAGCAATTTTTGTCAGCATTGAGGATACGGTTAACAGCACCGAACTGACTAAGGTAACAGTTGAAGAAGGCGTAGAAATAATCAGGTACCAGAATGAAAAAATGCAGGAAAGCGTAGCAAGCTCAAAAAACCTTGGCGATTCTATAAACGAACTGTCCAGAAAGGCTAATGAAATCGGGGATATAATAAATGTAATCACTTCAATAGCCAATCAGACCAACATGCTTGCCTTGAATGCGGCGATTGAGGCCGCCAGGGCAGGAGAAGTCGGAAAGGGCTTTGCAGTAGTTGCCGATGAAGTAAGAAAGCTGGCTGAAGGTTCTACAACAGCGGCACAGCAGATATCGGACATTATTGTTCAGATACAGGAAAGCGTAGAGCATGCGAAAGAACAGGCAGGCAACTCCATTGATGTGATTGAAGAGCAGCAGACGGCTGTAAAGCATACAGAGGAAGCTTTTAACAAAATAAACAGTGCAACCCGGGAAGCCGCAAACCAGGTCGGCAAAATAGCAGAAGCGACTGAAAATATCATAAGCGGCATACACATGATTGTTGAGGTTGTGGAAGCACAAGCGGCTGCTTCAGAAGAGAGTGCTGCAAGCACGGAGGAAATTACTGCTTCTGTTCAGGAGCAGACTTCAGCTATAGAAGAGGTTGAACATATAGCCGGCGGACTTATTGATGTTGTGGGTGAGCTGAGTGCTTTGATAAACCGTTTCAAAGTGTAAGTTTATATTATAATAGAAGGGAAAAATCGGATGAAGTTTATTCATTCGATTTTTTTCACGTTTTTTTGAACTCCTTGTATTAAAATATGCATTGTGCAAAGAATAAAACCAAGCATGGATTTATAGGAGGCAAAACGATGGAAATTTCAATGGAAGCAACGTTATTGAATAAGGACAGGATAATAATATCAAATCCGGAGCAGTACAACCGCGTTGAAATAAGAAACCTGAATTATGACGATGGGGAAGGTCTCGCAGGCTACAACGGAAATGTAGTAGTAGGCTATGGAAATGGTGTAAAGGATGTTTTCTTTTTGTCTATAAACAAAATGAGCAACAAAGATATAGAGATAATCTGTGATAAGGTACAGGAGCAATTCGGCCAGGATAATAAGCTCGTGAATCTCATCATATATAATGGAGATGCCATTATATATAATCTGAATGATGAAGAAGAGGACAATACAAGTTACCCCGTATGTACCAATTGACTATGATAAATATACGTGGTAAGATATAATTCCTGCTTCGGAAAACAGATGCGAGACTCGAGATACGAGATTCGAGGATGAAAGCCGGGTGCTGTAGCCGGTAACCGGCAGGAAATGCAAGACAGCAGGAAGGAAAAACTTCCAGTTGACGACAAGCGGTAAACATGATAAGATGTAATTCCTGCTTCGGAAACGGGGCATAAAACAGACAAGATATAAACGGACGTAAATTACCACGAAAAACCAGCAAAAACAGTATTGACACTGACATGCCGATGTGGTAACATAATAAAGGTCGGCGGCAGAAACGCCGGCACAATATGAGAAGATTCGCAGGATCTTCCAAAGGATATTTTGATCTTTGAAAACTACACAGTGTAAAATGATAACCAAGAATTCTTTTGAGTTAGGGTAAATGATTAAGTTTGCATTCACTTTAAGTGAATCACATATTAACTTAAGAGTTTGATCCTGGCTCAGGACGAACGCTGGCGGCGTGCCTAACACATGCAAGTCGAGCGGAGGT
>DASPLL010000019.1:0-120169 GCA_035627615.1 Clostridia bacterium
CGGGCATATGAACGCGGAACTGATCTTGGTCTGTCAGATGAAGAGTTTAGAGTTGAAATTTCCAACGCTCTTGATGAATGGCTGGGCAGTAAAGCTTGACATTATTTAAATGAGAGGTCTGGCAGTATTTGACGCTTACGAAAAAAGTAAAGAACTGCGACAGATATAACTAATCCCAGTTCTTTTTCATGCATGTATATTTGACTACATTTTTATCAATCAGAGGTGTCCCCATGTTTTTGTTCCACACCTTTTGACGCTTACGTTTTTTAGCCTCATCTTTAAAAATATCGAATGTCGTCTATGAAATGCCCTAAAAAATCGGGCTGAAAAAGTGCATTTTTCGGCCCGATTTTTGCTCAATTTTAGCTCCAAAACCACTACAAATAGTGGTTGATCTACCTTATTTACCCTCCGAACCACAATACGTCATCAGAACTATCGCTTCTACGTGCACCGTCTGCGGAAACATATCCACCGGCTGTATCTCTTTCACCTGATATCCCCTCTCACTAAGATACTTCAAATCTCTTGCCAGGGTTGCAGGATTACAGGAGACATACACTACTTTCTCCGGACGCATTTGCGCAATCACATCCAGGAGCCTTTCGTCACAGCCCTTCCTTGGCGGGTCAACCACTATTACATCTGCCTTGATGCCCCTGCCATACATCTCAGGTATAACAGTCTCCGACTCTCCTACTATGAAGGCAGCATTCCTGATGCCGTTCAGCTTGGCGTTTTCCTTTGCATTATCTATCGCCTGGGGGACTATTTCCACTCCGTAGACCTTTCTTGCCATCTTGCTCAGGAAAAGCGATATGGTGCCTATTCCGCAATAGGCGTCAAACACCACCTCATCCCCCTGAAGGTCCGCATACTCCAGTGCCTTGTTATACAGCACCTCTGTCTGGATAGGGTTTACCTGGAAGAAGGATAGGGGGGATATCCTGAATTTAAACTCTCCTATATAGTCATATATCGCTTCTTCTCCATATATTATGATATTCTTTTCTCCTAAAATCACATTGGTGTTTTTCTTGTTGATATTGATAACTACGCTTTTTAGATTGTTTACTCCATTTTTGAGCGCTTCTACCAAAGCCTTATCACAGGGTAAGGAATCGCCGTTGATAACTATGCATACCATCACTTCCCCGGTCCTGAAGCCTTTTCTTGTCATAATATGCCTTACAAGACCCTTCCCTGTACTCTCATCATATACGCTAATATCATATTTCTTGATGAACTCCCTGACTGTCTGTATCACGCTGTCGTTTATCCGATCCTGTATTGCACATTGAGGAGTGTTTATTATCTCATGGCTCCTGTTGGCATAAAAGCCTATCATAACATCCCCATCCATTCCCACGGGGAACTGTGCCTTGTTTCTGTAGCGCCAGGGATCCTCCATGCCTATCGTATTATGGATGGTGACATCCTTGAGGCCGCCTATGCGTTCGATTGCATCCTTCACCTGAAGTGTTTTGTATTGAAGCTGCGCCTCATAGCTCATGTGCTGCAGCTGACAGCCCCCGCACCTCTTCACTACCCCGCAGGTAGGTTCAACCCTGCCTTGAGAAGGTTTCAATGTCTTTACCAGCTTCCCATAGGCATAGTTTTTAAGTACTTTCACTATTTTTATCTCTGCCTGCTCCTCAGGGAGCGCTCCTTCGACAAATACAGTAAAGCCTTCTATTTTCGCCACTCCTGAGCCCTCGCTGGTCAGCCCGGTTATCTCAACTGTATAATCCCGGTTCTTTTCCACCGGTATTTGTTTTTCTATCAATGCTTTCCCTCAACCTTTCATTGTTCTTATCTATTTCCATCTTAATATCTTCAAGTTCTTTTTTCAATAGGCCCTGTACCCTCATTATCTCATCGATCTTCATATGCATATCCTCTAGTATTATTTCCGATTTGAGATTTATAAGATAATCATTCTCCGACCGTATCCTGTCCTTCTGTGATTCTCTATTCTGGCTCATCATAATAAGCGGCGCCTGTACTGAAGCTATGCAGGCAAGTATAAGGTTCAGGAATACATAGGGATAAGGGTCAAAGGGCCTATCAAGAATGAGTCTGGTATTTATTACGGCCCAGGTAATTATTGTAATTGCAAACATGGTTAAAAAAGACCAGCTTCCCGCGAACTTTGCTATACGGTCAGCCATCCTTTCACCCAGGGTCAAGGTTTTGCTAAGCTCCATATTTATATTTAACGACCTTTTCCCTCTTATAAGCTCATGAATCTGTTCTTCTCGTTCCCGTTCATCGGAGATTATTATGTCCTTCAGTCCATTTTTATCCATAGCTGCACTCTCCACTACTTTTTGTATATATTTTGCTTATGCCCCCATAAAATATTCAGCTTGCTGCATAAGCCTCACTTCCATATCAAAGTAAAGGAGAAGGAGACATGCTGTCCCCTTCTCCCCTGCTTTAGAATCTGTTATATATCCTGTACAGGAATACGGCTGCCTCTGCCCTTGTAGTATTGCCCAGAGGATTTATCCTGTCCCCGCTCCCCACGATCAAGCCTTCTTTTACTATTGAAGCAACGTGGTCTGATGCATAGGCTGCAATAAGGGATTTGTCAGCGAACCTCGCCAGGTCGGAAGCAGTACCCTGCTGTTTTAGCTTTTTTAGCGTTCCCAGTGCTCTTCCGGCCAATACCATCATGTCCTGCCGCGTAATGCCTTCATCGGGATAGAATTTGTTGTTTTCCGAACCTGCAGTGATACCGAGCTTTTTAGCAATACCTATCTCCCTGTAGTAATAGGCATCCTCTTTTACATCCTCGAAATTGCTGTCAAATTCTGCATCCGCGCCAAGAGTTTTTATGAGATAATACAGGAAATCTGCCCTTGTAATATTGGTGCCGGGCGAGTATTCCTTTTCTGTAACTCCTTCCAGTATTCCTTTGGATGCAAGCACCTGGACCGCCTTTTCAGCCCAAAGGGCATTCCCCAGGTCACTGAAGGTCTTCTTCAAATAGGCAACCGCATATTTGCTAAAATGGGTAGTGGTGAAGGTCACCAGACCCGTTGTGTTGTCATACCTTCCCGAAGTTACTGGAACTAGGCCTCCCGATCCGTCGATATACCAGACGGTAATATGCTCCGGATCCGCCAATTCCTCCGCTGTTGGAACATAAGGAATGGATACTGTCACAGGTGTATTGGGATTATTCCATGAAACCGGCTTCCCTCCGGCAATGAGCTTCAGTTCGACGACAGGCCTGCTGCCGAGTACAGCCTGCAGCTCCTCCGTGAGACCGGTTTTATCTGCTTTTCCTATACTGATACCTACATTCCCGGTCTTTTCCAGCTCCGTCCCTTTCAGCATATTCCCCGGCAGTATGATCGTTCCTGCCTCGCTTATCATTTCTATCTTCCTGCCGGCATTATCAGAGAAAAGCTCCACTGCAGGCAGCTGCAGGACATAGGAGTTTGTACCCTGTATTTCCGGCATCTCAATGCTGATCGTCCTTGTCCCGTCCATGCCTGCTGCAGCCATCCCAAAGGCTTTGTCCAGAATACTTTCATTCAGGCTTACGGTAGTAATACCCTTTGCGCGGTCAGTATTTACCGGTATATTTTCCATATATGCTCCTGTCACAATTCCTGCCGTTTCCTGAAGCGGTTTATTTACTACCGGGCTTATGTCATTCCTGTCATCCCTGTCATTATCCTCATTACCTTCGCTGCCCTGACCGGAAGGATTTCTGACTACAATACCGTAGGTGCATTCGAAGGCATCCTCGCCCCTGACTACTATAGTTATATTGGTTGAGGCCTGATTCAGCTCTATTGTCTTCGACTGCCCGTCCGATATTTTGGTGCCGTTTACCGTTACGGCAGAGGTTGTGATTTCCGGAGCTGCCGATATAACAATACTTGACTGGTGCTTCGTCAGATCGACTGTATAGCTTGTTATATCAGGATCGAATTCCGGCTTCAGTTCTCCAGTACTTAATATCAGGCTCTTAAGCAGTCCGGAATTTTTCCGTGTAGTAAAGCTCAAGCTGCAGGCGTTAATACTATTGCCCTCAGAATCCTTCAATCCGCCTTCCGGTATCACAAGAACATATGATGAATTGAAGCTCAGGGCTTTATCAGGTTTTATCCTTAAAAGATTATTCTGGTATGTCAGTGTGCAAGCTACTGCCCTCCCGGCTGAATCCTTCAGGCTAATGGCTCCGAAGTCAGGTCCCCTGCCTATATTCCTGCTGAACGGCAATGTTATCGTACTGCCGATAGGGATATCGCTCATAGTCTGAATTAGCGGATAAGCCCGGCTGCCTTCGGTACTGAAGGTAATGCTAAAGTCTGCCGACAGTCTGCTGCCTCCTGCTCCCACTATCCCGTCCTTCGGCAGTGTCAGAGTATATGTGGTTTCATACTGCAAAGGCTGATTAGGTGTTACTGTAAGAGTTTCGCCGCTTATCGACTTTACCGCTCCGACCGGAGTACCGCCCGGACCTTTCATTACTATGCTTTCATAGTCATCCCCCTGGGATATGGCTTCATTGAAGGATATGGCAACGGCCTTATTTACATTTACATTCACCTGGCTGTTGTCAGGCTCGAAGCTCAGTACTTCCAGCTGCGCCATGTTGACAGTCAGCATCCGGACATTATTATCCAGTGCGCTTTCCGCTACTCCCTCAGGAGTGTCAGCTGTTGCCAGCAGGCTTGCCATAGCATCCTTGAATGTGCCTGCAGCGGGTGACCAGAGGAACGGCACATCCGCTTTCTCTCCGGCCTTAAGCGCTCCTGTATCCACAGAATCTATCAACTCAAGCTGACTGCTGCCGCTGCCGTAATAAAATGAAACGGCTGCATTTGATATATCCGCCCCGCCGATATTTGAAACCTTCGCCTTCACAGCATACTTGCCGTCACCGGCTGGGGTGCATTCCAACCCGGAAAGCTCAAGGTCAGGCTGCATGATATTGATAAGGGCTGTATTGTCTGACCTGCCCTCATCCTTTCTCTTATCCTCCGGATCTACTACCACATAAATCCTGCCGTCCGTCACAGCTGCGGGAACTTCCCATTGCACCCTGGCTGAGGCCGTCCTTCCAGGTGCTATGTCTTCATGTATGACCTGTGTCTGTCCTATTATCTGTCCCCCAGCCTTAGGGTCACCTGCGTAAAACCCGACTTCGACTCCCGATTCTGTGAAGGTTCCCTTGTTTTCAATGCTTGCCTCAATTGTTACAAGGCTGCCGGGGAAGAGGTTATTTTCCGAAAGCGTGATTGTGTCTGCACTAACAGCCAGGTCATGCCCCAAATCCAATGTTACCATTTTCAGATCGGCACTGCTTCCGATGGTCGGATATGACTGCCCATCTGCGGAATTGGTCATATTTATTATTTTCGCCCTGTTGTATACTGTGATCAGCCGGTTACCCACGAAGGCACTGCTTGGCGAACGGTCAAAGGAATTATCTGAAGTAAGCTTTATTTCACTGCTCCAGGTATTGTTTGCCGAATCATATATAACTGCATATATATCCTGTCCATTATCGGAAGCGCCCGGACCGACCAAGGCTATGGTGCCGTCCTCCTCACAGGCTATGGTGTACCCATCCTTTATTATTGTCTCTTCAAGGGCTGCCTCGATCTGCAGCGACAGCGCATCTGCAGTATAAACTATTTTCCCTTCCTGATCCCATACGACGAAGCCTTTGCCGTCCACGCAGCACACCTGAGGGTTGGCGTCCCGCACACTGTTCACGGTCAATTTTTCCGGGCCGCTCCATCCGCCGCCGGAGTATGTCATCATGTATATTTCCTGATCTTCGGTTGTATTGGTGTCATTGTCCTCATCCAGTGCATATACGTAGAAGCCCTTGTTTCCGTCATATGCAAGCGAAGAGCTGACGATAAGGTCTTCCGTGGAGGAGATTTCAACAGGTGTACTGAAAGCTTCCCCATCCCACTTTGAGAACATTATATCATTTTCTGCCGAATATTCCTTTGACAAAATAGCACTGTAATCGTTTGATCTGCTCTTGGTCCATACCAGTATCCCGTCATTGCCGCTTGCAGCAATCCTGGGAGAATAGTCCAGGTAGCTGTCGGAGGTCAGATTGTATATATCCGACCAGGTTTTTGTCGCCGTATCATATCTGCCGACTGAAATTTCCTCTTTCGCCAGAGAGTCCTTCAGTTCGGAGTCAGGGGGCAGAACCTCCCTGATGTTTTCCCAGGCAGCTATGACTCCACTGTCGGTCCTGGCTGCTACCGGTTCGTAATCAGCAGTGGAGTCGTCCGGATCTATAGGCTCAGGGGCTGACCATATGCCGCCTTCATATACCGAGTATTCCGCCCTGATCCTGTTAAGGTCTGATCTTGAAGGATCATCCTGTACAAACACCATGAAAGCACCATCCTCATACGCAATAACGTTGTGATCGGTATAGGGGAAGGTATTGCTCTTCAGGGTTACTTCTGCAGTATTCTTCGTATCCGTGCCAGGTTCAGAAGCTGCCTGCAAGCTTGCAGACCTGAGCTTCTTACCTTTATCCCTGCCGTAATCCTCATCCCCTTCATTAATGCTGTCTTCCGGCATCCAGTCTGATTGCTCTTCCAGGTAATCTCTGCCCATGATCTCGAATTCATCTGTGCTTTCGGGAATGAGCCTCCTTTTGGAGGATGACCGTGAGTCATTTACCGAGGCCTTTAAGCCGTATGATCCCTTATTCCATGGAGAATCATCCCCCCATTCGTATTCCAGGAAGGTTGCACTCCAGCTCCAAATTGCGATCTTGACTTCTCCCCCTCCTTTGACGTTTATATAATAATCAGTCTTCTTGGATGGGAATTCGACCTTCACCTTGCCGTCGCCGCTGAAGAATATACCTCCCGAACCTATGATCGCATCGATCCCCCCTCCTATTTTTATGTACAGATCCTTAAGATCGAGTGCCCCAAGGCTGTAATCTATCTTACCGTTGTAATAGGTGGCATTGATAAGCGTATCCAGCACGACTTTGAAATCGCCGCTTATGTAAATACCCAGCGGCACATACTTGATCGGTATACCGTAAGTCCCTTTGGCATAAGCGTTGGCATCTACAATCAGATGGACCGAACCGTCTTTATACCTCCAGGCTCTGATCGATGGTTCATAATACCAGTAGAAGGATGCATCCACAGTTTCGCCGATATCTACAGTTCCCAGGAAGGATCTGGATCTTCTTGAGGATATTGCATTTTTTTCCGCCTCGGTTACTGCCGATCTCTTTGCCAGATATTTTTGCAGTATATTATTCTTGCTGTAAAAACCATATGCGCTCATATTGGTGCTTTTCCCGACGAAAGCATGGAAGGTGCCGTCAAGACTCATTACACCCGTTACATGAACAGGCTCGGTCAGGAAGGATACAGGTCCACCGCTTATTAGAGGGATCTTTGTTATGCTCGGCGTACTTATTCCTGTAAGGGTAATATATTTGTCTACGATATATTTGCCTTCAACATAAGTCGGATTCAGCTCAAAAGGAAATTCCTGCGGCAAAGATGCAATAACATTTGCCCGCACATTTACCGTTTCCGACCTGGCACCGCTCTCAGTCACACAGGTGACGGTGATCTGTTCCCCGGGGGCTATATCCTTTCCGGCGTTCAGCGACAGCCGCATATCGGCTTCATTGTATACCTTGCCTCCCTTTTTGAATTCCAGATATCCCGGATCATGACCTTTCCAATCCACCATGGCGCTGATTTCTATATCGGCATCCACTCCCTTGAGGAAATAGAAATTCTTACCCACACCTGATGGGGTATTATTGATAAGTACAGTCCTTATGACGGGATTTCCGGCCGGTACGATTTTTGCAAGCAAAATGTTCCTTACCGTACTCTTCTGTGCCAGTACAACGTTTGAAATATCATCGTAATGCACATCCGAACTGACCCTCATTTCATATGTCCCGACATTAAGATCTGAAATTTTGTAAAAACCATCCGCATCGGTTATTGTTGATCTCACTCCGACAGTTACCGAGGCATTCTTCTGAATAGCGCTCCTGTCATCCAGTACATAGCCGGAAATCTCAACCTTTCCTGCCGCATTCTTCAATATCCTTCTTATTTCTCTGCTGCCGTATTTGAATGCTATATAATACTCCGGAACTCCTTCCGGCAGGGTAGCCCTATAAACCGCATTCCCGTTATAATCTGTCGTGACGGTGGCCAGCGGCTCCGGCAGCTTGCCCTCCGAAAGCAGGTATGTTCTTGTTATATTGACAGGAGCATTCCTGATCGCCTTATTCTCACACTTTAAGGTAATGGTGAAATCTGCCGTCCCTCCGGCAACCAGAGATACAGGCGTCTGAGGGGACACATCCAGCAATATCGATGAAGGATCAGGCTTCTTAAGTATGTTCATAACCTTATGGACCGCATACCTTTCACCGCCAAGTCCTGTCACCACGAGGATCACGTCGTAATTCCCCCTGTATGCGAAAGCATGTCCGGCCTCGATTCCCGAGGCCGACGTCCCGTCTCCGAAGTCCCAGAAATAATCCTCAGCACCTGCAAGGCACCCGTCGGCACTGAAGCTGACCATATCTCCTTCCATAAGTGCATCGCCTATCTCCATCCCGCTGGACACCTCATAGTCGTTTACCTGTTCAGTTCCGGAGCCGGTTGTAAAGCTGAAGGTATAATAGTTGTTTTTGTTTGAGTCAGCATCATATACTGCCCCCCTGGGTACTTCAACGGTATATTTTGTGCCGGCCTCCAGATTTTCCAGCGGTGCGACAAGCAGCTCATTGCCGTCCAGCATCAGCCTTGACGCCACAATTGTATCATCATCCTTCTTCAAGGTGGTGCTTTTGAACATTTGACCTTCTGATAGATCCTCATCAAAAACCACTGCCACACAGCTATTCAAAGGCACATTCCCGCCGCCAGGCACCGGTAAGGTAGAGACCACCCTCTGAGGCTCAGTCCTGAACTTGTATATACGGGTGACCGGATCCTGGTGACCATAAAGATCGCCAACCATGTTTGCCGGAATTTTCAGTTCATAATCCGTACTATAGCTGAGCGGCTCCTCCAAAATAATCTTAATCTTGTTTTTTTGCTTCGGATCCACTGAAGCTTCTATTTCTTCAGGATTATGCCTTATAGAATCATAAAGCATGATTCCTGAGTAATCCTCCTTGTGGGTATAGGCTACAGGCCTGTCATACAGCAGTACGATACCGGTCCTGATATCAACGTTTATCTCCGGGCCTCCGGGGTTGTCCTCCGCTTCTCCGGGACTTACCTCCAGCAGCACCGGATAGGAATTCATGATTTCTTCTGTAAATTCAAAGCTGTATGGCAGCTCCATATGATTGCCCGCCATATCCTTGACTGCATTGGCCGGAATAGTAACACTGTATGTCGAGTGCAGCGCAAGCTGTTTTTGCGGAGTGATTGTAAGGGTTGTCTTAAGTATACTGCCGGTCAGTGTCGTTGAAAGATTCGCATCTATACCTATAGCTTCTTTGGAGCGTATATCCTGGAGGGTTATGCCGCCAAACCCGTCTCCCTCCCGCATTTCCTCACTGAACATCACTTTTATTGATGCACCGGTGGATACTCTTTCTCCATAATTCACAGGCTCTGTACCCTCAATTAAAGGAGGCAATTTGTCCATCCCGGCAGTAAACTGCATACTCCAGGCTTCTGCCTCATTCCCGTAGATATCTTTAATACCTCCTGCCGGAATGCTTACAGAATAGTTCACCATATTTGTCAGAGGTCTGACGGGTGTTATAGTAAACCGGCTGCCTGAAATAGCCTTACTTATGCTAATCGGTGAATCAGGCTTATCGGAAGGTGCGGTTTTTATCAGATGATATCCCGGACCTTCTGTAATCGGCCTTGAAAAGTCAATCATAATTTGTGAGCTTGCAGGTACATCCACAGCGCCATTCACAGGATCTGAGCCTGTAATGGACGGCGGCGTCGAATCGCTTCCGGTGGTAAAGCTGAACTTAATAAGCTTGTTTACTCTTGAATCTGCCGTATCCCTCAATGCATTCTCCGGTATCTCTACAGTATATTTAGTCAGCGGCTCCAGTATACTTGAAGGTGTAAGCATGATATACTTGTCGGCCCCAGCTGTTGTCATGGTGAATGGTACAGCTGCACCTCCCGCTTTTTTTATGCTTATATCCGAAATGTTTGCACTTTCTTTTATGTCATCGGTAAAGCTTACTGTTACGCTGTCGTTCAGGGAAACTCCCTCAGCATTGTCTGCAGGTGATATACTGTCTACTTCAAGAGGTATGTATCCTACCAGTATTCCGTCGGGGCTTGCCGCATATGCTTTGCCCCCGGTATACAGGATATCATCGGTACCGTTCAAGCTCTCAAGGCTCCAGTCAACCAAGTCCGGAGAGCTCAGCAAACCGCTTCTGCTGTAAGTATAAAATTTATCGTGGAAAACTGAAAGGTTCCAGCTTTTGTGGTCGAATGCCCGCAGGCTCCAGTCGACCCCGTCGGGAGACGAAGCTATGCAGCTGTAGCCTGCAACTCCGAACAGATTCCCTGCATAGCCGATATCATAGTAGCTGCCATAGTTCCAGTAGGTCCTGCCTGTATCAGGGTATTCCACTTCAAGCTCCGGGTCAATATATGTGATATTCGCAGGCGCCCATTCCACTCCATCCGTCGAGGTATATATATTTATTCTATCTGAGTCAAGGCCGCTTCCAACAGCTATCAGCCTGTTATTCCTTGCAAATATATCGGTGATCTGGTGGTTGACAGGATCCTGCAGATTGTCCTCACTGTCCTTTGTAAAGGACAATGCTTTTTCCCACTTGCTCCCGTCAATGGAGTAGTACATCGTCTGATTGTCATATGCAATGAATTTGTAGCTGAAGTATATCACTCTTTGGAAGTTCCTGGGCGAATTCACCGAAACCGAAGTGTTTTCGGTATTTATCCAATATTCCGGTATATGGTTTGAACTCCAGGTTGCTCCGTTATCATAGGATGTCAGCCAGATTTTCACGAAGGTCTCCTTTGTCCCCTGGGAGAACAATGCATTTCCTACGGCAACCAGGGTACTGTCACCATCTGATGCAACCCCCTGTATATATGCATAATTCCCGTAATCAAACTCCCCAACCCCATCACCTGATACTTTAACAGGGATCGTACAGGATTGCTTTGTCCAGTTCATCCCATCCGAAGAGCTGTTAATTACTGCTATTCCATTGCCGAAGCTGAAGTTCCAGAGCTTACCGCCCGCACTGAAAACCTTTCCCCCAGGATGGTCATGGGCTGGTCCCCAGGTTTCCCCATCATCAGTCATACGTATCTGCGTATCACCCACAGCTGCAACCTTCGTTCCCATCTGCACCGGAGCTGCACCAAAGCCCAGGTCCTTGACCTCAAAGGCTATGCTGTTACCTACTTTTATTTCAGGCTCCTGCGGTGTTGGAGGCTCCTCTGCAGGCGGTTCCACAGGATATGCGGCGCTTCTGATCGCTACTGCGATCTCTGCCCATTGACCTTGAGTCGTGTCCCAATTTGGAAAGGTCTCTCCAATGGTATCCATTATATATGCACCAAGCCCTGACTGATTGGTTCTTCCCTTAGCCCTTTCATTGGCATGCAGGTAATTCGTACGTGAAACGCCTGCAATATTAACCACCATGGCTTTATCAGTCTTGGTTGTCAGCTTTGCTCCGATGTAATAGGGATAATAGTTGTTTCTACTGTCAGTGGCGACAGAGATGCTTTCCGGTCCCTGTTGGGCCACATTGCACAATGATATTGCATGACCCTCCAGGTAATGATTCGGATAATTATATTTCGCAAGTATTTCGTAGGTACCTGCGTTTTGAGGAAGGTCGCCGTCAAGCATATAGTACATGTCCAGCTTGACATCCCCGCTTGCCACGATTCCTGCACGGGTCATCTTCCTGCCATCGAAAAACACATCAAGTACTCTCTGGTGGTAGGGATTGGGCTCACTGCTGTAAAGGCCTACCAATACTATTCTGTTGCTGCCCGCTCCTGTTTTCAGAGTATGTTCCCAGTCAATGAAGTTTGTATCCAGATTTAATATGGGTGTTCTTACGCCGTGCCCATAGCTGCCGGGTAAACATGTACCATCGGGTAAAATGACCTCATAGTAAGGCGCTCCAAGCTGGTCACTTACATTATCGATCTGAATGCCGGGGACCTGTAAGGGCGGATCCTGTTTGAAAAGAGTTATGACACCGGTTGTCCTGCCGGGATACATGGCATCTCCATAGGAATCAAAGATCATCGAAGCATCCGAAAGCTTCAATTCAATTGTTTCGGTCCCCTTCGGATAGCCGATCATACTTAGGAATACCCTGACGGTAGTCTCCCCGCCTTTCAAGGCTGAGGCGCTGTCCTCATTGATACTGTCATTCATTTTTATTGATTTGATGGCAGCAGCGGCAGCAGTGCCCGAATTGGAGCTGAATGCAAGTGTAAAGCTTTCGGCGCCAATAGGTCCCGTACCGTCTGACAGGCCATATACTCCCTTGTTGAAGGTGATATCGACATATCTGTCATTTGATGAAAGACTGGTGGATATGATTTCCGGCGGCATTAAGCCTACCGGCACGTCAAGCCGACCTGCCGTACTGTCTCCCCAGGCTGCCACATTACCGTCCTCTTTCAGTGCTATACTGAAATTCATTCCTGCCGATATTGAAACTACATCCTTGAGCTCGACCGGAACGTTACACTGATTTTTACTGTTGTCACCCCAGGCAACCAACGTTCCGTCAGTCCTGAGGACCAGAGAATGCTTGTATCCCGCCGATATGGCCATTACTTCCCCAAGGTTTGCAGGCACACTGCACTGGCCTTTGGAATTATCACCCCAGGCAACGACCGTTCCATCGGATTTCAATGCCAGGGAATGATCCTCTCCGGCTGATACCGATATTATATTATTCAAGCCGGCAGGGACCTCACACTGCTTAAAGGAATTGTCACCCCAGGCAACAACAGTCCCGTCAGATTTCAATGCCAGGGAATGATGCCCTCCGGCCGAGACCTGGGTGATCTTTGACAGGCCCAGAGGTATCCTGCACTGGCCATAGAAATCATCACCCCAGGCAGTTACCGTACCTGACCAGTTCAGTGCCAGCGTATGATAGCCTCCGGCCGATATCTGTGCTATATTATTCAGACCGTAAGGTATACTACACTGCCCGTAATAGTTTTCTCCCCATACCTTGACAGTCCCGTCATCCAAAAGCGCCGTAGAATGATGATATCCCGAAGAGACCTGGGCGGCATTTATCATATCCTGTGGAACTGTGACCTGCCCAAAGGCATTATCCCCCCAGGCATATACAACACCGCTTTTCCCCTTGGTTCCAAGGGAGTGGCCCCAGCCTGCGTCGATCCTATACGACTGCAGCGTATTTTTCTGTGAAGGAACTACCTTCAAAGCCAATGGACCAGTTGTCTGCATAGACAGGAAATTGTCACCGGTCCTGCTGAATACTGAAAAACTTGTAGCAGGCCTGATTTCAATTATCTCCGTCCCATCTGCAATGCCTTTTACCTTCAGGAATGCTCTGACGGTAGTTTCCTCACGGCCCGTAAGGCCCGAAGCCAGAGCTTCGGAAGTGCTGTCCGGCTTCTTTAAGGAACTTATGGAGACATCAAGGACACTCCTGCTGCCTTTGATAATATTTACTTTCAGATTGCTCTTGGAAAGCGGAGTAGGCTCTCCGTTGGGACCGTATATATATAAAGGATATCCATTGGACGCGTTTATGAACTCTATATCTACGTATGAGTTGTCGGCCGCTATGGTACCTCTCATGCAGAACGGGTAGATATTGAGCTCCTGGGGCATGCCAAGCTGGCCATTATCAACGTAAAATTTGTTTTCCCATTCAACAACATCACCGTTATTCTTTATGGCTGCACTATGAGACCCTCCTGAAGAAAATGCAGTTATCCCTTCAATTTCCACATCCCAACCATTTTCAAAGCAGTCATATTGCCTTACTCTGCCATCCGACAACAAAACCAGATATTCGTCATAGCCGGCAGATATTGCCACTATATCGGACAATCCCTCCTTTGGCATTCTTATATCGCCCCAGCCTACAACAGTACCATCCTTTTTAAGGGCAAGGGAATAATAGCCACCTGCAAAGACTCCCTTTACATCTGTCAGGCCGGCAGGTACACTGCTCTGTCCATAATAGTCCGAGCCCCAGGCTGCAACTGTTCCGTCACTCTTTAACGCCAGCAAATGTTCCATCCCTGCGGATATCGAGGTTACCGAGTTCAGCTCTGGGAGGATGTCAAGCTGATCGTTAGAGTCATAGATTCCGGAAGCATATACAGTCCCATCATATTTAAGGTAAAATGCGCTGTAATCACCGGCGGCAATTGCCTTTATACCCGTCAGACCCTGCGGAAGGGCGAAATTCCCCCAGCTAACTACTGTTCCGTCCCGCTTAAGTGCAAGAGAAAAAGGATCGGTCGTGTAACCGCCTCCTGCCGCTACTGCCTTTACACGGTATAAACCTGAAGGCACATTGCATTCACCGGATTTATTAGCACCCCATGCGACAACTGTTCCGTCGTTCTTCATAACAAGGGTATGCTTATTACCCGCACTTATCATTATATCTGACATCCATCCGGCCGGTTCGGTCCCGTCACCTGTGGACCAGGAGGGCGGAAATGGTGTAATCAGGTTGATTGCTCTTGTTGTCTGGCTTTCTGCCATTGCATCCTTGAAGAAATTGAATATTGACTGTCCTCCTGCAGGTTTGATTTCAATAGTCTCTTCACCGCTAGGAGTACCAGTTATATCAAGAAATATCCTTACTTCCTGCTCTCCATACATAAGAGGTGAAGCCTTCGTTTCATCTATGCTATCATTCTTCTTTATTGACTTGATTGACACATTTGAAGCGCTCCCGCCATTGGCAGCAAAACTTAACTGAAAATCGGAGGGAGCCAGTGGAGCGCTATTTTTACCATAAAGTCTGTCGTTAAAGCTCAGATCGATATACTGGTTTCCATTGGCCAGCTTGGATGATATTATCTGTGGGAAGCCTGCTGTCAAAGTTATGGTTTGATCCAGTTCCATTGTATTCTCAGAAAGATCAAACAAGGTAGCCTTTAACCGTACTGTTTCAACACCACTTGGAGCATGTCTTGTGGTGATGAAAAACCTCAGGGTCTTCTCTCCACCCGTAAGTGCAGAAGCTTCAAAGCTCTCTGCGCTGTTATTTTTCGCCACCTTGTCCAGCAGCGCATCCAGGGCATTGCCGTTATTTCTGTTAAAAGTGAACAGTATGTCGTTTATTCCTACAGCTTTTGTATAATGCTGACTTGGGATAACATAACCATAAACACCCCTGTTGAAGGACATATCAATATATGTCTTGTAGCCATTGTTTACCTGCCGGACCGAAACAAGCTGAAGAGAATCTGAGTTAAGTGCTATCTTGCCGGTCGTCTGGTCCTCCTTCATTGCCGTTCCAGGCACCATGAACAACGACTGTCCGTCGGCAGGTTTTACCTCAATAGTTTCTTCACCACCAACAGTGCCGCCGACATTAAGGAAGAACCTCAGATTTTTTTCTCCTCCCTTAAGCCGGGATGCCTCATATTTATCAGTACTGTCATCTTTTTTTATTGAATCTATAGTGACGTTTGTAACATTTCCGTCATTCCTGCTGAAGAGCAGCTTAAAATCCGACGGCCTGACAGGATCTGTACATTTGTCATCACCATATACAGCTTCATTTACGGTGATATCAAGATATCTGTTGTCCTCTGATAACACCGCTGAAAAAAACTTCAGCTCAGTTATATTAAGCTCTTTATTTATGGGTTCGTGAGCCCCAGCAGTTTTTCCCGAGGCTTCATACAGCTTATGGCTGTTTGAAGGGGATATTTGAATCCATTCTACACCTTTTGGAGAACCTGTCATATCCAGGAAGAGCCTGAATGCGGTTTCCCCGCCCTTAAGTGGGGAGGCTTCCTCTTCATCAGTACTGTTGGTGCTCTTTACCGAGCTGATGGCAGCATTGGTAACATCTCCGCCATCACTATTCAGTACCAGTTCAAAGTTTTCGGCGGTCAGGCCCTGGGTGCAGTCTTCGTTGCTGTATAAGCCCACATATGAATATATGTCAATATACCTGTTTGCATCGTCCACACAGCCTGATGCAAATTTCGGACATCCCCATGAAACTATGGATCCGTCTGATTTCAGAGCAGACGAACCTGTTTGGCCTGATGTAATAGCCACCACCTCAGTCAAATCGGAAGGGGGCTGGAATATGTCAGAAGTAAAATAGCTGTTGTTGGCATCGCTCCAGACCACTACACTGCCATCCGAGGTGAGCGCCATGGAATTATATATTGAGCCCGATACTCCTACAACATTACCAAGTCCATCAGGAACATCAAGTACACCACTGTAATCGTAACCCCATGCAACCACCGTACCGTCTGATTTTACAGCCAGATTGTGATTCCAGGGAGCAGCAATGGCCACAACATCCGTGAGGTCTTCGGGTACCTCACATGCCTCTTCATACCCCCAGGCAACCACAGTTCCGTCAGCTTTTAAAGCAAGTGAATGGGAGCCGCCTGCCGCTATTGCGGTAACGTCATCCAAACCCTCAGGAAAATCACACTGCCCGCTTTGATTTTCCCCCCAGGCAACTGCAGTTCCGTCAGCTCTTAAAACAAGTGAATGCGAGCTGCCTGCCGCTATTGCAATAACGTTATCCAAGCCTTCGGGAACATCACATTGCCCGTATTGATTGTCTCCCCAGGCAACTACAGTTCCGTTGGACCTCAAGGCAAGTGAATGTCCGAATCCTGCCGAAACTGCCTCCACATCATCCAGGTCCTCCGGAACATCACACTGCCCGTATTGATTGTCTCCCCAGGCCTCAACCCTGCCGCCGGATTTGATTGCCAATGTAAAGTCATAGCCACTGTCTATTTTCTTCATGTAAGCATAGCACTGCTCTGCAGTAAGCTCCAAATCCTCAGCCTGTACTTTACCGGCAGGTAATTGTATGAACGAAGCAAGCATCACAAATAGCATAAAACCCGATATACCCCGTATAATACTTTTGTTCATTTTTAAACCTCCCAAACAATAAGTATACCAATGTGCATTTATTCAAATTAATACTTTTGTTAAAAATCTTTCCATAAAATTGTACCAATACTATTATATACCTTTCCACTTAACCACGACTTAACAAATAACCTGCATAAAATAAAAAAAGCCTTGCTATCCATAGGCTTTCAAAATTCTTCAAATAGCTTTAAAGTGCATTCAGATATGCAATAATGAAGCAGGGGAGCATTACCGCTCCCCTGCTTCATTATTGTGCTATTCCAGTTATCTTCAGCCTCCCATGTCATCAACCAGTGGTTTCACAATAATTGGTGATTTTCTTACATTTTTGGGGCTTATTTTATTTGCTGCAAATACTGCTGTGGTTGTTGATATAACAAGAGTCAATGAAAGTAACAGACATAATAGTGTCTTTTTCATGTTTACACCACCTTTCATATTATTTTTTGGTCTTTCAGATATAGTCGTATGTTTTCAAGGCATGCCTTGAGCTCTCTTACAAATTCATCATGACCATATGCATTTTCCTTAATAAGCTTTAATATAGCAGTCTCAAGTCTTTCAAGTATGCTCTCATCTTCGCTTCCTATAACAATCATATTTCTTATACCTTCAATTATCAGCGCCCTATACAAATGAAACTCCTTCACTCTTCCCAGAAGCTGCAGGAATTTATCCAAAACTGCTTCTCTCTCCCCCATCAATATCTTGATCTCTGTATATGTATTAAAGAATACGAACAAACGGGATAAATTATCGTCAGATATGCACTTAAAGGCTCTATCTATGTAACTCAGCGCTTTTTCATACTGCCCAAGTGTTTTATACACCTCTGCAATATTATTGTACACTATGCCCTTGAGCTTCATATCCTTGTCTCCTACCAGCCAAAGCGCTTTGCTGTAAAACTTGAGAGCAGTCTTCATGTCCTTTTGCTTTTTAGCCAAAATTCCAAAATTCATTATAATCAATGCTGTGTCCTTATCATCCTCTGCAAAGGATAATGCCTTTTCCAGCTTCAACTTTGAATGTGTGTATTCCTGCATGCTGTTCAACAGCATTCCATATCTGAAATAATGAAGATATGCTATATGCTTATCAATGTCTGACTCCTGCGCGAGCAACTTTTCAGCCTCCTCATAATACCTTCTGGAGTACAGGTACTCATGATTGTAGAAATATACCAATCCTAAATCAGAGTAATACTCAGCAAGCAGTTTTGTACAGTTTTCCATCCGCAGTATGTCTACTGCCAACTGCATTGATATTGTCGCTTCGTTAAGATTGTTTGCATAGAAATGATACATACCAATATTCCTGTACATCTCAGCCATTTCTATTACCATTTTTTCCTCTATACAAATATCCTTTAAATTTTCTAAAGTAATAATATCTTTTTCCTTATTATAATCCTTTAAATTTTTAGTTACTGATTCAACACAATCCATTATTTGCTGGTGGTCTGACATTGCCGCTATTCTATTCGCTGTCAGTTTCAACAATTTCACCGCCATTATTCAGTATTTATACATATTATAACATTATTTTTCTATTTTTTTACTTTTTTTGTTGAATTGTCGTTGATATTATATGAAATGCCTTTTTACAACATTTATTTGCAGTTTATATAATGAATTGTCAAAAAAGTACACCTCCAGGTATTAGATTTTATCTAATACCTGGAGGTGTACATCAAAGTCCTATTTTCTCTATAGAAGATATATTCCGTTTTTCATAATTTGTCTATTGTCTGCGTATATTTCACCTGAGTCTCTAAGCTCTTTAATCATATCCCAATGGAGGACAGAGGAATTATCCCCTCCGGAACCATCATAGGCGTTACCCGCTGCGAGATGTATCGTTCCCCCTATCTTCTCATCGAAAAGAATATTTTTTATAAATCTTTTTATACCATAATTCAATCCTATGCCGAATTCTCCCAGATATCTGGCCCCTTCATCGGTATCCAGCATCTGATTAAGGAATTGCTCATTGTTGTCTGACCATGCACTGATAATTTTGCCATCCTTGAATTCCAGCCTCACATTATCTACCTGGTTTCCATATCTTATTGCCGGATACTCATAAAAGATATATCCATTAGCTGAATTTGTGACCGGAGAATAAAACACCTCTCCATCGGGCACATTGTTCTGACCGCTGCATTTTGTTCCCTTCCTGCCCTCTATACTGAAGGTCAGATCCGTCTCGCGGCCTACTATTCTTATTGTATTTGCCTCATCGAATACACTAATGATTTTGTCCATATCCCGGTCCATTTTTTTATAATCAACCAAAACAGCATCAAACAGGAAATCCTCATATTCCTCCAATGACATATTAGCATCCTGCGCAAATGCTTCAACAGGATAATTTGTCAAAACCCACCTCTTGTTCATTATCTTTTTAAGCACTGGGGAAAGGGCTTTATTATACTCCATATTTTTTCTGGGAGGGACATTGGATAGATGCTTCGTGTTCTCAGGGGCTTCAATCACCAGCACTGCGTCTGCCTTTTCATAAACATCCTCATAAATCGTGCTGATATTTTCCAGCTGCTTCTTACTTGCATTTTCCATAAAATATTTTCTCTGGTTGTCTGCCAGCACATGAACAAATACATTTGCCCCTCTATCAATTGCCTTTCTGTAGAACTCATCTATAAGCGGCTTTGCAAGATATCCGGAGCGTATTACCACGTTCTCCCCTTCCTTGACGCTTAGGGAATGCCCCAACAGCATATCTGCAAATCTGCTGATTCTGTGATCCATCATTACGCTATGCCCCTTCCGATATTAAATATTAATCAAATTTTATTAACAACGTATATACAAGCTATATTATAAGCTTTTTTACAATGTATGGCAATCGGCAAAAAAAATACCCCCGGAGGGGTAAATCAAATAAATCAGTTCCCATGTTTTTTGTATTATTAACTATATTTTCCTGTTTTATACATATCCGGCGTTTCAGCATTATTCCCGGCTGGTTCTCCAAAGCAGCTCATACAGATTGCCATGAGTCTTCTTGAAGTTAATAGGCTTTCCTGAGGTATTCGTAAAAGCATGGATTGTTTCACCCTCTGCCAGAAGTGCATTATCCTGCTGCCTGATCAACTGGTATGCAAATGCTATTCTTGCGACGGTCATTTCCCTTATGACAGTTCTTACTATTAACTCATCGTCATACTTTGCAGGGATGCGGTATTTGCAGCGGGTCTCTATCAAAGGAAGCATTACTCCTGCATCCTCCATCTCCTTATATGACATGCCGGCCGCCTCACGCAGGAACTCGGTCCTGCCCATTTCGAAATATATATAATAATTGGGGTGGTATATTATCCCCATCTGATCAGTCTCACCATACCTGGTCCTTAGTATAGTATCATGGGTTCGCATATTATCACCGTCCTAACGCGTTGCTATCAGCGGAACGCATGCAATGCGTTCCCTACAACCCGAAACTCCAAAGCCCGGCCTGCACTCCCGCATCTCGCATCTCGTATCTCGTATCTCGTATCTATCTACAGCACCCTTGTTGCTCCACTGTATATAATGCCCCGTGCTGTATCCATGGTTACCAGCTGTCCGTCGCTGAGAAGCCTCGTTGCATCTTTCACACCGACAATCACAGGTTTTCCCAGGACAATACCCACAATAGCCGAATGAGATGTTATTCCGCCCTCTTCCACAATGAAGGCCGAAGCCTTTTCCATAAGCGGGACCAGATCCTTGTCGGTAGCCCTGGTAACAAGTATATCGCCTTCCTGAAGCTTATTCCAATCTCTTCCAACATCCTCAACAACTGTTACTTTTCCTGTAACCGACTTGTCACCTATTCCTATTCCTTTTGCCAATATCTCCCCAACAACATGAACCTTTATGAGGTTGGTGGTGCCGGCTACTCCTGAAGGTATTCCGGCAGTAATTATAACAAGATCGCCGCTCTTGATATACTCTGCTCCAACAGCAGCATTTACTGAAAGCTCAATTATTTCATCCGTCACATCTGATTGAGGCACACTTACAGGATATACTCCAAAGCTGAGACAGAGCTTGCGCATAACCTTATTGTCTGAGGTTGCGGCAATTATGGGCGCTCTAGGTCTGAACTTAGATACCATCCTTGCTGTGGAGCCTGAATGGGTTGGTGTAATTATCGCGGCTGCCTGCAGCTCAAAAGCTGTAGTACAGGAGCTGTGGCTTATGGCAGTTGCCACAGTGATCTTCCTTCCGGAAAAACTTTGAAGGCTCTTGCCATAGTCAAGTTCTCTTTCAGTTCTCTCAGCTATTGACGACATAGTCCGCACCGCTTCTATAGGATATTTACCTGCTGCCGTCTCTCCGGAAAGCATTATTGCATCAGTTCCGTCAATTATTGAATTTGCCACATCAGTCACTTCAGCCCTGGTTGGACGAGGATTCCTTATCATGGAGTCAAGCATCTGGGTTGCTGTTATTACCGGCTTGCCCATTTCATTTGCCCGCCGTATAAGGAGCTTCTGTATCATGGGTATCTCTTCAGTAGGTATTTCCACACCAAGATCTCCTCTTGCAACCATAAGTCCGTCACATACTCTTAGAATATCCTCCAGGTTATCTACACCTTCCTGATTTTCTATCTTTGCAATTATCTGTATATGCTTTCCACCGTTCTGCTCAAGCACTTTTCTGATTTCCAGCACATCGGTGGCTTTTCTTATAAAGGAAGCGGCTACAAAATCAACTTCATTTTCTATCCCGAAAACAAGGTCGGCAATGTCCTTCTCAGTTATTGCAGGCAGTTTCGAAGTAGCTCCCGGTATGTTAACATTTTTACGGTCACCCAGTGTGCCTCCGTTTACTACTTCGCAGATAACATCAGTGTCATTTTTCTCCAGAACCTTAAGCTCTATCACACCGTCTGCTATAAGTATCCTGGAGCCTGCCGAAACCTCAGCGGGCAGCTCTTTATAGGTGATGCTGCACTGTGTGCCATCACCCTGGATGTCTCTTATCGTCAGAGTAAATCTCTGGCCTTTCTCCAGTTCAGCTTTTCCATCCCTGAAATACCCAAGCCTTACTTCAGGCCCTTTTGTATCCAGCATTATGGCAACAGGGGTACCAAGCTTTTCTCTTATCCTCTTTATTGCATCTATTCTTCTCTTGTGCTCGGCATGATCCCCATGAGAGAAATTAAGTCTCGCTACATTCATCCCTGCTGTGAAAAGCTGCTCGATCATCTCTTCATTTTCAGTAACCGGACCTATGGTACATACAATCTTTGTCTTTCTCATACTATTTTGTATTCCACTTCCCAAGCTTCTTTTCTATAGTCTTTTTCTGAAGCCTTGTATATCTTGGCAGTCCGTTTTCCATACGGATCTTGACTTCTCCCATAATTAATGGCCTTACATAATCTATCAAAGGCTGCTTTACAAAATTACCTTCTTCATTGATCCATTCCGCGGGAATCTTCTTCTCTTTATTCGCCACATCATCCAGGTCAATAAGCTGTGTTTCACAGGTATACTCCTCACCTTTGCCTCTTGTCATACCTACCATCTTACCTGTATGACCTTCGATAGCATACCTTACAGCCATTTGGCCGCACATAAAGCTTTCTTCATTGTCAGTGAGTGATGCCCAGTGAGCTGCACATCTCTGTATGCTGCTGTAATTCACAATTCTGACCTTCTTGCATACATTCTCCGATATATAATGCTGCAGCACCTCGCTTGCTCCTCCCAGCTGAACATGACCGAAGGCATCCTTCATCGCATTGGGCGCACCTATCTCTGATATATACCTTCCGTCCTCAGTCTTGATTCCTTCTGAGAAGGCTACAACAGCGTAATTATATTTCTTCAGTGCCGACTTCACATCTTCGCCGAATTTTTCCAGGGAAAACGGCACTTCCGGCAAGTATATGAAATGAGGCGCATCATCTTCATATTCCTTTGCCAAAGCAGAGGATGCGGTGATCCAGCCTGCGTTTCTTCCCATCAATTCACAGATCGTTACTGTTGGATAATCATAAACTCTTGCATCGAGGCCTACCTCTTTTATTGAAGTTGCAATAAATTTCGCTGCACTTCCAAAGCCGGGAGTATGATCAGTAATAGGCAAATCGTTATCAATAGTTTTGGGAACCCCCATAGCCCTGAGTTCATAGCCAACCCTCTGTGCATATTGGCTTACCTTGTTTGCAGTGTCCATTGAGTCATTCCCGCCTATGTAAAAGAAATATCTGATATTATGTGCCTCAAACACGTCTATTATCCTTCTGTAATCTCCCTCGCTTGCTTCTATGGACTTCAGCTTATATCTGCAGGAGCCCAGAGCAGAAGCAGGTGTGACCTTCATTAATTCTATCTCCTCAGGTGATTCGTCATTGAATAGAAAAAGATCCTCATTAAGTATTCCAAACACGCCATGCAGCGCACCATAAACCTTATCGATCTCTCCGGATTTGAAAGCCTCCTGTACAACACCGCAAGCACTTGCGTTTATTACTGAGGTTGGTCCTCCGGACTGAGCAACCAGGCAGTTTCCTTTTAATGTCGTCATTAATACATCTCTCCTTTTAAAAATTATATATTTTAATAAAAAATTTTTGTCATATATACGGAACGGTTATGAACCGTTCCCCACTCGTATCTCATATCTCGTATCTCGTATCTCGCATCTCGCATCTAGTATCTGTCTTTATACCGAACCGCTTGACAGGTTTACCGCCAGTTCGTACAGCTCTCTGTTGAATTCCTTTTTCATGCTTAGGGCTTCCCCTATTTCCATGTCTATAATCCTGTTCTCTCTTATACCTACTACTCTTCCTGTTATATTCCCGGCCAGCAGCTCTACCGCCTTCGCTCCAAGCCTGCTTGCCAGCACCCTGTCAAAGGCGCTTGTGTTTCCGCCTCTTTGAGTATAGCCAAGTATAGTAGCTCTGACTTCTATATCAATATTCTCCATTATCTGCTGCTCCAATTGCTTCCCGTCACCGGCCCCTTCAGCCAGAATGATTATGCTGTGCAGCTTTCCCCTGTTCTTTCTCTCTATAAGAAGCTTGCAAATATTCTCCAGCTTGAATTCCATCTCAGGAACTATGATACCTTCCGCACCTCCGGCCAAACCTGCGTATAACGCAATGTCCCCGGAGTTTCTGCCCATTACCTCAATAATGCTGACTCTTTCATGGGAGGTAGAGGTGTCTCTGATCTTGTTGATTGCATCCAATACATTGTTTACGGCAGTATCAAAACCGATGGTATAATCCGTATAAGCAAGGTCATTATCAATTGTACCGGGTACTCCAATACAAGCTATGCCTTTTTCAGAAAGTCTTTTTGCACCTGTAAAGGAACCATCCCCGCCTATTACCACCAGACCTTCAATGTTGAAAATCTTTGCCATATTGGCAGCTTTGCACTGACCTTCCTCTGTCTTGAACTCTTCACTCCTTGCAGTCTGAAGTATGGTGCCTCCCCTGTGTATTGTATCAGACACAGAGGATTCGTCCATTTTTACAAAATCACCATTAATTAGTCCTCTGTAACCTTTTTTTACTCCAAAGACATTCATACCGTAATGAATTCCCATTCTTACAACTGCACGAATTGCGGCATTCATACCCGGTGCGTCTCCTCCGCTGGTCAAAACAGCTATATTTTTCACACGCTTTCCCCCCTTTTTGTCCTGCATGGTCATAATACGTCCCAACACTGTACAAAAAAATTCTTCCTATTATTATTCACAGCAGATCCATATGTTTCGCACCAAACATTTTACATTGAATCAAATAGTGCGAAACATAGTAATTTAATAACCCAGTTCATACAGAATATTGTGTGCTTCCTCTACCTCAGATTCAAGTACCAATATCTCAAAATAGCTATCCTCATCACCGGTGTTCTTGCTTACCGGCTGCAGCTTAACCAGAACCCCTTCCCTCGACATAAGCTCATTGACTTTATCGGCGATTTTCTTGTTCTTTGCCAGGTATACAACTGTCCACATGCTTGCTGCCTCCTTTATTAGGACCCGGTACATTTAATACATCAACATCTGTTACACATGCAAACGCTATTTATAACAATATATATGAATAATTTTAAATGAAATTTCTTTCAATATCAAGCTTATTCTACCCATTTTTTTGATATAGAATTACTTGACTGCAACACATTCAGAGCCTGCAACTTCCTTCAACTCTTCCAGCAGCTTGTCGTTTATATCCACCCAAATACTGCTGTCAGCCTTCATTATCTGACTTTTACCATTTATTTTGTTGGCCTCATTTACTAAAATAACCTGCTGTACGCCTTTATATACGGTCAATACTTTTTTCAGCTTCTCAATTATATCCGGCTGCAGCCCTGTGTTTATTTTTATATAGAGCTTCTTTCCTGTATGCTTTTTCAAAGGTTTTATAGCATCACATATTATCTTTGCAGCTTCCTCCTCCTTCTGGCTTATCCTTCCGTCAACCAGCACTATTGTATCCTGAACCAGAAGACTTCTGTATCTTTCAAATATTTTAGGAAACACTATTACTTCCAGAGTACCGTACAGGTCTTCCAATTCCATAAAAGCCATCATATTGTTGCTTTTTGTGGCCTTCTGCTTTACTGATACTATTATTCCACCCATGGTCACTCTTTTACCATCCAGCTCAAAATCGACCCCGTCTCCCTGTTCTTCAGCCTCCATGTCCGTCGCAAGCTCTGCCGTTGTAATTGTAACCGATGCCTCCAGCTCCGACTTGTATTCTTCAAGAGGGTGTCCGCTTATATAAAGCCCCAGCATCTCTTTTTCCATAGCCAGCAGATTCCTTTTCGGATATTCATTTATCTCAGGGTATATGTTCCCCACTATATCTTCTGTATCCTCCATCGTATCAAAAAATGAGATCTGTCCCTCTACGTTGCTTTTCTTCAGTCCCTGTATGCTCTCCATCAGCTTTTCATACACCGCAAGCATACGGCTCCTGTATACTCCAAAGCAATCGAAGGCGCCGCATTTTATGAGACTTTCCACTGTTCTCTTGTTTATAACACTATAGTCAATTTTCTGAAGAAAGTCGTAGAGTCCCTCAAACCTTCCCTTTTCCTTCCTTGCGCTTATTATTGACAGAATGGCGTTAATACCGACATTCTTTACAGCTGCAAGTCCGAACCTTATCTTGTTATCTTTCACTGTAAAGCTTACGCTGCTTTCATTCGCATCGGGAGGAAGCACTTCTATACCCAGGCTTTTGCAGTGCTGGATATATTCAGCTACCTTTTTACTGCTGCCCATAACACTTGTAATAAGAGCTGCTGTGAACTCCACAGGGTAGTAGTATTTAAGCCATGCTGTCTGATAGGCGATTATGGCATATGCAGCGGCATGGGACTTATTGAAGCCGTACCCGGCAAACTTTGCAACCTCATCAAAGATGTCCGCAGCTGTTTTAGCTGGTATTCCGTTTCTGACACAACCTGCCACTACAACATTTCCATTCTCATCAAGTATACCGTTTATAAAATTCTCCCTTTCCTTGGCCATAACATCGGCTTTCTTTTTTCCCATAGCTCTTCTGACCAGATCGGACCTGCCCATGGAATAGCCACCCAGGTCCCTCACTATCTGCATTACCTGCTCCTGGTATATTATGCAGCCATAGGTCACGTCCAGTATATGCTCAAGGGCAGGATGCATATACTGCAGCCTGTCAGAATTATGTTTGTTTTTAATGTACTTAGGGATCTGATCCATAGCTCCCGGCCTGTACAAGGAAATTCCCGCTATTATATCCTCCAGGCAATTAGGCTTCAGCTCCTTAAAGCACTGGGTCATACCCCCGCTCTCCAGCTGGAATACACCGTAGGTCTCACCCTGGGATATCATTTTGTAAACATTGGCATCAGCATAGTCCATACTATCTATATCAACCGGCTCTATTCCCCTTGCTCTTATAAGCTCCAAGGTATCCCTTATGACTGTAAGGGTCCTGAGCCCCAGAAAATCCATTTTTAAAAGCCCCAATTCCTCCAATGTTCCCATTGTAAACTGGGTCGTTATTACATCCTCATTCATTTGCAGAGGTACATATTCCGTTACTGCTTTCTTGGAAATAACAACTCCGGCGGCATGGGTGGAACTGTGTCTGGGCATTCCCTCCACTGCTTTCGACATGTCGATGAGATACTTTGCACTTTCATCCTCATCATACAGCTTCTTCAATTCCGGATTTGTCTCCAGTGCACGCTTTATGGTCATTCCGATTTCAAAGGGGATCTTCTTCGCTATCAGGTCCACCTGGGCATACGGAATGTTCAGTGCCCTGCCGACATCTCTTATGGCGGCCCTTGCTGCCATTGTACCGAAGGTTATTATCTGGGCCACCCTGTCTTTACCGTATTTCCCCACAACATAATCAATGACTTCCTGGCGTCTTTCATAGCAGAAATCCACGTCAAAATCCGGCATGCTTATCCTCTCGGGATTCAGGAACCTTTCAAATATGAGCTTGTATTTTATAGGGTCAATATTGGTTATCCCAAGGCAGTAGGCAACAAGGCTTCCCGCCCCCGAGCCTCTGCCGGGCCCTACCATTATACCGTTGTCCTTTGCAAATTTTACATAGTCCCAGACAATGAGATAATAATCTGCGTATCCCATCCTTGTTATGACAGACAACTCATATTCCGCTCTATCTCTGAGTTCATCAGTTATTTCAATATATTTCTGCTCCAGACCGTCATAACACAGCTTCCTGATATAGGTGTCGGAGGTATAACCTTCAGGAACGTCAAAAGCAGGCAGGTGCACCTGCCCGAAATTGAATTCCAGATTGCATTTTTCTGCTATTTTAGCTGTGTTTTCCAGTGCCTCGGGTATATACTTGAAAAGCTCATACATCTCATCAGAAGACTTGAAATAAAACTCCTGGCCCTGGAATTTGAGCCTGTCCTCCTCCTCAACAGTCTTACCTGTCTGTATACAGAGAAGAATATCCTGGGCCACAGCATCATTCTTTTCCACATAGTGCACGTCATTTGTAGCAACCAGGGGTATTCCTGTCTCCCTGGACAAGCGTACTATTTCCTGGTTTACCAGTGCCTGCTCCTTTATGCCGTGATCCTGAAGCTCCAGATAGAAGTTTCCTTCACCGAATATTTCATTGTATGACAGCGCTGCATTTTTTGCAGCCTCGTAGTTTCCATTCGTTATATATCCGGGTATAGCACCGGCAAGGCATGCGCTTAATGCAACAAGCCCTCCTGAATACCTGCGCAGTACTTCCATGTCCACTCTGGGCTTATAGTAGAAGCCCTCAGTAAAGCCCATGGATACCAGCTTTATCAAGTTGTTGTAGCCTTCCTCATTTTTTGCCAGCAGCACCAGATGGTATTGACCGCTGTCCAGCTTGGGATCCCTGTCCTTCATTGTTCTGCCGGCAACATATACCTCGCAGCCTATCAAAGGTTTTATATCATACTTTCGGGCTTGCTTATAAAAATCCACTACGCCATACATTACCCCATGGTCGGTAATAGCTACCGATCCCATACCCAGCTCCTTAGCCTTTGCAACGAGATCTTCCACCCTGCCGGCTCCATCCAGCAGGCTGTACTCAGTATGTACATGCAGATGAACAAAATTCCTCATAATTATTTCTCCTATTTTATGAAAAAGCACATATGAAAACATATGCGCTTGTATTCTCCGGTTTAATCCCTATAATATTATGATATTACAAAAACCCCCTTACTTCAATACAAAATGCGCAAAAACCATAAGGTCTCAGCGCATTTAAATACTATGCCACAATATCCGAAGAGATGAAGCTTATGCTCACACTGCCAAGACTGCAGTCAATGGCGCATGTCCATATCCCTGTCTCTGCATATCTAAATGCTGCATACTGACTGGATATTGTCATGGGAGAGTCTATTTTCACATACTCTTCAATATCAGGAAACTTTTTAATAGAGTTCCCCAATATTATATTAGAGCATTCTGCAAGTGTATCCTCAATAAATTCATCAATCTCATCCTCAGTCATATTACCCATTACAAAATTTCTGACGATAGCCCTTATAAGCTGATGATCCATACTGACGACAAACTTGCCGTTAACTATTCCCTTCAGATTTATAAACGAGGATACATCTCTGAGTACCAATCTATCTACTTGATGTAGTTCCAACGCCTTTAAAGATTTTTTGGAAAGTCCGGTCTGATCGGCAATAAAACCCCTGGTAGTCATTACCAACGGATTCATTATATCCGAAACAGATATTTCAAGTACTTTAGACAAACCAGTACCCCTCCCTGACAATTCTATTGCAATAGTATACATTGTGGAGTAATAACCAATTCCCAAAGCAATACGCACATCTCTATTATTACTATTTTCACCACATAATGTCAAAACATTTTTTTACTTTAGTCTCTTATTAAGCTCTTCACCCAGTTTTTCGTAACCTGATTTGCCCAGGAGCGCAAACATGTTCTTCTTGTACTCCTCTACCCCAGGCTGATCGAAAGGATTCACTCCCAACAGATAACCGCTTATGCCGCATGCTTTTTCAAAGAAATATACCAGCTTTCCGAAATAATACTCGTTTATTTCGGGGATATTCAGCACATTTATTGGCACTCCACCGTCCATATGAGCCAGCATGGTGCCCTGGAAAGCCTTTTTATTAACGTAATCCATGGTCTTACCGCTTAAAAAGTTCAAGCCGTCAAGATTTTCCTCATCATTTATTATCTCCGCTTCCAGTTTGGGTTTTTCCACATTGAGAATGGTTTCAAACATATTTCTTGTACCGTCCTGCAGGAACTGACCCAGGGAATGCAGATCAGTGGAGAAATCCATTGAAGCGGGGAAAATGCCTTTCCCGTCTTTTCCTTCACTTTCGCCATAAAGCTGCTTCCACCACTCGGCAAAGAAATGCAGAGAAGGCTCATAGTTTATCATGACTTCTATAACCTTGCCCCTTCTGCCGAGTATGTTTCTTACGGCTGCATACTGGTAGCATGAGTTTTTTCCCAACTCCGGCTCACTGTACTCCTTCCATGCATCTTGTGCACCTCCAAGCATGCTCTTTATATCAATTCCCGAGGCAGCTATAGGCAGTAGTCCTACAGGTGTCAGCACCGAATATCTGCCTCCGATATCATCTGCAATCACAAAGGTTTCGTAGCCTTCAGCGGATGCAAGCTTTTTCAGTGCACCTCTTGAAGCATCCGTAATTGCATAAATCCTCTTAGCTGCTTCAGTCCCTCCATATTTCTCCTCAAGGTATGCCTTCACAAATCTGAAGGCAATAGCAGGTTCTGTTGTAGTTCCGGATTTTGAGATCACACAGGCACTGATGCTTTTTCCTTCTATAGCTTCCATAAGCTGCTTGAAGTATGTTCCGCTTATATTGTTCCCAAGGAAATAAATTTCGGGAGAATTCCTCTTGTTCTTAGGCAGCAGGTTATGGAAGGAATGTCCCAGCAGCTCCACCGCAGCCCTTGCACCAAGATATGAGCCTCCGATGCCTATTACCAGCAGCACCTCTGAAAAATCCTTTATCCTTTGGGCCGCCTTCAGAATTCTGTTAAATTCATCCTTATCATAATTTCCGGGATAATCCACCCAGCCTAAAAAATCATTTCCTGCACCTGTCTTCCCATGAAGCATGTCATGGGCGGACTTTACATATCCTCCCATATAATCTATCTCATGAGCTTTAACCATAGAATTGGAATAATCCAAACCAAGCTTTTTCATAATTTAGCCTCTCTCTTTACATATTATTGCCCAGGAAAGCCGCTCCCAATATCCCCGCTTCATTTCCCAACTGTGCCAGCACGATATCCCCATACTTGATGTTAGGTGTGAAGAACATCTTCTCCACCTCAGACTTCAGCCTCTCTATGAGGTAGTCACCCGCTTTGGATACCCCGCCGCCTATCGCTATTATTTCAGGATCCAGTATATTGCATATGTTTATAATACCTATGGAAAGATATCTGATCATCCTGTCTACCGTTTCCTTGCCCAGAGAATCGCCTTCCTTTGCAGCATCGAAAATGATCTTTGCATTTATATTCTCCACAAAGCCTGCAGCTTTATCCATGATTACCGACTTTACTCCGTCTTTCTCAAGTCTGTGCGCTGCATATTTTATCATTGCAGTTGCTGAGGCAAAAGTCTCCAGGCAGCCATTGTTACCACAGTTGCAGTCATAGAAATTATCTCCTATTATCATGTGTCCAATTTCAGAGCCGGCGAAGTGGCCTCCGCTGTACACCTTATGGTTTATTATAATTCCACTGCCTATGCCGGTGCCTATTGTAAGAAATACTGAATCCGACACCCCTTTTGTCGAGCCGAAAAGGCTTTCAGCCAGACCCGCGACAGTAGCATCATTTTCAATATACACCGGCTTTCTAAAATACTCCTGCAGCTCAGCTCCCAATGGGATATTGTTCCAGAATAAATTAGTACAGTATATGACATAGCCGCTTTTATAATTCATAAGTCCCGGCGCCCCAATACCTATGGATTCTATATCCTCAACTCTGCTTCCGTGATCTGAAAGCAGCTTTTCTATCTGCTTTATCATATCCCCGATAATAAGCTTGTAATCCCTGCCTACCTTTGTATCTATGGAAGACTGGATAAGTATCCTTCCAGTCCGGTCTACCAGGCCTGCTTTTATTGCCGTACCTCCCAGGTCAATTCCGACTAACATTGCTGCACCTCCGAAAATGTAAATTCTATCCAAAACCCTTGTGCGGGCGAACACTGTTCGCCCCTACATTCGAAACCTCGAAACCCCGCAGCCTCGTAGCCCCGAAACCTATATTATATATCATCAATAATTTCACTTATCAGGAGTGTATTGTTCTTTGTCAGGTCAATCTCTGTAAACTCTCTGGGCATCTGGCCTTCTCTGTCGACAAGTATTCTGACAATCGGCCTGTTGGGATATTTCTTGTTTACATCCACTACTATGGCTTTCTCTCCGTCATTCAGAAGGACACAGGTTCCGGGAGGATATATCGTTATATGCTCAATAAAATTCCTTACTATATTGTAGTCGAAATGGTGGTCTCCCATTCCAACAAGATACTCAACAGCTTCATTTATATTAACCCTTTTCTTGTACACCCTGTCCGAGGTCATGGCATCATATACATCAGCAATGGATACTATCCTGGAAAACTCATGTATCTCTTCACCTCTGAGACCCAAAGGATAGCCTTCTCCATCATATCTCTCATGATGAGTCAGGGCTATATAGCTGGCATAGGTACTCAGCATCATGCTCTTCTTAAGCAGTTCATAGCCATAGCTTGTATGCTTTTTTATAATATTGAATTCTTCTGCCGTCAGCACTCCCGGTTTATTCAATATTTCAGCGGGTAGCTTTATTTTCCCCACATCGTGCAGCATTGCACCTATTCCAAGCTCCCTGAGCTTCCCCTCGTCATATCTCATGGAAATGCCTGTGATCAGAGACAATACACATACATTGACACTATGGCCGAAGGTATACTGATCATTGCTCTTTAAATCCTGCAGATTTACCATAGTGTCCTTTACATCCATAAGCTCATCAATCATTTTGCACACACTGTTCCTGACAGGCTTAACATCCAATGAACTTCCATATCTGATGCTGTCCATTGCATTTTTGATGTTGACCCTGGCTTCAAACCTTGTCTCTTCTGATATAACATCGTTGAGAACTATATCCCGGCTTATTTCATCCTCGATGTAAAGCTCTCTTATACCTAACTCCTTGAACTTCGCTATATATGAATTCTTCAGTATGATACCTGCATTCAGCAGTATATTTCCATCATAGCTGTGCAGAGTCCTGGCAAGGATCATCCCTTCCTTTAATTTCTCAACCAGAATCTTTCTCATACTAACCCCCCCCAAAAAAGGTAGTGAAACATAGGGCTTGTCCCAAAACACTTGCTGCCTTAAACAACATTATAACACAAATGGAAATATTGTGTAAAACTATTCTCTACGCCTGTCTCTGAGGTTTTCTGCTATCTGATCCAGCTTTCTGAGTCTATGGTTTACTCCTGACTTGCCAACTTGAGGACTCATCATTTCCCCCAGTTCTTTAAGACTTGCTTCTTTATACTCCAGCCTAAGCTCAGCAATTTCCGCAAGACCTGCCGGCAATTTATCCAAACCCATCGCATCCTTGATATAAATAATATTCTCAATCTGCCTTAATGATGCGTTGAGGGTCTTATCCAGGTTTGCAGTTTCACAATTCACAATCCTGTTTACGTTGTTGCGCATTTCTTTGTATATTCTTACATTCTCCAGGCTCAAGAGAGCATTGTGTGCTCCGATGATATTGAGAAATTTTACAATGTGCTCCCCTTCCTTTATATAAACCACATGATTCCCTTTTCTGGCCACTACCTTTGCCCCAAGCTCGTAATGATTAAGCAGTTCTTTAATGTCTTCGGCAAAATCTTCATTATTTGTTACCAATTCAAGATGATAGGTCTTCTCAGGGTCACTTATCGATCCGCCTCCCAGGAAAACTCCCCTGAGATAGACTTTTTTACAGCAGGCTTTTTTTATAAGCTGGTGAGGCAGTTTATAATTCAGCTTCAGACCTTTTTCACTATCCTGCAGTATTCCTGTCATTTTAAGTATTTCAAGGGAACCCATATCAGAGTCAATATACAGGGTATAATTATTATTCTTTTTAAGATGCTTGTTTTTTCTGACCACTACTCTGGTATTGATCTCATAGCAACTCTTCAGGAGTGAAAACAGCATTCTTGCTATTGAAGCATTCTCAGTGGAAAGCCTGACTCCTATCTTATTCACTCCATGTATCTGAACTGTTCCGGTCATTTTAATAAGTGCTGACAGCAAAGCAAGCTGACAGCACTTATTCGTAACCACTATTTTTGATATTTCATTCTTTGTTATGGAAGAAAAGGTCATACTAGCACCTCATTATTTCACAATTCCAATTTTATTAACAGGCCATATTCTAAACACTGCTTTGCCTACAATATTGCTCCGGTTGACAAAACCGACGGTATCAGACCTGCTGTCCCTGCTGTGAAGCCTGTTATCACCCATTACAAAGTACTTGCCCTCAGGCACCTTGGATTTTACAAAACCATTGTCCTGAGTAGGCACCTCTGTATAATCAGGTCTCAGTTCTTTTTCATCTATATATACCCTGTTGTCCCTTATATCAATGACTTCACCTGGAAGCCCGATTGCTCTCTTAATCAAATATTTGTTCTCCAGTTCATCCTTAAGCACTACAATATCTCCTCTGTCAGGATCGGAAAACAGATAGTTCACCTTTGCAATTACCAGTATCTGTCCTTCATGCAGCGTAGGCTCCATTGATATCTGATTGACCAGTGCTATTTGAAACACATAGGTCTTTAGTACAAAAGCGATTACAAACGCTGATATTATCAGCTTTATCCATGATATTACTTCTTTTTTCACATTTTCATCCAAGCCAATCTCCCCTTTGCTAATTTCTTTTGCTCTTCTTCAACAAGCTGCTGATAAGATAATAATCAAGCAGCCTCTTCTTATCCTTCTGGAGCCTCTCTTCATTCAACAGCTTGAATATCTGCGCTGCCAATTCGTTAAAATTATGCCTCAGATATCCGTTCTCAATGCTTACATAGTTACCAGCAAGAACCTTGATTCCCATATCAGCTATTATATCATAGTCTATCACAACCGGAGAAGCATCTTCGGTTCTGTACTTATCCAAAAATATCTGCGGTATTTTTCCTGTATTGGCGATAGCATAGTCAATAAGAAGCTTATTCCCATGATCATTAATTGCCTTGATATGCTCAGAAAGACTGTAGCCAATAGTTTCTCCCATTTGTGTCATTATATTGCTCACATATATCTTCAAAGCGCCGGAGCTGTTAATAGCTTTTGCTATGTTCTTAACAAGAACATTGGGTATTATACTGGTATAGAGACTTCCAGGACCGAGAATGATAACATCGGCATCCTGTATCTCTTTCAAAGCTACCGGTAAAGGTTTGCAATTGCCGGGTTTCAGAAAAACCCTCCTGATTTTTTTATTCAGCGCTTGCTGCTTTATCGGTATCTGGGATTCCCCCTTGATAACTGTTCCATCCTCCAGCTCCGCATACAGCACTACATTTTCAAGAGTCACGGGGAGGACCTTTCCAGTTACGGCCAATACACTGCTTACTTCTCTTATGGCAGCATCAAAGCTGCCGCAGATATCATTCATAGCGGCAATGAACAGATTGCCGAAGCTTTGTCCTTTAAGCGACCCTTCTTTAAACCGGTACTGCATAAGCTGTTCCATTATAGGTTCGGTATTGGCCAGAGAAACTATGCAGTTTCTTATATCTCCCGGAGGGAGGATACCCATATCGTTCCGGAGCAGTCCCGAACCTCCTCCGTCATCTGATACCGTAACAATTGCAGTTATATTGGATGTATACTTCTTTAAGCCCCTGAGAAGTACCGAAAGCCCTGTGCCTCCTCCTATTGCAACAACTTTTGGGCCACCTGAAATTATTCCCTTTTCATGCAATATGTTCTTTAAAGAACTGCTTTTCAAGCATAACCCCCCTAATTTATAGTCACTAACCGCTAGTCACTAGTCTCTAGAGTTAGGGAGGGGCTTCGAAGCCTGTGCGGACGGCCACTGGCCGCCCCTACGGAGCCTTGCTCAATCTAGTGACTAGAGTCTAGTGACCAGCGACTTATCATCATCTATCTATAATTCTCTTCCTCAATATCTCTATGCTCTACTATAACTCTGTGATTGTTTTCTTTAAGCTTCTGGCTCAGCATATTGGCCATGGTTACCGACCGGTGCCTTCCTCCTGTGCAGCCTATTGCTATTACAAGCTGAGACTTTCCCTCTTTAATGAAATGCGGGATAAGATACTCCACCATGTCCGTCAGCTTACTCATAAACTCAACTGCCGCAGGCCATTGCATCACGTAATTTCTTACACCTTCGTCAACTCCGCTGAATTTTTTCAGGCTTTCCACATAGTACGGATTTGGAAGGAACCTTACATCAAATACCATGTCGGAATCCAACGGTATACCGTATTTGAAGCCGAAGGAAAGTATATTAATGATAAGGCCCTCCGACTTGCCTCCCTCGACAAACAAATGGATTATCTCCTCTTTCAGCTCTGAAGGGCTTAAATTTGTCGTATCTATTATATTCGTCGATTTGGATTTTATCTCCTGAAGCTTTCTTCTTTCAGCCTTTATTCCTTTTATTATTCTGCCGTCTGCAGCCAGTGGATGCATCCTTCTGCTTGATTTGAACCTCTTAATAAGAGTTTCATCTGAAGCCTCCAGGAAAAGTATATCGTATGTATGACCTGATGCCTTCAGTTCATCAAGGCTGACCGAAAGTTGATCCAAAAACTTTCCTACCCTTATATCTATTACTATAGCTGCCTTATCTATCGTTCCCTTACTGTCACAGCACATTTCGGCAAACTTATCGATCAATGCAGGGGGCAGATTATCAACACAAAAATACCCCAGATCCTCAAGAAACTTAATAGATTGGCTTTTCCCGGCACCCGACAAACCTGTGACAATTAAAAATTTCATTGGCATCTCCCCTTTTCAGTTCAGATCACTGCACCGCATTTATTATCTGTTCGCTGGTTAAACCAGCCTCTATGGCTATATCCAGACCATTCTGCAGATTCCCCACATCTTCAGGAGAATGGGCATCACTGTCAATAACAAACCTTGTTCCTTCCCTTGCTGCTGCAACAACATGCTCTGCCCTCATATAACTGCTGTGGGAGTTTATTTCAAGAGCTGTACCTGCTTTGGCAGCTTCCCTTGCAATAAGGGTAGTATCAAGGGGAATACGGGCACCTGGATGTGTTATTATATCTATTTTATGCTTCCGTATTGCCTTTATCATTGATTCTGTATTTATATTCTTTATTCCTTCTGTCCCTGAGTGAAATATTTTCGATACATAGTTCCTCCCATATATTTTCAGAAAATCTCCCATTGTCTTCGGCAATACCATCATATGAAAGCCCACCAGAAGTATGTCAATATATTTGCGTATGCCGTCATCCATATCTATATCGCCGTCTGTGCTTATTATATTGCACTCCATACCTAAAAGTACCTTTATGCCCTCTGCATTTTCATTTATCCTGTCTACCTCGTCCCGCATTTTTGCAATATCACTAAGCTTTACCCCATAAGCAAAGTGTCTTATACCATGGTCTGTTATCGCGATTTCGGTAAGCCCCTTCTTCCTTGCAGCAATGACATTATCCATTATATTCCCGGTGCCATGGCTGTAAACCGTATGGGTATGGTAATCTGCATAAAGTTTTATCAAACATCTCACCTCAAAAATGATAGTGGTTACTTCTTTATAATACCATTATTATTATCAAAATGCTATTTGTCATACTAATGTAAGCTGCGAGATACGAGATACGAGATGCGAGATCAGGGATAACGAAAAGGATTGCTTCCGCAATCCCTAAAAATCTCCCAATATCTTAACTTCCGTCTCAAGCCTCACTTTAAATTTCTCAAATACCGTCTTCTGTACATACCTTATAAGATCATATACATCCCGTGCTGTAGCATTACCATTATTTACTACGAAACCGCAGTGTAACGGCGATACCTGGGCTCCGCCTATGGAATAGCCCCTTAAGCCTGAATCCTCTATCAGTTTTCCGGCAAAATAACCCTCCGGTCTTTTAAAGGTGCTGCCTGCACTTGCCAGGTGCAGCGGCTGCTTGCTTCTCCTTTTCTCTGTCAGCTCCGCCATTATGCTGTTTATCTTGTCCTGGTTACCCTTTCTGAGTTTCAGACAACATCTTATTACTAAATATTTTCCGGGTTCCACAACGCTTTTCCTATATCCAAACTCCATTTCAGAGCTTTGCAGCCGCCTGAGCTTAAGATCCTGATCCAGGACTTCGACCCACTCGACAATGTCCTTCATCTCTCCGCCATAAGCTCCCGCGTTCATTGTGACTGCCCCTCCAAGGGATCCCGGAATACCACTGGCGAACTCCATACCTGCAAGACTGTTTTTTGCTGCTATTTTCGATAATGCAGACAGCAGTATGCCGCTTTCTGCTATTATCCTATCTTCGTCAGCAGTGTAGTTAATGAATTTTTCACCGATTTTGACCACTGCTCCCCTGAGCCCTCTGTCTGATACCAGAAGATTGCTCCCGTTCCCCATAATATAATATGGTACCGTATGCTCCCTCAAGGCTCTGACAGTATTGGCCAGTTCCGATTCATCCCCCGGCTCAATGAATATGTCAGCGGGCCCTCCAAGCTTAAAGGAAGTATGATTTTTCATCGGTTCATTATATGTTACGTTATCTATATCAAGTTTTACCGAAGCATAGCTTCTACCGCAATTCTGCATTACTGCGCTGTCTCCTTTCAGATAATTCTACTCTTCCGCACCTCTGATGATTCCGATGGGTGTCTGCTCACTGCACTGACCCAGCGGATTGTCCCTCAGTATTCCTACCAGGGCCTTCCTGTCCAGAGTTTGCTTTGAGGTCCCCAGTATATTCCCCCCCAAATCGTTGATGTCAACAATTGCAACCTCTGCTTTTATACTGTCACTGACCTTCCTGGCAACTTCATCAGGATTTGCCGGTCCCAGCACCACATACTTGTTATATGGAGGCAATGTATTCGGTGTAGGCCCGTCTATGGAAGAGGCCTTGTAACCGGCCACCCTGTAAAAATCGCCCTTGCGTCCGATCAGCTTTCCGAAAAAGCTCACTGCAGCGGCAAAAAGTATCCTCACCACTCCACACTCCCTCAATGCCATTTCCATGGTCTCCGGTATTCCCAAGCCTATACCGGAGGGGGTCTTGGTCACATATCTTGACAGCAGCTTTGCCAGGGGCCTCGGTTTGATTTCTGACATCGGATAGGCTCTCCCCTGAGTAATTGCAACTGCCTTTTCACTAATGAATACTATGTCATTTTCGTTCACTATTTCCCGGGCATATTTCTTAACAACGTCAACAATGCTGTCTTCTTTTGTAATTACATGAGTCTTCACCGGTATTCTTACATATTTTCTGCCATTGTACTCTATCTCAGGCTGTTTTACTTTTTTTGTGCTCTTAACCTCAGTCATACTATCTCCTCCGTTTGTAAAGAATCTATTAATTGGAATGTATCCATATTTATACTATTTATTCAATATCCTATTTCCTGCGCTGCTCAATCAATCTCTCCGCATCCTTTATCGCTTGCTCCGGGCTTATACTGCCCTGGACTGCTTCCTTTATCTTGGTCTGCAATATCAGGTCTATTTCGCTCCAGTTGTCCGCTTTGGGCAGGTGCTCCGCAAAATATAAGCTCTGTTGTATAGTATACATCTCTTTATCATTTTCGTACAGATGTTTACCCGATTTTCTGGCAGAGAAATACCCAAAATTCACCAGTTCCTCCTGTGTTTCCGCAGAGGTCAGGAATTTGATGAAATCTGCACATACCTTCCTTTTAGCCTCATCCTTCTGCTTGAAAACAGCGTAAGAGCAGGTTGTCGAGCTTATGGACAAAGGTACATCGGATTTCCCGGCGGGAAACCTGGCTACAGTGAAATTTATCCCGCTGCTTCCCTGTGAATTACGGAGAAGCGGTACCGCCCAGGAGCCGCCGGTGTATACTGCCGTTTCACCTTTCAGAAATGCTGACCAGGCTTGATTTTCATTCATGGTTCCAAAGTCCGGGTGTGCTACTTTGTACTTGAATTTGAGATCGCACAGTTTTATAAGCCCTGACAAAGCCTCAGGGGTATTGAAGGTGTATTTCCCGGTTGTTTCATCCACTATTTGCGCACCGTCGCTCATAAGCAGCCCGAAGGCATTATAATAGCCCGGTTCAATAAAGGAATTAAAGCCGAAAACATCCGGCCCGCCCTTGCCGTCAGTATCATAGGTAAGCAGCTTAAGCGCCTCTACAAACTGTTCATAAGTCCATTCCCCATTTTCCGGCAGACTGACATTCCTTTCACTGAATATATCCGTATTCAGAAGCAATGTATAACCTGTCATCATCCATGGTATTCCATAGAGCTTACCCTTATAAACAGCAGTATCAAGAATACTTCCTATGAAGTCTGTCCTCTCTTCAAGGTCTATGTAGCTGTCCAGCTCTTCCAGATACCCTCCGGATATGAAAAAATAGTCGCTTCCTACCGCCGCAATATCCGGATTTGCCCCAGTCTTTGCCGCTGCTTTCAGGAAGGATGGCCCATCCTTCCAATCAAGCTCCTGGAATTCAATATACACCCCGGGGTTTTTCTTCTCAAACTGCCTGATCTTTCCTTTTATCCAGCTGAAGCGTGTCCCGTTTCTGATATCCAGCCTTGGATAGTCCCACAGGGTTATTACACCGGTCCACTCTGTCTTCTTATGTTCAGGCTCCAGGCTCTTCTTATAGTTATCCTTCATTTTCTCCAGCAGAGCTGGCCCTATAAATATATAAACAACCACAATAGCGCATAAAAAAAGAGTAAAGGCTCTTCTAAGGGTCATTTGTATCCCTCCAAACTGGCTTTTACTCTATGTATATTCACTTACACTACTAAGGTATTCCTATTGGGTAAGGTTGCGCGTTTCGGGTACGCGTTACGCGATTCAATAAAAGCTTCGAAGCCTGTACGGGCGATTCATGAATCGCCCCTACCCCGAATCCCCGGAACCTCGTAACCTACATACTTACCTTTCTTCCCCTTTTATTCAGATAATCTATAAGCTTTTGAGGGTCGGTATTTATGACCAGCTCCTCCGGCATTTCAATCTCCCTAAATATCTCGTCTACTATATTGAACTTTCCTACATCGTAGCAGATATGACAATCACTGCCTGCGGTCAGCATCACACCTTTTTCCTTTGCCATGGCAGCTATCCTTCTGCAATTCTCCGCACTTCCCTTGCGACTTCCTAAAAATGAACTGTTGTTAATTTCTATCAGCTTCCCCGTATCATAAGCGCATTGGATGAGCTTGTCTATATCTATGGGATAATACGGATTCCCCGGGTGCGCAATAATATCCACATAGGGATTCCTCATCGCCGACACCAGTGCCCTTGTATTCTCTTCCACACTTCCGGGAACTATACAGACATCATGAAATGAAGCAATCACTATTTCAAGGTTTTTCAGATAATTATCAGGTAAATCAAGCCCGCCGTTATAATCCATTATATTGGCCTCAACTCCCTTAAGCACCCTTACACCTTTGATATAATCAGGGATGATCCTCAGGTTTCCCGTATGTAATATGGAAGGACCTCCCGGCAAGGCAGGTCCGTGATCGGTCATTGCTATAAGCTTAAGTCCCTTTTCTCCGGCTGTTTCAGCAATTTCTGAAATTGTACTGTATGCATGACCGCTTGATATTGTATGACAGTGTGTATCAACTAAGAATTTCAACAAAACACCTTCTTTAATTAGTGCCTCGTAACGTATATCGCTTCTTTAGCATGCGAGGCACTGAATCGATGATGTGATTATTAACACTATGAAAGATAAAAAATCTGTTGTGTTAATAATCACTTATTCTTCGTCTTTATCGATCTTGTACTCCGGGCTCGGATTTGAGCTATAATCCTTGTTGTAGCCTACAGGCTCATCAGGAATTATAAGTGCCGCTGCCACATAGGCAAATACCCCGGGAAATATTCCGGTAGCTATTGTAAGTGCAACCCATATAAGCCTTATTATCGTAACATCAATATTAAAATAATCCTCAAGGCCTCCGCAGATACCTGCTATAGTTTTCACTGTTCTGGACTTATATAACTTCTTATACATATTCTTACCTCCTCATATTAATTCTTGAATCTTTCCTCAATTTGTCCATTCAATGAAGCTATGCCTCACTGACGACAGGTTCATTTTTTAGTTTTCATAATACTATACGGAACATTTATAAAAAAGTCTTATGATTTAAAAAAATTAAATACCGCATCTGCAATTTTCTCATTCATGCCCTCAACTTCACACAGCTCCTCCATGGTTGCTCTTTTTATATTCTTCAGGCTGCCGAAGTGTGCAAGCAGTGCTTTTCTCCTGGCGGGCCCTATTCCCGGTACATCGTCCAGCTCTGATTTTACAGCCGCCTTACTTCTCAAGCTCTTGTGATAACTTATGGCGAATCTGTGGGCCTCATCCTGTATATTGGTTATGAGCCTGAAGACCCTGGAGTTTACAGGTATCTCAATTTCCCTGCCATTGTGTATCAGACCCCTGGTCCTGTGCTTGTCATCCTTGACCATTCCGCAGACCGGTATGCCTATATTCATTTCCCTGAGGACTGGAAGCACTGCATTGATCTGTCCTACGCCGCCGTCCAGCATAATAATGTCCGGGAAAACCGAGAATTTGCCAATGGACATATCCTTATCCTCTGACTCAAGCTCCTCTCTTTCCTTAATTCCATGAATGAACCGCCTTTGTATGATCTCCCTCATGCTTTCATAATCATTTACGCCTTCTACGGATTTTATTCTGAATCGTCTATAATTCCGGCTGTTGGGTCTTCCTTTCTCAAATACTATCATGGAACCAACGTTCAGTACTCCCTGAAGATGTGAAATATCAAAGGCCTCAATCCGAACCGGGATATCCGGAAGCCCCAGTAAGTCCTTCAACTCCATGCAGGCTCCTATTGTCCTCTCTTCATCACTTTTCTGTTTTTCAATAAGGAGCCTAAGAGTATCCTCTGCATTTTTACTCACCATTTCTATGAGTTTTTGCTTTTCTCCCCTTTTGGGGACGATCAGTCTGACACGTCCCCCTCTTTTATCGCTGAGCCATCTCTCTATTATCTGCAGCTCATCGATCTCTTCCTGAAGTAATATTTCTCTTGGTATAAGTGTGCCCGATTCATAAAACTGCTTTATAAAGCTGCTTAATATCTCCTTTGTATCACTCAGCTTGGTGTCCTCAATAAGAAAATGCTCTCTCCCTATGAGCTTTCCACCTCTGACAAAGAAGACCTGTATGCAGGATTCTGACTGATCCACCGCAAAAGCGATTATATCCTGGTCTACCAGTGCAGAGGATATGATTTTCTGCTTTTCCGCTATCTTTATCAGGGAGTTCATGTTGTCCCTGATTTCAGCCGCCTTCTCAAAATCCAGGTTGTCAGCAGCCAGGTGCATTCTGTGCTCCAGCCGCTTCAGAACTTCCTCCTGCTTGCCTTCCAGCATCATTATTACCGAGTCGGTCAGTTCCTTGTATTGTTCTTTGCTGACATTCCCCTGGCATGGAGCGATACATTTTTTTATATGGTAGTTGAGGCAAGGTCTTTCCTTGCCCATTATCCTGTTTATGTTTTTATTGCAGTATCTCAGGGGAAACAAACTTTTCAACAGGTCAATGGTTCTGTTTACAGCAGTCACATCGGTATATGGGCCAAAATACTTTGCTCCGTCCTTTTTTATTTCCCTGACTACAAGAAGCCTTGGATAGTCCTCGTTTACCGTGAGCTTTATGTAGGGATACTGCTTATCATCCTTAAGCATTATATTATATCTGGGCCGGTGCTTTTTTATCAGATTGCACTCCAGTATAAGAGCTTCAAGCTCAGAGTCGGTAATTATATATTCCAGGTCGGTTATTCTCTCAACCATGGCAGCAACCTTGGGATGCTGGTTCTTGGAGGACTGGAAGTACTGCCTGACCCTGTTCTTCAAATTTATTGCCTTGCCGACATAAATAATCTCATTATTCTCATCCCGCATTATATATACCCCGGGGTTCTCCGGGAGATTTTTCAGTTTGTCGTCCAGTGATAGCATGACTAGCCCCCTAATGACTATATAAATTTGCAGCTGGTTAATTTACTGCACTTTTTGGCTCGTGGCTCGTGGCATTAGAAAGCCTTCGAAGCTTTTCCCTAATTCCCGAAACCTCGAAGCTCTGCTTGAGCTCTCGTACCTCGTATCTCGCATCTCCTATCTATCTATATTATACAACAAATTGCAGTTTAATAAAGATTTGATATAATTTATAATGTATATAGACCAATTTTGAAATGGGGAACATAAATGAGCAATACAATGAAGACAGTAGTTTTTTTAACATCCCTTTTTACTTTCCTGTTACTATTTACACTTATTAATTTCGTTATTCCATTCCAGGCTCCGTCAGCTTCTGCCGGCACTGTTCTTTTTGCGGCGCTGCTGTATATCATAAGCTATATTGCAGCCTTATATTCCCAGGCGCTTATTAAGTACTTTTATATCAGGAATATGATGAGAGACCTGAATATTTTCAAGACTTTTCCTGCAAGATCCTTCGAGATACGCGACAGGATCATACTGCTTATCCTTCCGATAATCGCCGTATTGATGCCTATGGTAAGTAAAAGGGCGGTAACCCGTGAGAGCCTATGGTCTTTGGCCGGCCTTGCAGCCCTGGCAATCACTCTGGAGGTGCTTTTCTTCATAAACAACAGGACTATGAAAATCCATGTAACCAGCAAAGGCTTTGCTATTAGTGGTATAGACTTCAGGCTGGAGCTTTCCGTACCTTTCAGCTATACAAACGCGGTAGGCTGGTACCCCTTCGAGAGAATAGAAAACCATCTGGTATACAACGGCAAGGTGCTTCTATATCCAAGCTATGACATGGGGGTCATAACCATTGAATGCAGCGAAGAAGAAGCAAAACAAATAAAAGCGCTTCTGGTATCGAACAGGGTACCGGAAAGAAGATATGAATAAGGATGCGACATAGTCGCATCCTTCAGTCGCTGGTCGCTAGATACTAGTCACTAGATTTGAGTAGTACTTCGAAGACTGGGCTAAGCCTATACCCATAAGGAATACCCAGAAGTCTGGCGACTAGAGTCTAGTGACTAGTGACTGTAGAAGAACTCTATCCCATGATTATTTCTATTTCATGGGTTGAATTATCATTGAACACAGGTATTATATTACTTGCTGCCTGTTTTCCGTCTACTTTCACACTCTTTACCCCTTTACTCACATGCACCGGATTCCTGACATCTATTTTGTACACAGCATTCCTGAATTCCCTTACAACGCTGAAACCGTCCCATTCCTCAGGTATGCACGGGTCAACTGCAAGCCCGTTGAAATCAGGCCTTATTCCCAATATCCACTTGGTTATTGCCTCATAGTTCCATGCTGCAGTTCCCGTAAGCCATGAGTTCTTTGCTTCTCCGGGTCTGGGCGCATCTTTTCCGGCTATCATCTGTGCATATACATAAGGCTCCATTATATGAACATCGCTTATTTCCTCAACATATGCCGGAGCGATCTTCCTGTAGTATTCAAAGGCTTTACCGCCCCTGCCCAGTTTTGTTTCTGCAATCATTATCCAAGGATTATTGTGGCAGAAGATCCCTGCATTCTCTTTCAAGCCCGGCGGATAAGAGGATATCTCACCCAGGTTAAGCTTATATTCGCTGTAAGCCGGATTCTGAAGTACCAGGCCGTATTTCGTATCCAGCCTCTCACTGACTGAATCCAATGCCCTTTGTGCCATACCGTCCTCCAGACCTATCCCTGCCATTATGCAGAATCCCTGCGGCTCAATAAATATCTGGCCTTCTGCATTCCCGCTGCTTCCGACCTTATTGCCGAAATAATCGTAAGCCCTGAGGAACCAATCCTCATCATAACCGTGTTTTATAACATTTTCCCGCATCTTTTCCACTTCAGCCGCCATTTCAACCGCTTCCACATCATACCCCAGCAGCTTGCACAGCTTTTCATATTCCTTCCCCGCATAGACAAACAGTCCTGCAATGAACACAGACTCCGCAATCCTGCCTTTCCTGTTGCCGCAGGTCTGGAAGGATTCATCGGGGCTTGTTGAAAAACAGTTGAGATTCAGACAATCGTTCCAGTCTGCCCTGCCGATCAATGGCAGCCCATGAGGCCCAAGATTGTTAAGAGTATAGCCGTAAGCCTTCTGCAAATGTTGGAACAGAGTCCCCTGTTTACTTTCATCGCAGTTGTAGGAAATACATTCATCCAGTATGGAATAATCTCCTGTTTCCTTGATATAAGCTACTGTTGATAGTATAAGCCATAAAGGATCATCGTTGAATTCGCCGCCTATCTCATTGTTGCCCTTCTTTGTCAGGGGCTGATACTGGTGGTAGGCCCCTCCGTCCTCCAGCTGTGTTGCGGCAAGCTCCAGTATCCTTGCTCTCGCCTTATCGGGAATCATATGCACAAAGCCCAGTATATCCTGGTTTGAATCCCTGAAGCCCATACCTCTTCCAATCCCCGTCTCGAAATACGAGGCGCTTCTCGACATATTAAAGGTTATCATACACTGATACGGATTCCAGATATTCACCATCCTGTTCAGCTTCTCTTCGCTGCTGGAGATAGAGTATCTTGAAAGCAATCTATCCCAATGACCTTTTAATTCATTAAAAGCTTTATTTACAGAACTGTCATCCCTATACTTTTCTAAAAGCCCATAGGCCTTTGACTTATTTATAATACCCTTCGCTTCCCACTTTTCATTCTCCTCGTTCTCAACATATCCTAATACAAATAGAAGCGTTGTTTTCTCTCCTGGCTTCAAGACCAGCTTAATGCCGTGTGATGCTATGGGATTCCAACCTTGTGCCTTTGAATTCCGTGATTTGCCTTCAATTACAGCTTCCGGCTCATGGAGCCCGTTAAACCTTCCCAGAAAAGCATCCCTTTCTGTGTCAAACCCTTCAACAGCTCTATTCACACTGTAGAAGGAATAGTGATTCCTTCTCTCCCTGTAATCAGTCTTATGGAATATGGTGCTGCCCTCCACCTCAACAGCGCCTATATTAAGAGTCCGCTGGTAATTGGTCATGTCATCATAGGCATTCCAGAGGCAGAACTCAATAAAGGAAAATAGTGTAATTTCCTTATCCTCTTTCCCCATGTTTGTCAGACTTACATGATGCAACTCAACATTATCCTTCAGGGGTACCATGTAAAGCACTTCACTTAAAAGGCCGTTCTGAAGACTTTTTATTCTGGTGTAGCCCAGGCCGTGCCTGCACTCAAAGCTGTCTACCTCCTGTTTAACCGGCATCCAGGTGAGGGAATACACCTTTCCCCCATCATTGATATAAAAGTACCTTCCCCCATTATCCCAGGGAATGCTGTTGTATCTATATCTGGTCAGCCTTCTCAACCGGGCATCCTTGTAGAAGCAGTAACCTCCCGCAGTATTCGATATAAGCGAAAAGAATTCATCCTGTCCCAGATAGTTTATCCATGGAAATGGGGTCTTGGGTGTATTTATTACATACTCCCTGTTCAGATCATCAAAATATCCGTATTTCATCAGTCTCCCTCCGATACATATGAGTTTTTCCCCATCAATACTTCAATGGAGTGCAGCTTGCCATCTCCAAAGGATGGTATTATATCCCCCTTGAAAATCCGGCCATCCAGCATTACTTGCTTTATCCCCTTGGAAATACCTTCAGGGTTTCTTACCTGTATATCATATACTGAATCCCTATAATGCTTTTTAATCTTAAAGCCCTTCCAGTCACTTGGAATGCACGGGTCCACCATTAGGCCTTCATAGGTAGGGCGAATACCCAATATATACTTGACAGCGGCCTGATAAACCCATGAGGAAGCACCTGAAAGCCAGCTATTTCTTGCCAGACCGAACTGAGGATGTTCATCCCCCAGTATATTCTGCGAATAACAGTAAGGCTCACATTCATATTCATCTATACAGCTGTTCTTGCTTACAGGGTTGATCTGCAAATAGTATTCATAAGCCCTGTCCCCGTTGCCGACCAATGTCTCAGCTATCATTACCCAGGGGTTGCAGTGCAGATATATTCCGCCGTTCTCTTTAGCACCCGGAGGGTATGTAGTGATTCCACCCTTCTCAGGATCATAGCCGTTATAGCCTGGGGAACTCAGCTTAATTCCATTCTTTGTGTTCAGTATCCTGTTTACGGAGTCAAGAGCTTTTACAGCTCTGTTTTCAGGGGCAAAGCCCGATATGACCGCCCAGGACTGAGCGTTCACATAGATTTGCCCGGTGCTGTTTTCTGTGGAACCCACAGGCTTTCCTTCCCTGTCAAAATATCTTATATACCATTCTCCATCCCAGCCCCAATTGTTTACACTGTTCTTCATGTCATTATAATAGTTCTCATATGTTATTCTGAGCCTGTCATTGCCCAGGTATCCCATGAGCTCAGCCATCTCCGAAAGGGCCTTCCCGTACAAATTGGCGGTGAAAAGGGATTCTGCTCCCCTAGGCAGATTTACGGTATCATTCCAATCAGCAAAACCCAGCAAAGGAAGCCCATGAGCACCCAGGTCACTCCTTGTGAATTCAACTGCCCTTATAAGATGGTCCAATACGGTACCTTTCTCTTTAGGCACAGCATTTTCACCTTTTTCATAGAAAGGGATCTGCTTATCAAGAAATCCTGTATTCCCGGTTTCCTTCACATATGAGCATACCGCCAGTATTATCCAGAGATGATCATCGCTGTAGTAATCCGGCCTGTCCCCCAGTTCCCTGGAATCCCCTTCATTGGCAATCATAGTAACAGGATTGAACTGGTGCATTGCAGAACCATTGATCTTCTGAACCTGTAGAAGCTTTTCAATAAGCTCCCTTCCTTCTTCGGCTGCATTTCCTAATATCCCCATCACATCCTGGGAGCTATCTCTAAAGCCCATTCCCCGGAAACCAAAACCCAACTGATATAGTGACAGGTACCTGGACCAGTTCTTTGTTACGTAGCATTGCCTGGGATTATGGATATTCAGCATAGTATTCATAGCTTTGTCGGGGGTTTCCACCTGAAGCTTTGACAGATATTCTTCCCAGAAGCGTTTTAGTTTTGCAGATTCGGCATCTACCCTCTCAGTATTTCTGAAACACTCAATGTTATAACTGTCCTCCTCAACGTTTCTGCACTGTCCCAGCTGTGTGACAAGTCTCCTGGATTCCCCAGGCTCCAATACACCAAGGTGGTGCATCAATACTGCCATGTTATCTCCACGCAAGGCTTTATGGTTTCCAAGCTCTCTATTATCCAGGCTCATCGGGCATTCCCAGGTGCTGTATTCATTGTCGCCCAGGAAATACTTCCTGTCTGTTTCAAAGGAGGAAGCCGCGTGATTGGAAGTAAAGTAGTTTACTCTTGTATCCTTATTCATATATGCATATTGTATGAGTGTTATGCAGCCGTTTTTCTCTTCAATACAGCCGGACTGCATTGTCTGCGGTACCCAATCGGCATTGACAAGCTGCTTCAGTGCATCAAAATGTGTATACTCAACAGCCGGTATTGCGTCAAGCTCAACAGGCACAGCTCTGAGATTGGTTATTCTTATATCCCTTATCTCCCTGCTCCCGCCAATAGGTACGAAAATCAGCACCTCAGTCCTTATGTCGTAAAACTCCGATACGATTCTCATATATCCGAGCCCAACATGACACTCATACATCTGATACTGATCCAGGGTAGGTACGAAATAAGGAGAGAAAAGGGTATATGCATCCTTGGTCTTTATCCTTACATACAAGGTCTCACCCTTGAACTCAGACGCAGGAAGCTGTGGTATATACTTTGTGATCCTGTTTATTGCAGGATCTCCCTTGCAGATAAGAGCCCCTCCCGTGTGGTCAACAAAACCTCCAAAGTTAAGATCTCCGATATAATTTATCCATTTCACGGGAGTCTTGGGATTTGTTATAATATATTCCTTACTTAAATCATTAAAATACCCATACTGCATAATAATTCTCCTTTATAACAACACCCCAGGCCTTTATGCAGCCCCAGGGCGATATTTTTCCAAAATCCTGTTGAACACTAAATAAATGGCTAATGCAGCCAGGCTTGTAAAAACCATCAGGAACAACGCCGGTACTAATTTTGCGAGTATTACTGCAACGGCAATAATCGCCAGACTTGCAATACAGGAAAAAATATGCCTGATTCCCAGAATCCATGATGTCTTTATTATTTCTATGGTGCGTGATTCATATCTTGAAAGCAGCGGAAAAACAAAAACCGTGACTATAATCACCTGGACCAATACCGGCAGCTGTATTGCCAGCATCAGGCCTCCCATTCTGCTGTACTGTTCAAGGAAGCTGAAGTTGGCAAAGATCATAAGATAAGCTGCACATAGTATCAGCCATATGATGGTAGCTTGTTTAAAATTATCCCTGAAGCCTTTTATATAGTCTCTGAATTCGTGCACCTCTTCTTTCCTTACGATCTTTCCTACAACATAAAACAAGGCAGTGGTAGAAGCCCCTATTGTTATAACCGGAATACTGGCTACACACCACAGCAGATTCAGTATGACAAGCTGATATATTATTGTCATTATCCTATATATGATCCCCTCGGTACTAAACAACGCTTTCATTGAATTACTCCTTTATATGCTTTTTCTGCACTATAATTTAAGGTTATACTTAAGGCTAACACTCCATAAGAATATTAGCCTTAAGTTTTTAGGAAACTATTACTTAAATTTATGCGGCACTATTTGCCCATCTTCTGAGCCCATTCAGTAAGCTGCTTCTGCTTTTCAGCTATTATCTTGTCGATACCTGCAGCCTTTAGCTCCTGGTTGAACTTCGGTACATTTATTTCCGGATCGATAGATCCTGTTTCAAGAGCCGGAACATATTTATCCCAGAGATTGTTTACTGCTGCAATTTCATTCTTTACACTTGAAGGATCAAAGTTGAAACCAAGGGTCTTTGTTCCTGCAGCCTGACCGTTGAATTCTTCAAACTGCTCCCACTTCTTGGGATCTTCGCTCTCATACAGGTAGTTGATGAACTGGTTGCCGAACATCCAGCCGGTACCCGGATTGTATTTTGCCTGGTCCGGGCCTGCCTTTATAATGTTGTCGCTGACCTTTACATAGTGCTTATTCTCAATACCAAAGTTTATCAGGTTATTGAGATATGGATCGGTGTTGAACAGTTCGAGGAACATCAAAGCTCTTTCAGGATTCTTGGAAGTGCTTGATATTGCCTGCAGTGAACCCATTGTATCTCTGCTGGATATTACCGGAGGAGTTATATATACCTGAACCCACTCAAAACCATGTGTAAGTGACATTTCTGCATCTTTTCCCGGCTTAAGGGACTTGGTAGCTGCAAATATCTTTCCTGCTGCTTCGTCAGCATTGTAATCGGTGACTGTAGCAGCATCCTTCCTTATATAGCCGGCCTGATAGAATTTTCTGACTGTCTTCAAGAGCTCCATTGTCTCTGCTGCTTCAAACTCGTTGAATACCTTGAGGTCTTTGGAATCATTGTAAACAACACCCGGGCACTTGTCGTCGCCGACAACATCCCAGTCAAGAAGCTTAATCGGTGATTCGCCGTCGAGGGCTTCCAGACCATATACATTAGGCTCCTTCTCTTTTATTACCTTAAGCATTGGCTCCAGGTCCTGAAGAGTCTTTATTGCAGAGATATCAAAGCCATATTTGTCAACCAGGTCCTTTTTGATTATGAAGCCCCAGGAATGTGCCTTTTCCTTATTAGCAGGTATACCGTAGTTGATTCCGTCAATCTGTGAGCCTGCAAGGAAATCATCACCCAATAGTGCCTTTGTCTTTGGAGCATATTTGTTTAACAGATCCTTGTCGTCATTCAGCGGCACAAAAGCGCCCTTTACTGCATTCTGCATATAGTTGTTCGCCCAGGCTGCCGTAAAGCAAATGTCAAATTCCTGTCTCGAAGCGATCATCTGCTGCAGCTTGTCGTCGTACTCAGCTCCCCACTGGTAGCACTGCAGCTTCACAGTAGCATTGATTTTGTCTTTAATATACTTGTTGATCTCTTCCTCGATCAGCGCTACATCCTCCTGCTGACCATTGCCTATGAAGAACCAGGTCAATTCAACAGGTTCCAGTGCAGGTGCCGCAGCAGCTTCTGCAGGCGCCGCTGCAGGTGCCGGTGCAGTAGCCGGTTTTGCACAGCCCGCTGCGCCGGTCAGTATAAAAACAAGCGCTAGAACAATACAAAGAAGTTTTCTGGTTTTTAACATACTCTTCTCCCCTTTTAATATTTTTTTATGCTTACCCGTTAAGGTAATAGCCCATGAATTTAGCCTTTTATCGACCCTATGGTCAGGCCCTCGACAAAATATTTCTGGAAGAACGGATAGGCCAGAATTATCGGGCCTATGGCAATAACCGCCATTGCCATTCTTGCCGTCTGGGAGGGTAGATTTGCCATGATCTGGGTTGCGTTGTTAATAGAGCCTGCGTTATTTGAAAGATACATAATTGCTTTATCCACTCTGTACATAAGGTACTGCAGGTTGAAAAGCTTTTCGTTATTTATGAAAAGCAGTGGTGCGTACCAATCGTTCCAATATGTCAGGACATTGAAAAGTCCTATTGTCGCTAATACGGGTTTTGCCAGAGGAAGCACTATCCGAACAAAGGTCTGGAATTCTCCGGCACCGTCGATCCTTGCTGCTTCTATTATCCCTTCCGGTATGGTCGTCATGAAGAAGGTCCTCATTATCAGCACATACAGCGGTGTCATCAGATACGGTAGTATGAGCGCCATTATGGTATTGTCTATATGAAGAACATTGACATATACCATATACCACGGAACCAGGCCTCCGTTGAACAGCATGGTCAGGAAGACAATAAAGGTGAATACGCTTCTGTATTTAAAGTCTTTCCTGGATAGCGGATATGCATATAAGGATATTATTATAAGACTTAGCGTGCTGCCTGAAACCGTAACGAGCATAGTCACCCCGTAAGCCCTGAGGACCACCATTATGTTCTTGAAAATATACTTATAGGACTCCAGGCTGAAATTCCTCGGTATCAAGCTATAGCCATACATAGTCACTGTTTTTTCATCTGTTATGGAAGCTGAGAAAACAATTACCAGCGGAAGAACACATGCTATCGTACATAGGATCATTATTATGTTAAGAAGAAAATCAGCTTTTCTGTTGATCTTTGTGCAATCCCTCATCTCTCACGCCCCCCTAAAACAATGAGCTGTCTTTGTCGATTTTTCTAACAATATAGTTGGCAGTCAATACTACTATAAAACCGACGATCGCCTGATAAAAACCTGCTGCCGATGCCATGCCTATGTCTCCGGTCTGTCTCAGAGCCCTGAATACATAGGTCTCAATTACATTGGTCGCATCAAAGAGCGGGCCGCTGTTCCTGGGGATATTGAAGAACAATCCGAAGTCTGTAAAAAAGACTCTTCCTACTTTTATCAATGTAAGTATGATGATTACCGGCATCAGCATAGGCACCATCACCTTTGTGATCTGCTGGAACCTTGAGGCTCCATCAACAGCCGCCGCTTCGTAAAGGGATTTGTCAAAGCCCACAATTGCGGCAAGATATATGATGCTGTCATATCCGGTCCATTTCCATGTATTCACCAGTATGATGATCAACGGCCAGAACCTGGGCTCAACATACCAGTCGACCGGCTGCATTCCTGAACTGATAAGCATTTTATTGATAAAACCCATATCCGAGCTAAGAAGTGCGAATACCAGATAGCTGATAACGACCCAGGAAAGAAAGTAGGGCAGAAACATCACGCTCTGGTACAGCTTGGACATACGCCTGTTCAGAAGCTCGTTGAATATTATTGCAAGTGCGACGGCAATGGTGGCAGCTATGATTATAAATGCCAGATTATAAAGGATGGTGTTTCTGGTAATTTGATAGGCAGCTTTTGAGTTAAACAAGTATTTGAAGTTCTCAAAGCCAACCCAGTCGCTCTTCCAGAAGCCCTTTGTATAGTTGTAATCCTTGAAGGCTATTACGATGCCGAACATCGGCAGGTAGTTGTTGACCAGCAGCACCAACAGCCCCGGAAGCAGCATAAGGTACAATACCCTGTTCTTTACCAGCTCCTTAAGAAGAGCAGGCTTTTGTCTCTTCACCGCTGCACCCCTTGTGGTCAAAGCCTTCTGCACCTCAGTCATATGGCTACCCCCCATTTCCCATTTATATACCGTTTAATTTCCTTAATCCCATACTATATTTCATTGCCTCTTCATTAAATGGAACATCTTGCGTTTTTGTTTCATAATGTTGTGCAAAAATCAGGTGCAACATTTTACACTAAAAAAAACGATTACTATTCAAGAATGCTTAGATAGTGACAAACCCTAAGGACTATAATACTAAAAGAAGTAATAGCTCGTATATCGACTCACACAATATAAGCTTTGGACAGAATTAGAGCTTTCCCTTTATGGAGCACTTAGAACATAGACAAACTTAAGAGCAGAAATGTCAATAGCCTAAATATGCTTATACAGAAATTGTTAATGGCACTTAGCAAGGAAGCCTTAGAAAAACCGTATGCGAGGCATGGATGCCGATGCAAGGCTTAAAGGTCACGGATGACCATTTTAAGCCGTTAGGTTTTTCTTAGGCTGAGTTGCTTAGTGCCATCAATTTCTGTATACGCATATGTGGCTATGACATTACTGCTCTAAGTGACTACACTGTAGTAGTATTAATGCTCAATCAACAACCGGACTTGTATTCGGAAGGGGTTACCCCTGTGTACTTCTTAAAGAGCTTGGAAAAGTAATGTGCATCCTTTATCCCTACCAGCTCTGCTATTTCATAGGTCTTGTAGCAGGAATCCCGCAGATATTCCTTGGCCTTTTCTATCCTGACCTCGTTCAGGTAGTCCACATAGTTCTTACCCAGTTCTTTGGTAAACATCCTGCTCAGATAATATATACTCACATAGGTATGCTCCGCGACTTCATTCAGTGTGATGGACTCCTTATAGTTCAGGCTGATATAGTCCATGGCTTTTTGCAGGGTGGAATTTATTGTCTTTCTGTTGAAGCTGTTTATCCTGTTTGCAATATTTATTGCCAGGTCTTCAAGTATCCCGTTAAGCTCCATCAGGCTTTCACATTGATCAAGAATACCGAAGATTTCAGTTATCCTCCTGCTGCTTGGACTTTCGTCATCAAGCTTCATGGTAGTGGGCAATGTAAAAATCATGTTTATTGCATTCCAGTAGAACTTCTTTATGCTTTCCCTGTCAAGCTTGCATTCGTTCACACACTTCAATATATCCTTCAGCGCTGAAGCTACGCTTTCTGCATTGCCTGACCTGACCTTCTGCACAAGAACCTTCTCATAATGCTCCAGCATGGAAAAATCCGTGGATTTATAGAAGGATTTCAAATCATCATAGAGTATTATTGTATTCTTACCCATATAGAATTTATAATCAAGAGCTTCAAGAGACTCCTTGGCCTTGTCGGCAAGCTCAAAGGCCCCCTTACCCCTGGTGCTTATGGATATGGTAACGGTAAAGCTGAAACAGTTCCTTACAAGCTCCTGCAGGCTTACAGCATCTCTGTAAAGTGAACCGGACATATCCTCGACGCCTGTTTCCTTTGCTTGAATGATAAACACTGTCGTCTTGCTGTTTATCGGCACTTCTGCTACCTTGAACCTGGCACTCAGCATTTCCTCAAAAGTATTGATTATCCCGAACTGATACAAATGCCTTTCATATTGGCTTTTCATATTTTCCTGACCATCATCGTCAGTCTCTACAGCCATGATAGTAAAATCATCCACTGCAAGGCCATAAAGACTAAGTTCCTCCAGGATCTCTTCCTTTTTCGTATTGATCCTGAACATGATATCATACAGCAATTTTTGCCTGAGCACGGGAATTTTACTTTCAAAGTGCTTTTTAAGCCTGCTTAGCTCTTCTTCCAGCATGCAGCCATGCTGAAGCTCTGCAATCGCCTTATTTATTATAGCTGTCAGGTCTTCAATTTTGGAGGGCTTCAATATGTAATCAAAAGCTCCCAGCCTTATTGCCTCCTGTATATATTCAAAATCCCTGTAGCCGGTAAGTATGATTATCTTGCTCTCAGGCAGCAGCTGCTTAGTTTCTTTTATCATACTCAGTCCATCGATTTCAGGCATGTTGATGTCCGTTATCAGAATATGCGGACGCACCTCTCTGATCATCCTTATGCCCTCGATGCCGTCGCTTGCCTCTCCGCATACCTCACAGCCAAGGCTCTTCCAGTCTATTATGTTTTTCAGCCCTTTTCTGATTATGGATTCATCATCAACTATCAGCACCTTGTACATTGCTCTTATCTCCTTCTGATCCCTGCTCTTCAGGTATCCTCACAATTACCCTGGTATACTCATCGTAACTGCTTTGTATTTCCACTCCGTAGGAGCTTCCGTACAGCAGTTTCAACCTTCTGTTGACATTTTCAAGGCCTATGCTCTTTCTTGTTTCTCCATAGCCCTTCCCCTCATTAATGAGAGCATCTTCCTGCAGCCTGAGATTCAGTGCCTTAAGCTCCTCCTGAGTCATGCCTATGCCATTGTCAGAGACCTCAAATACAACATGGCCGTCTTTTCTATATGCGTCAAGTCTGATTATCCCCTTACGCCGGCTTTTTTCAATTCCATGCTTTACAGCATTTTCTACCAGAGGCTGTATTAAAAGCCTTGGTATTTTTATATCCATCAGTTCCTCATCCAGGGTCTTTATTACTTCAAGCTTGTTCTCATATCTGTTCTTCAATATGGTCATGTAATTTTCTATGTATTCCAATTCCTCCCTGAAGGATATCATCCTGTCACCCCTGCCTATACTTCCGTCTATCAGTTTAGCAAGAGCGGATACGGTATCGCTTATTTCCGGAACTCCGTTAAGCTGTGCCATCCAGTTGATATTTTCAAGGGTGTTGAAAAGGAAGTGCGGATTGATCTGCGCTTGCAGCGCCTTGATCTCGGCCTCTCTTAGGGCGATTTCCTCCTTGTATATGCAGTTGACAAGATAATCGATCCTTTTTGACATCCTGTTGAACCTTTCACTCAGATATCCCAATTCATCATTCCTGTCCAGTTCAATATCTTCATGCTTGTTGCCCTTTTCAACCTTTTTCATTCCCTCTACAAGCCTGTTTATAGGGGTTATTATATCCACAGAAGTGAGTACGCTGAGTACCGACAATATAATCAGCCCATACAATATGATTAGAAGCACCCATCGTTTAAGGGTGTCCATTTCCCGGTACAACTCCTTCAAAGGGATGTGGTATACGATTTTCCAGATGGGGTCTTCAAGCAGCACATAAGATACCAGCATTCCTGCTTTATCATCTATATAGAAGCCCCTTTTCCCCTGTGCCTGCTGGTAAAAATTCTTCAATATCCCGCTGTTCAGGGTCTCCTTCACGATTTCTTCATTATCCTCTGAAAGTATTGATATATTGTTTACCGACTCTTTGGATAAATCGGTATATACGGACTCAAGATACTCCTTTTTTATATTTATTGCCATTAGACCTATCTCATTATAATTATCCCTGTCGTATACCATCCTGGTGACATAAATACTGTTTACCTTACCCTCCTGGCTGTCAAGAAACCATACCAGCTTTCCCTTACCCTCTCTGGCAGCTTCAACTGCACTGTCATAGGGCAGCATTACTTCTATCCTGGCCTTTCCATTGTCTGAATCGAAGCTGTAAAATCTCCTGTTCTTTGTCACCAGGCATATGGATTGTATCTCACTCCTGGAAAGGGTCGCCTGCCTCAGTATGCTCCTTATTTCGCTTGCCCTTTTATATATGGTTATATTATCCTCAAAACCTCTGCTGCCCAGTGCATCATATACCCTGTTATCATACAGCAGCTCGAGGGTGAGCACCTGCATGCTGCTGGAAAGGTCGTTGAAGCGGAGTTCTATCATTTTAAGGATGTCCTGGGAGTAGTTGATTGATTTCTGTTCAATTATCTCAGCAGATTTCTGATAGGAGGTAACACTTATAAAGAACAGCGGAATGACAATTTGTATATAAAACAATAGCAGCAGCTTGTTCTTTATGGATGTATTCTTATAAAACAGAATAAATTTATTTACAATATTCCCCATAACAATTCTCCTGTTGTTTTATAACGAGTAGGAAATTATAAATTTCCTTAATGTGCCACTTTCCGTCAACGAGTTTCAAAAAAGGCTTCCTTGATTGTTAAAATGCTTCAATGGAAGCCTTTTTTATCACTGAAGGTTTTACTGCTGCATTGCCTTTCGGTCCATTTCTTCAAAAACCTCTTCAGGGGTTTTCCGTCCCTCCAGAACCTGGGGGAAGCTTGTTACAAGTATCTGCTCCCATAAATTCCTGTCTATGAAGCTGTCGGTCGGTCCAACCAACTCCATGGAATTTGCTATAAGCTCTTTGCCTTTTCCCATCAGCCTGCTTGACTGCATATCCTGCTCCGGTATCTTTATATTACTGATGAAGCCTGTCTCATGGCTGAAAAGCTTTGCAGAATCTACTGATGTAAGGAATTTAAGGAGTTTTATGCACATTTCCCTTTTCTCGGGACTTTCAAAAGCTTTTGTACTCATATGGAAGTTGCCATTGCCAAGACCGTATATGATGCTGCTCGGGTAGGACTTTCCTTCCCTGAAGACCGGAAAGGGTATGATATCAACAGTCTCATCTTCAGCCTTCAAAGAGCCGACTCCTATGAACCACGAGCCTTGTGCTATCATGGCAGCCTTCTTCTCTATAAAAAGATTGTCCCTGGTTTTATCGTCAATGGTAAAAGCATCTTCGGGAAAGGCTCCAAGCTCATACAGTTCCTTTACATATTTCATCCCATCAATATAACATTGGTTTATCACTCCGGCCTTATAGGGATTCTCGGTATCTTCCTTCCCACCCAGCCTCATAACGATATTCTGATACAGGAAGGTCCCTTCAGGGGTAGAATTATACGCAATGGGAATTATCCCTCTATCTCTGAATATTCTTACGGCATCCTTCAGCTCTTCATAAGTCCCGGGAACCTTTACCCCGTATTTGGTAAAAAGGTCCATATTCAGGAATAATCCCTCATATATGATTTCACAGGGGAGTCCATAGATTCTGCCGTCAAACTGGTCATAGCCCCATGCCTCCTCGCCGAAATTGGCAGCCCATTCCCTGTCTGACTCAAGCAGCTCCGTCAGGTCCGCCACTTTGCCCTGGTTTATAAGGATCTTAATATCTGAACCGGGCCAAAGTCCAAATACATCAGGATCATTTCCCTGCGCAAAATTTGTTTTGAGCTTGAAGAGAAATTCTGTTCCCGACATTGATTCATTTATAATTCTGACTCCGTGGTTTTCCTTTTCAAACTCTTCCAATAGCAGTTGAAGCTGTACTGCTTTTGTGTCGGTGCCGCCCCAGCTGCTGAGAAACCTTAGTTCAATGGTATCCTTTCCACTTTCAAAGCTATCAATGGGAATATCTCTGTCAAATAATCGAAATGTGTACATGACCGGAAAAATGACCAGAACGAGCAGTATCGCCAGATAATATATGCCGGGTTGTTTAAGCTTCATAACCATCCCCCTAATACAGGTATAATATAAGTATATCAATATAGTATATTTACAATTACAGTAAGTGCAGTACTAATTCTCCAAGCTTTAATGAATTTCCTGCAAAATTTTGTCATAGCGCAATATATTACAAGAACAGGACAAAAAAATAGAATATTGCGTAGCAATATTCTATAGTCGCTAGTCGCTAGACTCCAGTCACTAGATTAGAGCTGGGCGTCGAAGCATGTATGGGCGATTCATGAATCGCCCATACTTTGACCCGTAAGGAATACCATAAAATCTAGAGACTGGTGACTCGTGGCTAGCGACTGTTTCTGTCCCTTTCAATTACCTTTTTCAGGAACTGCCCGGTATATGATGCACCGATTTTGCATATTTCTTCAGGAGTGCCCTGGCCTATGATCGTGCCTCCCCTGTCTCCGCCTTCCGGTCCCAGGTCTATGATATGATCGGCCCTTTTGATTACGTCCAGGTTGTGTTCAATTATTATCACGGTATTTCCTGTATCCACAAGTCTGTCAAGTATACCCAGCAGCTTGTGGATGTCCGCAATGTGAAGCCCTGTGGTAGGCTCATCCAGGATATATACTGTCTTACCTGTGCTTCTCTTTGACAGCTCATAAGCCAGCTTTATCCTCTGGGCTTCTCCGCCGGACAGTTCTGTTGACGGCTGTCCCAGCTTTATATAGCCCAGACCGACATCATAAAGGGTTTGCAGCTTTCTTTGTACTCTTGGAATGTTTTCAAAGAACTCTACAGCATCCTCTACTGTCATGTCAAGAACTTCAGAAATGTTCTTGCCCTTATATCTGACCTCCAGGGTTTCCCTGTTGTACCTCTTGCCTTTGCATACCTCGCAGGGAACATATACATCAGGCAGAAACTGCATCTCTATCTTGATGATTCCGTCACCCTTACAGGCTTCACATCTTCCCCCCTTGATATTGAAGCTGAACCTACCGTTCTTGTAACCTCTCATCTTGGCTTCAGGAGTTATTGCGAACACTTCCCTGATAATATCAAAAACCCCTGTGTAGGTAGCAGGATTGGACCTGGGGGTCCTTCCTATAGGTGACTGGTCAATGTCTATAACCTTATCTATATATTCGATCCCCTTTATACCCTTGTGCTCTCCGGCTCTGTCCTTTGATCTGTACAACTTGTGAGCAAGCTCCTTATATAATATCTCATTTACAAGAGTACTCTTCCCTGAACCTGATACTCCCGTTATACAGGTGAAGACACCAAGCGGTATCCTGACATCCAGGTTCTTAAGGTTATTTTCATTTGCCCCGCATATTTCAAGCCATTTGCCATTGGGCTTTCTTCTCTCTTCCGGTACCGGGATCACCTTTTTCCCGCTTAGGTACTGGCCTGTTATGGATTCTTCACAGGCAAGTATGCTGTCAAGGGGTCCTGCCGCAACCACTTCGCCCCCGTGTATTCCGGCTCCCGGGCCCATATCTATGATATAGTCCGCCTCATGCATGGTGTCTTCATCATGCTCAACAACCAGCAGGGTATTTCCAAGGTTCGTAAGGTTCCTGAGTGTTTTCAGAAGCTTTCCGTTATCTCTCTGATGAAGTCCTATGCTTGGCTCATCGAGTATATACAGCACTCCCACAAGACTGGAACCGATCTGCGTTGCAAGTCTTATTCTCTGGGCTTCCCCTCCGGAAAGGGTTCCTGCCGTACGTGAAAGAGTAAGGTATTCCAACCCAACGTTTATAAGAAACTCAAGACGCTCCCTCACTTCTTTCAGTACAAGCTTGGAGATGATCTGTTGTTTCTCAGTAAGCTTGATCTTGTCAAAAAAGTCCTTTATCTTATAGACAGACATGTCACATACCTCAGCGATCGAAAGTCCGCCTATCTTTATCGCCAGACTTTCCTTTCTGAGTCTTGTCCCTTTACAGTCGGGGCAAGGTATGGAAGACATGTAATTTTCAATTTCATTCCTCATGTAGTCAGACTTCGTCTCTCTATAGCGCCTCTCCAGGTTATTGATGACCCCTTCAACAGACACCATGACTTCGCCCTTGCCGTATTCTCTCTCGTATCTGACTTTTATCTTTTCACCGCCATTGCCGTTAAGGATCATGTCTATTATCTTGTCATCCAATTCACAGACAGGTGTATCCAAGCTGAAGCCATAGTGCTTGGAGGCTGCTTCAAGTATATTGTAGTACCAGGTATCTTCATCATAATTTCTCCATGGTTCTATGGCTCCTTCAGCTATCGACTTGGACCTGTCGGGTATCACCCGGTCCGGGTCAATCCTTCTAAGCTCTCCCAGACCGTCACAGACGGGGCATTTACCAAAGGGACTATTGAAGGAAAACATTCGCGGCGCAGGATCCTCTATACTTATACCGCAATCGGTACATGCAAAATTCTGGCTGAAAAGCCTTTCTTCCTTTCCGACTATATCGATCAGGGCAGTGCCGCCGGAAAGCTTGAGCACCGTTTCCAGAGAATCGGTCAGCCTCTTGTTTATACCTTCCTTGACTACTATCCTGTCAACGATTACTTCAATGGTATGCTTCTTGTTCTTTTCAAGCTTTACTTCCTCATTGAGGTCTAAAGTCTCGCCATCTATCCTTGCTCTTACGTAGCCGCTCTTCTTTATATCCTCAATGAGCTTCTGGTGCTCCCCCTTCTTCCCCCTTATAACAGGGGCAAGGAGCTGGATCTTTGTACCCGGTTCAAGGGCTTTAATAAAGTCAACCATCTGATCCACAGTCTGCTGTGATATTTCCTTGCCGCACATATGACAGTGAGGCACTCCTATCCTTGCAAAAAGCAGTCTCAGGTAGTCATATATTTCCGTTACGGTACCTACCGTCGAGCGGGGGTTCCTGTTAGTAGTCTTCTGATCTATAGATATTGCAGGAGACAAGCCCTCAATATAATCCAGATCCGGCTTCTCCATCTGTCCCAGGAACTGTCTTGCATAAGCGGAAAGAGACTCCACATAGCGTCTCTGACCCTCTGCATATATGGTATCGAAGGCCAGAGAAGACTTGCCGGAACCGCTGAGACCTGTCACTACGACAAATTTATCCCTTGGTATTTCTATATCTATGTTCTTCAGGTTATGCTCTCTCGCACCTCTGATGATTATTTTATCCTTTGCCATTATACACCTCTTATTTCTTGACCTTCTGCCTGAGCTCGATTATCTTGTCTCTAAGCTCTGCCGCCCGCTCATACTGCATAGCCCTTGCACAATCCTTCATCTCTTCCTCCAATGCAGAAATAAGCCTTACAATATCCTCTTTCCTCATGTGATCAATATCCCGCTTCACTCCGTACTTTGCCGATTCTTCCGCAGCGGTAGTGGCTTCAATGATTTCATGTATTGCTTTCCTTATAGTCTGCGGCTCTATGCCATGCTTTTCATTGTAGTCCATTTGAATCTTTCTTCTTCTGTTTGTCTCACTTATAGCATTCTTCATGGAGTCGGTAATGCTATCTGCATACATAATTACCTTCCCCTCAACATTTCTGGCTGCCCTGCCCACGGTCTGAATAAGTGAAGTCTCAGATCTCAGGAAGCCTTCCTTGTCCGCATCCAGTATCGCTACCAGTGATACCTCCGGAAGGTCCAGCCCCTCCCTGAGGAGGTTTATACCCACAAGCACGTCAAATTCACCCAGTCTGAGGCTCCTCAGAATCTTCATCCTCTCCATGGTGACGATATCCGAATGCAGATAACGTACCCTGATATCCAATTCCTTCATATATGCCGTTAAGTCCTCAGCCATCTTTTTTGTAAGGGTTGTGACAAGAACCCTCTGGTTCTTTTCAGCCCTTTCCTTTACTTCACCTATCAGATGGTCTATCTGGCCCTTGACCGGTCTCACTTCTATCTCAGGATCCACCAGGCCGGTAGGTCTTATTATCTGCTCAGCAACATGGGCGCTGCGCTCCAGTTCAAACTTCGCCGGAGTAGCGCTTACATAAACCACCTGGTTGAGCCTCTGTTCAAATTCTTCGAAGTTCAGCGGCCTGTTGTCAAAAGCAGAAGGCAGTCTGAAACCATAATCAACAAGGGATTCCTTCCTTGACCTGTCTCCGAAATACATACCTCTGACCTGTGGTATTGTAACGTGTGATTCATCAACCACCAGGAGATAATCCTCAGGGAAAAAGTCCAGCAGTGTATAGGGTGCACTGCCGGGCGCCCTGCCGCTTATATGCCTTGAATAATTCTCTATCCCGGAGCAGTAACCTACTTCCTTCATCATCTCTATATCATAGTTGGTTCTCTGAAGAAGCCTCTGGGCTTCCAGAATTTTGTCCTGCTCCTTCAATTCCTTTACCCGCTCTGTAAGCTCCAGTTCAATATTCTCAATTGCGGCATCCAGTTTTGCTTTTGTAGTGGCAAAGTGGGAAGCAGGGTATATGAAAACATGCTGCCGTTCTCCGATAATATTACCCGTCAGAGAATCTATTTCCAGGATTCTTTCTATTTCATCCCCAAAATATTCAACCCTTATTGCCTTGTCTGATGAGGCAGCGGGGAAAATATCCACGATATCCCCTCTTACCCTGAAGGTTCCTCTGACAAAGTTTATATCATTCCTGTCGTACTGGATGTCTATAAGCTTCCTGAGGACCTCATCACGGTCCTTGACCATGCCCTTTCTCAGGGAAAGCACAAGAGACTTGTAGTCCTCCGGGTCTCCAAGGCCATAAATGCAGGAGACGCTGGCTACTATAATAACGTCCTGCCTCTCAAAAAGTGCGGCTGTTGCCGAGTGCCTCAGCTTATCAATCTCATCATTTATATCCGCTTCTTTTTCTATGTAGGTATCTGAACGGGCAACGTATGCCTCAGGCTGGTAAAAATCATAATAGCTGACGAAGTATTCCACACAATTGTTGGGAAAGAATTCCTTAAACTCACTGCAGAGCTGCGCAGCCAGAGTCTTGTTATGTGCCAGCACCAAAGTGGGCTTCTGTACCTTTTCAATGACATTGGCAATTGTAAAGGTCTTTCCTGAACCGGTTACCCCAAGGAGTGTCTGATACTTATCCCCATCTTGTATCCCTTTTGCCAGGGTCTCTATAGCTTCAGGCTGATCCCCAGTCGGCTTGTAGTCCGACACAAGCTTGAATCTGTCCATATTCCACCTTCTCAAATATAAATATATATTGAAATTATACCACAGTGGTATTTGGTTTACATAAATACAATATTTTCGTTTTCCGCTAAATACAGGAAAAATCAGAACACTTGTTCGTATATATTCTATAATTTATAGCTTATGCTGTCAACAGGAAAATATAAAACTATGTCTTATATTGGACATAGTTTTTAGTCGCTAGTCGAGAGTCACTAGTCTCTAGATTTCTTGGTATTCCTTATGGGCATAGATTTAGTGCCACCTTCGAAGCCCTGCTAAAATCTAGCGACCAGAGACTAGCGTCTAGTGACTTGATGCGCCAAAGACGCATCTTCCTTGTATATCATCCATGCCAGCTTGAAAAGCCAGCTGTCCTCAAACTTTTTGAGATCATAGCCGGTGCACTTGTGTATCTTGTCCAGCCTGTAAAGCAGGGTATTCCTGTGTATATAGAGCTTCGCAGCTGTATCTGTCAGGTTCAGGTTATTCTTAAAGAATTCCTCTATGGTGATTCCCAGCTCCCCATTAGCCATCTCCATGAATTCTGGAGTCAGTACCCTGCCTTTTATAGCTTCCTTGAGCTCAGGATCCAAATTATACGCAATCCTGTATCCGTACATTCCGTCATAGTCTAATACGTTATCTCCCAGGCGATATATTTGCTTGAGGCATAATGCCTCAATGCAGTTTGCGTAGAGCTTATGCAGCTCCTTTGCAGATACCGCTTTTCCGCCTATGACTGCTTTACACTCAATCAACAGTTCGCTCAGTACATTTTTAACGAAGCTGCTGCACGCTTCTGCCATATTTTCGTCAACTGCGACTGCAATTATCCTGTCCTCATGTACAGCGCAGACTTTAACATCCATAGTATTTATAAGGATCTCCAGAATTTCACTGCTGGAATCGCCCAAATTATCAACCAGCAGCATATACCCCGGAAAGCAGGCCTTAAGCTTTTCCTCCAGTTTGGCAAGTTCGACTGCATCATACTTGCCCTCCGCTGCCTTCTTAAGAAATGCCCCTGACGAAGCCTCCCTGTCCAGGACAGAATCCAGGAGCAGTATTACCAGCCTGGTAGCTTCGGATTCATAATACTTATCCGAGCTGATGCAGAAAAAAAACTTCATTCCTTGTGTCCCGGACAGATATATGTTCCAGCCCTTGTAATTCTTCCCCGCTTTTTTGCAGGCCTCCTCAAAGGTAATATCAAAGCAGGAGTTTTCAGGATAAACTATATTTTCACTCTTCATGATAACAGCTATTTTATTTTTAGTTATTTCTGCCGCCTGTACAAGCAGCCCTTTAATATCCGCCATACTCTTACCTCTATCATAATATAAGCGAATGGTTACGCCATTCGCTTATATTTTAACATATTTGCTTATTATTTTATATCGCCTTTTCAGTATCTACATCAAACAGGTGTATTTTATCCCAGTGCAGGTGAAGTTCAACGTCATCCCCAGTTCTTTTGCTTGTTTTTGCATCAACCACGGCAATTACATGTTTATCGCACTTTGTGAAGTGCAGATTTGTTTCGGAACCCATAAGCTCGGCAACTTCGACTGTTCCCGTTATAGATGAATACCTGCTTGTAAGAGGGTCTATCTCTGCTTCATGAAGGTGTTCCGGTCTTATTCCAATGTATACTTCCTTGTTTATATAACCATTATCCTTAAGCTTCATTGCAACTTCATCCGTTAAGCCCAGCATTGTGTCGTCAGTAAGCTTCAGAGCCGGCTTGCCGCCTTCTTCAACAACAGTTCCCCTGAAAATATTCATCTGGGGGCTGCCTATGAAACCGGCAACAAAGAGATTGGCTGGTTTGTCATATGCGTTCTGCGGACTGTCGATCTGCTGAATGTCACCATCCTTCATTATGACGATTCTGCTTCCCATTGTCATAGCTTCAGTCTGGTCATGAGTTACATATATGAAAGTAGTGTTAAGGCTCTTATGCAGCTTTGCGATCTCTGTTCTCATCTGTACTCTGAGCTTTGCATCAAGGTTCGAAAGAGGTTCATCCATAAGGAAAACCTTAGGCTCCCTTACCATTGCCCTTCCCAGGGCAACTCTCTGTCTCTGTCCGCCTGACAATGCTTTTGGTCTTCTGTCAAGCAGAGTTTCTATCTCAAGAATTTTTGCCGCCTTTTTCACTCTTTCGTCTATCTCAGCCTTTGGAACCTTCTTAAGCTTCAGACCAAAAGCCATATTTTCATAAACGGTCATATGGGGATATAAGGCATAATTCTGAAAAACCATGGCTATATCTCTGTCCTTGGGCGCTACATCATTCACAAGCTTGTCGCCTATGTAAAGCTCCCCTTCAGTGATTTCCTCAAGTCCTGCTATCATCCTCAGGGTTGTTGTCTTTCCGCAGCCTGACGGCCCAACCAGAACTATAAACTCCTTATGCTCGATTTCCATGCTGAAATCCTTTACTGCTGTAACATTTCCCGGATAAACCTTTTTTACATGTCTTAAGGATAGATTTGCCATTATTATTCCTCTCCTCTTTTATCTTATTTATATATTTGCTTGCATCGGTTAAGCGGAACGACGAAGTGTCGCTCCCTACAGATAAAAGTATAGTTTATCAGGAATAATAATTCTATTAGGAGAAATAATGAATGTATATTTATATTTTTGTAGCAATTCATAATATTAATGTGTATTTATTGGAAATGTGCTATACAAATTAGGAAAAAGGAAAAGAGGTATGGGCATGGGCAAAAAAAAGGCCCCAAAAGCCGACAACTCATTGGAGAAGAGTAAACAAGAAAAAACTGACGAATTCATAAATGTTTTCAACTATTTTGAAAACGCAAATATCAGAAACCGTGATGCTTTCTGCGAGCTTCTGGACTATTCGGTTGAAAACAGAAGAGAACCGCATAAATGAATAAAGACCTAAGGAATAAACTCCTTAGGTCTTGTTCTCTCTGCAGTGCCCTGCCCGAATACGCGTAACGCGTAACTCGTAACGCGAAACCCGCAAAAAACACTACACATCAACACCCTTATTCTGCTTCTTTTTCAATCTGTCTATCAGCTTTTTCGCTATTGAGCCACCTCTGTTTACTTCATAAAAAAATTCCGGATTGCGTGGAACTATCAGTGCTCCCAGGCTTCCTATCCCACTCCTGTAATCAGTATACTCGACAGTAAGCATTTTACCTGATTTCTTTTTTATCAGCAGCCATACAAAGACCGGATAGCTGCCCAGGAACCCCGACAATTGCTTTTCATCATTTATATCCGTCCCGTTTATTTTCAGTATCGCATCACCGGGCTCTATATGCATAATGCCTGCCGGACTGTCCTTCTTCACATAAAGCACCTTCAGGCCGTTCTCATCACTTTCAAAACAGGGTTTACCCTCTTCTTCCTCCTTTGCTCCGTATAGAATAAGCATTTCATGGGCTATAGGAGCAAAAGCGGCCGCAAGATAAGCAAAAAATCTCAGCTTTGAAGCGATCACAGAAAGTATGATCAGCACCAGGCTATAGCATCCCAGTCTTACAGCAGAACTGCTGCACCTTTTTTCCGGGGTTTTGCTTATTGCCATATCTCCATACCCCAATACTACAGGTACAACAAGGGGTATATATACAAGTCCGGAGCTGCCCTCCGCGGCATAATGCTTCAATACAGGCCACCAGTCCGGCATATGGATTATACCTGCAAAGCTTGCTCCGTTGCCTTCATTGCCGAACATTACAGCAAACACTATCAAAGGAATGGGCCACACTTTATTCATTATGTAACCACCGACTGTTTTTCCATCCTTGCGCTTCAGGAATAGGGGAACCGAATAACTGCAGCCGTCAATCCATATCAAAAAGCTCTCAATCAGGTGAAGCACTCCTATAAGCGCCAACAGTCCGGCAACATTGACTGATGGGAACCTAAAAATGAGATTCATAAGGGCTATAAGGCCTCCGGCATAGGAAAAACACAGGTATCTTGGATTTATCAATGCCAATAGGACAGCAATTATCCAAATATAAGTGATAGCTTCTGTCAGTGAGCCCCCGCCCACTCTTGTATAATCCTCAATGCTTATACCCATGAGAATAACAAGCAGACTTCCTGACAGACCTCCTGCCAGGCCAACCAGCACAGAGCTTGATACCTTATTGAACAGGGAATAGCTGCTGCCCAGCATTCTTACCTCTATTCCCGAATTCTTTTTGTAAAGCATTATCAGGATAAGCACTATTATCCAAAAAAACTCATCTGCCAAAAGATTCCCGAATTGCTCAAGTATCAATCCTGCAATCTTAAGTATAGTAACCATAACGCACCTCAATAATGAAATTATGGAAATATTTACGCAAAGTTTGAATCAGTCATGTAATATGTTTTCCGCGAAATACATTATCACTTGATCTGGTTAATCAGTTCCAGAACAGCTCTATCCAGCTGTACATCCTTTACTTCCTCGGGCTTCTGACCATCTCTTGTCTCCATGGGCTTTACTTCAATATCCGGTTGTATCCCTACCTTATTGATGCTAATCCCGTTAGGCGTATAATACTTCTGAGTGGTAAGCTTCATGCCTGAACCGTCCTTGAGCTGCTCAATGGACTGAACCAATCCCTTTCCAAAGCTCTTCGTGCCGATCAGGAGTCCTGCCTTCCTGTCCTTGACTGCACCTGATACTATTTCAGAGGCACTGGCGCTTCCTTCATCTATCAACACCACAAAGGGTACGTCAAGCTTACCCTTTTTTGATTTGTAGTCATCCCTTTTCTTCGCCTTATCCTCTGTGTAAACTACAAGCCCCTCATCCAGCAGCTCATCAGCTACAATAACACACTGGTCTATGAAACCTCCCGGGTTTTGTCTCAAATCAATTACGAGACCTTTCATTTTCTCTTCCGTAAGAGTATTTATAGCTTTCTTGAACTCACTTCCGGTATCCTCATCAAACATACTGATCCTTATATAACCGATACTATTTTCCATCATGTTACTTTTCACAGTCTTCAAAATAATCTCTTCCCTTGTTATTTTAAAGACCTGTGGCTCTTTAACATCATCCCTCATAACCGTCAATGTGACCTGGGTGCCTTTCTTGCCCTTCATCAGGGTGACAGCGGCCTCCAGATCAATACCAATTATATCCTTGTCGTCGACCTTAATGATCCTGTCATTGGTCTTGAGTCCTGCCTTTTCCCCCGGTGTATCCTCTATTGGAGCTACAACTGTTACATAACCGTCTTCACTCCTGGTGACTATGACTCCGATACCGCCATAGGAGCCTTTGGTCGATTCATTGAAATTCTTGAATTCATCCTTTGTCATATAAACCGAGTAGGGATCCCCCAAGGCTTCAAACATTCCCTTGATCGCACCTTCTATAAGCTTATTATCCTCTGCGCCTTCCACATAATAACTCTTGATATATTCCTTAAGGCTCAACAGCTTCTCCATGCTTTTGACAGTCTCAAAGTCCTCCTTTGCTATTACCACCTTGTTTCCCAAACTGATCGCAACTGTATTGGCAGCTACAAAAGTACCGAAAGCTGTAACAATTACCAGTATCAATGCCCAGAAAAATGCTGCTCTTTTACTTATCATCAATTTCACCTCATAAACATTATATTACTGTAACCTTTTATATATTATCCGTAGCTTTAATTTTTACTTACCCTGTACTTACTGCTTTGAATTGCTGCATTTACTGCAGTAGCCGTAAATCTCGAATTTGTGGTCGGTCGCTTTGAAACCGATGGCCTCAAGCTGCTCCTCTCCCAGGTTTATGTATGGACATATATCAATCTCTCTAGTCTCTCCGCATTTCTTGCATATTATATGGTGATGGTGCTCCAGCCCGCACAACTCATAATGGCTGATGCCGCTTTCTATATACAGCTTGTTTATTATCTCAAGAGCACTCAAAAGCTCAAGATTTCTGTATATGGTAGAGAAATTTATACCCTTTAGTTTTTCTCTTACCTTATCAAAAATCTCCTGGGCTGTATAATGGCCCGGACTTTCATTAAAAGCCTCTATTATCAGCCTCCTCTGCTCGGTAAGCTTATAGCCCTTCTCTTTCAAAACCATTTCAAGTCTGCTTAAATCCTTCATCGCTACACTTCCTTGCAAATTATATAATATCACTGTATTCTGAGTAATTTCTTAACAGTCAAAACAGCAAGCAGTATAAATACTGAGGTCAATACTATGGAGCCTCCCGGTGCAAGATCAAAGTAGTAGGATGTAAAGAGGCCAACTATTACGGATATTAATGCGAAAACAACAGATAGAAAAATCGTATTATTAAAGCTTCTTGACATCAGCAAGCTGCATGCAACAGGGACTACCATAAGTGAAGAAACCAGCAGCATGCCGACGACCCTCATGGAAACAACAATTGTCATGGCAGTCAGAGCTGTAAAATACATATTGAGAGCAGCTACGGGTATTCCTGCCAGCTCAGCTCCCTCCTCATCAAAGGCCATGTAGAAGAATTCCTTGTAAAGCAGACATACCGATAGTATAATGACTACGCTCAGACCCAGTATGATATATATATCTATATTATTGACCGCTATTATGCTTCCAAAAAGATAGCTCATAAGATCTGCATTAAAGGAGTCTGAAAGACTGATCAATACAACAGCCAGTCCTATACTTGCCGAAAGCACTATGGATATTGAAAGCTCCGCGTACTGCGAAAAGCGCTTCCTCAATTTCTCAATACCTATGGCGGCAGCCAGTGCAAAAATCAATGCTCCCCATAAAGGATAAAACCCTCCCAGCATTCCTGCCGCAATCCCTGCCAGTGAAGCGTGAGAGAGTGTGTCGCCTATCATCGAAAGCCTCCTCATAACAACAAAGGTTCCAATAAGAGGACAGATGACAGCCACCAGCAACCCCGCCGTAAAAGCTCTCTGCATGAATTCAAAATTTAACAGTTCAAACATCCGATGTTACCTCCGATTTATTAGCCCTAACTAGTGCACGTGGGTTATCTGAGATATATTATGATTTTCATAGACCTCTTTAAATAAGTCTGCTCCCTGGTTTATTGTGCAGTCATGCTCACGAAGCTTTCCATCCGATAAGCACAATACCCTGTTCACCCTCCTGTCAATAGCTCCGATATCATGGGTCACGATTACCAGAGTGATGCCCCTGACCTTGTTAAGAGAATCCATCAGTTCATAAAAGCTCTCTTCTGATTTCTGATCAATACCGACTGTAGGCTCATCCATGAATATAACACTCGGGTCGCTTACCAGTGACTTGGCAATGAATACCCTCTGCTGTTGTCCGCCGGAAAGCCTTCCTATTATTCTTTTCTTGTACTCCAGCATATCCACTGTCCGAAGCGCGGCCTCAACCTTTTCCCTGTGAGCCTTACTTATACGTCCTGCCAGACCCACCATAGGATAAAGGTTTGTCGAAACCACCTCTTCCACAGTCGCCGGAAAACCCTGATTGAAGGAAGTGGCCTTTTGAGGTATGTAGCCTATCCTTCCCCATTGGCTGAACTTACTTATATCAGTATCAAAAACCCTGATAGTACCTTTCTGCGGCTTCAACAAACCGAGAAATATCTTAAGCAGTGTACTTTTACCCGAACCATTTGGTCCCACTATACCCAGGAAATCTCCATCAGCTATAGTTGTGCTGATTCCATCCAGTACATTGGTCCTGCCATACCCGAAGGTTATGTTTTCAATTTTAAAAATATCTGCACTCATTTAATCACCCAACGCCTTTTTCAGGTTCTCAATATTTTCATACATTACCGATATATAGTCCCTCCCGGACTTTATATCCTCTTCATTCAAGCCTGCTGCATCATTCAGCACCAGTACCTCCGCGCCCACTTCCCTTGCAAGGGTCTCAGAAAGCTTTGGGCTTGTGAGCTTTTCAAAGAAAATATATCTTACATCATTTTCCTTACATTCTATAGCCAACTCAGCCATTTTCGACGGACTTGGCTCTTCCTGGGGATTAACTCCCCTGATCGCGACCTGTTTGAAGCCATAATCATTTGCGAAATACCCGAAGGCCTCATGAGATACAACTATGATATTACTTCTGAAATATTTCGAAGCATCCCTGATATCCTTATCCAGCTTTGTGAGCTTTGAAACAAGCTCTGTCATATTCTTCTCGTAATATCCGGAGTTTTCCGGATCTGCTTCCTTAAGAGCTTCATAGACAGTCTGAGCCTGTTGTTTCAGCCTTAAGGGACTCACCCATATATGAGGATCATATAAGCCATGCTCACGACTCTCTTCTTCATGCTCTTCTTCGCTGTGCTCTTCAGCCTTCAGGAGCTCTATGCCTTCGCTGGCGTCAACCACTTTTGTCTTATCCCTGTCAATAATGGATAATATGTTATCTATCCATACCTCCATTCCTGCTCCGTTATATACCAGCATATCGGCATCGTTCAGCTCTACTGCCAGCCTTGGAGTAGGTTCCCAATCGTGGGGCTCCGCTCCCGCCGGCACCATAGATATGACCTCTGCTTTGTCCCCTGCTATTTCACTAACCAGAAAATACATGGGATAAAAGCTTGTATATATTTTCATTCCATTCTTGTCCGCATCAATCCGTCCGCCTTCACCAAGCGGCTTTCCGATTGCTGCCTCACAACCTGGCAGAGCCATGCTTATCATAAGTAAAATAATTATTACAGCTATTACTCTTTTCATTACCCGCTCCCCTTTTTGCAAATAATTTGCATTTACATTGTATAATATTGGCTAACCTTGTGTCAATTATACAAAAAAATTAAAAATACACCTTGTCGGTGTATTTTTAGTCGCTAGTCACTAGTCTCTAGTCGCCAGATTTGGGTAGGGCTTCGAAGCCTGCCGCTTTAGCGGCATTATTTGCCTGTCAGATATTTCATCGGATCCACGGGTGAGCCGTTCTCTCTTACTTCGAAGTGAAGGTGAGGGCCTGTCGACAAACCGGTGCTGCCGGACTTTGATATAACCTTGCCCTTTTCTACTTCATCCCCAACCTTTACAAGAAGCTTGTTGTTATGGGCATACAGTGTGGATATTTTGCCGCCGTGGTCTATAATTACCGCATAGCCATAGCCTCCGTAATATCCTGAATATATTACCTTACCTGAGTTTGCTGCAATTATATCGGAATTCTTCGGGACTGCAATATCAATACCCGTATGCAGCTTCTTCTTCTTGAGTATTGGGTGATTCCTGTATCCAAAGGGAGATGTTATCTTGTAATATCCCGGTGAAGGCCAGCCAAGCTTTCCCCCTATATATTTCTTGGAGGACTGTAATGTCACTATCTTCTTCTCTATCTCCTTGGACTGTGCCAGAAGCTTGTCCTCCTGGCGCTCCAGTTCCTTAAGGTCACTGGTGATCTCCTTCAGGGTTTCCTCTCTGTCCTGCTTTGCCGACTCAACCTGCTCCTTTTTATCTGCTATCTGATTCTTAAGCTTTTCTTTTGCATCCAGCTCGGATGCCAGCTGCGCTTTCTTATCTGCGACCGAATCCCTGTAGCTCTTCATTTTGTTCAACAGATTCATGTCGAAGTTTATGATCTTCTTCAAAAAATCCAGTCTGGAAATAAAATCTGAAAAGCTTGTGGAATTCAATATTACGGACATGTACCCTACATTACCGTTTTCATACATTACCCTGACTCTCTTCTTCAGAAGCTCCTTCTGACTGCTGGCATCGCCGGAAGCCCTATCCAGCTCCCTGGTGGTAACCGCGATCTGGTTTTCCAATTGCGAAAGCTGGTTTTCTACATTTGAAAGCTCATTCTCTGCCTGGTTTAACTTTTGATCCAGCTCTTCTATAGCTCTTGAAACACTTTTCTTCTCTTTCTGCGCCGCATTTATATTTTTCTGGGTCTGCTGTATCTGCTTGTCCAGCTTGTCCTGTTCCTGCTGGAGCTTGTCTATCTCCTCGGGATTCTTCGCATACACATTAGCGAAGGGTATTGACAATATAATTGCCAGTAGTATAGCTGCTATCCTTTTCTTCAAAACCTACCCCTCCTATATATCTATTCACTCAAGGCTCCCCTAATTTCGAAGGCACTTAAACCTTGATGAATTTTCTTACCGAGATAAAGCTTCCTGACGCACCGATCAAAATCCCTACAGTGATCAGAAGCACCACCATGCTTGCTATGATCTGATTAAACGGCATCAGTGATATGGACATAAAGCCTATCATCTGATTCTTAACCAGTCCTGAACAGTAATAATAAACGGCTCCCAGAATGATACTCGCTGTTACAGCTCCGATCATGCCTACTATGATCCCTTCAATTATGAAGGGCATACGGACAAACCAATCTGTGGCGCCTACGAATTTCATTATTCCGATTTCGCGCCTTCTCGCATAAAGTGTGAGCTTTATGGTATTCGCTATTATGAATATGGAGATAAACAGCAGTATGAGTATTATCACAACACTGCTCATCCTCAGAACATAGGTTGTATTCAAAAGCTTTGCAAGCTCCTCTTTCCCATACACTACCTTCTCAATATTGGATATTGCCGATACCGACATAGCCACACCGGATGCCTGTGAAGGATCCGAAAGGGTTATGAGAAAAGCATCCGGCAGAGGGTTATCACCATCAAGTCCCTCAAGTAGATAGGAATTTTCGCCCCAGTTATTCTCCAGATTCTTAAGGGCAACTGTCTTGGATATAAACTCTACGGATTTTACTCCGTTTATTGATTTGATCTCGGTACTCATGGTACTGATAATACTGTCGCTTAATCCGTCATTCAGGTATACCATCATTTCAATCTGTGATTCCAGCTTTGTCGCAGCATAATCTATGTTAAGCACTATAATAAAGAATATCCCTATTACAAGCAGAGAGGCTATTACCGAAGTTATCGCCGCAGTACTCATAGTCCTGTTTCTTTTAAGGCTGCTGAAGCCTTCCCTTATAAAAAACTTACCTGTTCTAAGCTTCACTGCCGTACCCACCTCTCTTTTCATCCCTGGAAATTATACCATTTTCCATTGCAATTACTCTTTTTTTCATTCCGTTCACTATTTCCCTGGCGTGGGTAGCCATTAATATTGTAGTTCCCCTTTGATTTATTTCAGTCAATGTCTTCATTATGTCCCAGGACATTTCAGGGTCAAGATTTCCAGTAGGCTCATCCGCAATCAGGATGGAAGGGCTGTTGACCATCGCCCTAGCAAGAGATACTCTCTGCTGTTCCCCCCCTGAAAGCTGGTTCGGATAAAGCCCGGCCTTTTTGCTCAGGCCAACCATACTCAGTACAATGGGAACCTGGCGCCGTATCTCCTTCGGAGGAGCCTCAATGACTTCCATTGCAAAAGCAACATTCTCATATACAGTCTTTTCAAGCAGTAACCTGAAATCCTGGAATACCACACCTATATTTCTTCTGTGGAAAGGGATCTCCCTTCTCTTATACTTTGTTATGTCCCTGTCATCTATGATGATACTGCCTGAAGTAGGTTCTATCTCCTTTAGCAGCAGCTTTATAATAGTTGACTTGCCTGCTCCGCTGGAGCCTACAAGAAAAACGAATTCTCCGTTGTTAATAGTTATGCTGACGTTGTTCAACACCTTATGTCCATTCTCAAATTCCTTGCACACGTTCTTCAATTGTATCAATCCACCACACCCCTAACCTATTCAACTAAACTTCCAGTTTTATAAAAAAGCTTATCCGTAATTCAAATTTCGCATTATATTTCCATTTACTTTCAATTTAAAATATACTTCTACAAAAAAACCTAAAACCCTTCTAAAATGCCACTTTATTTTTAATTTGCTATTTCTTTTTTCATCTGGGCAAAAATCATGGACACGCCGTTCCACCAGTTGGGATCCTCTGCATATCTTCTGTTGATCCATTTGATAGTGTTCATATAAGCCGGCCTGTTCCTGCTGGATTTTATTATCGTATCGGCTGCAAGCCTAGAAGAATCATAAATATCCGTATTGTATATCTCCCAGCTTCCATATACATTAAAGGGATTATTTGCTATTTTTCTTGCTGCCTCACTGTTTCTTGGTACAAAGCCCTGCTCCTGTCCTACAATAGCAAACATCAGCAGCGGATGTATGTCATACTTTTCTGATACTGTAATTATTGCTGTGAAGTATGGATCCTCTGCGAGCATGGAGTTTTTCCTGTCAAGCCATTTCTTAAGCTCCTTCACGTTCACTTCTTCATATTTAAGCTCATCATGCAGGCCATCTGATAATATCAGAACATTCTTGCCCGTAGAACCATCCAGCTTTTTCAGCACCCTGGATTCCAGGGACAAGTACCTGTCCACCTGTTCTTCCGCAATATTGGCATATTTACCCTGGTCCTGGTGCTGCAGCGCGTGAATCCTTGTATCAGTAAACATATCGGTAAGAACAAAAGCGGTAATGACAATAAGCGGCAGTGCCGCAGGGATAATCAGCCTCATGGAAGGCTTGACATATCTGATATAGATTTCCCTGACATTTTCAAGCCATTCTGCTTCGGCTGCATCCACAGACTTTATGCTCATTTCATCAGAAGCAGCAAGCACTTCTTCATATGTCTGGGGCATAACTGTTTCAGTGATTTCTATTCCCAGGCCCGCAAGAGTTTCATCCTCTGCCCGACCAGCTTCGAATTCATCTGCAATCTCATCCAGATTGTTTTCAATGAATTCCTCTTCAAGCTGTTCTACTCTTGATACCAGTTTGTCCACCTTCTCAGCAGATACGGCTATGGGCTGATTCTGATTAATCCAAAGGGTAAAGCTGTCTATATAGCTGTCATCATGCAGCTTTAGGGCCAGACAGGAGCTGAATACCTCTGCGGCGTTTATTGAAAACTCCTTTTTCTTAACGGCCTTTTTCAATACGTTATCTTTTATTTTTCTTCTATGCTTTTCCTCGAACTGGTATATCCTTCTATCAATGATCTTATGCAGAGCATCGGCAAATATGGCAGAAAGCTTCTCTCCCGAACTATTGGGGTTCTTTACTCTGATATATCTTCTTAAGGCCTCAACATTGCCCTCGCTGACATATTCCTGTTCTTTGAGACTTTTGATCACCTGCTTCATTATTTGCCTCACCCCCTGAGCATTTGCGAATTACTCTTTTGAAAATTCATATTTAACATAAATGCTTTTCCTGGTGTTATTAAACCTGCAAATTCCGGTATATGATCAATATAAGAACACATATTAATTATAATACCAAAAGGCTTTCTAGTCATTACAAAATAGCGCAAAAAATGACAAAACCCCTGATTTTTTCTTATCAGAGGTCCTGCCTGCAATTATTATCCGGTTAATTCCGGCTGATTTTATCATTGTTATTTTAACTTAATATTATTACTTTTTTATGTTTTTTCTATTTATTATCTACTGTACTACCGGATACCCCTTGTTCAGCCAGCCGGCCGGCACTGTTGAGGGCATTCCCATACCTGCGTTCAGGGATACTGCATCATAGCCCAGAAGTCTCAGTCCCGCTACCGTCTGTCCTGCAGTCTGGCCTGTATAGCAGTACACTATTATCTTCTTATCCTTCGGAAGTGTGTTGAATTTTTGTTCCATACCCTTGCCGAAAGGTATGTTCACTGCTCCTTTAATATGTCCCTTTGCATAATCTTCAGCCTTTCTTACTGACAGGAACATTACCTTGGGATCCTTTACATCCAGAAGCTTTTTGGCTTCATCCTCGCTTATCTTGTAATTTGCATATATTGTGGGTTTTACAGCATCCAGTCCCTTGCAATATGCATCTATTGCAGCTTTTATATCAGGTTTCACTGTTACACCCTTTACCGGTGTGAGCTTATTTTCCTTTGTTTCCAAATATTGTTCATATCCTGCAACCTTGCTGATGCCAAGGTTCCAGCCAAGATTTACAGATTTGGCGTCAAAGCCTGCCATCTTTATAAGTGCAACGGTCTGGCCTGCTGTCTGGCCTGTATAGCAGTATATCATTATAGGTCTGTCTGCCGGCAGATTCTTCAGATTATCGGATATTGCAGTTCCCCAGGGCGCGTTTACTGCACCTTTTATATGTCCCTTCCCGTAGTCTGCTGCAGATCTTATGTCCAATATTAACATCTTTTCGCCTGCTTTAACCTTGTCAATAAACTCCTTTTCACCTATCTTGTTTATATCGGCAGGCAGATTTGCAAAGTATTCGTTTACTACTGCAGCAACACTTGCATGCGGTACAGGTACGGGCTCAGCTGCCGACACGGGATTCAATGCTCCTGTAAAGCCAAGTAACATAGTAACTACAAGCAACATTGACAAAACTTTAACCTTAATTGACATAATTAACCTTACCTCCTATACAATAATTTGCTTCTTTTTAATTATAACAATATTGATGTCCCACAACGTACATTGTTTTCTTTATGCTGTATAAGATAATATTATTACGGAATGGTTATGAACCACTCCTACCTGCATAAAAAAGAACTGATATCCTGCAGGACATCAGTTCTTTTAATTTTATGAATTATCACTATTATCCGATTCTACCGGTGCCGGTGGAGGTGTTGGCTGCGGCGTGGGTTGTGGTGCCGCTTGTACCGGCGCCTGCTTTTCAGGCTCCGTTGGCTTGCTTTCCTCAGGCTTGTTCTCCGGCTTGGCTTCAGTGGTGGCGGCCGGCGCTGCTGTATTATTGGCCGGTTGAGCCTCTTGAACTGCAGGTGCTGAAGGTGCTGCAGGTTGTGCAGCTTCAACAGGAGCTGCCTGAGGTTTTGTACTTGCTTCCCATTCCAGCCATGCGCCGTCGTATATCTTCATGTTCCTATAGCCTGCATTGTATAATGCCAGATATGTTTGAGCAGCCCTGACAGAGGTTTTACAGTACATCATAATCGCTTTGTCCGGAGTTATCTTGTTTTCTATATACTGAATCTTGATATCCTGTACCTTCTTATATGTTCCGTCATTATAGTTGTTCTCGCTGTAATCAAAAAGAACTGAGCCCGGTATCGTTTCCTGGTCAAATTCTTCCTTTGTCCTTGTGTCCAGCAGTATCACATTTTGCTGGGGCTGGTTAGCCAGCGCCTTGACCTCGTCAATAGTTGCCAGCATACTGGTATTAATATCCTTTGCAGTATATTTTGACACTGCAGCAGCCGGCGCTTCAGCCGTCATTTCCAGCCTGGCAGCCTGAAGGGCATTGAATCCGCCGCTTATGACCCTGACAGTTTCATGTCCGTAAATCCTCAAGGTCCACCACATTCTTGCCGCTTCCATGTTCTTGTTATTATCATATATAATAACCATCGTATCATTTGCGATGCCCTTTGAGCCCAGTACAGCCTCTATCTGTGCCTTTGGCGCAAGCATATTGGGTGCAGGGGTGTTTATTACTATTTCCGCCAGTGGTATGTTCACTGCGCCCTTAATATGTGCTTTTGCATAATCTTCAGGCTTCTGCATATCAACTATTACCGATCCGGCTTTACCTACATAACCCGCTGCAGCCTCAGCATCAATTATATATTGTCCCTCATCCTCTGCAAATTTGTAATTGCAGCCTGCTGCTGATATCATTAATGATGCTGTCAACAATAACAATAATACCTTTGAAAGTGACCTCATATTTTTTCCCCCTTACTGCAATTTACTTGTTAATTAAAAAACAATTACTATCTCTATTATACTTTAAGCGGTTCTCCACGCGGCATAAGAATTTAATATACTGTATCAAATTATTTGATATAATAGGGAAAAGCTTTGAGGTATAATGAAAATGAGTCACTAGAGCTTAAGCAGGGCTCCGAAGGCTCTCTTAAGCCACGCGCCAGTGCCAAAACAATAATTCGGGGTACTAATCATGAACAATAGCAGATATCATTCAAAAAAATATATATTATATATTCTTATCGCCTTATATATAGCAATCAATCTTACTACACTTACACGCTTTCCCTTTGTTCATTCCGATGAGTCCTGGCTGAGCGGATTATCACGGAATATAATGGAAAAGGGTGATTACTCCATAACCGAGACTTTTTTCGACCTGAAGGAAAGAAATCCCCATGCAATTAAAATAATATTCCATACTATCCAGATACTATTTATAAAAATAATGGGCTATAATATATTCACCTTCCGGTTCATATCCTTTTGCTTCGGGCTGCTGACCCTTTATTTCACCTACAAGCTAGGCAAGCTGTTATTCGGCTCTTGCGTAAGTGCCTTACTTGCCATGACACTGCTGGCAGTTGATGTACAGTTCATATATGCCTCACACTTTGCCCGGCAGGAAATAATAATGCTTTTCGTACTGATGCTGGGCCTGTGGTATAAGGCCAAATATTCGGAAGACGGCAGCCGCAAGCACAATATAGTATTGGGGGTCCTTATAGGAATCAGTATAGGGATACACCCCAACAGCTTCATAATATCTCTTCCCTTTGGTCTTATCTACCTGTATGAGATATTCATTTTAAAAGAGCGGAAATTCAGGAGCCTGGCTGTTTTTACAGCAGCAGTAGCATGCTTCGCAGCCTTATTTACCGCTCTCTCCATATACTTCGATCCCGATTTCATCACCAATTATTCCAGATACGGCAGTGAATTCGACGTATTCGACCCGATCACCTCAAAGCTTGGCAGTATCGGTTATTTTTACCTTAAGCTTTTCTACCGGGTAAGCGGTACATATTATACCCCCGGTATCCGGTTCCAGTTCTTCCTTTTCGGAGCCGCACTGCTTATCTCCTTAGTAAAGTTGGTAAGAAACAAAAGTAATGCTTCATTGAATAAAAAGGTGATAATTGTATTACTTGCAATTGCTGCGGTCAATACAGGGATCATACTTGTAGGCCGGTTCAATCAGACAAGCATAGTTTTTATATTCCCGTTATTCTATATCCTCGTTGTTCATGCACTGGAGGGACTGGCTCCGAAATACAGGTACGCAATTGCTGCAATACTTGTAGCTGTTATAACCTTCTTTACCTTTTCGAATTATATCGAATATAAGGATAATTCCTATGACAGATACCTGAACGAAATATCACAGGCAGTAAAACCCTGGGATGAGACCCTGGGGAACCTCAATACCGAGTATTACTTTGAAAACGGCAGGCTGCACGATTACAGGAATCTTGCATTCCTTAAGGATAAGGGAATGAGCTTTGCGGAATATATAAGGGACAATAATATAAAATACATAATCATATCTGAAGAGCTGGAGCTGATCCATAAGCTCCGTCCAAAATGGGACGGCATATACGGACCCACGGATTACTATGACGAAATGAAAGCTTTCCTCGGAAGCAACTGCACATTGCAGCATGAGTTCACCGACAGCTTCTATGGAATAAGAATTGTCAGGTATATGAATCTGAAGGATTGGAAAATACGGATATATAAGGTGACTTACTGATTGCTTCCCTTATGAAGCATTGAATATACCCTTTCATACAATTCAGTGAATCCCGGGCTTCCGATATCTCTGGGTCTTTCCAGACCGTTCGGGACTTCCATGAGAATCCGGCCCGGGTCTTTATCCATAATGATGATCCTGTCCCCAAGAATTATTGCCTCCTGAACATCATGAGTCACAAAAATAATTGTAACACCTGTTTCCCTCCATATGTCCTCCAGTAGCGCCTGTAGCCCCCTTCTGGTTAAGGCATCCAGGCTGCCGAAGGGCTCGTCCATAAGCAGAACTGACGGTCTAAGTACCAGAGCTCTTGCCAAAGCCGCCTTCTGCTTCATGCCCCCTGAAAGCTGATAAGGATAGGAATGAAAGGAATCCTTAAGTCCGGCCATATTAAGATACCTTATTGCTGTTGCCTCCCTTTCCTTTCTCGTGCCTCCTGCTCCATTCACCTGCAGAGGATAAATGACATTTTCAATAACCGTTTTCCAGGGAAATAGCTGGTTGAAATCCTGAAACATAAGGATTGCATCCGGCGACGGTTTTGTCACTTCCTTCCCATCCTTCTTAAGACTTCCGACCTCAGGCAGATCAAAACCTCCCATAATCCTGAGCAAGGTAGATTTTCCACAGCCTGAAGGCCCCAGGATGCAGGCTATCTCCCCCTTCCTGACAGAAAGGCTCAAATCTTTCAGCACCTGAAAGCTCCGCCCTTCCTTTACAACAATTCTGCCTATATTAATCCCATTAATTTTCTCCATCATATACCGCCAATCCCCATTTTCTGATTGTAGCTGCTTCAACCCTGTCAAATACTATCTCTTCAACTATGATACCTATCAGAATAATCACAAGAAGGGCCGAAAAAATACCTGCAGTGTCCATGAAAACCCTCTGCTTGAAAATATACCAGCCAAGGCCGCCCTTGCCTCCGACGGCGCCAAAAATCATCTCTGCGCTGATGAGAGCCCTCCAGGCTCTTGCCCAGGCTATTTTCAGCCCGGAAATCAAAAAAGACAGAGCTGCAGGAACATAAATATCCTTAAACATCACAATCCCGCTGACTCCAAAGTTTTGTGCAGTATCCTTATATATACCGGGAACCGCTCTGAAACCCGCTGTCATATTAAGCAGCAGAGGCCATACTACCGAGTGCACTATTATGAATACGACCGAGCTTCTTCCTGTTCCAAGCCACAATATAATCACAGGCAGGAGAGCTATCCCAGGAAGAGGATGTGCCAGTGTGGTAAGTGTCTCAACAAGGCCCCTCAGCCATTTTGAACCTACAGAGGCAATACTCATGGCTGCCGCAAGCGTCATCCCTATTAACAGACCTTCCAGTATAAGAACTATTGAGTATATAGTCTCCCTTATCAATTCCCCATTAGCAAGAGAATTCACCAGTGACCCGGCTATCATCCCCAGACCGGGGAACACAAGGGGGGAGAACCTGCCCGAGAGCGCCAGCCCCTGCCATACCGCAAGCAGCAGAACTATCCATAAGATTTTCCTATTCTTCATAATTCACATCTTCCCACAGTATTTCTTCAGCATTCTCCGGAGCTTTTGAAATATATCCGTTTCTCTCCATAAATCCAGCAAAGGCATCAATGCCTTTTACAGAAATACTGTATTCGGTCCCTTCCATGTCAAGATTTTTTTCCACCTCTTCAATACTCATTTCGTATTGCTTGCTTAATATTCTCAAAGCTTCTTCCCTGTTGTTCCTCATGAATTCCATAGCCTCATCCATCGCATTAAGAAATGCTTCGTACTCTTTGGGACTGCTGTCATGGAACTCCTTTGTCGTAACTCCCACAATGAAAGTAAAAGCTTCTCCCGCTGCCTGCCTTCCGTTCAATATCTCATGCATACCTGGTGTTTCCAGTTCCTTAAGCAGGTATGGAGGTGCGGTGAAATGAGCTGTGATATCCTGCTTTGAAAGCAGCGCATTCATTCCGTCGGGATGAGCCAGGGTAACCAACAGGTCGTTCAGCTTTTTCGCATCTCCCAGTTCCCTTTCACAGGCCATTGAAAGCAGTATATGCTGCACGCTTCCCGGCTGAGGAAGCGCTATCCTGTCCTTATCGGTAAAATCCTTTATTGATTTTTTCTCCTCCTTATTGGTGACCAGACCCACAGGACTTGAGGAAAGCCCACAGGCTATTTTCCAGTCCATCCCCTTGTCCCAGCCTATCAAAAACGGAGGTATTGCCATAAAACCTGCATCCACCTCATTGGCGAGCATTGCTTCCCTTATAGCTGCCGTATTGCCCAGCTGCTTCCAGCCGACCTGTACCCCGGGCAGATTTTTCTCTATCAGCTTAAGCTCCCTTGCAATCTGGAGAGGTGCATAGGCCAGGCCGTACTGCTCAGCTATATTGATCCTGCTGACGGCAGTGTTTGTGTCCTTTGCACAGCCTGCGGCAATAAAGCCGGCCAGCAGAACAATGATCAGAATGCCGTATATAGCTTTATTTATCATAGTGCTTCCTCCGCTAATAAGAATTGAGGATCCTGTTGACTCCTGTTTCATCACTTATTTCAAGGCAGTCATATATCCGTCCCACATTCTCCCTCAGATCGGCATGGTTTTCACCGGTTACTATCACAAAGCCCGCCCTTGCAGTGGCATTTTCTATACTCCTGACAGAATGGCCGGGCTTGAAGTTGTACCCGGCCTCAACAACTCCCGGTAGCCGCTTCAGGCTTTCCATATCATTCATCGATCTTATTGTACAAGGACTGGCAAAAAGCAACTGAACCGTAAGGGGCCTGTTGTGCTCCGACTGCCTGTATTGCTCAAGAGCCGCTGCAGCACAGCTGTCTCCAAGGCTGGCTTCAATCAGAATATCCAATATGTCAATACCGGTCACAAGAGGAATGAACAAATCCTCATATGCTCCCCCTATCCTGCAGGCTATCTCATTGACCATTATCCCCCGATCCCCCATGAGCATCTGAAAGTATACCGGGCCTTCATGGATGCTGAAGGCTTGAACAATCCTTTCACTTAGCCGGGTTATTTCATCATGGTATTCAGGTAGGAAACGGGAGGGAAAATTATGGGCAGTACATATCCCTATATGCGGATAATTATTGTAGCATATCCTGTCCGTCACTGTCAGCAGATGCAGCATGCTGCCATGCACCCAGCCGCTTACAGTGATCTCATCACTGGGATAGTATTCCTCAGCAAGTATCTCCTTTTCCCTTGAGAAGCTCAGGATATCGCTGAAAACAGTTCTTACAGCCTCAATGGAATCAAGCTTATACACCCCCCGTTGCCCCTGGCTGTCAAGAGGCTTCACGACAACGGGAAAGCTCATGTCCTCAAGCTCACTGTCACAAAAATCCAAGCCTATTATACGGTAATTCACTGAAGGTATGCAGTTATTCTTAAAAATACCCTTCATTACTTTCTTATTAGTAGCTGCCCTGGCTGTTTCAACAGTGATAAGAGAAGGTAACCCGCATTCCGCTGCAACCCTTGCCGCTGTATAAACAGGCTGGTCAGTGCCCAGGGTCATCACTCCGTCTGCTGCATGTCTTTTTGCTGCTTCAATGCACGCTTCAACATCGAAGGTGCTGGCAAGCTCGCTGTAATCAGCCAGCTTCTTTGCAGGGGCATCCTCATAGTAGTCACACACAACAACGGTATGACCCTTCTCCTTTGCCCTTTTCACTGCATTAAGCTGGACATTGCTTCCTCCAAGTATCATAAGTTTCATTGCAAATCTCCCGTATCCTTTATTATATATTGAGGCGACCTTACCCTGTATTTATCGAGTGACAGCCCGGAATAGTTGATAAAGAGCTTGCAGAACAAGCTTGCAAGTTTATATAAGCTGTAATTGGAGCTGCCGTATTTTCTGTCGGCATATTCCACTGTGACATTTCCGATATTTCTGGTATGCTTCAGTGTAATTGCGGTAATATACACAAATGATGTATCATCCTCCGATATTTTTTCGGCTATATGTCTCCTCAGTACCCTGAAGCTGCCCACCTTTACGTCCTTCGGCTTTGAGCAGATCAAGCCGAAAAACAGACCGGTCATAATAGTTCCAAGGTGCCGGATTCCCGATTGCTTCTTGTATGCAGGGATCCCATAGACTACATCGAACCCCTCCTCCAGCTTTTCAAGAAGCTTTGGAATTTCTTCGGGAGGATTCTGCAGGTCATCATCTATGGTAATTATGTAATCGCCGTTGCTATGTCTTATTCCGCACATAATCGCGTTCTGCTGCCCGAAGTTGCCGTCCAGACAGATTATTTTGAAGGTATTCCCGGAAGCATGCAGCTTGCTCATTTCAGCCAGGCTGTTATCTATGCTGCCATCATCAACCATTATTATTTCATATTGAACGGCTATATGGGGCAGTACACTGTCAAGCCTTCGATACAGCTCTGATATCGAGCTTTCACTATTATAAACAGGAACAACTACGGAAATGCTGCCATACATCACAGTCCCTCCAATATATCTGCGAGCTGCCTGACTACATAATGCATATCCTCTGCTCCCATACCCGGATAAAGAGGCAGCCTCAGCAGGCACTTGCCTGCCAGCTCGGTTTTTTTCAGATCCCCTTCCCTATATCCCAGCTTTTTGCCCATAGATGAGCTGTGCAGCGGAACATAGTGGGTAAGGGCTGTAATACCCTTTTCCAGCAGCTTATCCCTCACAAGGTTTCTCGTGCTTTCATCCTTCAGCAATATATAAAAAATATGATAGTTGGATTCACAGGCTTCAGGTATCTCCATAACCCTCAGGACCTGACTGCCGGAGTATTTCTGCAGGATGCTCCGGTAATAATCATGAATAAGCCTTCTCTTCCCTGTAATTTCATCCATAGCCTCCAGCTGGGCGTATAGCACTGCCATTAATACATCCGAAGGACTATAGCTGGAGCCGGTATCGACCCAGCTGTAGCTGTCAGTCTCACCCCGGAGAAATCTGCCCCTGTCCGTTCCTTTCTGTCTGATATTATCAGCTCTCTCCAGCAAGCATGGATCATCAGTGTTTATTAAAAGGGCCCCCCCCTCGCCGCAGGTATAATTCTTCGTCCCGTGAAAGCTGTAGCATCCCATATGCCCTATGCTTCCCGTGTATTTGCCCTTGTATTTCGAGTTTACAGCCTGTGCCGCATCTTCAACAACATAAAGGCCGGCATTATCTGCCAGCTCCATGATCCTGTCCATTTCACAGCATACTCCTGCATAATGCACAGGGATTATAGCCCTTGTATTATTTGTTATCCGTTTCTCCACATCGGAAGGGTCAAGGTTCAGCGTATCCTCATCAATCTCTGCAAACACAGGCCTGGCCCCTCTTAATAAAACCGCATTGGCAGTGGAGCTGAAAGTGAAGGACGGCATTATTACTTCATCCCCGGGCTTCAGTCCAATTATCAGCATAGCCATTTCAAGAGCATGAGTAGCTGAGGTGGTCATAAACACCTTCCCGGTATTGAACCTTCTGCTTATTAAATCCCCGACCAGCTTGGTATACCGGCCGTCTCCACTTATCTGCGTCCTCAGCAAAGAGTCATTCATATATTCAATTTCCTTACCCGTGATACACATTTTATTATAGGGTATCATCATATTCACTTCACTTTTCAATATATAATTTCGTTGTTGACAGCAGCCAGAAGCGCATTTGCATATTTGTAACCCGCCGAAGTGCCTGCATCAGTCCAGCTGCCTTTTATAACATCATATGTGAGCTCCTGCCCTGACAAATAAATATTATTCACTGAGGTGATCTCCAATTCGCCTCTGGCTGAAGGTTTGACCTCCTTGATAATATCAAACACCCTGTTGTCATAGAAGTAAATACCTGTTACAGCATAAGAGCTGATATTCCTATCCGGCTTTTCCACTATTTTTTCAATGCGTCCTTCTTTTATAACTGCAACTCCGAAGCTTTCAGGGTCCATCACCTTACTCAGCAGCACCTTGGCGCCGGTACGCTGGAGTTTGAATTTCTCCGCATAGGGTTTGATGCTGTGGGTAGCGACATTGTCACCCAATATGACTGCCGCAATATCACCGCCTGTATATCCTTCCGCAGCCAGCAAGGCATGAGCTATTCCCCTTGCTTCCTTCTGAACTGCAAAAGAAAAGTTGCAGCCAAAAACATGCGAAGAGCTTACAGTATGGATTATGCTGCCTATATGCTGACTGCTGCTTATTATAAGAATATCTACAATACCTGCAGATATCAGCTGCTTGATAGGATTAAACAGCATAGGCTCACTCCCTACAGGAAGCAAATGCTTATTGCATTTTCCGGTCAGCGGCTGAAGCCTGGTACCCTTTCCCCCTGCCAATATGATACCTTTCATCTTTCCCCTCCATCATGAAACTCTCAGCTTAAATCATCCAGGTAAAGCTTTATTGTATGCTCCAGCGCTTTGTGGAAATCGTGCTCTGCACTCCAGCCCAACTGTACCCTGATTTTTTCCGGGCTTATAGAATAACATCGGTCATGTCCCTTTCTATCCTCTACAAAAGTTATAAGGCCTTCATCTATCTTTTGCCTTCTTTGATCACTCTCAGGAAGCATGTCTCTTATTGTTTTAATAATTTGCTTTATCAACGTGATGTTATCCAACTTGTTGTTTGCACTTATATTGTATATTTGCCCCTCCATGCCCTTCTTCAAAACTGAATAAATTGCGCTGCAATTATCGTCAACATATATCCAGTCCCTTATCTGCAATCCATTTCCATATACAGGTATGGCCTCTCCCCTGAGGCACTTCCCGATAACCATAGGGATCAGCTTTTCAGAGTTCTGGCCGAAACCGAAGTTGTTGCTGCTTCGTGTTATCATAACCGGCAGTCCGTAAGTATTATTATATGCCAGAGCAATCATATCCCCAGCCGCCTTGCTGGCTGCATAAGGATTCCCCGGAAATAAAGCGGCCGACTCTGTCAGGCCAGCATTAATACCGGCTGCTCCATATACCTCATCAGTGGATATCTGGATAAAACGCTTTACATTATGCTGCAGTGATACCTGAAGTAGTACCTGGGTTCCCAGGACATTCGTCCTCATGAAGATTCCGCTGTCACATATGCTTCTGTCCACATGAGACTCTGCGGCAAAATTGATAACATAGTCCGGCCTGTACTTTTTAAAAATGCTGCATATGAAGGATTCATCACATATATCCTGTTGTATAAATGTATAGGTTACATTGTCGCACACAGAAGTATTATTTTTTACATTCCCTGCATATGTCAGCTTATCAATGTTAATTACAGTGACATCGTCTTTTGTATTAAACAAAAACTCTATAAAGCTTGAACCAATAAAGCCGGCTCCACCTGTAACCAGATAAACTTCCATATATATCCCCCTAAAATCATCATTATCATTTTACAGTACCATTCAAAATTGTTATAATAATATCAAAGGTTGTTCACTGGACTGTTTGCGCATTAGCGATTATTTCGTGCTTAGTGCGAATTCAATAACAAACAATTGAGAGGGTGGCTTATGAAAAAAATTGACTGTCTTGGAGAATTCTGCCCCATACCTATATTGAAAATAAAACAGGAATTGAAAACTCTCCAAAAAGGTGAGTCCTTTATGCTTTTCACCGATCACAGCTGTGTTTTGCAATCCATTACTGACCATTATGGAAAAGCCTCTGGAATCAGGCTTGAGCCGGAAGAAGTCATTAACGGAGTATGGGAGATAACGATCACAAAATATTAAGAAACAGTCTTCTTGAGCTGTGAGGCACAAAGCAGCAAAATGCATTATCAGCAGAAGCTCTTCTCGCCGATCTTCTTAAGAAACTGTATAAACTCTCTGGTACCTTTATTCATACCTTTATCTCTTTTATAGACTATATATATTTCATACTGTATTTCAAAATCCTTTACCTTTACTTCCTTAAGCTGTTTGTTATACATTTCTTTTTTTATCGATATGTACGGAAGCAAAGACAGCCCATGGCCTTTCAAAACACTTGATTTTACGGATTCTGTGGAATCAAGGCTGAACAATACGTTCAAGCTGTTCAGGTCTATTCCCTTTTCTTTCAGCATTTCATTGAACTGCTTTCTGCACTGGAATTTTTCATGCATCATTATCAGAGGATACCTTACCAGCTCATTCAGGCTGATCTCACTTTTTATATTGTATTCCGACGAAGCAACAAACACCATCCGGTCTGTACCTACAATTGAGCTTACCAGATCCTGATCAGAAGGCATCCCCTGAACAAACCCGACATCACATGCATCTGCCAGTATATTGTGCTCGACTTCTTCCGACATGCTGGATATCAGACAGTAATTATAGTTGGGAAACTCTTCTTTAATTTTGAATACCGTGCATGGCAGTGCATAGGTTGCCATTGTCGGACAAGCTTCGATACGCATTGTACAATTCTTTTTATTTATGGCGGCCAGATCTTCAACCATATTATCATAAGCTTTTATCAGGTTCTTGGCATATTTTTCAACTATCTGGCCTGCTTCCGTAAGCTCCACCCCTTTGTTGCTCCGCTCCAGAAGCTTGAAGCCCAGGCTGTCTTCAAGCCTTTGTATCTGCTGACTCAAAGCAGGCTGTGAAATATGGCAGCTGTTTGCAACCTTGGAGATACTTTTCACTGATGCTACTTCAAAAAAATATTTCAGGTACTCAATATGCATTTTATCACTCCTATCATAAGAGGTCTGTCATGCAACACTACGCGCAGGCCTTTGTTAATATTTTATCACTTGTGCTACCATAAAAAAAGCTTATAGCAAAATAATTACTATAGTATACTGTTATGCTACATAAGCACTTCTAATAATTGCATCCACATATCTATGCTATAATCAAATTGTGTTCTAATTGTTAAATTAATATCTATATAATTCGCACAAAGAAGATTACATCGAATAGCTGCGATTTATAACATCAATGAAAACGTTTCGCACTATTGAACTATTATGTAATGGATTTAGTGCGAAACATATGGAAGGAGGGAAATAGATGGCTGAGTCCAGTACAAGTATTCGCACTTCGTCCAGGGCAAGAACCGGTACTAAGAAGAAAAAAGCAAATCAATTGCCCTTTGGTGTTATACTGTTTACCGGTATGATAGCTTTTGGGATATACCTGGCGACTATATCTGCAAAGCTTGCTCTTTTCTGGATCTTAGGCGGCTGCTTCGGATTCATACTTCAGAAATCAAGGTTTTGTTTTACAGCATCCATGAGAGATCCTTATCTGACAGGAAGCACATCTGTTACACGAGCGGTTCTGATTGCTTTTGCAGTAACAACAATAGGCTTTACCGCTATTAAGTATGGAGCCTACATCAAAGGGCTGCCGATACCTGGTCAGGGATATATCGCTCCAATCAGCCTTGCAACTGTTGTAGGAGCATTCATGTTTGGAATCGGCATGGTAATTGCGGGCGGATGCGCCTCAGGAACCTTGATGCGTGTTGGTGAAGGCTTTGGAATGCAGATACTCTCATTATTCTTCTTTGTGATCGGATCACTTTGGGGCGCCCACGATTATGGCTGGTGGAAGCTTAACTTCATGATAACAGGAAAAAAAATCTTCCTGCCTGACATATTGGGCTGGGGAGGAGCGGTAGCAGTTCAGCTCCTTGTGATTGCTGTCCTCTATATAGCAGCGGACAAATGGGAGAATAGAAAATTAAACGCAGATGAGAACGACTAACTTATATATATTAAGGAGGAGTCAATAATGGCTAAAGAAGTTACCTTAGATTGTATGGGAGAGGCATGTCCTGTGCCGCTTATAAAAACGGAAAACGCACTAAAAAAACTGGCACTGGGTGATGTGCTTGTCGTTCAGATAGACCACAGCTGTGCTATGAAGAACGTACCTGAATGGGCCAGAAAAGAAGGACACAATGTAGAAATAGAAGAAGTTGACGACGGCGAATGGGAAGTTTTCATCGAGAAGACTAAATAACCTTTGCGGGGGTGAAATTTTGGATATTAAGAACAACAAGTTCTATCAGATGTGGTTTAAAAATGCCTGGACTTATGTAGCAGGTGCAGTACTGCTATCTCTATTCCAGATAGTTACATTGGCTACCACAAATGATCCCTGGGGTGTTTCCGGACCTTTTACCAACTGGGGCGCATGGCTGTACAGGGCAATAGGAGGCAGTGTTGACAAATGGTATTATTTCAGCAGCAAGGGTGCCCAGGCAACTCTGGCAGGAGGCTTCCTCAAGGATCCGGGTTCAATCAGGAATCTGGGCGTTATAGTCGGCGCTCTGCTTGCTGCACTGCTGGCATCTCAGTTCAAATTCAAAAAGATAAAATCTTTGAAACAGGTTGTTGCCGCAATACTTGGCGGTTTACTAATGGGTTACGGTGCAAGGATAGCCGCCGGCTGTAATATCGGAGCATTATACAGCGGTATCGCTTCACTGTCCCTTTCAGGCTGGGTATTTGCAGTATTCCTCTTCCTTGGGGCAATGGTCGGCAGCAAGCTTCTGGTCAAATATTTCATGTAACATAGGGGGATTATTGTGGAAAAGAAAGTTGAAAAGTATGATGTCGTCATTATCGGCGGCGGTGCAGCAGGATTAACTGCCGGCATATACTGCGGAAGAGCAAGGCTTAAGACCCTTCTTATAGAGAAATCTCTTGTTGGCGGACTTGCCACCTATACAAATGAAATCGAGAACTATCCCGGATTCCCGGAAGGTTCTACAGGTCTTGGGCTGATGGAGCTATTTCACAAACAGGCAAAAAAGTTCGGAGTTGACTTCAAGCTGACCGATGTCAAATCGGTGAAGCTGGATGGAGAAATTAAAATCGTAGAGACCTTCAGAAATATTTTTGAAGCAAAAGCAGTAGTAGTAGCATCCGGAGGCAAGCCAAGGCTTACCGGTGCCAAAGGCGAGGAAGGCTTCCTGTATGACAAGGGCATATCCTTCTGCGCTACCTGTGATGCCGCAGCTAATACAGGCAAGACAGTCCTGGTAGTCGGCAGCGGGGATGCTGCTATCGAAGAAGGCATGTTCCTTACCAAATTTGCATATAAGGTCATTGTATCAGTACTTCACGATACAGGTAAGATGGACTGCAATGAAATTGCAAAAGCACAGGCAATGTCAAACCCGAAGATGGAATTCATCTGGAATACCGTAGTTGATGAATTTGTGGGGGAAGAACGCTTAAATACTGTAATACTTAAGAACGTAAAGACCAACGAGCTTATACCTGTAAAGGCGGACTCATGCTTCCTGTTCATAGGCTATCTGCCCAACACCGACATATTCAATGGGATGCTTGATATGAACAGAGGCGGATATTTGCTGACCAATGAGAAAATGGAGACCAACATTGAAGGAGTATTTGCTGCGGGAGATGTCCGCGACAAGTTCCTGAAGCAGGTTGCAACAGCTGTCGGTGACGGTGCAATAGCAGGATATTCGGTGGAGAAGTATATTGCAGAAAGTGAAACCTTCCATAATCAGATTATGAAGTCCGACATGCCGGGTCTTGTGTATATATGGAATGCGGTAGACCCGAAATGCAGGGAATTGCTTCCTGTCATCGAGAAATGCGAAGCTGAATTGAAGGGAAAGGTCCGGGTCACCAGGGTGGATATATACAAATCAGCAGGTATTGCAAACAGGCTTGGCGTTGATCAGGCTCCCTGCGTGGTATCAATCAAGGCTGGAAAGATCGACAGGATAATAAAGGACAATATTTGTGAGCAGGAAATTGCTGCTGCTCTGGAATAGAAGCTTAAAAACCTCTGTACGTTTTGTACAGAGGTTTTTCAATCTTAGATCAATCCCGATTCCTGCAGCAAACGTCTTACGATTGCCGCAACCTGTGCTTTTGTTATATTTTCTTTCGGTGCAATATGCTTGTCTCCTATACCCGTAATAACTCCTGTTCTAATACACCTTGCAACCGAGGCTTTCGCCCAGCCTGCTGTATCACCGGCATCCTTAAGAGTTCCGAGCAAGCTTTCTGTCTCTTCACTATTGGGTTCCAGTGAAAGCCCTGTGAGGTTCATTGCCCTGGCTGTCATAGCCATAGCCTCTTCCCTGCTGATCAGCTTATCCGGTCCGAAGGTGCCGTCCCCATATCCCTTGATCAATTCAAACTCAGCTGCTGTTATAACTACATCATGATACCATGCAGTTTTAGCTACATCACTGAAGGAGACATTCCCTTCAACAGGCCTGAGTCCCAAGCCCCTGACCAGAATTGCCGCAAACTCGGCTCTGGTTATTTCTTTATCCGGCTTGTAAAGTCCGCTGTTCTCACCGAAGACTATCATCCTTGAATATGTGTCGTTGGTTTCAATCTTCGCCCAATGCCTTACCACATCCGGGAATTCCTTAGGATTCCAGATGACTGTGTGAATGCCGTCTCCATACAGACTGTTAATCTTCGCATAATATTTTCCGCCTGTCACTGTTACTTCCGTCGGTACATGTGATATCTTCATTTCATCATCAACATATACTCCAGTTGTTATTTTCTGCAGAGCTATGCCTTCCGGCATCGGGATAATCATCTCAATATATTGATCAAGCAATCCCACCGGTATATCCTTTCCTGAAAAGCTGAAAGAAATACTGCTTGCCAATGGTACTGCAGACATTTGTGCTCCTTTGGCCTTGATTGCAGCTGTGATCTGGTTCTGCTTACCGCCTGTAACTTTGTCTAATGTCAGCTTAACCATAACATCCTTCAAGTCATCAGAGCTTCCAAGTATTCCGTTCAGACCAGCGGTATTCACTGCTGCTGCAGGGATATTCCAGGTCGCCTCCGGCGCCACGATACTTGCGGTATCCTCCTTGGTTTGCATTAGCTTGAGCAGCTCTGCATTTAATATTACTTCATACTTATTTGCCTGCTCAGAGGTTACGATGCTGATCGTTTCTCCATTTTCACCGTTTTTAATGATATCTATCAGTTTGTCATTGTTAATAGTTATTTTAACTTCTGCATTACCGTCCTTATGTGTTTTCTCGATATCTGCAACATCGTTAAGCTCTGCACTGCCGATTTCAATACCGGTTTCAGGAGTTGAAGGCTTTGTAACAGGTATCGGCGCCGGTATGACCTTGGGTTTTGAAGTATCATCACTGTCATTGTCCCTATTAACAGCAGAAGCTCTAACTATCTGGAAACGGCTGAATTCTTCTATCTCAAACTGTACTCCGGAAGGTACACCGTTTTTATATACGATCACGGGGGTCAAAAGCTCAGTACTGTCACTGTGCTCTATAAATACCCTTAGAGAATCAAGAAATTCGGCTCTGCCCTCTTCAGGTATCGTTACTCCATCCAGAGGAAGTATAACCGTAGTTCTGTAACCTGTATAATTTGTCTCAATTTTTCTTGGGATCCCGAGCACATTCAGCTCTTTGCCGCCGCTGACCAGCTGTATTATATTGGTATCGGTCCTTGCATTGCTCTTTGCGTTATCCTGCTCGGATGCATCATTAACCGGTACTATACGGAAGTATAAGTCCGTACCCGATTGTGCCATTTCATTAAGAATGCTCTGTTCAAGCTTTATGGAGCCTTCATCGGTGTTCACTTCCAATACGGCATTCCTATCGGCGATTGCACTTATAGCCGCTGCCGGAATCTCCACAGCCAGTTGGTCCGCCTTGTCATTGGCATCCTGCTGCATCGATATGCTTACGGTATTCTGATTTTCACCGCTGTTCTGCGGGTCCATGGCTTCTGTCAATGCTATGATCTTGTCTGTTTCTACCATCACATAATCTATCTTTGTTTCGTCCTCAAGAACAGTCCTGCCTATTTCAAAAGTGTCTGATTGTCCGGAGGCTCCTGCCTCAGCTGTTCTTCCGGTATTTCCCCTTATTTCCTCCTTAACCACGCCCTCTTTTTGTACAACAAGAAGGAATTTCTTTGTAATACTTGCCGAGCCTTTTGTAATATGAGCTGTCAATATGACATTTTTGTTGCTGCCTGCTGCAGACGGCCTTGTGACAGTAGCATCCACTTTGCCTTCTCCAGGCTGAAGTATTATCGTGTCACTATCCGAGGTCCAGCTGATTTCGGTATTGTGGCTTCCTGTTGTAAGTGCCCAGAAGTTGAGAGTTATACATTCCCACGTATCTCCTGCACCGAAGTCAAAAGCAGTTTCCATCGTCAGATTTTTGCCTGCATCTAAAGCTGCATCTTCATCACTGAGCTTCAATACTTTTACCGTAAACTGCCTGGTGGCTTGAATGCCTGTAGCATCTTCCGTAATAGTAGCTGTAAGAGTTACAAGGGTGTCGCTTCCTTCAGGTTCAGGTCTTTTTACCCTTCCGCTTGCGGTTATCAGGTTTGTATTGCCAGACTCCCATGTAATAGTTGTCTTTCCGGATCTACCCTTTACCGGAAGATATATTGCGCGGGTAACATGATCCGCATTGTCATCACTCACTTCAGCCATATTGTCGTAATCTGCATATACAATATCAAGAGAGTTTACATCACTCCACAGGTTTGACGCCTGGATGGTCATGCTGTTGGAGGTAATACCTGTTCCTCCTGTCAATGCCGTACCGGCTACCGAGATGCTAAAATTGCTTATGGAGTTACTAAAATCTCCGTTAAAGGCCAGTGTCAGCTTGCAGCTTGCGGCATTCTCACGCACCGCATTCGTTACCGTCAGACCTGCGGGTGCATTATTAAGGGTTATAGCCGACTTATTTAAGCCGCTCCTTAAGCTGTCTCCAGCAAGGGTCAACGTCAGTATCAAGCCATCCAGGTCCTCCTTTTTCAGTGTATCCGGAGCGGCCATCAAGTAGCGGCTAGTTGTAGTAAATTGTCTTGCCTCGCCGTAGCTTGTGCCTATCCTGTTTGAAGCAAATGCTTTTACTATATATACTGTATTTGGTGTAAGACCTGTCAGTGTAACGCTAAAATCACCCGTGCCGCCGTCTGTAGTCTCAACAGTGGTAAATTCGGAAGCTGTGACTGATTTGTATTTTATCCCCCTTCTTACAGTATCCGTCCCTCCTGTTGAGGTTACCATCCCCCGTACCGTAGCCGTAACACCGCTTATATCCATATCTGCTGCTGTTGTTACTACAGGCGTCATCGTATTTATAATTGTCATATTGTCTGAGGTAATACTTGTATTTTCCTTCAACGCCGAACCATCTACAGTGATGTTGAAATTATTGATCACATTGTTAAAATGAGTACCGTCAAAGTCCAGAGTAATAATACTGCTTGAAGCATCCTGATATACTGCTTCCGCTACCGTAAGACCCTCAGGTGCATTGTTGAGAATTATATCCGATTCTCTTAAGCCATTCTTAAAACTGTCCCCAGCAAGAGTCAGTGAAATTTCCATTCCATCCAGGTTCTCCTCTGTCAGTGCCTCATCGGGCTCTGCTGACATAGAGCGTCCGGTAGTAGTGAATTGTATGTTTCCTCCGTAGCATTTACCTACATTGTTTGCGGCATATGCCCTGGCTGTATATTCTGTATTTGGCGCCAGTCCCGTCAGCTTTACGCTGAAGTCGCCAAGCCCTCCGGCTTCTGCATAGACTGCTGAGTATACAGTTTCAGAGGCCTCCCTATATTCTATCCCTCTCTCCACTGTATCCGTCCCGCCGGTGGAGTTTACCATTCCGCGGACCGTCGCCGATATGCTTCCGATATCGTTGGCAAGGGTAAATGTCGTTATTGCAGGCGCAATCGTATTTATAATCGTCATATTGTCTGAGGTAATGCTTGTATTCTCCTCCAATGCTGAGCCTGCTACAGTTATGCTGAAATCATTGATTATGCTGTCAAAATGCGTACCGTCAAAATCCAGGGTAATAATACTGCTTGACGCATCCTGATATACTGCTTCCGCTACCGTCAGACCCTCCGGTCCATTGTTAAGAGTGATACCTGACTTGTCCAGACCATTTTTAAAGCTTTCACCGACGAGAGTCAGTTCAATAGTCATTCCGTCCAGGTTCTCCTCTGTCATCACTTCATCGGGCTCTGCTGACATGGAACGACTGGTAGTAGTAAACTGTATGTTTTCTCCGTAGCCGGTACCCGCACTGTTTACGGCAAATGCCCTGAACGTATATTCCGTTTCCGGCGTCAGGCCCGTCAGTGTGACGCTGAAGCTGCCGGTTCCCGCTCCGGCTGCATTGGCAGTAATATATTCAGTACCGGAGCTTATCTTGTACTCCACACCGCAAGCAGTCACATCCAGCCCGCCGGAGGAATATACATATCCGGACACAGTAGCTGTTACTCCTCCGATTGCACTGGCTCCTGCAGTTCTTACCTCAGGGGAGGAACCCCGTGAGAAAACCCCTAGTGACTGTGTTTTGCTGTTGCCGTTGACGTCCTTTGCCTGGACATATATCTCATAGCTCCCCCCGGAAACAGTTGATGATCCTATAATGCTTGTACCGCTTACGGTTGTCCAGTCGCCAACCACATTACTGCCGCCGTCCGCAGGTATTTTAATTACTCTGTAACCTGCCAGACTGCCGCTTGTAGAGTCAACGCCAAAGGAAAAGCTCTTTGACGCATCTGTATATATAACATCCCCGGAGCCTGCAGGGTCGGTTCTGCTGATTGTAATGCTTCCGCTTTCTCTAAATACCGTAACAGTCTGATTGTAATATGCCGACCAGTTGCCAGGGCCCTTTTCGACTCTCAGCTTTATAGTGTACTTGCCCGCTGCCTTCCCGGCAAAATCAAAAATGGGATTTTGTGAAGCTGATGCAAGCCCTGTCTGCTCTACCAGTATGGAATTGTACACCTTCCACTCCCAACCGGATATTGCTTCTCCGGCCGGATGATATGAGGCATCCGTTGCCTGAACTGTTTCTGTTGTCTGCAAGCCTGCAATTTCCGTATCCGGCATCAGCTCTGATTTATCCAGAGTAAATATCGAAACCGGAGGCGCTACAGTATCATTGGCAATATATGCGATGGCATAGTCGCTCCAGCTCCCGGTTACTGAATCTTGTATCCTGAGCGATACAATATTGTATGTACCTGTAGGGAATACCAGGGAAGTAGTACTGTCAGTCCCCTGGTCCTGCCAGATGCCTCCTTCCACATCCATCACCCGCCACTTATAAGCTCCTACTGGGTTTCCTAATGAGGAAACAGTGGTAGGCGTCGAGCAGGTAACACTGCCGTTACTGAGGAAATTACCATCAAAATCAGTATTTATTATTGGTTTCGAGATTACAGGCATCAGATCCAGCTGGTCTGCTATATAGTCAGCCAGGGCATCGGTGCCTTCATCAAGGGTATCGCAATTTCCATCAGTCCTATTTATGAATATACCTCTTCCATTATTTCTTTCTACAAAGCCGTCTGACTGGGCCTTTACTGAGTTGTAGCTCCCTATGACCGGACTTAGTGCGTTGTTGATGCCCCAGCCCACATAATGGGTGCTGTTCTGCATCATGTAATATAATATAGTCGCCAGATCCGACTTGTCTGCAAAATCAGGAACTCCGTCATTATCAACATTGGCAATGACCCTGAAGGAATCCTGATAGTTCCATGATGTATTCTTTACCATGTCTGTGAAGCTGACCGAGGTATCTTCCGACATTGCGAGGTTGCTGAAGGTCACATGGGTCAAGGACTGACAGTTATGGGCCGTATAGCATGCAATGGGTCCGAAGCCGAAGGTATTATAGGTAGTGGTAAGTGCAACATTGTCCAGTATCTTATTCTTGATGGTGCTGTAGGTACTGTCGGTAAATTGGTAAAAGGATACCGATGCAGGTGAGGCGGCAAGCTTCAGATACCTCATGGTACCGCTGGAAGGCGCAGGTTTTGGTATACTATTCATGCAGTAAACCGTACCTCCCCATTTGGAGGCTGAAGGTGCAGCACCCAGGGTAATGTTGCTTGAATTCATAAATTGGTTGATCTCAATATTGTCAAGCCTGTATAAATAAACAGAAGACTGTCCTATAAGAACCATATACCCGGACAGCCTTCTGTCCGAGGAGCTGCTGTAAGTATATCTCGCATTGAACATAAATCCAACGCCTTCTGCCGTATGGTAATCTACCACCTGCTCATTCAGCAGGAAAGAAAACACCTTGTTATTGGCATTATTATTCGGTGCAAATAGAAAATCCTTGAATGCGGGAGAGCCATACCCGTAAAAGTCTATACTGCTGCCTGATGTCAATACGTGGGTAGGCTGCGTATAGTTAGTCGGAAGTCCAGGCCCGATGTATCTGTCAGAAGGGCTTGTCGCAGTACCGATATGCTTTACAATACTGATAGTTGTATCAACTACATTCTCCGGATAATTGGTGTGATCAAAGCGGTACCAATCTATGCTTGAGGATACAACACTGGTATCTACCGCGTTGACATGTATCCTGTCCAACGGTACCCCATAGGTAGTATTCAGCCTATTCTTCAGCCTATCAGAAAAGCCTGTCAGGTCAAGGTTGTTGCTTGCAGTATCAGCCGCAAGCGTAACCTCTATCTCCTTGTCAGGTGCTGTTGAGGCCTCTGCCGTGAAAGGAAGAAATAACGAATTTACTAGAATAGAAATAATGAGTAATAAATGAAGTGTTTTTTTATAGATTTTTTCCATCAAATATATCCCCCGTTCCATAAAATATTTTTATCCACCTAATCTCAAACACTTTTCGAATTTATTTTTATCTGTTGGGCAAAGCAGATACCCGTTTGCTCCCAGCTCATAAGCATCCAGTGCGTAGCCCCGCTCCTCGGAAGTGAAAATTATCAGTATGTTGGGATACATATTCTTGATAATTTTTGCCGTTTTAAGTCCGGAGGTCCCTTCATACCCAAGTCTGATTATGCATAAGGTAGGAGGGAGCTCCATGACCCTCGAGATAAATCTGGAGCAGTCACTGTATAACTCAACTGCTGAAATCTTTGGATTCCCTGACAGCCACAGAAGCATTTGATCCAGACTGCTGCTTCCTTCGTCCAATATGTATACCTTCAAAACAATCACCTTCTTGTCGTTTATTGTCCAATATAATTAAATTTTAGCGAAGGCTTCTCCCAAAATTCTCCCAAAGCCACGAAAAAGCGAGTGTATAAATATCAAGACATAATTACGTAGAAGACTCTCCTTTTGGGAGAGCCTTTTTACTCTGATTATTTAAATTATATTAATTCTGACTTCTGTAGAAGCCTATGTATTAATACAGCTGCTTCCGCCCGGGTTATATTATCTCTTGGAGCTATCATCCTATTATCACTTCCAATGAGTATCCCGGCTTTAATGCAAGAAGCTATATAAGGTCTGGCATAATCTGAAACGGTGCTGTTATCCTCGAAACCTGTCATAAGCTTTTCATATTCTTCACCTATCATTTTCAGCTTTAGACCGGCAATATCCATTGCTCTGGCTATCATAGCAGCAGCCTGTTCCCGCGTTATTATGTCGTAAGGCCCGAACTTACCTTTTCCATAGCCGGATACTATGCTGTATTCTGCCGCAGTGTTGATATAAGGACTGTACCATTCCGTGCTCCTGACATCATTGAACTTACCGCTTGATTTTTCAGGTTTCAAGCCCAGAGCTTTTACTATTACTGATGCGAACTCTGCTCTTGTTATAGCCTTATCAGGATCAAACATACCATCTCCGGTTCCTTCTATCACCAGTCTGGAGCCCATGTCATTGATTGCTTCCCCGGCCCAATGCCTTCTCACGTCCTCATATTCTACATAGTTCCAGATTACGGAGTAAGTACTGTTTGTCAAGCTGTTGATTTCAGCATAATATTTGCCGTCTATAACTATCACTTTTGTAGGTACATGCCTGATTGTTCCATCCGGATCTATAATTACTCCAGTAGTGATCTTGTTTGGGTCGATCCCCTCGGGAATAGCCATCACTCTGCTGACATAGCTTTCAAATTTTCTGACATCTACTGTCTTTCCATTATAGGTGCAGGATATTTTAAAATTCATAGGAGGTACAATTACACTGTAACCGCCTTTATTGATCTCATCCTCTACAAATTTCGCCATATTTTCCGCAGGCTTTGATATTTCAACCTTAACCGAAATATCAGAAAGCTTTATGTCCTGGCCAAGTGCTTCAGAAACAGCACTTATGTCAATTTCTTTTGCGGGAATCGTATACCCGGCATTCTCCGTCCTGATTTCCAGGACTACCTCTTTTGCTTCCATATCCTTTACCATCTGCCCGTTAAGCTCGCCTACAACAATATCTGCCTTTGACGGTACGGATACTGTAACGGTCGAATTACCGTTTACCACATTTGCAGGGTTTACACCTTCAAGTATCTCACTCAGCTTTTTCTCATCCAATAACACGGTGGTTTGAGTCTGGTTCCCTACTTTTGACTCTTGATAATTTCCTAATGATTGCTGTTTATTGCCGTTAACAGCCCCCTCAACCTCACCTGCCGCCGGTCTGGTCTGTACCGGTATATTCGGATTGACCGGGTCGTTGTCCCTGTCATCATTATTACTGCCTGTATCAGGCAAGCTTTTAATAATGAGAGAAATATTCTTAGTATCTCTAGCTCCGTTTTTACTAATTGTTGCAGTAAGAGTAATGGTTTGATCGCCCGTGCTATATGAGGGTCTTGTAATTTCCACGTTTCCTGTTTCCTGGCTGATCCTTGCATACGGACTTGACTCACTCCAGCTGATTGTGGTTCCGTTAGCTCCGCTTAAAGGCACGCTGAAGCTTTGTGTTACGCTATTTTTACTATCACCATCGCTGAATATGATGTCGTTTTCATTCAGGGATGCTTTGTCTGCTGCAACAGCTTGTGCATCCGTCATAACCTGCTTCTTGATTGTTATTCTGAATTCCTTGGTCTGTGGTTCACCGCCACTCTTGCTAATGGTTGCTATCAAAGTAACAGTTACATCCTCTTCCTCATAACCCGGTCTCGTTACAGTAACTTCTCCAGTGCCCGGGTCTATCGCTATATAATCATCTCCATCTTCATAAACACTCCAGATTACTGTAGTTCCGCTTGCTCCGGCAAATGGCAGTACAAAATCCTCTGTAACATTATCCTTGTCATTATCCGCAGCAAATTCCATATCGTTATAATCAAGGCTGTTCCGTGCAGCTGCTATCGCCTCATCTGCCGTCTGCTCCAGTTCCTTTATTACGAATTCAAAGCTTTTGTCTCTGTCAGCTCCGCCTTCCTTGCTTATGACTGCCTCAAGCCTTACATTCCTGTCCCCTTCCCCATAAGCAGGCCTTGTGACTGTCACCTCACCTGTCACCGTGTTTATGTGCAGATAGTCCTCATCCTCTTCATAAACACTCCAGGTTACATTTGTACCATTCTCCCCTGCAAACGGAACGAAGAAGCTGTCCGTAATACTGTTTCTATCATCACCTGCAGCAAATTCTATATTGTTATAATCAAGGCTGTTCCGTGCAGCTGCTATTGCCTCATCAGCCGTCTGCTCCAGTTCCTTTATTACGAATTCAAAGCTTTTGTCTCTGTCAGCTCCGCCTTCCTTACTTATGACTGCCTCAAGCCTTACATTCCTGTCACCTTCCCCATAAGCAGGCCTTGTAATTGTCACCTCACCTGTCACCGTGTTTATGTGCAGATAGTCCTCATCCTCTTCATAAACACTCCAGGTTACATTTGTACCATTCTCCCCTGCAAACGGAACGATGAAGCTGTCCGTTATACTGTTTCTATCATCACCTGCAGCAAATTCTATATCGTTATAATCAAGGCTGTTCCATGCAACTGCTATTGCCTCATCAGCCGTCTGCTCCAGTTCCTTTATTTTAATGTTAAATTCCTTTGTCTTCGGCTCTCCGCCCTCCTTGCTTATGGTCGCCACCAGAGTAATGTTTTTATCCCCTTGACCGCTTTCAGGTCTTGTCACTGTTACTGCTCCATTTTCATGGTTTATTGCTGCAAAATCTCCACCATCTCCGCTTATATTCCAGGTAATAGCAGTCTCATTATCCCCTTCCAATGGAAGGTAGAAATTATCCGTAACGCTGTTTTCGTCATCACCTTCAGAGAAATCCATATCGCCATAATCCAGATTGCTCAATGCATCTGTTATATCTTGATCAATGCTCTGGCCTTCTTCAATGTTATCCAGTTCAACACTGACACTCTCATTGTCAATTAATGCTCCGCCGGTTGGGCCGCTAAGAGCAATTGATACAGTGCCTTCCGGAACTGTAAATGTCTTATTTGTTTCTCCTTCGCCGAAAAACACCGAATCTGTTTCTATAACCTCTGCCTCTGAATCCATTGCTTTCCAGATTACCGAAACGTCTCCGTCAGAACCGTCCACTCTATTAAGTGTTATAGTATTTCCACTCCTGCCGCCGAATCTGAATTTCCCGGGGTTTAGCTGCTGGTCCCTTACACTTCCCGCTTTAATGAAAATATTCGTATCATATGAAGAATCATCCATATCCGCCATAGCAAGCTTAAGATGGTTTGTAACCCCTGCATTTACAGGAACTGATACCGTAAAGGCCACTGAAAGGCCGTCCATTTGAGTTGCCAGGTGCCCGTCCGTATTATCAATGAAATATTGTGAATTAGTTTCCTGATTAATAGTACGAACAGAAATTGATGTAGAGGTTCCCGGCAGTACCGCAGCATTGACGCCATTAACAAACAAACCGAAAACATCGCCGTATTGTATATACTCGGTATACTCCTCCGAACCAAGAACATACTGGAAGGATATATAACCGCTTTCAGGTAAAAAGTCGAACTCCAGAACAGTAGCATCATGCGAAGTTCCGTCACCTTCAACAGCAAGTATGGCATCAAGGTCAGGATCTCCATCAAGTTCGTTATCGTAACTAATATCATCGGCATCATTTTCTCCTTCAACCGATTCCCTGGCATTTCCAGAGCTTAGTATTATCCCGTTATCAAAGCCTATTGTAGTTCCCCCATCATTAAATGCCCCGGCTGAAGTAACTGTGCCTGTAAATTGTATATTTGATACTTCCATACTGCCTCCAAGGATGGTAGCCACCAGGTCTCCCGGCGCTTGTCCGGTTACTACCGATATACCGGGCTCAGCAGAATATGCAATCTCCGTCCTGGGACTTTCACTTTTACCCTGCTTGGTAAGGGATACAAATATACTCCCTGCATCAGTCCCTAATTGGCCGAGCTGTATAACAGCAACTGTCTCTCCGCTGCTGACTGAAGCTGTTGCGACCGGCTCGCCCCCGGATGCAGAGGTATATGCTTTTATAACATCACCTTCGGAAAGTCCTGTAACAGTCACAGTATCATCAATGCCGCCCGTATTATTATTCACACTTATGCTTGAAGCGCTTGGAGGGCTGATAACAAGCTCCTCTATTTCCTCGCTGTCAAGACCATCGTCCAGGACATAAACATCGTCGATTAACCCGCTAAAGCTCCACCATCCGTTTGCCTGAGCCGGTCTTGGTATTGAATAGTTGCCTCCGATCTGGTTATAAACCATTCCCAGAGGCAGCACATTTCCCGATTTTGTTCCAATCTGCATGTCATCCAGATATACGGTAATTGAGTTTGTGCTTGCAGATATTGCAACCTTATGCCAGTCATTATCATTTACAGGGTTATCTGAGTAGACTACTATGCCGCTGTTGTCAGTCCACAGCTCTGCCGCTAATATACCATCGGTTCTCACACTTAAAATAGGTACATACTCGTCTTGTGAAGAACCAATCGCTTTGTTCTGATAACCCAGCATTCCCCCTGAATTCCCTGGAGCTGCCTTAAATCTCATTATTACCGTAAAGTTCGGATGATCCCATAGCAAATTATTAGGCATCACTATGCAGCCATTTCCATTTAAGCTTAACGCTTTGCCTACTATACCATCCACATAGCTTACAGAACCATATACACTCCCGTGTTTTCCGTTACCGCTGCTGTCATTTGCATTATCCTCAAATTCATAATGGGCAATTATGCTTCCATCCGCAAATACTGCTTTGGGCATCGGTAATTGCAGCAACAACGAAAAAATAAATAAAACTGCAAAAAAACCTGATAGCTTCCTTCTTTTCTTCATGCTTCCTTTCTCCTTCCATATAAATGCTGTTTCTCTTTCACCCACTGCTCTAGTTTCTATTTCCATATTGCACACATGATATGTGTGCCTTATATAACCATCTTCCCTGCCGGACAATATTTCATATAACAATTCTAGCAGGAGCTTCTCCCAAAATTCTCCCATATTCTTTTTTAATCGACAAAATAGCAGAGTATTTACAAACCTCTGCTATTTTTGTTAATATTTACTTATATTTTATAACTCTTTTAAAAATTTGCTTATTTCTTTTGATGGCAATATCCCAAGCTCATCTCTCAGAAGCCTTTCATATTCCTGATAATGCCTAACAGCCTCATTTCTTCTATTAGTATCTTTATATAACCTGATCAGAAGCTCAGATACTTTTTCCACATACGGATCCTTTGTATATAGCTTATGCAGCAGCCCCTCCGCTTTATTAAGCTTTTCATTCCTTATATAATCCAGAGCCAGTATAACCATAGTGTCCGTATACTGCTTTCTCAGGCTTTCACGTTCTGCTTCAGCCCACATCCAATCCATACCTTCAAAATAATCTCCTGCATAAAGTGCCTCTGCAGCTTCGATTGCTTCAAGACCGCCATTATCAGCTGTACTCCTTTTTATACACCTTTTGAACTGTAGACTGTCTACTACAGCATCCCCCAGCTTCAGCAGATATTTGCCTTCTATTGCAATCTGACTCTTCTCAACTCCGTGCTTCTCAAAGGTTTTTCTGATATAATAGATGCCATTGTGAAGCTGATGTACCGCTTTCTCAATGTCCATATCCCAATAAACCGCTTCAAGGATATCATCCTTAGTGACTGCCCTACCGGCATTGTGCAGCAAAAAAGCAAACAGCTCCTTTGTTTTTTCTGTCCGCCATTTGATAGATTCCCGTCCACCCTTCCAGCCTGCCTGAAACTTGCCGAGAGCACAGATTTCAAACTTCTTCTGCTGTTCTTTCTGCTCTGCTTTCTTCCCCTTACCTACAATTCTACTAATCGTCTTGTCAAAACGCTCCTTCGAAACCGGCTTCAGAACATAATCCAGTGCGTGCAGTTCAAAGGCCTCAATTGCATACTGGTCATAAGCAGTAACAAAAATTATATCAGTATCAGGGCACCGGTCAAGTATCTCCGCTGCTGCATCAATTCCCTGCAACTGCGGCATATTGATATCAAGGAATGCGATCTGCGGCCTGATACCGGCTATCTTGTCAATTGCCTCAAGGGGATTTGTAAACATACCTGCTATTTCAATTTCCGGATACTCTTTCAGCATGTGCTCAAGTCCTCTTAATGCCGGTCTCTCATCATCAATCAACACTGCTTTTATCATAATAATCACTTCTCCCTGCTGTTCACCGGAATAATCCAGGTTATATCAGTTCCAACCCCGGGACTGCTTTTGATATCAAGCCCTTTCCCATAAAGCTTTTTAAGCCTTTTATCAATATTTCCGACACCAATTCCTCTTTTGGTTTTTTGCTGAAGCACATCATGAAGCTTTTTTGCATCCATTCCTATTCCATTGTCTTTAACTCTGAAAACAAGGTATTTTGTTTCTTTTCTAATTGAGATTTCTATCCTGCCTCCTTCAGGCTTGGGTAATATACCATGTATTACAGCATTCTCAATCAATGGCTGGAGCATGAGTGTAGGAACATTAACCTCCATATCTTCAAGTGCATCGAAGATTATTTCCAGACGTTCTTCAAAACGCGCCTTTTCTATTTCTGCATATGCTTTAGCAAGCTCTATTTCGTTTTTCAAAGGCACAAACTGGCTTAAGTTCTTGAAATCAAAGCTCCTTCTCAGGTAGTTGCTGAACTCGGTAAGAAGACCTCTGGCTTTATCCGTGTCGTAATATGATATGGCCACGAAGGTATTCAGAGTATTGTACAGGAAATGGGGTTTGATTTGAGCCTGCAGAAACGACAACTCCGCTGCTGTCTCGTTCTCATAGAAAAGCTTGATTCTTTTTGCCTGTATCACCATCTGTATGAATATGAACAAAAACAGTCCTACATAGAACATTTCACCAAAATTATTTTTTATGACATTGGTCCAATACAGGACATCATGTATATATGTAGTCAGTACAACAACCATACTGACAACGTTCAGCCAGCCGTTCCTGTTTCCTGCTCTCAATCCGATAGCAACAATTATTACCGTGCACAAATAGCCTGCGATCTCGACATAGTTGCTGACCTGTCCAAATCTGGTATAAAACAAAGGCGGAGTAAAAAGACAGAATCCCAGCCAGAACAGGGAGTTACACAGGAACACCTTTCTTGCTGCATTGGAAAAGCGTGAGGGATAAAGCTCATGCACGTACATTATTAAAAGGGAAACATTCAACGCAGCAGAAAAATACCAGATAAATATCAGGGTATTAAAGCTTATACCCGGAAAAACTCTGACAAAAATCAATTGCCCCACCAGGTCTATTCCAATAGCAATGCTTATGCAAAGCATTGCAAAGTATAAGGTATACCGCAGCTCCCTCCGAAGTATGTAGATTGCAAAATAGAACAGTGCAATAATAAGCAAAGCGCCTAGCAGGAACACCTCTTTCCCCATTATGCCGTCATGGTAATTTTGAATGTTCTCAGCGGAGCCCATATATATGCTGTACCAGAACCCGCCTCTTGCGTAATGAAAGTTGGAAACATGAACGATAACATCAAATTCACTTGCGGGTATACTGAAGACAACTGCCTGGGTCCTGTACTCCCCTGTTTCTTCGCCGGCTGTTGTTGCTACTCTGCCGCTTGAAGCCGTCAGTTCATCATTGACATACAAATTAAATGCACTGGAAAATACATTTGTCCTGAAGCCCAGCATGGTTCCCTTAGGCAGGCTGGTTTTGACATGGAGCCTGTAAGTGGCATAACCCTCACCTGGAAGATTTGCTCCATTGAGAAGATAGGCATTCCAGTTACTTGGAATTTGGGCATACAAATCAGGAGCTTCGCTGCCCATGGTACCGTAAGTCAGCAGCTTGTTCCAATAAAACTCCCATTCACCGTCAAGTATGATATTTCCATCCGATTTAAAATCCCAAGCAGTCAGGTCCAGCACTCCTTTTTCTATTCTTGAAGCACCTGAATCCACAACTGGCGAGCAGCCTGATAATAATACAATTATTAGTATAATAGTAAAAACTGCATATCTGGATAATTTCATAAAAACTATTACCTCGCTTAGTACTATAAGTAATTCCTACTACCATGCCATTTACATAATATCAAGAGGTTATTCTTCATTCTATCAGTATTTGAATATCATTATCAATATTTTATGATACTTTTAGTTTAACAATATTCCCACGGAAATTCTATATATTATTACTAAAAAAACCCAAAATTGGGGTTTTTGATTACCTGAAGTTCAGCTCTTCACTTTTTATATCCTTTAGGAAATACTTTCCGCTGACATTGTAATAACCGTAGGTATCATCATTAATTATATCAAGCAGCTTTTTTACATTTCCCTCAAATTCTACCGGATAGTTCTTTTCCAAATTGCTGATATCTGATTGCAAAGCCTGAAATTCTTCCAGCTCTTTGATTTTATCCATAAGCGCAGTGACCCTTTTATTTATCTCCCTATAATGCCTCCTGCCCAAAAATTCCTTAAAACCTTCTGAATGAAGTTCCTCCTTGATTTTATCCTGCAGCTGCTCCTCATTATATTTTAGTGAAGCTGTTTTTATTATGATATCGTCACCTATTGTATCAAACACTTTCTTGGTTTGAATGCAGTCATCCAGTACATAATACCTGTCTTCCTTTTGTGCCCCCAGCTCTTTTACTATATCGGACTCAATCACTTTAACCTTCTTGCCCACAGCCATTTCATTCTGAAGTGCACCGTCATAGGATATCTCATAATAGGTACCATCAGCCAGATATATGCCCTTATTACCGATCCAGGAAAAAATCACACAATCCTTGATAGGTATCAATACATCATTTTTAAAATCATAGATACTGTCAATGATATATACATAATTACTGTCCTCGCTCCATTGCACTTTATATTCATCGAAATTCCATACCGAATAAGGGTTGTTGCTTATCTCCCTGTAATCCCTGTATATGATTTTTTCCTTGTTATCATATACCAGAACCAGTTTATCGGTTTTGGTACGGTAAATTTCCTTCTCTCCGTCCTGAGACAGGCTGATACGATATCCGTCTATATTCATTTTTCTCCCATCTCCATTTACGCTGCTTGTATTTTCAGACTTGATGCATGCAGTAGACAATATTGCCAATATTGTTATTATGATGATCAGTAATACCTGTCTTTTTTTCATGGCTGCAACTCCTTCCCTTTTATATGCATCCTTTACTGTAATATTTACTTTCGAAAAAAGCGCGTCCCTTGCGGTAAAATATGTATAATCCTATTTTACCGTAAAGGCCGCGCATATTCCAACTGTAACTTCTACTTTTCTTTTTGGGAACAGCAAGCTCCTCCGCTGCATCCATGACACCCGCATGGGACAAGGGGACAGGTACCTTGTCCCACCCTTGTCCTATCAGTTTTTATATTTTGTGCCGTCTTCCAGCCTTTCGGCTAGAAAATACAGCAAGTGGAACAGCATGACAGGTATCATGCCAATACCCACAATAAAAGAGATTACGCTTATGAAAGTATTTAAAATCAATAAGGAACTGCCCTTTATAACAGCTATGTTGAATGCACTTACACCAGCGCCCATTGCCACTAATGTGCTGATACGTCTGAACTCTTTCGTATTAGGGAGTGCTGCCCAGATCATGAATTTAAAGCTGCCGTATATGCCAATCAACTGAATTATCCTTAGAAGACTTGAAAAAATTGAATGTCTATATATCCATAAATCAGTGATGATATTCGCCAAAATCATAAAAGCCAGTACTGCATTTGCGGCTGTCCGGGCCTTACTGCCAAGGGATTTGTATGCGACCTCTGTAAACTCTCCCCAGGTATGCCTCAGCTTCACTTCGTCCAGGTCATTCTTTTCCTTGTTTTCATTCATATTGGCCTCCTTCTCTATATGTAAATTAATCAAATTTCCGTTAGGCTTCAAAAGAACCTCCTGATTTGAACAATCCCGGAGGTTCTCTGTTATGGTTGCTTCTACCCTACGAAACTATTCTATAACATAGATGTGGAAATTTTTTTGAAAACTAAAAAACCACATTGCATTAAACAATGTGGTTTTTAAAATGCTCTATTCTATGGTAGTTATCCAGTATCCCTTCGTACTCCTTTACTATTTCTTCCCTGAGCCATTTTGGCTCCTTCAGGATCACCGAGGATCCGAAGCCCAGCATCCAGTGCTTGAAATCCTCCATTCCTACAAGCTGGCCTTTGAATTCCATTGAGCCATCGGGCAGAACTGTGAATTCCCCTTTATCATCCAGACGCCGTCTGGCTTTCTCTATTACATTTGCTTCATCCTTGAATATCGCCTCTACATATTCCCCTTTTTCAATCTCCATCCCGAAATACCTTCTGAGAAACGATCTCATGTCAAATCCGGCAGGAAGGCTGAAGTCTTTGCCAAGTTTCATTATCCCCAGCTTTTCCACTTCATATGGGTGTATGCTTCCATCCACTGTTTCACAAATCAGATACCAATTATTCTCCTCCGAATGAAATACCACTCCCAGAGGGTTAATTGCTATTGCCTCCTCCTCTTCACCATATACTGCATTTATTGTAATTCTCTTTAGAAGAGCCTTCTTGATTACGGGATACTGATTAAGTCTGAATATGCCCAGAGTATCGCTGCCTATTCCCTTTGTGAAGATCATAGTATCTCTGCTGCTTCTGCTGAGACATCCAACTGCCGACTTCAGTTCCTCACCGCTTATACCGTTCAGAAGGCTTATCAGTACATAGGCTTCTTCCTCATCCAGGTTCTCCACCGGAACTTTATCCATATTGGTGATGTTGATATCCCACCTTACCACTTCATCCAGCATTTCATCGCTCAAATCAAATATATCTATGCTCTTTGGCACCCCTGAATAACTTACCTCTATTCCTCCAAAGGGGTATTCATTAAAATATTGGAATATGCTGCGTATAGCATCCCTTGTCACCCCTGTCTTTTCCGACAGCAGGCATATAGTTGCTCCCGGCTCCATTGCGGCACTGTATATGACCTCGCTTATTTCTGAAAGGTAAATATCCTCCACAGTCTATCCCCCTATTCCACCTGGTATGTGTCCAGAGCTCTTCTTGCTGAGGCAATGTGCAATGCTCTCAAGTCTTCAGGCTCGATTATCACTGCGCAGCTGCCCAAACGTCTCAACCACGCCAGAAAATCCATAGTTCCATGGATCTCTCCCTGATAGCAGTAACCAAAGCCCTCAAGCTTCCTGAATATCCCATTGCATTTTTCCATCCGTTCCATTACTTCTTCGTTTATCTCCTCATTATCCTTAAAAAACACCTGAAGCTGCAGCGGCTCCTCAACAGATATTGCAAAGCTTTCCTCCACTTCCAGCCTCGCCCTCTGCCTTTCAGCCTCCAGCTCCTCCATTGTCATCCCGCAGTTCTCTCCTGCCGGCTTTGCACTCAATATATTATCGAGCCTTATCAGCTGATAACCATCACCATTTGTCACGGTCCTGCATACAAGGTACCAATAGCCCGAATGGAAGTTATATACAACAGAGAAGGGATATACCTTCAGTGCCGATCCGCTGTCCATCACAAGTCTGAGCATTATGCTTCTGCTGCAATGGTTCTCCAATTCCTTTGCAAACAGATCCGTCTCCAGATCGGTCCTGGGCTTTATGCAGTCCGGAAATATCTCATATGCCAGCTTTACATCCTCAAAAGCCTCTCTGGACCTCCTGATATAGTTGATCAGCGCACTTTCAAGCTTGTCAAGTATGTCACCGACCTTTTCCTGGAAGGGTAGTGCGCCTCCATATATATTAAGATAGTTGAAAAGTCCCAGAAGCTTGTCAAAGGACAATGAATCTGCAGCTATGACACTCTCGGTTGTTCTATAGCAGAGTTCCTTACCCTTCCAGTATTTTTCTATGTATCCCAATTCCGTGAGGCGGTTTATATGTATATCCAGATTCCTCAGAGTCATCTTCCCTTCAAGCTCACCCTCCAGCTTGCAGGTTTTGCAGAAATACCTCCTGATGTTTTCTCTGCTGCATGGATTATTATTGTATATGTACATCAATACCTTGAAGGATATGTAACTGCCCTTGGAAAATACCGTATCTACCGCGAACCGCCCATTCTCAATCACTCTGACTGTTTCTCCGCTGCAGTCGAACCGGTATCCCCAGGCCTTAAGGAAATCCAGGTATCTCCTTAAGGTTATATGGCTTATGTCCAGGCCGGCGCAAAGCTCTGCCTTGGTTATGCAGTTATCTTTTTCTGCAAGCCTGTCAATCAAAAGTTTAATTCTGTCCAAACGGTTTTTCATCATATCACCTATTAGTGATTATTAACACAACAACTTTCTAGTCTTTCAAAGTGTTAATAATCACATCCTTGATTTAGTGCCTCGCATGCTCAAGAAGGGATATACATTACGAGGCACTAGCATTAATGACATATTTCGTAATTATTCTACATATTTACACAAAATTCCTTGTATTACCGGAATTATTTCCGCAGTTCAGCCCAAAAACCAGGAAACAGCTAATGTTATCAAAGCCAGAGTCATGCAGCTCTTCAGCATATTGTGAAGCACTACATGCTGTGCATCAGTGTAGTCCTTCCTCCTGAATACAAGGATATACAGGCTGCTAAGCCCTGCAAGCATGCCTAGTCCGAATACCATGACAGAAAAACAGTTCAGTATCTTACCTATAGTAGTTACTTCCAAACCTCATCACCTTGCCTTTTATGTTTTTTGTCTGATTCACAAGTCTTATCACTATAACCTTTAATTTGCCGCCGGTTGTGAGAACCAACCTTTTAAGCTCCGGCTCCAGCCTATTATATAAAGATTCATCCTCCCATTTCTCTGCTACAGCTGCAAGCCTTCCTCCTGCGTATATTCCTTTATTTCCGAGTTTATGCAGGGACTTGACTATTTTATGTGCCGTATCACCGGCTTTCTTAAGACCAGCATTCAAATCTCTATTGCCGATTTCCACCTGCCTTATCGCTCTGAACCTGCCTGATATATCAACCAGCTTTATTCCCCCAAGCTTGTCCATGGTATCCGCCTTTCTGACTCTCCCCAGTCTGTCTTTTACAGCCGCTTGCTTATACTCGAGCAGACTGATGAAATCATTTTCGCCTCTCGGGTATCCAGGGTTATATGCGGTGGATACTGTAAGCACAATAAGCACTGCCGCTGCTGCCATTGTAATATTGGCTGCATTTCTTATCAAATATCCTATGGTCCTTTGTTCCAAAAACAGCAGCCAGCCTGCTATATCCTTCCTCCTCAGCTGCAGCCTTGCATTACCACAGACTATGCACTGCCTGTTTAAAAGGGGATTTATCGTTTCACACTTTTTACATCTCCAACCCATATATTCTGTTTCCTCTAACTTTTATCTATAAGCCTGGCCAATGTACCCTTGAAACAGCTGCTTCTGCTCTTTTCAGTACTTACAGGCTTGATTCCTGTTATACCCGTCTCAACCCCTGCTTTTTTGTCCTCCTTGCTGAGAAGCTTTGCTAAAGTACCTGTATAGGCCGTTGTAACGGCAGCTTCCTTCCTTGCTGCTCCGGTTTTTTCCTCCAGAAGGCTCCGGGACTTGAGCGTTGAAAAAACAGTGTTGATATCCGGCCTTCTGTCAGGATCCCTTGACAGCATATCATCAAGCAGCTCCTTCAAAACCACCGGAATAACAGAACTTGTCCTCAGCACAGAGCTGTTGTTTACTGCCACATATGCATAGCCGTACTTTTCCTTGTCAAAGACGGGAAGCTGCCCTGTAAAGTATTGGTGAAATATGAGCCCAAGGGCAAAGATGTCCGACTTTCCTGTAAGCATGCTTTTATCGGTGTCACCCTTTATATATGCAGCCAGTTCAGGAGAGTAATATACCATATCCCCCACCACATCCTCGGCAATCTCGGGAGGCACACCAAAGAAGTAACTGCTGTCAAAGTCTATCAGCTTCGCTGTGTAGTCACCGGTCTCAGTCTTCTTTATCAGTATATTATCCGGCTTTAGGTCGCCATGTACTATTCTTTCGGAGTGAAGTATCCCCAGACTGTGGGAGATGGTCTTTGCAATAAGCAGTTTTTTATCGGTCGGAAGTGAAGAGACATCCTTAATGCTCAGACTTGAGACATTGACCTTCTCCGTCACCTTATAATACTTGGCCTTCTCTCTGAAGAAATCCTGTGCTATTACAAGATTCCCCCCTGCAGAACATTTTCTTTTAAGCGCACTTTGCAGCATTCTGTGGTGTTTTTCGAACTCCTCGCACTTTTTCTTCCTCAGCTCCTTCGACACCCTGCTGCCCGGCGCCTCAGGAAGAGGATACGTAGGTGAGAGAAACTCCTTTATGAAGTACTCCCTGCCGCCCTTTTCCGCAAAGCTCCAGCGGCACAGACCGCTTACCGAACAATCCTCTGTTATCGTATAGCCATTTATGCTTTGTCCTTTGTTCATAACACCACCTGCTATCCTTCAATATATTTTTCATACTCCGGCTTGTACGTCTGCCAGTACTGTGACAGGAGACTCCTTTTTTCCTCTTCTGCCGCCGCTATGATTTCCTTGCACTTCAGGATAGATGAGTTTATCTGATTGACCTTCCTGACAAGCTGCATCTCAAGCTGTGCATATCTCAGGAGGAATGCGTCCCTAAGCTCATCAAATCCGTTCCACCCCACTGTGACAGCTGCCATTGACACATCATCCCTGGCAACGCTACCCAGTCTGTCCCCAAGCTTTTTCTTCCACTCATCAGCATTGGATGAATTTATAAGGCCATCCAGAAGCAAGTGTTCAAAATGCATGGGGGATTCCAGGAACCCAAAACAGCCGTCCGTAGCTGAAATCAGAATATAAGGCTCCTTCCTTGAGAGCAGCAGATGGTTCAAATGAAAATCAGCACCTGCGCTTATAGAATTTGATACGGGTGAATCCTTATAAATATTGCTGAAGGCGTCGTTATCCTCCTTAAGCTCATCCTTTGTAAGCTGCTTCAGCCCCTGCCTGTCCAACAAATAAACTCTTGAGTCCCCTGCCCATATTACAAGGTTTTTGTAGTCCCCGCCCTGCTGTATATCCTTCCAGTAATATGTCAGAGCCGCCGTAGAGGGGAAACGCTTCAGCATATCCCCCCTGTAGGAGATATTCCCGGACTTGTACTCTTTCTCTTTTGTGATAAGCCCCCCCTTCAATGCTTTGGTCAGATCCCCCACAAAGCTCTCAACCCTGTGCTCCAGTTCTCTCCCATACCATAACAGCCTGTCCTTCTCAAAGTGGAAAAAGCCGGCTGCAATTTCCTTTGCCATCCTTGAGCCTATATATGCCCCAGTCCTTGTTACACCTTCGCTGTCCTGGTATCTTGTGCTGCCTGCCCCTCCCATGCCATCAAATACGCCTATCAGTCCCTCAGTTTCACTATATAGGACAGAGAGAGGCTCTGCATCCTCTCCCTGTCCTTCTATCTTCTCAATAAACAAGTCTATGCCGATCACCAGATACACCTCCTGTCATTAGTGCTTCCCCCCATAATGTTAACCGTACCATCAGCTGCCAAGTATCAGATACTGTTTACTATTACATCAAACATGGTCCCATATTCCATTTCTCCCAGGCCATTTCCAGCCTTTGACGGGCAGTGCAGAGTGTTTTGCCAGTAGGTTGCCATGGTTGTCCAGCAATCGGCATCAGGAGTAAAAAGTATCAGACGCTTGGCCGACAGGCTCATAGGGCTGCTCTGCCCATCCCACAGATCTGTCAGCTCATCAAAGGTCTTCGGCAGACCTGCAGGGTAATTCCCCGGCTTTGCAGACGCATCCTTTTCCAATGGATGAGTGCTTGCATCAGTCCATACGACAATTACCTGCCTCTTTTTCTCACCGATTTTTGTCCAATCCGACTTTATCGCAGCCGCTACCGCTTCAAGTCCGTTCTCCGGCTCGTCCCCTCCTCCATTCGCATAAACCTTGCTTACAAAATCGGCAAAATCCTTTTCTTCCTGGGGAAGAGAATAGAATCGTGATTCTAGCATTGAGTGCTCCCCATCAACGTAAAAATCCCTGAAGGTGATTACCTTTACCCTGAGACTGTCGATCTCCTTATCCTTCTTTTTCATTCTTTCATACAGATCACTGTGAAATTTCACTGCATTTTCCTTCACTCTACCAATTATATTTCCCATGCTTCCGGTTGCGTCGATGCACAATACCAAATCTACTGAGTACTTTATTCCTTGACTTTCCATATAGAATCATCCTCTCATTTGTATTATGTTCTCAGTATAAAACGCATTAATGGAAATTTTTTTGATAAATTCGGGGCATAAAAAAAATGGTCCTGCTATAACAGAACCATGAACATCACTTATATATTATTCTATGTATTTCCTCTTCACTATGCCTTCAAGCCTCTTCCTGAACTTTTCCATGTCCCCATCGAAAACCACAAGGCTGATCCCCATCTCCTTTGCTATTCAAAATACAAACAAACTATGATCAACGTTTTCTGGTGTTGAAATACTCATTGATGATCTGCTGAGCGAAGTCAGCGATCTCTATCCTGTTATTCTCGTCACCTTCAAACATTAAAGAAATTCCATACAGCTTGCAGAGCCTGTTGACCACCCTCACATCCGAAATGAGCTTGTTGTGTGCTGTCCTCCTGTTACCGTCAAGCTGCTGTATGTATTCCCCGTATTTATCACCTTCCATGCTGAGCCTGGCTACAGATTTTTCAGATTCATGCACAGCAACCTTCTTTATATATTCGGCAGCTGATTCGATTAAATCCTTCATGGCATCTGCATACTGTTCATCGCCGCTGTCAGCGATGGAATCCAGAAAAAGTCCTACCTTCTCCCTGTACAATTAGCAGCCCTCCCCGCAAAATTTATTTGTGAATGAAAAAGTATTTCACGGAATGTATATTACAGCATTTCAGTACATAATTCAATAAGCTTGTAAACATTCCGCACCAGACTCTTATACTTCCAAACCTTAGAATATTCCTTTAACGATGCACCATACTGAATGATCTCCTGTGATTCCAACAAGCACTTCATGCCCTGAGATATTGTAGAACAGCACCCTCTCTACACCCTCATAGCCTTCTGAATCCAGAGACTCATCTTCCGGTTTACCCATGGCGGCTATGATCTGCTGCGATGTCATTCCAATTTTTGTCCCGAATATGGCATTGTCTCCTGATCCGAACATTATTCCGCCCAGCTTGCCTCCGTATGCAAAAGTGAATTGTACCGAGTCGTACAGCAGGCTGTAGTCCCCCTCGCGGAATTCCGGCTCTCCGTACATCCGGAGGACATCATCAAGCTTCAGGCTGAATATCTCATTCAGATTATCCTTTTCGACAGTTAATACTCCACTCCGGAACCATCCTCCTGCAGCTGTTCCTGAGCCTGCTTCTGCTGAATCGCTCTCTGCAAGCTGCCCATTATACGCCTGGGCCTCCACTGCGGTAAGGTTCCACTTTTCATTTTCCCATTCATACTTATGGATCAGTTCCCCGATCTCATTCTCCCCGCTGGGAGTAAAGATCAGATAGCTCATTATTTCAAGCTGCCCACCCTCATTGATACCTTTGACAGTATCCGCAGTATAGACAAGGTCGGTCCCACTGCCCCGGGCATCTGCATAAGCATCTACCGGGAATCCTATTGTCCTGCTGATAGGGGTAAAGTAAAGGTTCAGTCTGCCTTTCTGTGCGTCATAGCTTGCATACCTGGTAATGTCCAGGTCATCGAACATATTCACCAATTTATTATTGACATAATGCAGCAGGTAATTATACGGCTGCCCGTCATGGGTAAAGAAGTATATGAAGCTTGTGTTCGCGGACGCCATATCCCATACATCCAGTTCTGCAATTTCATTGCCAATTATGACCTCAGTGTCTGCTATGATATCCCCGCTTTTTCCATCGATAATAAGGACCCTGCCTGTATACGAGTCTTCGCTGTCTCTTACCAGAACTATATAATCAACTACATCATCTTCGTTTATTTTTCCCTCTTTATATTTGAGTACCGTCCCTGATGAAGCGGCGGCTATTATCCCGCTTAACTGCTCCGGCGCAACCGAAGGCTTGTCCTTTTCGGCAATGTACTCCTCAACATCGAAAGAGTCTATTTCATATTCCCAGTCACGGCTTCCATTGTTTTCCTTAAAAATATACTTATCCCCTTCCTGTGTATATACAATCAGCTCCCGCTGCCCCTTCTCCCTGCCGGTAACCTCGTGCCCTATCACTGTATACGGGTCCTGATGGAATTCTCTGTCCCTGATATACCAACCGGTAGTCGCATAGTCCATATAGTCCTTTATCCTGCTTTCATCTATTGCCTCAAACAACGGTTCCATATGTGATACTTCATAATAGTATTTCGGTATATCCAGGAGCTGAAGCTTTCCATCCTTGAACACTATGGTATAACACTTGTTATACGTTCCCTCGAATCTTATCAGATAATAGCTCAGCTTGCCATCTTCCTTGATTTCGCTCAATCTTGCCGATATGTACTCCTTAAAGCCGAATTTGGCAATATATACTACCTTGGATATGCTGTTCCTGATTTCTTCATCCTTCAGCTTTTCCGCTTCTTTAAAGGCGTCATCATTGATCATAATCACATTCCGCCCAGTGTCAAGGCTTGTATATTTTTCATCAGAGGCAGCCTTTGATGTACAGCCGGTCATGTTCATAACTGTTTGTTGTAAGATAAAAATACCCACTTTTGCAAAACGGAATTCCCCAGTTTTGCAAGTGTAAAATTCCCCACTTTTGCAAAAATCCATTGCAGGCATTCAACTAAATCCGTATCCTTGTATTTGACCATTATGCAA